>DATGKS010000030.1:0-63098 GCA_035294545.1 Solirubrobacteraceae bacterium | reverse complement strand
CACGCCGCCGCCCACAGCATCGCCACGAGATCGGACAGGATTCCGGCGCGATCGTGCGCGAAGCGAAACTCTGTGACGCGGATGACCTTCACGCCGTGGCGCTGCAACCAGGCGTCCTTGACCCGGTCGCGCTCAAGCTCCTGCGGCGTGCGGTGGTACTGGTCGCCGTCGGTCTCGGCGACGACGCGCTGTGCGGGCCAATGGAAGTCGACCTCCCACGGCCCGAGCCGCACGTTGCGCTCGGGCGCGGGGATCTCGGGATGCTCGGAGAGCCAGGCAGCGAAGCCGCGCTCGAAGGCGGAGGCGCGCTGTGCCGGATCGCCCGCGGGCGGGCGGTAGCGCGCGAGTGCCGCCCTGAGTCGGGCGATGCCGCGGAGGCCACGTCTCCTGGCGATTGCCGCATCGATCCGCTCGAGGTCGAGCAGCCGACGGCGGGCGAGCTCGGCGATCAGCCGGTCGAGCTCAGCATCGGACTCCCGGCCGGCGGTCTCGACGAGCGCGAGCGACGGGGAGGCGACCCGGAGCCCGTCGATGACCCGGACTTCGTCGGCGAGCGGCTCGATGCTGGTGCGGTGCACGACGAGGCCGCTGTGCCGCGGCGTGTGCTCGGCGACGACCGTCACCTCGATCTCGCGCAGGTTGATCGCCCGCGCCCTGGCGACCCCGAGCGCCGTCCGGCGGCTCAGAAACGATTCGTCACCGAGGGCGAGCTGCGCGCCGAGCAGCCGGCCGCGCCGCGTCGGCTTGACGAGCGCGTCGGCGTAGACGCCGCGATGCCGCCGCACGAACCGCCCTTTCCGTACGAGCAGCCCCAACCGGCGCCGATCGAACCCGTGGCCCTCAAGCTGCGCGGTCGAGAAGACCCCGTCCTGCCGCCGACTCAGCGCCGCGAGGTCCGCCCACCGTTGCGGGGAACCCTTGTCCCCCTCAGCAGGACAAACCCTCCCCGCCTCGCCCGCGGACGGTCCACCGACGCCATGCCGGGAACCTTTGTCCGCCTCAGGAGGACAAACCCTCCCCGCCTCGCCCGCGGACCGTCCACCGACGCCATGCCGGGAACCCTTGTCCCCCTCAGCAGGACAAACCCTCCCCGCCTCGCCCGCGGACCGTCCACCGACGCCATGCCGGGAACCCTTGTCCGCCTCAGCAGGACAAACCCTCCCCGCCTCGCCCGCGGGAGACGGCGGGACGCTCGCACAGGCGGCGTCATCCGGGGCGCGGCTGCGGTCGGCGGGCGGCACACGGCGAGCGTCGCACGTCCGCCGCGCCCAATAGTCACAATTCTGTGCCGGTTTCGACGGGCGCCGACGCGACCGCCGGCTCAGGCGGCCGCCACCGGACCCGGGCCGCGACCACCGGGCTCAGGCGGCTGCTTCGGCGTCGTCGCCGGAGTCGTCGTCCGCGGCGGCGGTGACGAGCGTCGGCGACACGCCCTTCTCGATCGTCTCGCGGGTGACGACGCACTTCTGGACGTCGCGCCGGGACGGGAGCTCGAACTGGACCTCGAGCAGCGTCTCCTCGATGATCGAGCGGAGCCCGCGGGCACCGGTCTCGCGCTCCAGGGCCTTGTCGGCGACGCTGGCGAGCGCCTCGTCGGCGAACACGAGCTCGATCCCGTCGAACTGGAAGAAGCGCTGGAACTGCTTGACGAGCGCGTTGCGCGGCTCGGTGAGGATCTGCATGAGCTCGCCCCGGCCGAGCTGGTGGATCGCCGACATGACGGGCAGCCGGCCGATGAACTCCGGGATCAGACCGTACTGGATGAGGTCCTCCGGCAGGCAGCGCTCGAAGATCTCGCCCGTGTCGCGCTGGGCCTTGGACTGGATCTCGGCGCCGAAGCCGACGCCCTGGTGGCCGATCCGTCGCTCGATCACCTGATCGAGATTCGCGAACGCACCGCCGCAGATGAACAGGATGTTCGTCGTGTCGATCGACAGGAATTCCTGGTGGGGATGCTTGCGCCCGCCCTGGGGCGGCACGCTTGCGGTCGTTCCCTCGAGGATCTTCAAGAGCGCCTGCTGGACGCCCTCGCCCGACACGTCGCGGGTGATCGACGGGTTGTCGGCCTTGCGGGCGATCTTGTCAACCTCGTCGATGTAGATGATGCCGGTCTCCGCCTTCTTCACGTCGTAGTCGGCGGCCTGGATCAGCTTGAGGAGGATGTTCTCGACGTCCTCGCCGACGTAGCCGGCCTCGGTGAGCGCCGTCGCGTCGGCGATTGCGAACGGCACGTTCAAGATCTTCGCGAGGGTCTGCGCGAGGAGCGTCTTGCCGCAGCCGGTCGGCCCGAGCAGCAGGATGTTCGACTTCTGCAGCTCGATGTCGTGGTCATCGGACTGCATCATCTGCACGCGCTTGTAGTGGTTGTAGACGGCGACGCTCAGCGAGCGCTTCGCCTGCTCCTGGCCGACGACGTACTCGCCGAGCACGTCGTAGATCTCGCGCGGCTTCGGGAGGTTCTCGATGTCGAACGACGGTGGGGCGGTGAGCTCCTCGTCGATGATCTCGTTGCAGAGATCGATGCACTCGTCGCAGATGTAGACGCCGGGCCCTGCGATCAGCTTCTTGACCTGTCGCTGGGACTTGCCGCAGAAGCTGCAGAGCAGTTGCTCATTGGAGTCGGTCGGTCGTGCCATGGTGTGTTCGCTGTCTGCGCGTCGGGCTCCCGGGTGATCGGCCGAAGGCTCGAAAGCCTCAGTGCTCGGAGATCACCCGGTCGATGACCCCATACTCCTTGGCCTCCTCGGAGCTCATGAAGTAGTCGCGTTCCGTGTCCTTCTTCACCGTCTCGAGGTCCTTCCCCGTGTGCGTGGCGATGATCTCATCCAGTCGGCGGCGGAGGTCGATCACCTCCCGCGCGTGGATCTCGATGTCGGTCGCCTGCCCCTGGAAGCTCGAGCTCACCTGGTGGATGAGGATCTTCGCGTTGGGCAGCGCCATCCGCTTGCCCGGCGCACCGCCGGCGAGCAGCAGCGCCCCCATCGACATCGCGATCCCGACGCAGATCGTCTGTACGTCGGGCTTGATGAAGTTCATCGTGTCGTAGATCGCGAGGCCCGCGTACACCGACCCGCCCGGCGAGTTGATGTAGAGCGAGATGTCCTTGTCCGGATCCTCGGACTCGAGGTGCAGCAGCTGGGCGACGATCAAGTTGGCGATCTGGTCGTCGACCGGCGTGCCGAGGAAGATGATGCGCTCGTTGAGCAGGCGGCTGTAGATGTCAAACGCGCGCTCCCCGCGCGAGGTCTGCTCAACCACCATCGGTACAAGTGGGCTCATGTCGCTCGCTTCTTTCGCAGTCCTCGTGGCGGAATCCTGCCGACTGTAGCAACGAGCCCCTGGCCCGCCACCCCCTCTCGGACAAGCATGCCAGACCCGATGCACGTCGCGCACTGGCAATCAAGAAATCCCTGCAAACCCCGCGCTTTCGTGGACCGGACAGGCGTGGGCGCCGCGGGTCTTCGCCGGGGCGCTCCGGCGCGACCGGGGCCGGTTCGGCCGCCCCGCGCGGGCGCGACCGCGGCCGGTTCAGCCGCCCCGCGCGGGCACGACCGCGGCCGGCTCAGCCGCCCCGCCCGGGCACGACCGCGGGCGGTTCAGCCGCCCCGCCCGGGTCTGGCGCGGCCCGACGTCAGCTGCCGGGCGTCCAGAGCTTCCCGGACCCCGACCCGGTCCCGGACCCCGACCCGGTGCCCGAGCCCGACCCGGACGCTGAGCCCGATCCCGCCGCGCCCGCGGACGAGCCCTCACCGCCCGACGCCGCGCCTCCCACCTCGCCCTTGTCGGGCGTCCACAGCGCCTCACGCGCCTGCGCCGCGGACACGCTGATCGGCTTCGCGGCCGCGACGATCCGCTCGAGCGCCTGCCGAGCGGCGACGTCCTCGCGCACCTGGTCCAGGCGGCCGGAGGTCCGCAGCGACTCCACGACCTCAGCCGGATCGGAGCCGTCACGCTCGGCCGCGGGCCGCAGCGCCTCGGTCAGGTCCTCGTCGGTCGGCTCCACCCGCTCGGCCTCGACCATCGCTGCGAGCACCGCCTCGCGGCGGAGCGCCTGCTCGGCGTCGGGCTCGGCCTCCTCGGCGAGCTCGTGCTCGCTCTTGCCCGCGATCCGCAGGTACATCTCGCGCGAGATCCCCTGACGGGCGAGCGCGCTGAAGGACTGCTCGACCATCTCGTGCGCGCGCGCGTGGACGAGCGCGGGCGGAACTTCGACCGTCGCATTGTCGGTCGCCGCCTGGAGCACCGCCTGCTCGAACTCCTGCTCGATCGCGCGCTCCTCGGCCTCCCGCAGCTTCGTGGCGACGTCCTCACGCAGCTCGGCGAGCGTGTCGAACTCTGAGGCCTCGGCGGCGAAATCGTCGTCGAGCTCGGGCAGGATCTTCGCCTTCACCTCGTGGACGGTCACGTCGAACGTCCCCTCGCGCCCGGCGAGCTCCTCGGCGTAGCGCTCCGGGAACCTGACCGTGATCGTCCGCTCCTCGCCGGCGCTCACGCCCTCGAGCTGCTCCTCGAAGCCCGGGATGAGCGCGCCCGCGCCGAGCTCGATCAGCTGGTCGCGGGCCGTGCCTCCCTCGAACGGCTCCCCGTCGAGCCGGCCGACATAGTCGACGACGACGTGGTCGCCCCGTTGCGCGGGCCGCTCGACCGTCTCCAGGCGCGCCATCCGGTCGCGCAGCGCCTCGAGCGCCTCCTCGACCTTGGACTCGTCGACCTCCGGCTCGCGGCGCCCGACCTCAAGGCCCTTGTACTCGCCGAGGCGGGCGGTCGGCCGCACGCCGATCTCGATCGAGAAGCGCAGCGGCTGGCCCTGGGCGGGCATCTCCCCGACGTCGAGGTCAGGCTCTCCGATCGGAACGATCCCGGACGTGTCGATCGCGTCCACGTACCAGCTCCCGAGCGCGCTGCGCAGCGCCTCGTCGAGCACGTAGTCCCGCCCGAGGCGACGGATGACGACCGCCGGGGGCACCTTGCCCTTGCGGAAGCCCGGCACGCGCAGCTGGGAGCCGAGCTTGCGCGCAGCTTGCTGCAGCCGGCGCTCGACCTCGTCGGCCGGCACCTCGGCCTGGACGCGGACGCGCGACTCGGGCAGCTCGGTGACTGTCGTGGTGAGCGTGGACATGCGCTGGCGAGCTTAGACGCTCCCGCGGGCCGCGGCGGCGGTGGGCCCCGACCGGGCTCGACGGCACACGGCGGCGGCGGACCGCACCGGCCGCGCCCGACGGCTCACGACAGCGGCGCCGCCTCGGAGGCGAGGTTCTTCAGCTCACGCACGACGACCGGCAGCGTCGTCGTGTCATAGATCTCCGACGCCCGCACGTCCGCGAGCACGCTCCGCGCGCGCGCGACCGAATCGGCGTTCTGCTCAAGCCACCACTCGATCGCCTCCAGGCCGTCTCGCCCGTCGGCGCCCTGCAGGATCTCGCGCGTGAGCATCCGGTGCAGCTCGTAGAGGTCGTCGCGCAGGGCCGAGCGAGCGAGCGCCTGCCAGCGGTCCGAGCGCGGCAGCTCGAGCACCCGGTCGCGGAGCCAGTCGAGGCTCAGCCGCTCGCCGATCCCGAAGTAGACGCACGAGGCGGTCTCCTGGTCGGTGGCGCAGGCGGCGGCGTCCTCGACGATGTCGAACACCGACAACAGGCCCTGCATCGCCGCGACGCGCCGCGCGAGCTCGGTGGGGACGCCCGCCTCGATGAGCTCGGCCAGGCGCGCATCGTATGCCTCGTGGTCGGCGCTCGTGAGGATCTCGGGGATCGCGGAGTAGAGCTCACGCACGCCGGCCTCGAAGTGGTGCGCGGTCTGCGTGACGTCGATCTCGGTGCGCGCGCGCGCGCGGCACAGCCAGCGGGTCGCGCGCTCCACCAGGCGCCGGCCCTCGAGCAGCATCGACATCTGCGTGCCGGCCTCGACCCGATTGTCGAGGTCCTCGATCGCGTCCCAGAAGTCGCGCATCTCGAACACCTCGCGAGCGACCGCGAACGCGCGCGCGAGCTGGGGGGCGGTCACCCCCATCTCCTCCCCCAGCCGGAACGCGAACGTCGTGCCGCCGCGGTCGACGAGCTGGTTGGCCACGAGCGTCGCCACGAGCTCGCGGCGCAGGCGGTGCTCGCGGATCTCCTGCATGTAGCGCTCGGCCCCCTCGGTCCCCGACGGGGCGCGGTCCGCCGAGGCCGAGCCGGTACCGAGCGGCGCCGGGAAGTAGCGCTCGAGGTCGCCGAGCAGGTAGGGATCGTCGGGGAGATCGGACTCGAGCAGCTCCTCGTAGAGCGCGATCTTCACGTACGCCATGACGACCGCCAGCTCCGGCGACACGAGCCCCCGCCGCTCCGCTCGCCGCTCCGCGAGCGCATCCTCGGTCGGCAGCACCTCGATCTCGCGATCGAGGCCCGCGCGGGTCTCGAGCCAGCGCAGCAGCCGCGCGTGGACGTCGCGCATCGCCACCGATTGGTGCACGGCGAGCGACAGCGCCTGCGTCTGCGTGTAGCTGCCGTACAGCACCTCCTCGGCGACCGCCTCCGTCATCGACTCGAGCACGGTGTCGCGCTGGTCCTCGGACAGCTTGCCGTCCGCGATCAGGTCCCCGAGGAGGATCTTGATGTTCACCTCATGGTCTGAGCAGTTGACCCCGGCGACGTTGTCGATCGCGTCCGTGTTGATCCGCCCGCCGCTGCCGCTCGGGCCGCCGCGCAGCGCGTACTCGATCCGCCCGCGCTGGGTGAAGCCGAGGTTCCCGCCCTCGGCGACGACGCGGCAGCGCACCTGCGCGCCGTCCACCCGGAGCGCGTCGTTGGCGCGGTCGCCGACGTCCGCGTGCGTTTCCCCCGAGCCCTTCACATAGGTCCCGACGCCGCCGTTGTACAGCAGGTCGACGGGCGCCCGCAGGATGACGGCGATGAGCTCGTTCGGCGACAGTCGGGTGGCGTCGGTCCCGAGCGCGGCGCGCACCTGCGGGCTGATCTCGATCGACTTGGCGGTCCGCGGGTAGACGCCGCCGCCCTCGCTGATCGCCGCCGGGTCGTAATCGCTCCAGGCCGAGCGCGGCAGCTCGAACAGCCGCCGCCGCTCCGAGAAGCTCGCGTCGGGATCGGGATCCGGATCGAGGAAGATGTGCGCGTGGTTGAACGCGGCCACGAGCCGGATGTGGCGCGAGCGAAGCATCCCGTTTCCGAACACATCGCCGGCCATGTCGCCGATCCCGACGACCGTGAACGGCTGGGAGGCGACGTCGATGCCGAGCTCACGGAAGTGGCGCTTGACCGACTCCCAGGCGCCGCGCGCGGTGATGCCCATCGCCTTGTGGTCGTAGCCGTGCGAGCCGCCCGAGGCGAACGCGTCGCCCAGCCAGAACCCGTATTCCTCGGAGACCGAGTTGGCGATGTCCGAGAAGCGCGCCGTGCCCTTGTCGGCGGCGACGACGAGGTACGGGTCGTCCCCGTCGTAGCGCACCACCCGCGCCGGCGGCCTGACGCCGTCGTCGACGTAGTTGTCGGTGAGGTCGAGCAGGCCATGCAGGAACGTGCGGTAGGCGTCGATCCCCTCCTGCAGGTACGCCTCGCGGTCGGTCACCGGCGGCGGTCGCTTGACGACGAAGCCGCCCTTGGAGCCGACCGGCACGATGAGCGCGTTCTTCACCATCTGGGCCTTCATCAGCCCGAGCACCTCGGTGCGGAAGTCCTCCCGCCGGTCCGACCAGCGCAGGCCCCCCCGGGCGACGCGGCCGCCGCGCAGGTGGATGCCCTCCACGCGCGGCGAGTAGACGAAGATCTCGTAGCGCGGCCGCGGTCGCGGCAGCATGTCGAGCCGCGACGGGTCGAGCTTGAACGACAGGTAGTCCGGGTGCGGGTCGCCGCCGGTGCCGCGCCAGTGGTTGGTGCGCAGCATCGCCTCGATGACATGGAGCACCGATCGCAGGATGCGGTCGGCGTCGAGGCTTGCGACCGAGTCGATCGCCTCGACGACCTCGGCCCGGATCCGCTCGACCGTCGACTCCCGCCTGCCGTCGTCGGCGTCAGGGTCGAAGCGCGCCTCGAACAGCGCGATCAGCCGTGCCGCGATCGCAGGATTGTCGAGCAGCGTGGAGATCATGTAGGAGTCCGAGAACGGGCTCACCGCCTGGCGCAGGTAGCGAAGGATCGCCCGCAGCACCGTGATCTGCCGGCCGCTCAGCCCGACCCGCATCACGAGGCCGTTGAGGCGGTCGTCCTCGTAGCGCCCGGTCCACACGCCGAGGAACGCAGCCGCGAACTCCTCGCCGGCGCGGTCGAGGTCCGCCGGGTCGCAGCTCAGCCCGACGTCGTACACCCACACCGCCTCCCCGTCGCCGGGGCGAATCTCGTACGGCCGCTCGTCGACGACTCGGGCGCCCATGTGCTCGAACGTCGGCACGACCTCCGAGAGCGTCACCGGACTCGAGCTGAACAGCTTGGCGCGGACCATCCGCTCAGGGTCCCCGGGCCGGCGGTGGACGGCGAGGATCGCCCGCCCGGTCGCGCGCAGCCGGTCGATGCGGGCGATGTCGTCGACTGCGGTCACCGCATCGACGAGCGCCCGGTAGGAGCGCGGGAACGCCGAGCCGTAGACCGCATCGAGCTGAAGGCCGCGCTCCTCGCCGTGGCGCTGGGTGAGCGCCGCGCGCAGGTCGTCGCGCCAGTCGCGCGTCGCCTGAGCGATCCGCGACTCGACCTCGGCGACGTCGGCGTCGAGGATCCCGCCGCCGCAGTGGACCGTGTAGTCGACCCGCACGACCACCGACTCCGACAGCTGCAGGCGCCAGTCGACGTGGTCGCCGCCGAACGCCTCGGCGAGGATCGCGCTCGCCTTGCGCCCGTTCTCGGTGTTGAAGCGGTCGCGCGGCATGCAGAGCGTCGCGGCGACGAACCGGTCGAGTCGGTCACGGGAGACGAAGAGCCGGACCCGCGGGCGCTCCCCGAGCCCGAGCACGCCCATCGCCATCTCGAACAGGTCGTCGGGGTCGATCTGGATGAGCAGGTCGCGCGGCAGCGACTCGAGGATGTCGATCAGGCCCTTGGCGTCGTGGCTGTCGGGCGGGAACGCCGCCGCGTGCATGATCCGCTCGACCTTGTCCCGGAGGAGCGGGACCTCGGCCGGCGGAGCGTGGTACGCGCTCGAGGTGTAGAGCCCGAGGAAGCGCCGCTCGCCGAGCACCGCGCCGCTCTCGTCGAAGCGCTTGACGCCGATGTAGTCGAGGTAGGCGGGACGGTGGACGGTGGAGCGCGCGTTGGCCTTGGAGAGCACGAGCGGGTTCGGCCGGTGGGCCTCGGCGAGCGCGCGTTCTGACAGCTGCTTGACGTGCTCGGTGCCCCCGTCCCGGAGGATCCCGAGCCCCGTGCGCGGGATCGCGGAGAGCACCCCGTCCCGAAGCTCGTACTCGCGGTAGCCGAGGAACGTGAAATGCCCGTCGGCGAGCCAGGTGAGGAACTCGCGCGTCTCGGCGAGCAGGTGACTGTTGCACGGCGGCGGACGGCGCTCGAGCTCGGCCGCCAGCTCGGCCGTGCGATCGCGCATCGGATGCCAGTCCTCGACCGCAGCGCGTACGTCGTCGAGCACCCGCTCGATCCCGACCCGCAGCCGGCCGAGCCGCTCGGAGTCCGGCTCGCGCGTGAGCTCGACGTGGATGATCGACTCGGCGACCGCCTCCGGATCGCTCGCCTCCGGCGCGATGACGTCGGCGAGGATCCCCTCGGGGCTGCGCACGACCCGCATCACCGGATGGATGAGGAGCTCGATCGCGTAGCCCTGGCGGCCCAGCTCCATCGTCACCGAGTCGACGAGGAACGGCATGTCGTCGCAGACGACCTCGACGACCGTGTGCGGCAGACCGAGCTCCTCCGGGTTGAACACGCGCACCTTCGCTTCGCCGAGCCGGCGCCGTGCGGCCATCTCCCATTCGCCGAGGACTGTCGCGGCGAGCGCGTCGAGCTCGCGCTCACGCAGGTCCTGGGCGGGCACCCAGTGGAAGAACTGGCGCACGAACTCGGCGCACGCCCACGACGGCTCATGCCCGAGGCGGGCGGTGACCGCCTCGAGCACCGAGTCGATCAGGTCGAGCTCAAGCTCGTCCGCCTTCACCGCCATCTGGGTGCATCTCCCCACACGCCTGTGCGAACCCTACCCCTCCGCGAGGATGACGGGGCGCACATCGAGGGCTCAAGAATCGACCCGGGCGGCCGACCACGTCCCTGATGGCACGAATGCCCGCCCCTGCGCTCGCCGCGTTCGCGCTGACCGCGGCGCTCGCTTGCGCAGCGGCCGCGGTGGCCGCGCGGCTCCTCGGGGCCGGGCCACTCGTATCCGGGCTGTTCGTCGGGGGAATCGCGCTCGGATACGGCGCGTGCGGCCTGGCGGTCGCCCACGACGCGCGGCGGAGAGCGGACCGCGAGGCGGACGAGCTCGACGAGCTCACGCGGCTGCTTGTCGGCTCGACGTCCGAAGCCCAGGCGCGTCGCCTGCTGCTCCGCTACGTGCACGCGATCGCGCCGCGGGCAGGCGCGGTGCTGCTGTCCGCGGGCGAGCCCGCCCAGGGGCTCGAGCTCACGTTCGGGGAGCGGGTCCTCGACACGCCCCTGCGGGGGCTTGCAAGCGCGCGGATCACGTCGACGGGCTGCCGCGCGCTTGAGCTCGGGAGGGCGCGGGAGGTGAGACGCCCCATCCACGGGGACGGTTCGGAGGCGAACATCGAATGCGCGCTCTGCGGAGAGCTCGCCGGCGAGGTCACGTGCGAACCGCTGCGCGGGCCGGGAGCCGATGTGGGCGCGCTGCTCGTCTCGGGCCCTCGCATCAGCTCGACGGCGCGTGCGCTCATCCGCGAGGCCGTCCGGCGAGCGGCACCCGTGCTTGTCGTCCGACGCGAGCAGGCGGCGGTCGAGCGCCGTGCCGGATCGGATCCCCTCACCGCGCTCCCCAACCGGCCGGCCGCCGAGCAGACGCTGCGCCGGCTGTGCGCCCAGGCCGGTCGCGCGATCTCCCCGCTGGCGGCGGTGCTGCTCGGTCTCGACCGGCCGCCGCGCGAGAAGGCCGAGCGCGAGCAGGCGGTCGCGCTCGTCGCCCGCGAGCTCACCGCGGCGGCGCGCGCCAGCGACTTCATCGCGCGCTACGACGCCCACACGTTCCTCGTGCTCGCGCCCGACACCGACCGCGAGGGCGGGCTCGAGCTCGCCGAGAAGCTCCGCCGCGGCCTGGAGCTGCTCACCCGGGAGGCGGACGGCCGACTCACCGCGAGCCTGGGCGTGGCCGCGCTTCCGATGGACGCGCTCGCCGCCGAGGACCTGCTGCGCCAGGCCGACCGCGCGCTTCAGGTCGCCCGCGCCCTCGGCGGCAACCGCGTGCAGGCTGCGGAGTCGACGCTCGCGCCGTAGCGCCGGATCGAGCGTCGCGCCTTTCCGCCCCCTCCACCCCGCGCACCCTGTGTAGGCTCAGACGGCGGTGGAACCCGAACGAGCACGTGAGCTGCTGGCCCAGGAGCGCGCGCGACTGGAGTCCGCGCTGAAGCTGCATGCCGGCGCCCCCGCCGAGGGCGACGCGGAGCGCGCGCCCGGTTCGTTCGGCGAGGAGGGGCTCTACCAGGACGAGTTCGACGAGGGCCGCCGGCGCGAGCTCGAGGCCCAGCTGGCGGCCGTCGAGCGCGCCGAGGAGCGCCTGCGCAACGGGACGTACGGCCTGTCGGTGCTGAGCGGCGAGCCGATCCCCGACGCGCGCCTCGAGGCCCGGCCGACCGCCGAGCTCACCGTCGAGGAGCAACAGGCGCAGGGCCGCTGAGCGGCGCCGTGCACCGACCGCGAGCGCGACGGCCGTTCACCGGCGCCGCGCTCGACCGCGCGGGCGCGCAGCGCAAGGACCCCGCGTGGCTCGGCGAGGTCGTCGCCTCGCCGGCCCGGCGCGGGATCGCGGCCGGCGGCGGGCAGGTGCTCGTGTCGGGCGTCGGGGAGGCGCTCGAGCTCGCGCGCGTCAAGCCGACGGACGAGCAGCTCGCCGAGCCGATCCTGCTTGGCGTCGCCGACGGCGTGCCGCTGTTCGCGATCGACCTCGAGCGCGAGCCGGCCGGCACACGCCTCATCCCGCTGCGCGAGGCAGGCCTCACGCTGCCGGCGTCCGAGGGCGGCCTGGCCGCCTATGCGGCGGCGCTCCTCGGCTGGCACCGACGCCACCGCTTCTGCGCCAACTGCGGCCACCTCACCGAGAGCGTCGAGGGCGGCTTCGAGCGTCGCTGCCCGGGCTGCGGGGCCCATCACTTCCCCCGCACCGACCCGGTCGTGATCATGTCCGTCGAGCACGACGACCGTCTCCTGCTCGGCCGTCGCGCAGGCGGGCCGAAGGGACACATGTCGGTGCTCGCCGGGTTCGTGTCACCGGGCGAGGCGGCCGAGGAGGCCGTCGTCCGCGAGGTGCGCGAGGAGTCGGGGATCGTGTGCCACCACCCGACGTACGTCGCCTCCCAGCCGTGGCCGTTCCCGGCGTCGCTGATGCTCGGCTTTCACGCGACCGCCGACGGCGGCGAGCCGGTCGTCACCGACGGTGAGCTCGACGAGGTCCACTGGGTCTCGCGAGAGGTCGTGGCGGCCGCGGTGCGCGGCGAGGACGTCGGCTTCGTGTTGCCCGGCGAGGTCTCGATCGCGCGCTTCCTCATCGAGCGCTGGGTCGCCGATCGCACGGGCTGACGGCCGTCGGCGGGGCGGCTCCGTGTCGGCGCTCGCCTCGAATCGGCGCCTCGCCGGGCTCGGTGCGGATCGCCCGAGACGTCTCCGGGGCGCGCGCTGATCAGAGTGACTGGCCGCCGAGGTCGAGCTCGTCGGCCGCGACACGGTGGCGGACCGAGTCGCGGAGCGCCTCGAGGGCGCTGTAGCGCGGCCGGTAGCCGAGGACCTCGCGCGCACGGTCGATGCTCGCCGCGATGCTCCGCCCGACATGCTCGCGGGTCGCGGCGGCGTGCTCGCGTCCCACCCGGCGCTCGAACTCGGACCAGTCGACGAGCTGGAGGTTCGCCGCTCGCCCGAACCAGCCGGCGACGCCCTCCGCCAGCCCGCGGAGCGTCATCGCCTGCTCGGCGACGACGTGGAAGCTCGAGCCGATCGCGGCCGGCCGCGTGAGCGCCCGCTCGAACGCCTGCGCGACGTCGTCGGCGTGGACGTGGTGGAGAACGCCGAGCCCGAGGTCGGGCAGCGCGACCGGCTCGCCGACTGCAAGGCGCCGCCACACCTCGGGGTCGAGGTTGCCCGCGGGCGTGATCGATGGCCACGGGCCGGTGATGTGCCCCGGGTGAAGGACGATGCTCGGGAGGCCGCCGGCGATCGTCTCCCGATGCAGCAGCGCCTCGACCTGAGCCTTGCCGGTCCCGTACTCGCCGTACGCGGTGCGGGGCTCATCCTCGGTGACCGGAACGCGCGCCGCGGAGCCGTGGACCCAGATCGTGCCGCAGTGGATGTGCAGCGGGCGGCTCGCGCGCAGCGATTCGACGAGCTGCTCGGCCGAGGCGGGCGTGAAGCAGAGCATGTCGATGACGACGTCCGGCTCGAGAGCCGCGATCCGCTCCCCGAACGTGCCTGCGGCGTCCTCCGCCTCGCGGTCGGCGCGGGTGCGCTCGACCGCGCCCCACTCTGCGGCCTTGACGTACGGCTCGCGCTCGCCGCGGCTGAGCGCCACGACCTCGTGGCCCGCACGCACGAGCCGCGGCACGAGATAGCTTCCGATGTGCCCGGTCGCGCCGATGACGACGATGCGACTCACGACGAGAACGCTAGCGAGCGAGCGGCAGCGCCCCCGGACCGGATCAGGACGTCGTGCCTGCGGTGGTGGCCGTGGTGGCGGTGGTCGTGTCGGTGTTCGCGGTCGTGTCCGTGCCCGGAGCCGCGGTCGTGGTGGTCGTCGTCGTCCCGGCCGTCGTTGTCGTGTCCGTCGTCGTTGTCGTGGTGGTGGTCGCGGTCGTCGTCGTCTCGGTCGTGGCCGTCGTGGCGGTCGTCGTCGTGGCCGTCGTTGTCGTGTCGGTCGGGGGCGTCGTCCCGCCGGGACCGCTCGAGACCGGATTCGATGTCGGGGGCGCGGACGGGTCGCTCGCCCCCGGGCCCGAGACGGGCTGGTTGGCGGTCGGATCGGTCGTCGGGTTGCCGGTCGGGCTCGAGTTGGTCGGACTCCCCGTCGGATTCCCGCTCGTCGGGCTTCCCGTCGGGCTTCCGGGATCCCCGCTCGCCGGGGCTCCCGTCGGATTCCCGGTCGTCGGAGCCGACGGCGAGGCCGACGGTGGGCCCGGCTGCGACGGCTGGTTCGTACCCGGCGCGGCGGTCCCGATGGTGACACCCGCGCCCGAGCCGGTCACCCCGATCGGTGCCGTCGGCGTCGGGCCGCTCGGCGGGGCCCACGGCAGCGTCGTCGGGATCGTCCGGCCCCCGCCGGCGACCGGCGCGGGTGCCCCAACCGGCGCCGCGCCGTGTTGAGGCGGCGTTGCGCCCGCCCGGGCATGCGGCGCCGCGACCCCGATCGCGACGATCGCGGCGGTGAGCACCTTCGCCACCGCGTGCGAACCGAAGCCGCCGAGCACGGTCAGACCGGTCGCCGCGGCCACCGACGTGGCCGCCGCCACAGAACCGCCCGCGACCACCGCCGTGCCGGCGCCCGCGGCCGCCAGTCCGCCGGCCGCGGCGGCTCCGGTGCCGACCGCACCCGCTGCGGTGGCGCCGCCGGCGATCGTACCCGCGGCGGTGACGCCTCCGGCGATCGAGCCGGCCGCGGTCGCGCCCCCGCCGACCGCGAACGTGCCGGTCGCGGTCGCGCCCCCGCCGAACGCGAACGTGCCGGTCGCGGTCGCGCCCGTCCCGGCGATCGCCGCTCCCGTGCCCGCGCTCGCCGCGCCGCCCGCCGCTGCCGCGCCGCCCGCACCCCCACCGGCGCCCGCGGCTGCCCCACCGGCGCCCGCGACTCCGCCCGCGCCGGCCGCGGCACCGGCGCCGCCTGACGCCGCAAGGCCGCCGTGAGCGGTCAATCCGAGCACGGCGGCGCGGAGGCCGACCAGTGCCGGCACCGGGAGGATGAGCGCAATCGCCGAGCGCTGGCGGCGGATCTCACGCTCGTAGGCTTCACAGCCCGGACAGCGCTCGATGTGCGTGCGGAGCGGACTGCGCGCCGGGACCCGGCCGCGCAGATTCGCCACCTCCTCGCGGATCTCCACACACGAGCGGTTGCGGGCGCGGCGGCACCGCGTGAGAGCCTCCCGAGCCTGGAAGACGAGCGCCTTCACCTTGCCGGCCTGGACGCCGAGGATCTCGGCGATCTCCCGCTGCGAGTTGTCGCCGAGCTCGAACAGCACGAGCGCCGCGCGCTGGTCGTCGGGCAGGCGGCGGATGTCGTCGAACAGCTCCCGCAGCTCCTCGCGGCGACGGACCTGATCGGTGACGTCCGGGGCGAGCGGCAGCTCCGTGCCGCTCGGGCCCTCAGGCCGCCGCGCGCGGAGCTCGGAGAGGCAGCGGTTGCGCGCGATCGCGTAGAGCCACGGGCGCAGCGCGATCTCCGCGGCGCCGCCCCGCAGCGCGTGATAGGCCGCGACGAACGTGAGCTGGACCGCGTCCTCGCCCGCCTCGCGGCTGCGGAGCATGTGCGTGCAGAACGAGAGCAGCCCCGGCGCGTACCGGTCGTAGATCGTCTCGAACGCCCGGTCGTCCCCTCCGCGCACAAGCTCGACGAGCATCTCGTCGGATTCCCCGGTCAGCCGTGCCGGGCTCCGGCTCAGCCACCGGACTGGAGCTTCGAGCGTCGCGCCCACTCTCCGCAGTGTGAACCTCCGCGCCGCCGAACGCCACCCCTTCGGCGTGAAAGTTTCCGAGGTTTTGTTCGGTTGCCTCCTGGCCTCCGCGCACCAGTGCCTGAGGGGAGTCATTCCCCTCAGGCACTGCGCCCCCTTCGATCCCGCGTCATCCGCTCGTCTGCCCCGTGGCGGCGGCGCCGGGCTGTCTATTTCTCACAACGCGGTGGACGGGCAAAGGTTGGTCGTGCTCGATCAGGCCGTGATCGGAGGCGCCGCTCGCTCCCGCGCGGGCTCCGAGTCGGGCTCGCCGCGGCGCAGGAAGAGAAGCACGCCGACGGTCACACCCGCGAGGGTCCACAGCCCCCACCAGATGCCCTGGCCCAGCTGGGTGGCGATCGGCCCCGGACACGCGTCGGCGACGCCCCAGCCCAGGCCGAACAGCAGGCTTCCCGTGATGTGCCGCCGACGCAGCGGCGTGGGCGGCCAGTCGATTCGCTCGCCGGTGAGGAGGCTGCGCACCCGCATCCTGCGCAGGATCCACAGCCCGGCGCTCGCCGTGAGCACCGCGGAGGCGAAGAACAGGAACAGGTAGGCGTTCTGGAAGAGCAACGCTTCGCGGATGACGTCGGGGCTCGTCATCCCGCTCCATGAGAGGACGAGGCCGAAGCACGCACCGATGAGGAGCCCCGCGAGCCGCGTGCTCATGCGATCGCCCGCGTGAGGAAGCTGACGACGATCGCCGTCGCGAAGAACGTCGCCGTGGCGACGAGGCTCGCACGCGAGAGCATGGCGCTGCCGCTCAGGCCGTTCCCCGAGGTGCAGCCCCCCGCGAGCTTGGCCCCGAAGCCGATGAGCACCCCCGCGAGGAGGAGGATCGGGGCGACGAGGATCCGCCCGCTGCCGGTGAGGCTCCGCGTGAGCCAGCCGTACCCGTGGAAATCAGGGCCGCCGCTCGCCAGCGCAAAGCCGAGGGCGCCGAGCACGACGCCGATCAGGAGCCATCCGCGCCAGTCGAAGCTCAGCGATCCCGCTCGGAGCTTGGCGATGATCTCGGAATAGCCGCCGGTGATCCCGAGCCGGCCGTTGAGCAGCAGGCGGCAGGCGACGACGCACAGCCCGAGGGCCGGACCGGCGAGGAACCATGGGAGTTGCGGGTGAAGCATGAGCCCGATCAGGCGACCGCCGTCTCCGCGCTCGTCGCAAGCTCGACGCCGATGTGGCCCAGTCGCGGCACGCCGCCATCGACGACGTGGATCACCCGGCGGGCGCCGAGACGGCTGAGGAGGCTCGCCGCCGTCGCCGCGCGCTGCCCGGAGCCGCAGATCACCGCGATCGGCCCGGCCGGGTCCAATCCCTCCGGCACCTCGCTGATGTCGTGCCAGGTCGTGAACGCCGATCCCGGGAGGTGTCCCGTCTCCCATTCCCTGCGGTCGCGCACATCGAGGACCTGCAGATCGGGCTCGGCCTCCAGGCGCGCCGGGAGATCCTCGACCGGCAGGCGCTCGATGTGCTCGATGCTTCGCTTCTCCTGGCGCCAGCTCGTCATGCCTCCATGCAGGTAGCCGCTCAGCTTGCGGATCCCGACTGCGACCGCGAGCTGACCCGCGCGCCGGCCGTCCTCGTCGTCGCGGCCGATGAAGACGACCTCCTGGTCGCGATCGGCCAGCCAGGCGAGCTTCGAGCCGAACCCGGCGCGCAGCATCGGGTTGCAGATCGCGCCGGGGATGTGCGCGTCGTCGAACTGCTGGTCGGTGCGGACGTCGACGAGCAGCGCGCCGCTGCGACGCTTGTGCTCGACCTGGCGGGGCGCGAGCGGCAGCAGCTCGACCCCCTCGGTGAGCAGCGGCCCCCGGTTGAGCTCCACGATCGCCCTGAAGTTCGGCGGTTGGGGTCCGAGCTTGGCGAGCGCCTCGTCGACGAACCGCTGCTCGTCGTCGATCCGCAGGACCGGGTTGTGATTGCGTTCGTAGCCGATCGTCGAGGAGACCTTCATGTCCATCCCCGGCCCGCCGCACATCGATCCGCCGAGATGCCCTGGCCACACCTCGACGTCAGGCGCGAGGCCGAGCAGCTTGTCATGCAGCGAGCGGAAGATGCCGCGTGCGCCCTCGGACTTCTCGATCGCCAGATCGGGCCGCGCGACGTCGCCGACGAACAGCGTGTCGCCGCTGAGCACGGCCCACGGCTCGGCGCCGCGACGGGTGTCGATGAGCGCGAACGCGCTGTGCTCAGGCCGGTGCCCGGGCGTGTGCAGAACGCGGACGGTCAGCGCGCCGAGCGAGAACTCGTCGCCGTCGTCGAAGGGCTCGTGCTCGTAGTCCGGGGCCGCCTCGCGATGGATGTGAATCGTCGCGCCGGTCGCCGCCGCGAGCCGTCCGTGCCCGGAGACGTGGTCCGCATGGTTGTGCGTCTCGAAGATGTGCTCGATGGAGACGCCCATGTAGCGGGCGAGCTCAAGGTACTCGTCGACCTCGAACCGCGGGTCGACGACGGCCGCGACACCGGCCTTCTCATCGCCGATCAGGTACGACGCGCACCCGAGATCGTCGTGGGTGATCTGACGGAAGATCATTCATGCCTCCTGGGTCGACACTTCGACGATTGCGCGGAGCTCCCGCAACGTGTGGCGCACCCCGCTGCACACCTCCTCGCACAGCACGATCAGATTGGGGTCGCTGATCCGGTAGTAGACCCGCGCGCCCTCTCGCCGCCGGGAGACGAGCCGCTCGGCGAGCATCAGCTGCAGGTGCTTGGACACGTTCGCATGGCTCGCTCCCAGCACGTCGGCGAGCTCTCCGACCGACAGCTCGCCCGCGGTGTGCATCGCATCGAGCATGCGGACGCGGACCGGGTCCGACAGGACCGCGAAGCGTCTCGCGATCAACTCGGCCAGCTCAGGGCTGAGCGCATCCACGCAAGCAACCATACAACCAAACAGTTGAATGTCAAGCGGCGGACGGCCGGGCGCCGCTGAGGCGCGCTTTGCCGGGAAGGCGGGGCGGCCAGTCCAGGCCCTTGACCATCGCGTGCCAGTACATGGCGGGCAGCCCGTAGCGCTTGAGCTGGTACATCGACCAGCGCTCCTTCGTCGTGTCGAACGGGAACGACGGCGCCGGCTTGAGCTCGTAGTCGAACTCGGCGAGGACGAGCCTGCCGTAGCCGGTCACGAGCGGACAGGACGCGTATCCGTCATAGTGCTTGAACTCCGAGGGCGGCCTTCCGGCCATCGTGGCCATCAGGTTGTGCACGAGCACCGGTGCCTCCTTGCGGATCGCGGCCCCGGTCTTCGAGGTGGGCAGGCTGGAGGCGTCGCCGAGCGAGAACACGTTCGGGTAGTCCGGGCTCTGCAGCGTCGCCTTGTCGACGTTGACCCAGCCCGCGTCGTTGGCCAGCGGACTGCTCCTGATGACGTCGGGCGGCCCCTGCGGCGGGGTGATGTGGATCATCGCGTACTCCACCTCGGTCCGCTCCTCGCTCTCCAGGCTCTGGAAGATCGCTCGGTGCTCTGAGGGCTTGATCTCGACGAGGTTGCACTTGTACATCGTCTCGATGCCCTTGCGCTCGATGACCTTGTTCAGGGTCGCCGCGAACTCCTTGACCGAGAAGATCCCGGGCGTGCCCGAGGCGTAGATCACCCGCGCGCGATCGCGCACCCCGCGCCTGCGGAAGTGATCGTCGGCGAGGTACATGATCTTCTGCGGCGCCCCGGCGCACTTGATCGGCGGGGGCGGATTCGTGAACAGCGCCGTCCCCCCCGTGAACTGCTGAAGCGTGCGCCAGGTGCCCTCGCAGCTGTCGTAGCGATAGTTCGAGCAGACACCGTCCCTGCCCAGCTGCTCGACGCTCATGCCCTTGATCCGGTCCCAGTTGAGCTGAATGCCGACCGCGACGACGAGGTAGTCGTAGGTGACGCGGCTGTCGTCATCGAGCGTCACCGCGTTCTCCGAGGGCGCAAAGCTCGCCACCGCTTGGCGGATCCACGTCGCCTTCCGGGGCAGCACGTCGATCTCGTGGTGGCGGCTGCGCTCCTTCGGCACGACGCCGCCGCCGACGAGCGTCCACAGCGGCTGGTACTCGTGGGTCTCCGAGGGCTCGATCACCGCCACGTCGGGTCGCCTGAGCCTGCGGCACAGCTGCGCGGCCACCGTCGCCCCCCCGGTCCCGCCCCCCACGATGACGATCCGATGATGCCTCGTCGGCGGTGGCGCGGATGTCCGGCGCGGGCCGGCCGCGGGTGGACTCGACGGGGCGTGGCTCGATGGCATGGCGGCTCTCCTTCCGCGAGGACGGGCGCGGACCGCGCGGGCCCGTGCGATACTTCGACGTTAGCTCGCTGCTATCTGAAAAGCAACTGCCTCGCGCGCCGGCCGGCGCTCGGGCGCCCGCCCGATCGAGCGCGTCCGAGCCTCGCGCACGCCGGCCCGCCCGCCCGATCGAGCGCGTCCGAGCCTCGCGCACCCCGGCCCGCCCGCCCGATCGAGCGCGTCCGAGCCTCGCGCACCCCGGCCCGCCGCGGGGGCGTCCGCTCCATCGTGCGCGCCCGCGATGCGCCCGAGCGCGCCTCGACCGCTCAGTCCCCGACCGCGATCGGCATGCCGATCATGCTCCCCCACTCCGCCCAGGAACCGTCGTAGTTCCGGGCCGGGGCTCCGAGCACCTCGTGCAGCACGAACCAGGTGTGGGCACTGCGCTCGCCGATCCGGCAGTAGGTGATCGACGGCAGCTCGAGCTTGACGCCGCCGGCGGCGAGCCGCTCGCGGAGGGCGGCGTCCCGGAGGATCCTTCCGTCGGCGCCGACGAGTCGCTCCCACGGAAGGCTGATCGCGGATGGGATGTGCCCCGCGCGCTGGGCGGCCTCGTGCCCGTACCCCGGCTCGCTGAGCACCTCGCCGCGGAACTCGGCCGCCGTGCGCACGTCGATCAGCTGCTGTCCGGCCTGGGCGGCCGCGGCGACGGCCGCCCGATCGGCGCGCAGGTCCGCGCGTCGCCGCGGTCGCGGGACATCGGTGAGCGCGACGCTGTGCCGCCGCGGACCGTCGCGGTCGAACGCGCGTCCGTCGGCCAGCCAGGCCTGGCGGCCCCCGTCGAGCAGCCGCAGCCGCCGCAGCCCGTAGACACGGAACAGCCAGAACCCGAAGCACGCCCACCAGTTGCTCTTGTCGCCGTAGAGCACGACCGAGCTCTCGCGCGTGATTCCGAGCCGGTGCCAGAGCTTTGCGATCGCCGCCGGCCCAGCGATGTCGCGCACGAGCGGATCCTGGAGGTCGCGGCGAGGGTCCACGCAGTGCGCACCCGCGATGTGACCCTCGCGGTAGATCGCGGGGCGCTCGTCCACCTCGACGAGCACGAGCCGGGGATCGTCGAGCCGGGCCTGCAGCCCGGCGCCGTCGATGAGGACGCGCTCCCGGCGGCTCACTCGGCCGCCCCCTCGAGATAGGCGGCCATGAGCGCCTCTCCGGAGGGGGTGAGCCGGACCCGGTCCCCAAGGCGCTCCAGCGGCGCGCGCGCGCCCGTGAAGAAGCCGCCGAGCCCCCGCCGGTCATATCCGTGCGAACGGCCGATCAGCGCGAGCGTCTCGCTGTCGACGCCGGGCTGCCCCCCGCGCTCGTAGACCTCGACCAGCACCCGCAGGTAGCGCTCCGATCGCGGAGGGGCGGCGCTCGGCCTGCCCGGCGCCGCCTCGAGGTTCCCGAGCCTGCGCTCGATGCGGTCGATCGACGCACGGAGCGTCCCCAGCTCTCCACGGATCGCGGCGACGGCCTCGCGGGCGCACGGTGGGGGGTCGAGCTCGGGCACGTCGTGCATCGTAGGCGCGAGGCGCCGCGCGGCCCGCTCCCCAGCCGACGCCGGCCCCGCCGCCGGCGGCCGTCACGACGCCGGCTCGGGGCGCGATTCCCCCGGCCGCGCCCGGAGCCGCGCCGAGTAGATCGAGTATCCGTCGAGATGCCGCGCCACGACGGTGGCGGTCGCGGTGGCGAACATCATCGGGACCACGATCGAGAAGCCGCTGTGGGTGAGCTCGAGCATGAGCGCGAGCGCCGCCAGCGGCGCCTGCATCCCCGCGCCGATCATCGCCGCCCCGCCGATGATCGCGTAGGCGCCCGCCGGCGAACCGGGCCACACGTGCGACCAGGCGAGGCCGAGCGCTCCGCCGAGGACCGCGCCGGTGCTCATCACGGGGGTGAACACGCCTCCGGAGGCTCCGCTGCTCAGGCACAGGGCGGTGACGAGCGGCTTGAGCGCGCCGAGGATGAGGAGCAGGCCGACGGTGCCGGCACCGAGGAACGCCGCGTGCGCCATGTCCTTTCCGTTTCCAAACAGCTGCGGGTAGCGCATGCCGATGAGCCCGAGGATCGTGAACGCGACGAGGGGAGCTCCGAGCGCCACGCGACCGCTCGCCCGATGGTGCCCGACCCAGGCGATGAGGCGGATGTACAGGACGGCGAGACCGCCGAAGAGCGGGCCGATGAGGACCGAGAACACGATCAGGGAGCTCGTCGTGTGGAAGGCGGGAACCTGGAGGTAGGTCGCGTGTTCGGGCAGGTAGATCCAGCCGACGAGGGTCGCGATCATCGAGCACGCGAGGGCGGGCAGAACGACCGGCAGGCTCATCGACCCGATCAGGATCTCCGCGGTGAAGAGCGCTCCGCCGAGCGGCACGTTGTACACGGCGGCGAGTCCGGCCCCGCCCCCGCAGGCGACCAGCAGCCGCCGCTGGGAGGTGGAGAGTCGCGTCCAGCCGGCGACCACCGATCCGGTGGCTCCCCCGAGGAGCTTCGGTGCTGCCTCGCGTCCGAGCGAGGCGCCCATTCCGATCACGATCTCTGAGATCGCCCCGGTCCCCAGACAGCGGCGAAACGACAGGCGGCCGTCACCGCTCCAGATCGCATCGTCGATCTCGGAGCTCTCGCCCCGCGTCAGCCGGCGGACCACGAACCACGCCCCGCCGCCGACGACCCCGGCGATCGCCAGCGAGAGCAGCCTGTGCAGCGGCGAGGCACGCTCGGTCGCCGCCTGAAAGGAGCCGCTGTGAAAGCCGAACGCGAGATGCTCGACGCTGAACAGGATGAACATCAGGACGATGGCGACCAACCCGGTGCCCACGCCGGTGAGAGCCACCGCGAGCCAGAAGCCCGGGGTGAGCGGCACCTCGTCGCTCGTCGCGTTCGGCTGCTCCATCGCCCCCCGTCCCGATGGGACACGGGTGCGCAGCAGCGGCGCGGGGACCCGCCGGCGCTCGCTCGGCCGCGGCCGGCGACGCCGGCGCCTACGGGGCGGCGGGGCCATCGCGCGAGCGCCGGCGGCGGACGCCGGGGCGCGCGGGCGGGCCCGCGAGCGCGCCGCGCAGCACCGCCCGCCGGGTGGCGGGATCGACGAGCCCCGGACGCCGCAGGTCGAGGTCGGGCACGGGCGGCGCCGAGCGGCTCGGCCAGGTCGCCGCGAACTGCCTGGGCTGCCGCCTCATCCGCCGCTCTCCGGCAGCGGCCCCCAGACCTCCAGCGGGGACCAGTCGACCGCGCCGGCCATCTCGTCGGGGGCGAGCGGTCGCCGGGTCTGCGCCCGCCGGCGGAGCTCCTCGGTCCGGCCGTCCCGGGGCAGGGCGTAGGCGCTGCGCGCCGGCTTGACCTGGCGGAACATCCACAGCGGGCGGCGCTGCTCCCCCGTCGCCGGGCGGGTGAGGCCCATCCACTTGCGATACACCTCGCGCGAACGGGCGAGATCGATCCACGTGTCGCCGTAGCGGTCGCCCTCGCGGGCGGGCGCGGCGCGGACCTTCTGGTGCCAGCAGTGCATCCCGCTCAGCGGATCGGGGTGGACGGGGAACGTGATGTTCTGGTGCACCCCGGCGTCCGACCACCAGATCCGCTCCGAGCTCGGGTCCTCGGATGCGAACGGCTCGACGCCGTGGACCCGACGGAAGCTCAGGACGTCGCCCTCCTGCCGCATGTCGACCAGGGCGGTCGACCACCGTTCCCCGGAGTCGTTCTCGCGCAGCCGCCAGCGGCCCATGTGATGGGAGGCGGCGATCACTCCGGGCCGGATCCCCTCGGTGACGAGCGCCTTGATGACGAAGTAGCCGATCTCGGTCTCGACGCGGAGGAGGTCGTTCGTGGCGACCCCCATGCGCTCGGCGTCCACGGGATGGACGAGCAGCGGATGGGCGTGCGCGAGCTCGGTGAGGTGCTTGGCGTTGCCCGACCGGGTGTGGACGAGGGTGGGCAGCCGGAAGGTGGGGACGAGCAGGTACTCGGCACGCGCGTGATCGATCAGCGAGTGGTGCACGTGCGTGCGGGCGTAGGTCGGCACCGCGAATTCGGGCCAGCCCCAGTCCTCGAGCGTCTCGGAGTAGAGCTCCAGCTTGCCCGTGGTCGTGCTGAAGCCGCGGAGCACCCGTCCGTCGACCTCGACGCCCACGGTGTCGGGGTCGCCCGCGAGCGGCATGTGCCCGTCGCTCGGCGTCCGGCGCCGGCGCGTGCGCTCGACACCGACGGGCGCGGTGTCCTCCAGGCCCTCGGTGACCTCGTCCTCCTGATGGTGATAGTCGTCGCGCGAGATCTCGACCACGCCGTAGCGACGCATGTACTCGAGCGGCTCCAATCCCTCGGCGGCGGCCTTCTCCGGCAGGCCCGGCACCGAGTTCTCGAACATCCACCGGTAGAACTCCGCGATCGTGATCTTCTCGCCCGGACGGTAGGGCGACTCGTAGTACCGGCGGATCCCGAGGGAGCCGTCCGGATCCGCGCGCCAGGAGACCTCGATCCAGAACTCGCCCTCCTCCCACACCTCGCCGGGATTCGCCTCGTAGGTGAACTGCACCGGCTGACCCATCCGCTCCATCGCGACCCGGCGGACGGGCTGCCGGAAGCCGAGCCAGCGCCCGGCGTGCGTTTCGTAGGACATGGTGTCGTGACGCTCGGGCGCGTGACCCATGGGCAGCACGTAGTCGGCCCACCATGCGGTCTCCGACCACGTCGGGGTGAGCGCGCCGTGCAGTCCCACCTTGCCCTCGTCGCGCAGCACCGAGATCCAGCTTCCGCCGTCCGGGAACGTCCACACCGGGTTGAGGACCCTTGTGAACAGCACCGGCTGCGTGGCGCGCTCGTCGAGCAGGAAGTGGGGGTAGAGGATGCTCATCTCGTTGCACGAGAGCGGGAACTCCCGCGGCCAGTTGATCTCGTTCCACCGCCGGTTCGGCTCAGGCCGGCGCCAGGGCGCGGGCACGAACTTGTCCCACGCGTTCGGCGACATCCCGCCCTCGGTCCCGATCGAGCCGGTGAGGGCGTTGAGGAGGACGAGGGCGCGGGTGACCTGCCACCCGTGGAGGTTGCCGGCGGCCGCCGCCCGCCAGATGTGGGCGCAGAACCGCGAGCCCGCCTGCGCGATCTCCCGCGCGAGCTGACGGATCGTCTGCGCCGGGACGCCGGTCTCGGCCTCGGCGAACTCCGGGGTGAAGCGCCCGTACTCCGCCGAGAGCTCCTCCAGGAATCGCTGCACGCTCGGCTCGGCCCCGGGCGCACGATGCGCGAGGTACGTGCGCCAGTTCACCCACCGGCCGATGAAGTCCCGGTCGACCCAATCCTCATCGATGAGGAGCTTGGCGATCGCCAGCAGCAGCGCGCCCTCGGTCCCCGGCCACGCCGGGAGCCAGTAATCGGCGGTCGTCGCCGTGTTGGAGAGCCGCGGGTCGATGACCGCGACCCGTGCGCCCCGGTGACGGGCCTCGGTGATGCGCTGCGCGTGCGGGTTGAAGGTGTGCCCGGATTCCAGGTGGGCGGAGATGAGCAGGATGAACTTCGCATTGGCGAAGTCGTTGGACGGCCGGTCGGTCCCGGTCCAGAACGCGTAGCCGGCGCGGCCACCGGAGGAGCACACGTTCGTGTGGGAGTTGTGGCCGTCACAGCCCCAGGTCTCCAGGAAGCGATCGGCGAACCCGTCCTCGCCCGGCCGGCCGACGAAGTATTCGACGTCGTTGGGACGACCCGCCGCGAACGCCTCGTGCATGCGCTCGGCGAACGTGTCCAGGACGTGGTCCCAGCTCACTCGCTCCCACTCTCCCCCGCCGCGCGGCGAGCCGGACCTGCGCCGCAGCGGATACAGGATGCGCTCGGGATCGTTGACCTGGTCGACGGTCGCAGGGCCCTTGGCGCAGTTGCGCCCGCGCGAGGCGGGATGGTAGGGGTTGCCCTCGAGCTTGCGGATCTCCAGGGTCTGCTGATCGACGAACGCCGTCAGCCCGCACCCCGACTCGCAGTTGAAGCACACCGTGGGAACGAGCATGTACGCGCGCGGCACCCGCTCGGGCCACCGCGCCGGGTCGTACTCGGTCCAGTCGTTCCAGCGCTCGATCGGCGGGTAGCTCTGCAGCGTCCGGTCGCGGGGGCCGTAGCCGGTCGGGCGTCGCGCGCCCTTGCGATCGATTCCCGAGCTCATGAGAGCGGCACCGACTGGCCGGCGCGCACCCAGGCGTCCTCGTAGAACCACAGGCCGACCAGCGCGAGCCCGCCGCCGGCGGCGAGCAGGCCCCGGCCGCCGACCGCCAGGTAGGCGACCCCGAACAGGACGGGGATGCACAGGCCGGTGAGGACGCCCCCGACCCAGAAGCGCTTCGCGAAGCGATCACGCCACAGGTTGCGCGCGGCGATCTCGGCCTGACGCGTCGGGTGCGTGAGGCCGAAGAGATCCAGCGCGATGATCGTCGCGCTCGCCGCGATGCCGAGCACGAGCGTCCAGCCGAGCGCCCGGACGTCGCCGGTGGGCGCGTGAGCGAACAGCGAGGCGATGCCGAGCGAACCGGCCCCCGCGATCAGCGCGTTGACGATCGTGTGCGGCAGCAGCAGCGGGCTCTGCCACAGATCACGACCCTCGCACTGGTTGAACAGGAACGCGGTGTAGGCGGCGAGCATGATGCCGGCGGGCACCATCGGCCAGCGCAGCGCGTCGCGCACCCCGTCGGCCCCGACGATCGAGGCCACGAGGAACGCGGTGGCGACGATCGCGGCGAGGTTGATCAGCTGCGAGCCGATCGCCAGCCAGGACCTCCACTGCGGCCTGGTGAACAGGTAGTGGAACCGCAGCGGCTGCTTGAGATCGCTCACCAGGAAGATCCCCGTGACCGCGATGCCGACGAGCGCGAGCGCCGAGGGGACGACGTCGGCCAGACTCGACCCGCGCGAGCCGATCACGAGCATCAGCACCGCGAGCAGCATCGCCCCGGCGGCGATCCCCTTCGACAGGAAATAGCTGGAGACCCGCCAACCCCACGGCGGCGGATGGGCGATATCGCTCATCACCCGAGCGGTCGCGGTCGGCGCCAGCGGCGCGAGCTTCTCCGCCTGGGTCGGCGGCACCTCGGTGGTGAGGAACGCATCGCCGCCGGACACGATCGTCGGGTTCAGCGACGCCTCCTGAGCGCCGATGTAGAAGACGCTCGGCCCGGTGCCCTGCTCCGGCGCGCGCACGTGCGTCGCCTCGGTGTCGATCAGCCGGGTGATCTCCGAGTCCGGATCCTCGAGATCGCCGGAGAGGATCGCGTCGGTGGGGCACACCACCTCGCAGGAGGGCTTCAGACCGACGTCGACGCGGTGGGCGCAGAAGTTGCACTTCGCCGCGGTGTGACTCTTCGGGTCGATGTAGAGCGCGTCGTAGGGGCAGGCGTTCAGGCACGCCTTGCAGCCGATGCACCGCTGCGGATCGAAGTCCACGATCCCGTCCTCGCGCTTGAACAGCGCGGTCACCGGGCAGGCCTTCACGCACGGCGCATCCTCGCAGTGGTTGCAGCGCAGCACCGAGAAGAAGCGACGCGTGTCGGGAAACTCCCCCTGCTCGATGTACTTCACCCAGGTGCGGAACACGCCGAGCTCGACGCCGTGCTCCTCCTTGCAGGCAACCGTGCAGGCGTGACAGCCGATGCACGAGCGCTGGTCGATCACGAACCCGAACCGCGTCACGGGTTCCATGCTCGGCGAGCCGGCCCGGAGCATCAAATCCGATTCCGACTCATTCGATTCCGAATCGGAATCTGAGACGTGCGCGCGGAGATCGGGGCCCGGCCGGCCGCTCACCGCGCTATTCGGCCCGGCGTGCGATCCCGGGGCCCTCGCGCTCGCAGAGCCAGGACCAGAAGCGGCGCGGCAGCCCCGTGAGGTGGGTCCGTCGATCGTGGACCGCGCGAAGCTCGCGGCTCAGGGACGCTCCCCGCAGGGGGATGGCGCACAGGCTCCCCTCCCGCCGCTCCGCGTCGACCGCGAGCGGCGAGAGCAGCGAGTAGCCGCCGTCGAGCAGCGCTCGCTTGATCGACTGCAGGCTCGCGGTCTCCAGCGTCGGCGAGGGCTCAACGCCGACCCGGGCGAGGGCGTCCTGCGCCACCGCTCGCGTTCCGGAGCCCGACTCCCGCGTGATGTAGGGCTCCTCGGCGAGCCGGTGGGGATCGATGCTGCGCAGTCGCGCCCAGGGGTGGCCGGCCGCGACGACGACGACGATCGTGTCCCGCGCCACGACGACGCTCTCGAAGCCCTCGAGCATGTCGACGCCCTCCACGAAGCCGATCGGCGCGTGGCGCGCACGCACGGCGTCGAGCACGGCGGCCGAGTTGAGGATCTCGATCTGCGCGCGCATCCCCGGCTCGAGCCGGCGAAACTCCCCCAGCCACCCGGGCAGCAGGAACTCGCCGATCGTGTGGCTGGCCGCGAGCGAGAGCGCACGGCCCGCGATCTCACGATGCCCGTCGAGCACGGCCTGGGCGTGATCGAGTGCGGCGAGCGCCTGTTTGGCCTCCGGGTAGAGCAGCCGCCCGGCGCCGGTCGGTCGCATGCCGAAGCGGCCCCGCTCGAACAGTTCGACGCCGGCGCGCCGCTCGAGCGCCTGCAGCCGCTTGGTCACCGCCGACTGGGTGAGGTTCAGCGCATCCGCGGCTCCGTGCACCGTCGTGGCTTCGAAGACGGCCACGAAGGCCGCCAGTCCCGCCGCGGCGAGCGGATCCGTGGGCGGCGCGCGGCGCACGACGGGCGAGCGTATCTCATGCGATGACCGGCTCGGCCGGCCGCCACCCGGCCTGCAGCTGCGGGGAGGCGATCATCCGACGTCCGGAGGCGAACGGACGTGGCGACGGAGGGCGCGCGGGCCGCCGGCCGACGAGAAGGGAGGGAAAGGGAGGGTGAGCGATGGGACTCGAACCCACGACCGCCTGGACCACAACCAGGAGCTCTACCAGCTGAGCTACGCCCACCGTGGGAGGGATCAATCTACCAGCGCGCTCCGGGCTTCGGTCCCCGCCGTGCCGCTCTCGGCATCAACGCGGCCGGCCGCGGCCGTGGTCGTCGCTGTCCGGGCGGCGCTCGCTGCGAAATGCGTGCGCGACTCGCCGCCGCACACCCGCGATGTGCCACTGCTCGCTCGCGCCCCAGACGAGGACGAGCGCGATGCTGAGAACCACGAGCCAGACCACATCGTGTAGATCGGCACGATCTCGCCCCCGGAACCCGTTGCACCGAAAGCCGTCAGCTTTTGCTGCGGAACTGCGGCGGTTCCCACGCCGCCGGGATCGTCGCGTCCCGATCATGCAGCCCCCTCCCGGATCCTGCGGGCGAGTGCGCTGTCCGCCGCTGCCGGGCCGCACCCGGAACGGCGGGTACCCTGGGCACCCCGCCCGCGTAGCTCAGCTGGATAGAGCGACGGCCTTCTAAGCCGTGGGTCGCAGGTTCGAGTCCTGCCGCGGGCGCTGACTGAAATACCTGCAAAGCGGCACTTTCATGGCTGAGCGCAGGTGGAGCCCGTCGAGCTTGTCCGAACTCTGTCCGAACATCCTTGTCGCGGCGGGCGGCTGACGTCGCAATCACCTGTTGGAACAATCAGGCCTCCACCGCTCGCCCGCCTGCGCATCTGGAACCGCCGAGCTCGGGAGCCTGATCTGCGTCGGCTAGCTGCTCGGCGATGACATCGCCCACCTCGCGCACCCGCGCGACGGCTCAGCCGCCACATGACGCCGGCCACCTCGCCGGCGGAGCGGCGGTATGGACGCGACGTTCGAGCGGTCTGCCGCCGGCGGGCCTACGCGCCGCGGCCGAACTCTGTCCGAACGTCCTCGCCGCGGCGTGCGGCGAGGATTGCGTCCTCCGCCGCGATTCGCGGAGCGTCCTCCAGCTCGTCGATCACGTGGCCGTAGGTCGTCATCGTCAGGGCCGCGCCGTGACCGAGCTGACGCGCGACGTAGATGACCGAGCGCCCCTCGTGCAGCAGCAGCGAGGCGAAGCTGTGGCGCAGGTCATACGGACGCTGATACGGGACGCCCGCGGCCGCGAGCGCGGCCGTCCACGCCCGGCTCCGCCACATCTCGAACGCGTTCTCGCTCATCGTCGATCCGTCGAGCGCGGGGATCACCGGCGTTCGATCAGCCGGTCGGCCGCACGCGAGCCGCCACTCACGGAGGTCCTGTGCGAGCGGGGCGAGTAGCCGTACGGTCCGTGGCTGGGCGCGGTGGCGCACCGTCTTCGGAGCGTGGACGACCAGCGTCCGCTCCTGCACATGACTCCAGCACAGGCCCCGCATCTCCTGCGGACGCAGCCCCGCGTAGGCGAGCAGGGAGACCATGACGGCGTCGCGCTCGCGCAGCGCACGCACGTCGTGCCTGGTCGATGCGCCGTCGCGGCCCGCCCCGGCGAGAAGCGCCTGGCGAATCCGTTCGACGGTGATCGGCGCGAGCGGCCGCACCTCGTCGCGCGCCACGGCGGGGGCCTTGCGCACGAGCCGCTGTGGGTTGGCCGGGATCCGCCCCGCCTCGACCGCGCGCTGAAGGATCCCTCCCAGCAGCGTGAGCGCCTTGCGGGTGCGCTCGCGCGCGGCGCCGGCGGCGAGGCGGTCGGCCTGCCAGCGGCCGATGATCTCCGGTGTCAGGTCGCGCAGCGGGTAGCCGCCGAGGGTCGGGCTGATGTGCCCGTCGTAGAGGCCGGTGTAGAGGGTGCGTGTCCTCGGTGCGAGCGCCGCGGCGTGGATCGGCGCCCATGTGTTCTCGACGTATTCGTCGAGCGTCTCGGCGCCGTCGTGGATCCGGGAGAGCATCCCGGTCTGCTTGGCGTCCTTGACCTGGAGGTCGAAGCGGTCGGCGCCGCGCTTGAGGCGAAACGTCTTTGACCGGGATCGACCGCCCTCCCGCCAGCGGACGTCCCAACCGCCGACGCGGTTGCGGTGCACGCTCATCTCGTCACCGAACCGCAGACGTCATCAGGGCTTATCGGAGCATCCTTCCTGGGGACCAGGTCGAGGGCGTACCCGCGCCGCTCGGTCACGTGCGTCTTGCCGTCGTCACTGTAGACCTCCTACCGGTCACCGAGGGCCCGGAGCATCGGACCGGCAGCCGCCTTCGTCCTCCGCCTGGGCTGACGTCCGGATCGTCGCCCCTCCGGGGCTCCTCACCCGACGCGCGCGTATCCACCTTCGCCAACCCCGGTCGACCTACATATTTGGGGGCGCACCGAGCAGCATTACTACGCGCACGGGGATTCTCAACTCGGCCTTGAAGCGCCTGCGGTGGCCGCTCACGGTGCCGTCGCCGTGCACCCGCGGCAGGCACTGACGCAACCACGAGTCGACCATCTCCTCGTTCGGTTGCTGCTCGTCTCCGTAGATGATGGCGATGTCTTCCCGGGACAGGGAAGGCTCGTCCACTGTCTGACGCAGCGAGAACGGGTTCGCCGTCGGATTCCACCCGAGTAGGGCGTCGGCCAGCTCGCCGCAGATGTCGAGGAACGGCTGCGTGTGCGTGGGGGCCGCACGGCAATCTCGCAGGGCCGCCACCACGGTCATCGGTAAGAACGCCGCCAGGTCGCGGGGCTGCTCCGGGCGCCCATGGGCCTTGAACTGCACCTGGGCCACCACGTCCGTCCCCTCGGGGTCGTCGCCCAAATCACTCAGTCGAGCCTCGCCCTCGAACAACGTCCGAGATGTCAATCCCATCTGCCCTCCCCTCGTGACGACATAGGGTGTCTCCTTGTCGTTCGGTCACTGATGCGCGCCAGCCGTGGCGAGCGGCCGGCGCGTCATCCTATTCGGCTCAGGCGGCGTTGACGAGCCGCGGGCTCGGGCACCTGGGCGTGCCAGAGGCCGTGGGTGAGCCGCGCGGGCGGCGCGAGCCGTCCGTCCTCAGAAGGGGAGGTTGAGCGGGTTGAGCGGGTCAGCAGACGCCTCCGGTCGCAAGTCCGGCCGCCCGTTGCCGGGACCGCGTGGTTCCGTACGGGTCAGCCGGCGAGGAGTGAGTCCCAGCCGGGGTCGCATTCGTGGCGCCCGGATCGGCCGCCGCGTGCGCTGCTCTTCCCAACGGTTGGGTTGAGCGGCGGGCCAGAGGTCCGGGCCGTCGCGCATGATGCCGACCATCGCCGCGGTTGCCTCCAGGTCATCGCGGTTGTAGGCGACCAGCTCGGTCTTCAGGCGGGCCCGGTCTTCGCGCTCGCGGCAGGCTCGGTAGTCGGCGTAGAGAAACTGTGCCTGCAGCCCGTCGGTGATGTCGCTGACCCTGGGGATGGCGAAGTAGTCCGCCACGGCTTTCAGGGACAGCCCGGGATCGGGAATGCGCATGGTGCGTCTCGCGTGCTGGAAGAGATCGACGTGCCGGGCGTCGGTCTCGGTGTAGACGTGCTCAAGGCGGTGACGGTGCGCCGCGTAGCGGAGCTGTGGCAGATCGGCGCTGCACCCAGACCAGGTGACGATCGGCAACCGCGGGTAGGTGGGGCTCCTCCACGTTGAGAGTGGGTAGCGTCTGCTCCGGTGGGTCAGGTCGTCTTCTTTGAGCCGGCGAGTACGAGCACCAAAATGATCAGGGCTCCTTTGACGACGTTCTGTGTGGCGGGGTTGATGTTGAGCACGCCGAGTAGCGTCACGAGCAGGGTGATGAACAGCGCGCCGCCCCAGACGCCGGTGACGTTTGAGCGCCCCCCTTGAATCAGTGTGCCTCCAATCACGACGACCGCGATCGAGTTCAGCAGGTAGGGATCGCCGATGTCGACGGAGGGTGAGCCATAGGCGGCGAGCAGCACGCCGGCGATCGCGGCAAGCACGCCGCTAATCAGATATGGGATCGCGAGCGTTAGGTTGACCCGCAGACCCGCTAGGTCGGCGGCAGGCCGGCTTTGACCGATCGCCTGCAGGCGACGTCCGAAGCGAGTCCGGTGCAGGACGAACCCGGCGAGCACCGCGAACGCGAGGACGAGGATCGCCAAGACAGGGATCGATCCCAGCCTGGCGGTCGTGAAGTTGTGCACCGATGGGTCGACGGAGGCGTTGAAGTTGCCCGATTTGACCGAGATCGCCGTCTGCGCCATCAGCCCGGTGGCCAGCGTGGTAACGATGGGCGGGATGTCGAGCAGCTCGATCGCGAGCACATTGATGACTGCGACGGCCAGTCCCGCCCCGATGGCGACCAGGAATCCGAGCACGATCGAACCTTGGCCACCGTTCATCACTCCGACGGAGAGAAAGCCGGCGTATGTCATTACGTACGGGACCGACAGATCGATGCTTCCGTAGCCGGCAGTAATCACGAACATCTGGCCGATGCCGACGATCACCAGGTAGGGGGCAAATGACAGCGAGGCGGTGAACGTGCCGTCGAGGCTGTGGCCGGTGTAGGCGCTGATCGCAATCCAGATCGCGATCGTGCCCAGGAACGCCCAAACCCACGGAAATGCGTCGGCGCGCTCACGGGCGGCGGTCAGCAGACCGCCGCGCCGGCGCAGCGGCGCGGTCTCCTCGCCGGCGGCAGCCTGGTCGCCGCTGGGTGGGGTCACGTCATCACCGGTTCGTGCCGAGGTCGACATTCAGCGTGCCCGCTTTGTGACGGCTCGCCCAGCGAGCACGAGGATCAACACGAGCCCCTGCGCGCCGGTCTGGTAGTCGGATGAGACGTTGGCCAGTCCGAGCACCGGGCCGATCAGGCCGAGCGTGAGCGCACCGATGACCACACCGATGGGCACCGACCGTCCGCCGGAGAACTTCGCGCCGCCGAGGATCACTGCGGCGATCGCCAGCAGCGTGTAGTTCGCCGAGGCCGTCGAGTCGCCCGAGGAGGTGATCCCCGTCAGTGTGAAGCCCGAGACGATCGCGAAGAACGCCGCCAGCGCGTAACAGGCGATCTTGATCTTCAGCAGTGACCACCCCGACCGGGCGACGGCGGAGTCATTGGACCCCGCCCCGCGCAGCACCGCGCCGTAGGGCAGCAGGTGGGTGATCACGTAGACGACGACGGCCGCCACGATCGCGATCCAGACCGGCAACGGAAGCCAGACCGGCGCGGTCGTAAAGAAGTTCGTCAGCCAGGCAGGTGCCGTCCCGCCGGGAACCGCCAGCACGAGCAGTCCGAGGCCGGCCCAGATGAACGAGGTGCCCAGCGTCACGATGATCGAGGGGATCTGGCGGATGTGGATCAGGGCGCCTTGAGCGGCGTAGGCGGCGACGATGCCGACAAAGCAGGCGAGGACAAGCAGCGGATCGCCGATCAGCCAGCGGGCCACGATGACGTTGACCAAGCCGACCAGCGTTCCGGTCCCCAAGTCGATGTCGCCGAGCACGATCACGAACATCTGCGAGATCGCGGCGAACACGAGCGGGATCGCGGGCTCAAGCAGCAGGTTCAGGCCGAGGTAGGACAGCGATCCCGACTGCAGCGTTTCTGCCCACACAAGCATCGCGGCCAGCGCGATGGCCGGCAGCAGCGAGACGAGCAGCTCGCGCCAGTCGCCGAGCTGCCGGACGGTCCGGCGAACGCCGAGGTCGCGCAGGCGCAGCGCGCTCACGGCGACGGCTCCACTGCAGCCGCGGCTGAGCCGTTACGTCCGCGGGCGCGCGTGAACGAGGCGGCGATGATCTGCTCCTCGGAGAGTTCCTCGCCCGACAGCTCGGCCACAATCGCGCCCTCGGCGAGCACGTACACCCGGTCGCATTGCTCTAGCTCGAGGTTCTCGGTGCTGAACCACAGAAAGCAGCGTCCGTGCTCCGCGGCCTCCGAGCGGATCAGCCGATAGGTGTCTTGGCGCGTTCCGATGTCAACGCCGCGGAAGGGATCGTCGAGCAGGATCAGGTCGGCGCCCGCGGCGAGTGCCCGAGCGATCAGCACCTTCTGCTGGTTGCCGCCGCTGAGCTCCAGGATCCCGGTCTGGGCGGTGCCGCGCACCTTGAGCCGCTGCAGCCATTCCGCGGTCAGGCGTCGCTCGGAGGCGAGATCGATGACGCCTGCGCGGGAAACCTGGCTCAAGGCGCCGATCGAGATGTTGAGCTTCAGCGGCCATAGCCCGAACACTCCGCTCTCCTGACGGTCGCCGGTCACGAACGCCATCCGCCCGGCGCCGCGCAGTCCGCGACGGCCGCGGCGAAAGCGCCTGTGCCAGAGCTCGAGCAGCAGCTCACGCTGGCCCTGCCCCTCCAGGCCGGCGAGCCCGACGATTTCCCCGCGACCGAGCGTCAGCGAGACCTGGCGAAGCCGGCCGGTGCTCAGCGCGTCGACGGCGAGGACGGTCTCGCTCGACCGTGCCCGGCGCGCAGCCCGTGTCTCGGCGGGACCGACGCTTCCGCCCATCAGCGTCACCAGGTCGTCCTCGGTGAGCGTGTCGGATGGGCGCGTGGCGACAACCTTACCGTCGCGCATGACCGCAACCCGGTCTGTGTGGCCGAGGATCTCGGCGATCCGGTGCGAGATGAAGATGAACGACACGCCGCGGCGCCGCTCGGAGTCCATGAACGCGAACAGGCTCTCGGAGGCGCCGCGGCCGAGCGCGGAGGTGGGCTCGTCGAGGATGACGAGACGAGTGTTGCCTTCGCGCAGGGTCGCCTGCGCGATCTCGATCATCTGGCGCTGGGCGAGGCTGAGCGTTTCGATTCGCGCCCAAGCCGAGATACCGTGGCCGGGGAAGATCTCGTCGAGCTGGGCCATGATCAGCCGCCGGGATCGCGGGCGCCAGCGCCATCCACGGGGGATCTCGGCGCCGACGACGACGTTCTCGAACACGCGCAGGTCGGGGCTCAGCGACAGCTCCTGAAACACGATCCGGATCCCCGCCGCCCGGGCACCCTCGGGCGACAGATCGTCGACGTGTCGGTCCTCGATCTTCATCTGGCCCTCGTCGGGCTTGGTGATTCCGACGAGCACCCGCATGAGCGTGCTCTTACCGGCGCCGTTGTGACCGACGAGACCCAAGACCTCGCCGGCGTTCACCTCCAGGTCGGCCCCCGCGAGCGCCCGCGTGCGGCCGTAGCGTTTGCTGACACGCTCCAGCCGCACGAGGGGCGTTGCGTCGGGGGCCGCGGGACGCGGTGGGGGCTCCGGCGTCGCGGCCTGCCGCGCCATCGGCTCTCCTACCCGAGGTTCGCCGGGGTCGCGGGGTGAGGCAGATTCTTCGTGTTCCCGTTCAGGTTGTCCTCGATCACTTTCTGGGTCTCCTCACGGGTCCACAGCCACGCCGCCACGGATCCATCCGGCGTGGCCTTCAGCCACATCGGCAGCGTCTTGCGGGTGATGATCAGGTTCGGGAAGGTGTAGATCCGGTTCTTGACCTTCTGACCCTGCAGGACGTCCATCGCCAGCCAGAATGCGGCCGATGCCTGGCCGGGCTCGGTGCGCAGCGACACGGCAGAGTACTTCGGGTTCTTCTTGAGCTCGTTCGCCCAGAAGCGCAGGCCCTCGCCCGAGTTGTCGAAGGCGACCGCCGGGATCGGCCGGCCGGCGCTCTGGAACGCCTGCACGGCGCCGAGCGAGCTGCCGCCGGTGACAACGCCCTGGATCGGCGGCAGGCTTGAGAGCGCACCGGCGACCGCCTGCTGGGTCACCGAGTCACTCGCCTGGCCGATCAGATTGCCGACGACCTTGATGTGCGGGAACTGGTGCAGCGCCTTGAGCTGGCCGGCATGGATCGCCGCCTCGGGAGCCGAGCCGACGACGCCGCGCACCATCAGAACGGTGCCCTTGCCGCCCATCGCCTTCGCGACGAAGTGCCCCTCGTCATACCCATACTGGAAGATCGAGTCCTCGAGCTTGTACGCACACGGAGCGGTCGCCAGCGAGTCGAACACGACCACGGTGATTCCCGCGCTGCACGCCTGCTGGATCGTCGGGTTCAGGCTGGAGGGCGAGGCCGCATCGATGAGGATCGCGTTCACGTGCTGAAGGATCAGGCTCTTGATTTGGGCGATCTGCTCGGTTGCGGTGTTGTCGCTCGTGTTCTCCACCTTGTAGGCCTTGATGAGGCCCTGTCGCTGAGCCTGCTGGGCCGTGCGCTCGAACACCTTGACCATTGTCTGGCGCCACGTGTTGCCCAGGAACGAGTTGCTCAATGCGATCGTATAGTTGCCCTTCTTCGTCGTCGAACCACCTGACGAGCCACCCACGGTCCCGGTGCTGGCCGAGCCGCCACCCGAGCCGCCCGACTTAGTCGATCCGCAGCCGGCAACGGCCAGCGCGAGCATCACCACCACGCCGGCCAGCAGGATCGCCCACCGCGACCTGCCATGGTCAACAGTTCGCTGTCTCACTTCCTCGTTCCTCCTCCTTGAACGCGACGCGACTCAATCGCGTCGCATAGATGTCGCGCTGCTGTGTCTCACGACCGTGTGCCATCCGGGGTCAACCCGGGCTGAAAGACCGTCTTCAGGGCGTCGGAGCTGCCCGCGGCGTAGCCGTGGAAGGCCTCGATCAGCCCCTCGATGTCGACGCGCGCTTCGATCACCGGGGTGAGATCGACCTCGCCGGACGACACCCAGCGAGCGACCGCGGCGAACTCTGCGCGCGAGTAGTTGAACGAGCCGCGCATCACGCGCTCGCCGACAACCAGTTGCTGCACCGAGAACTCCATCTCGGTCGCGCCCAGCCCGACGACGACGATCTCCCCGCCGGGTCGCGTCAGGGTCAGCGCGTCCCGCAGCGTGGCGGGGGCGGCGACGCATTCGACCGCCCCGTCGAACGGCTCGAGCGCCAGCGAGGAGGCGGGATCGAACGTGCGCAGGCCCAGCGTCTCCGCGACCGCGCGCCGGTGCGCGTTCGTTTCCGAGACGACGACGCGGTCGATGCCGCGCCGGCGGGCGCCGAGCGCCGCTCCGACGCCGATCGGACCGGCGCCGATGACGAGCACCCCGTGCTCCAGCGGGCCTCCGAGCAAGCCGGCGCCGTGGCCGCCGACCGCGAACGGCTCGACGAGAGCGCCCCACTCCAGCGGCGCGGGCCCCTCGAACGGCACGGCGTTGACCGCGTTGACGACGAAGCTGTCGGCGAACGCGCCGGGAAGTTCGGACACGCATCCGTACAGCCGGCGGGAGGGGCACCGATGGTCCGCGCCGCCGAGGCAGAATTCGCACTCGCCGCAGGTGACCGCGGGATTGAGCACGACGCGGTCGCCGACTGCCGGGTCAGTGACGTCGGAGCCGCGCTCCACGACGACGCCAACCGCTTCGTGACCCATGACCATGCCGGGAACGCGGCGCTGGTTGGCACCGGTGAAGCCGTGCACGTCGGAGCCGCAGATGCCCGCGGAGTTGGTCCGGATGCGCACCTCGGTCGCCCCGAGCGGCTGCGGCTCGCGGTCGACGACCGAGAGTCGCCCGGGACCCTCGAAAACGAGTGCGCGACCGTTCACTGCTCCCATCCCGCAATCACCGGATTGGTGAGACGGCCAATCTCGGCGACCTCCACCGTCACCTCATCCCCCGGCGCCAGCCACGGCGGGGGTTGCCGAAACGCCGCAACCCCCGCCGGTGTGCCGGTGGTGACGATGTCACCGGGCTCCAGCGTGATCGTCAGAGAGAGAAACTCGATCAGCGCCGGAACATCGAACAGCCACTCGGAGGTCGCGGCTTGCTGACGCAGCTCACCGTTGACATGCGTGGCGACGTGCAGTCGCGACGGATCATCGATCTCGTCGGCGGTCACCACACACGGACCGAGCGGCGCGAAGCTGTCGGCGTTCTTGCCGAGCGTTATCTGACTGTCCTTGAACTGTACGTCGCGCGCGCTGACATCATTAGCGACCGTGTAGCCGAACACGTGCGAGAGGGCCTGATCGCGCTTGACGCGGCGCGCGCGTCGGCCGATGACGACGGCAAGCTCCACCTCGTAGTCGGTCTGGTTGTCGGGGAACGGGATGATGATCGGGTCCTCCGGTCCGACGATCGCGCTGGGGAGCTTTGAGAAGAAGAACGGCTCGCTCGGCATGACCGCCGCCGGGTTCTCCTCGGCGTGGCTTGCATAGTTGACGCCGCAGAACAGCATCTTGCCCGGCGCGAGGGGAGCGAGGACCCGTTCAGGTTGTGCGGGGGTGGCCTGCGCCGCGGCGCGTCGCGCCTCGTTGAGTCCGCGCTCGCCGTCGGCGATCAGCTCAAGCATGTCGTCGTAGCCGGTCGCGGCGGCTCCGCGCTCGTCCAGCACGGCGACGAGCTCCCGGCCGTCCAGGACGCAGCGCGCGAGCCTCACCGGATCGCCTCCGGTTCGCGTCGCTCGACCGACGCCACCCCGTTTTGGAGGACGATGACGTCGCCCACGTCGGGAGCGACGGCCTGACGGGCGGCCGTCGTATCGTGCTCGGCCACGAGCCGCACGAACTCGTCAACCTCTGGTGTGCGCTCCAGGTAGTGGCTGGCCACCGCCACCTGCACGCCGAGCATCTCGGCCGCCCGGGCGGCCTCGTCGGGCGACATCTCCCCGGTCAACAGCCGGCCGGCGGCGGTCTCGTCGACCAACTCGAGCGGCTGTGCGCAACCGAGCAGCCCGACCGTAGGCTCGTACAGCTCGCCGATCAGCCGCATGTCATATAGCGCGGTGTCGCCGTAGTGATAGATGCGTACGCCCGGCTCGGGCTCGACGATGAATGCCATAGGGCTGCCCGTCACGGTGCTCCCGTCCGCCAGGCGGATCGAGGACCAGTGATGGCACTCCACCGGCCTGACGACGACCCCGCCGACCTCGACGACGATCCCCCACGTCGTCTGGCGGATCTGCCCGTGCGGAATCCCGTGTTCGAGCAGCGCCAGGCGCACGTCGGCGCCGCACACGACCGGCGCGCCGGTCCGCTGGGCGATCGCGGCGGTGTCGCCATAGTGGTCGAACGCTGCGTGACTGACGAGGATGACGTCGGGCGCCTCGAGCTCGTCGGGCGTCAGGGGCGGGTTGGACTGCGCGCTGAGGCAGGGATCGACGAGGATCCGATGGGCGTCGGAGACGATCTCGTACCCGGCGATGCCGAGAAAGCGGATCCGCGTGCTCACCTCTGGTTTCTCGCTTTCTCAAGTCCGGTCACGAGCGCGTACAGCGCGCGGGTCGCCGGGGTGTCGATGTCGTGCTCCTGGGCCTTGCGCAGGACGGCCCCACTGATCACGTCGATCTCGGTCGGGCGGCCGGCCTCGACGTCCTGCAGCATCGAGGCCTTGCCTGAGCCAGCCGCCTCCAAGACCGCGTGGATGCTCTGCAGCCGCTCGTCGACCGAGACGTCGAACCCCTGCGCGCGGCCAACCGCGACCGCCTCTGCGGCGGCGGTGTCGACGAGCTGGCGCATCTCGTCGGTGCTCACCAGTGCCCCTGCGGTCAGTCCTGTCAGCGCCGCGGTCGGCAGGGTGGCCGCGTTGAGCACGAGCTTCTTCCAGATCTCGTCGAGCACCCGATCGGGGAGCTCGGTCGCGAAGCCCGCCTTGCGCAGCGCCCGCTCGATTGACGTGACCCGTGCCTGACCGCCGTCGAGCGCGCCGAGCACCGTGCGCGCGGCACCGGAGGTGCGGATCATGCCGGGCTCCACCGTCGTGGCGGATGTGTAGGTGACGCCGAGCACGAGCCGTTCGACGCCGAACAGCCCCGCCAGCACGTCGGCGTTGCCCCATCCGTTCTGCAGCGAGACGACCGTCGCGTCCGGGCCGAGCGCCGGGCGGACCGACTCCGCCGCGGCCTTCGTGTGGTGGCACTTGACGAAGAAGATGGCGACCGAAGGCTCCCTCAGGGAACCCGGGTCGGTGGTGGCGGCGATGCGCACGTTTCGCTCCCCGCCGGACTCCAGCAACGTGACCCCGCGCGCGTTGACCGCATCCACGAGCCGCGCGTCGGGGTCGAGCAGCGTGACATCGGCGCCGGACTCGGCGAGCAGCGCGCCGAACACGCCGCCCATAGCGCCCGCGCCGACGATTGCGATGCTTTCCTCAGCCATTTCTGGCATATTAGCATATAGATGATGGCATGCGGTATGACCGATTCGGGCTCAGGTGCAGGCGATCATCACATGAGCGAGACGCCGGGGCACGTCCCACTCGGAGTCACGTCTGAGATGTCCTACGCTGCGTCGATGACCGCCAGCCGTTCGAAGGCGGGAAGCGACCCGTCCGAGCCGGTCGACCTCGCCGGTACTGCCAGCTCGCCGCTGCCGAAGGTCAGCTTCGTGCCCGTACCGCGCAACCCGCGGCTCTCGGACCTCGTCGCCGAGCAGCTGCTCGACTCGATCAAGCGCCGCGACTTCGTCCCGGGCCAGCGCCTGGCCTCCGAGCGCGAGCTGGGCGAGCGATTCGGCGTGTCGCGCACCGTCATCCGCGAGGCGGTCCGGGCGCTGGCCACCAAGGGCGTTCTCGAAGTCCGCGCGGGCAGCGGGGTTCACGTGGCCGTCGTCGACGCGGCGAGCGTCAGCGAGCAGATGAGCCTGTTCCTGCGCGGACGCGGCGAGGTCGAGTACCGCAAGATCCAGGAGGTGCGCGCCGCGTTGGAGATCCCGGCAGTGCGCCTCGCCGCGGAGCGAGCGACTGAGGAGGATCTCGCCGAGTTGCGCGAGCGTTGTGAGCGAATGGCCGCAACGGATGATGTCGAGGTCGCGTCGATCGAGGACGTCGAGTTCCATCGGGCGATCGCCGCCGCCACTTACAACGAGCTGTTCGTCGTGATGCTCGACTCGATCGGGGACATCCTGCTTGAGATCCGCCGGGTGACCCTCATCGTCCCGGGCCGGATCCCGATGGGGGCTAACTACCACCGCCGGATTCTCGACCGCATCGCCGCGCAGGACGTCGAAGGCGCCGAGGCGGCCATGCAGGAGCACCTCGCCGATTCGATCACCGCGTGGTGCGAGGCGCACGCCGCGCAGGCCGAGCCGGAATGAGCCGGGTCCGCCGTCTCGACCACGTCGCGATCGCCGTTCGCGACACCGGAACGGCCATTGCCGAACTCGGCGAGCGGCTGGGGCTGCAGGTGGCCGGCAGCGAGGAGCGGAGCGACCCTCCGGTGCGCCTGACCTATCTCGACGCCGGCAACTGCTTCATCCAGCTCGTCGAGCCGCTCGACGGGTCCGCGGAGATCGCACAGTGGCTGGCGGCCAACGGCGAGGGGTTGCATCACGTGTGCTTCGGGGTGGACTCGGTCCTCGACGCGGTGGCCGCGATCGGTGGCACGGGGCCGCCCGACGCGCTCGGATCGGGGCGGGGACGACCGTCGGCCTTCGTGCCCGAGCCGGTGTGCGGGGCGCGCATCGAGTGCACCGAGTTCTCACATCACCTGGACGTCGAGCAGACGACGGGCTGGCTTCCAGGGCCGGGTTACAGCGCGCGGAGCCGAGCGACCTCGTAGGGGCCGAGCTCGACGCGCACCCCGGGTGCGCCGCCCGCCGCAGACCGTTCGGACGCGGCGAACGGCTCGGCCTGCGCGGCGGTCGCGGGCCCGAGCAGCCCGATCGTCGCCCCGCGGTCGATCCCGTCGACATCGAGCGTGACCGGATCGGCTGTCAGGTTGGCGAGCATCAGCCTCAGCTCGCCGTCGTGGTCGGTCGCCAGCCCGGCGCAGGTCTCGGGATCGGTGACGGTCACGGTCAGTCGCCGGCGCCCGCGCCACGCGCAGAGCTCGCGCAGGACGTGAAACGCGGGGGACAGCTCGCCGTGCTCGCCGACGAGCCCCCGCGGGCCGGACAGCTCGAACCAACTCGCCGACGCCACGCCCGCCTCGATCAGCGCCGCCGCGCTACCGGCCAGCCAGGCCGCAGCGAACAGCGTGTGCTGGCGGACATCGGCATGCGGCGCGGCCGCCGGCAGCAGGGTGATCGGCGAGACGTGAACGAGGTGGCCACCGCTCAGGGTGCGGGCGGTCCGCGCCGCGTCGCGTTGTCCCTTGAGGCTCAGCATGACCGAGCGATCGTCGGTGTCGTGCATTTGTGGGTTGGCCGCAAAGAACAGTCCGTCCAGCGGCGCTCCGGCCGGAGGCGGATCGCGATTGAGCTCGGCCAAGTTGTCGGCGCTGCCGGCGAGAACCGCCACGCCGGGCAGCGACTCACGGATCAGCCGCACGGTCTGCGGGGTGGTCACCGAGTCCCCCTCGCGGATCGGCGCAACGCGCACCGGCACAGCGTTCTCACCGGCGATGGCCTCCGCGAGGGCCGCCAGCCATCGCCGGACCACAGCGTCGGCCTGCGGCAGGCGGAGAGCGAGCTCCAGCTCGGCCCCGACCGCGGCGGCGGCGGTCGAGGCGGCGAGCGCGAGCGTCGGCTCGCTCTGCAGCTCGACGCGCAGCACCCCGGGGGCAAGGCTGGCCGCCGGAGATGTGTCACCGGGGCTCGCCGGCCGCCATGTGGTGCCGAGCGGCGGCATTGCCGACTCGGCGGTGCCGGTCTCGACGACGACGCCCTGGCGCCCGGAGCCGCGGGCGGGCGCGCGTAGGGATGTGGTCGCCGCGGTCGCGCGCACCTCGAGCCGGAGCCGCTGGTGCCAGCGGGCGCCGGAGTGGACGTGCTGGGGCAGCGGGGTGCCGACCGGCGTCGAGTAGGTCTTGAACGACCCGTCGGTCCAGTTGCGCTGATCCTCCATCTCGAACTCGTCGCCCTGCAGCTCGAAGGCGAGCGTCAGTCCGGGCTCGACATCGATCTCCAAGTGCTCGAACGCGTCGAACAGCGGCTTGGTCTCGCCCTCGACGACCCGCTGGGGGCCGACCAGGGTTGGCAGCAGCCCCTCGGTCGACCCGCGCCGACCATGCGCGCGGAACGGACGTCCGGCGGTGAGCGTCGAGGGATGGATAGCGACGATGCCGATCCGGGCGTACTCGAACGCCGACTCGGCCAGGGCGTCCATCTCGTACTCGAGGCTGTCGGCGCTCAGCGCGATCGCGATCGCGCAGGAGCAGGCGATGCCCGCACCCTCGTACCGGGCGCGTGTCCGGGCGACCGTGCCCCTCGCGCCGCGCTCGACCTGCAGTTCTTCGAGCCGGCACGGGATCGTTCCCCAGGCCGCGTCGCGGACGCGGACGCCGACGATGTGCAGCAGCTCGCGCCCGCGATGCGCCACTCCGACCGCATCACCGCCCGCGACGTTCGCGGAGAGCTCGCCGGCGACGAGCGACGGCAACCGGGGAGGCGGCGCGGGGCGCCCGTAGATCAGACTCCAGTCATTTGGCATGCCGAATACCATCGTATCTGTGCGCGGCCGCACTGACGTGGTTCTCGATGACGATCCCACCGGGGTGCAGGCGCTGCACGACGTCCCGGTGCTGTTGGACTGGTCGATCCCGCGGCTGCGCCGCGTCGCCGACGCCGGCTGCTCCTCGGTCCACCTCATGACGAACATCCGGGCGCTGTCGCCGGCGTCGGCCTGCGAGGTCACCCGCGAGGCGGCGACGGCCGCCCGGGAGGCGCTGCCTGGGTGCCGCATCGTGCTGCGTGGAGACAGCACACTGCGCGGCCACCTTGCCGAGGAGTACCGGGCGGTGCGCGCCGCGGCCTTCCCCGACCGGGCGCCGGTCCTGCTCCTCGTGCCCGCGCTGCCCGCTGCGGGCCGGGTGACGCTCGGCGGCGTGCACTGGCTGATCACCGATGGCACGCACCGCCCGCTGCACGCGACCGAGTACGCGCGCGACGGCGTCTTCGCCTACCGGTCGGCCCGGCTGCTCGAGTGGGCGGAGGAGCGCACCGCCGGGGAGCTGCGGGCCATCGACGGCGCTGAGGTCGGCCTGCAGCGCCTGCGGTCGGGCGGTCCGGCCGCGGTGTGCGAGGCGATCATCGCCACGCAGGCGAGCGGGCGTCCGGCCGCCTGCGCGCCGGACGCAGAGACGATCGCGGACCTGCGGACCATTGCGCGCGGACTGGCGATGGCCGAGGCCCGGGGTATCGACGTCCTCGTACGCTGCGCGCCGACGTTCGCCGGCGTCCTGTCCGGGACGCTGGCCGAGGGGACCGTCGCGCTGCCGGGCACCGGGCCTCGCTCGCTGCTCGTCGTATGCGGCTCCTACGTTTCGGGGACGACGCGCCAACTCGAGCACCTGCGCCGTACGCACGGCGTCGATGCGATCGAGCCCGACGTCCGGAGGCTCGCCTCGCAGGACCCCGGCCCCGAGGTCGCACGTGTCGCCGAACTCGCCAGCCGGCGGCTGGCCCAGCGGCGCATCGCGCTCGTCGCCACCCCGCGCACGCGGCCCGACGACCTCACCGACATGGACGCCGGGCAACAGATCGCGCGCGGGCTGGCCACGATCGTCGCGAGCGTCCGCCCGCACCCGGAGGCGCTCATCGCCAAGGGCGGCATCACGTCGCACGTTGTCCTGCGTGACGGCCTCGGCGCGGTTGAGGCCCGGGTCGTCGGCCCGGTGGCCCCCGGCGTCGCGCTGTGGGAGGTGCAGACCGGCGGGCGGCGAATCGCCTACCTCGTGTTCCCCGGAAACGTCGGCGGGCCCGAGCACCTGACGAGGGTCGCCGAGCTGGCGATGAACGGCTGACGCTGATGCTGGCCAGCTTCGGCGAACTGCTCGAACACGCGGCCCGGCGCCGGCGCGCGGTCGGCGCGTTCACCGTCTATGACGCCACCACCGCGGCCGCCGTCCTGCACGCCGCCGAACGCCGCGGCCGCGGCGTGATGCTGCTCGTCAGCTCCCAGACGCTCGCCTCGCCGATCGGACGACGGTTCGTCGTCGCGGTGCGCGCGCTGGCCGACGACGCACGGGCGCCGTGCTGCCTGCAGCTCGATCACGAGACCGATATGGCCGCCATCGAGCACGCTCTCGAGCTCGGCTTCGGCGCTGTCATGGCCGACGGCTCCCGGCTCGCGACCGACGCCAACGCGGCGTTCGTCGCGCAGGCCGTGTCGGCGGCCGAGCGACACGGCGCTCACGTCGAGGCCGAGCTGGGGCGCGTCTCGGGCGACGAGGAGATCGCTGCGGCCGCGACCCGGGGCGCGCTGACCGACCCCGCTGAGGCGGCGCAGTTCATCAGCGCCACGGGCGCGAACTGCCTGGCGGTCTCGATCGGCAACGTCCACGGGAGGTACGCGGCGCCGCCGCGACTTGACGTGGATCGGCTGGCCGCCATCCGCCAGGCGGTCGGCGTGCCCCTGTCGCTCCACGGCGCGTCGGGGATCCCCGACGGTGACGTCCTCACGGCGATCGACGGCGGGATTGTCAAGGTCAACGTCAACACTGAGCTGCGCGACCGATACTTCGACGTGATCGAAGCCCAGGTCGCCGACCTACGCGCGGGAGCCAGGCTTCTGGACCTCCAGGTGAAGCTCGACCAATCCCTCGCCCGTGCAGTCGAGCGCAAGCTCATGCTGCTCGACGGGACGGATCAGACGGCGGTCTCGCCGCCGTCCACGGTGTAGAGCGCGCCGGTCACAAACGATGCTTCGTCGGAGGCGAGGAACACCGCGACCGCGGCGACCTCCTCAGGACGGCCGGGCCGGCCCATCGGCGTGCGCATCAGCGTGCGGCGACGCGCCTCCTCGTCCTCGATCAGCGAGCGGACGAGCGGGGTGTCGGTGAACCCGGGTACGACCGCGTTGACCCGCACCCGGCGCGCGGCGTAGTCGGCAGCCATGATGCGGACGAGCCCGAGCACGGCCGCCTTGCTGGACGAGTAGGCGGTGAAGCCCGAGGCCGAGCCCCGCATCCCAGTCGGCGAGCCGGTGCAGACGACGCTTCCCCCACCGCTGTCCAGCAGCGCCCGGATCCCGTGCTTGCAGGTGAGGAACAGGCCGGTGCTGTTGATATCGAGGGTGCGACGCCAGGTCTGCAACGTGAGCTCGGTAACCGGCGCGTCCTCACCGAACAGCTGCACTGCGGCATTAGGCACGACGATGTCCAGGCCGCCCAAGCGCTCGGCCACCGCTTGGATGGCGTCGGAAACCTGCGTCTCATTGGTCACGTCGATGGCCCAGGGGTCGACCCACGCACCCGTCCGGCGCAGCTCATCGGCCACCGCCTCGACCGCCTCGCGGTTGACGTCGAGCAGTCCGAGCCGGGCGCCCTCCGCGGCGAAGCGCGTTGCGATCGCCCGTCCGATCCCCGACGCGGCGCCCGTGATAACCGTCCGCTTGCCGTCGAGTCTGAGGGTCATGAGCCGTGCGCTCCGGCCGCCCGTCGCAGCAGGCCGCCCGCGCGGAAGTCCGCCTCGATCTGCTCCAGGGTCCGATAACGGGTTTCGGGGACGAAGGCCGTGATGAACCCGAAGAGCAGCAGCGAGCCGCCGCCGAAGATCCAGAACGTGACCCCGCCGCCCCAGTCCTTGAGGAAGCTCGGGAACAGCTGCGAGACCATGTAGTCGGCCGCCCACAGCGAGATCGTGGCGATCGCCATTGCCGGACCGCGCATCCGAGTCGGGAAGATCTCTGAGAGCAGGACCCACATGCCCGATCCGATCGTCGCCATGAAGACCGCCATGTAGGCGAGGATGAGCGCCAGGACGAGGACGCTGTTGGAGTTGCCGCTGTCGAACGCCCAGCCGACGGCAGCCAGGATGACCGTCATGACGGCCGTGCCGCCGATGAGCAGCGGCCGGCGGCCAACGCGGTCCATGAGCAGCAGGGCGACGGCCGTGAAGGCGACGTTGACCAGGCCGAGGAACACGGTGTCGAGGAACGACGAGTGCAGGCTCGCGCCGCTGCTCTGGAAGATCTTCGGCGCGTAGTAGGTGATCGCGTTGATACCCGCCCACTGTTGCAGGAACGTGATGACGATTCCAATGATGAGCGTCATTCGCACGCCAGGGGCCAGCAGCTCGCGCCACGAGCCGCTGCTCTCGGCAATCGCCGTGCGGATGCCGTCCAGCTCGCGCTCGACCACCTGCTCTTCCCCGTTGGCGCGTCGCAGCACAGCGACCGCCTCGTCAGTGTGTCCCTGCTTCTCTAGCCAGCGCGGGCTCTCGGTGATGAACAGCAGCAGCCCGAAGAACAGCATGGCGGGCACGACCCCGATCCCGAGCATCCAGCGCCATTCGGTCGTTGTCTGCGAGGCGTGGCTGCCGAGCTTGAGGACCGCCTCGCCGATGCAGTACGCGAGCAGCTGCCCGAGCCCGATCGCCAGCTGGTAGGTGGACACCAGACCGCCGCGCCAGCGCGCCGGGGCGACCTCCGCGATGTACACCGGGGCGAGCAGCCCGGCCATGCCGATGGCCAGGCCGCAGACGATCCGCGCCGCCACGAGCTCTCCGCTCGTCGCCGCGGCCGCCGAGCCCGCCGCGCCGAGCGCGAACAGGGCCGCGGTGGCGAACAGCACCTTGCGCCGCCCGAAGGCCTCGCTGAGCGGCCCGGCCACCGCAGCGCCGGCGATGGCCCCGAGCAGGACGCATGAGACGACGAAGCCCGAGGCGCCCGTGCTGAGGTGGAAGTGGGCGGTGATGAAGGCGATTGCGTCGGCGATGATCGCGGTGTCGTAGCCGAAGATCAGGCCGCCGAGGGCGGCCGCGCTCGACACGAGGATCACGAATCCGTTCCGGGGTTGAGGGCGGCGGGTCATGAAGCGGTCATACCCACTTGCACCGACCTGTATTCTGGAATGCAGTATGCCAGATTACAACCTCCCTACTCTCACTGGGCGGGCGGAGCCGACGATCCGGGTCACGATCCTCGGCGCCGGCGGAAACATGGGCCGCCGCATCACCCGGTCGCTACTCGAGTACCCCGAGTACGAGCTGCGCTTCGTCGAGCCCAGCCCGCATGGGCGCGAGCTGATGGCCGAGCTCGGTGTGTCGGCCGTCGAGACCGCGGAGGCGGTGCGTGGCGCCGAGCTCGTCGTGTTCGCGATCAACGACTCGATCGTGAAGGACGTGGCGAAAGATGTGGTGCCGATGCTCGACGCCGGCACCAGCATGCTGTTCCTCGACCCGGCGGCCCTCGCCTCCGACCGCATACCGCGCCGCGACGACGTCAACTGCTACGTCGTGCATCCGACCCATCCGCCGCTCTACAGCCTGCTCGAGGAGGAGACGGCCGAGGCGCGGCGCGACTTCTGGGGCGGCGGACTGGCCCGCCAGGCACTCGTGTTCGCCACCGCGTGGGGCGGCGAGACAGAGGCGGAGCGCGCGCAGCGGCTGGCCGAGGCGATGTTCGCCCCGATCAGCACCTGTCACCGGATCACCGTGTCGCAGATGGCGATGCTCGAGCCAGCGCTGAGCGAAACGCTGACCAACGGCTGCATCTCGCTCATCCACGACGGGATGGAGCGAGTGATCGAGGCCGGCGTGCCCGCCGAGGCGACGTACGACTTTCTCATGGGCCACATTCAGATCGGCCTGGCGCTGATCTTCGACCAGCTGGACTGGAAGCTCTCAGAGGGTGCCCAGCTGGCGCTGCGCGAGTCCAAGCGGATGCTGTTCCGCGACGACTGGGATCGCATCTTCGAGCCCGAGGAGGTGCTCGCCTCCGTCCGCCGCATCACCGACCGCAACTGACGGTCGGCGTGCGGCTCGGCATCTCCAGCTACACCTACGCCTGGGCGGTGGGCGTACCAGGGGCGCCGCCGGAACGGCCGCTGGGCGCCAACGAGCTGATCGAGCGCGCGGCGAACCTCGGCGCCGACGTGCTGCAGATCGCCGACAACCTGCCATTACAGACGTGGTCGGCCCGGGAAATCCGCGGTCTCACCATCCGCGCGCGCGACGCCGGCGTGAAGCTCGAGCTCGGCACGCGCGGGACAGCACCCGCGCACGTGCGCCGCTACCTCGAGCTCGCCCACGCCGTCGGCTCGGGTCTCGTGCGGGTGGTCATCGACGCTCCCTGCGACGAGCCTACTCCGGAAGAGGTGGTGCGGCGCCTGGCGCCACTGCGCGACGACTTCCTCACCGCCGGCGTCACGTTGGCGATCGAGAACCATGACCGGTTCACGACCGCCGAGCTGCGCTGGATGATCGCGTCGCTGGGGTCGGACTGGGCGGGGATCTGTCTCGACACGGTCAACTCACTCGGCGCCCTGGAAGGGCCAGATGTGGTCATCGCGACGTTGGCGCCGTTGGCCGTCAACCTCCACGTCAAGGACTTCATTATCAGTCGCGCCTGGCACGCGATGGGATTCACTGTCGAAGGCCGCCCCGCCGGCCAGGGACGTCTGAACATTCACGCTCTGCTGGCGACAGTCGCCGGCGCCGGTCGTGATCTCACCGCCGTGGTGGAGCTGTGGACCCCGCCCGAACCTCGACTGGCGGACACGATCGCCAAGGAGGCTGCGTGGGCGCGGGAGAGCATGGCCTTCCTGCGGGCCGAATCAGGCCCGAGCGTCAGCAGACCCCCGCGCTGACGATCGCCGGCGCGGCGACTCGTGCGGTGGTCGGCATCCACAGCCGGTGAACCGCATGGCGGGCATCCGCGCAGTCGCTGCAGATCGCCGCCAAGAGCGTGGCGAGCGTGGTTCGCCCGGAGCGCTCACGCCGCGCCGCGCAAGGCGTGGGCACACGGCCCACACCCCGAAAGACACTCAAATCACCGGTACCCACGGGCGATCCAGCGGATCCGTGCACCCACCACTGCGGAAGTCAGGTTCAGGATTCGCGCGACGTCGGCGACCGTGAGGAACTCTTCGTCGCCGGTACTCATGCGTGTGCGCACCTTTTTTGGGGTGCTTGCGCGCGCGGCGCCGGACGCGACGCACGCGGACTGGAGCAGCGGACAGCGCGGGGGCATGGGCTCAGTCGCCGATGCCGTAGCCGCGGCTGATGTCCATGCCGGGCGGTGGCTGGTCGAGGCCGGCGTTGATGCGGTAGCGGCCGATCGAGCGGCGCAGGGAGAGGTCGGCGTGGTTGTAGGCGTTGTCGAGGGGGTCGGTGATGCCGTGGCTGTCGCGCAGGTTGATGATCCGGCGGCCGAGGCGATCCCACTCCTTGGCGAGCTTGCGGTCGGCGGGCCGCTCGCCGAGGGTGCCGGTCAGCCAGCGCGGCTTGGAGTCAAGCTCGACCTGCTCGGCGGTGCGCTGCGCCTCGACGGATGCGCTGAGCAGCGACGGGTTGTCCGGGTCGGCCATGAGCGCCTCGAACCGGGCCTTGGCCTCCGCGCGCGCCCGCACGAGCGGATCGCTCACGGCCTGGCGCGCGGGGCGCGGCGCCTCAGCGCCACGGTTGGCCTCGACCGCGCGCTCGCTCGCCAGTTCGCGCTGTGCGCGCGCGTCGACGTAGCGGCCGGCGAGATCCTCGAGGACCTCGCTCCACGCTTCGCGCAACCGCCGTCCCGCCGGTCGGGTACCGATCACGGTCACCCACCCGGGCTGGGCGGCGATGTGCTCGCTGACCGCAGCGGCGCGGGCGCGCACGGTCTCGCGCTCGAGCGTGTTGAGCGCCTGGTCGTGCTTGGCCTTCATGTTCAGGATGCCCTGCGGGTCGGGGTAGCGTGAGAGGACGTCACCCCGAGCGATCACCAGGGTCTCCATGCTCTGCCGCTGCCCGGAGTTGAGCTCGCCGCTCGCGGCCTGCTCCTGGAGCTGGTCGAGCATCTTCTCGGCGCGCTGCCCGTCACGCGCCGCCTGTAGCGCGCCCTGGAGTTGTTCGCTGTCGAAGGTGCGCTGGACGATCTGGCACTGGGCGAGCAGGTCGATGTAGGCGTCGAGCCTGGGTCCGCCGACCGGCTCGCCCTGCTGCATGCGATGAAACGCCTCGCGGGCGAGCTGGTAGCACCCGTCGCGGTAGCGCTCGATGTCGACCTGCAGCTCGCCCTCCGCCTCGGCGTCGAGCTCGTCGCCGGCGCCGAGATCGAGCCGCCCGTCGCGCGCACGCTGCAAAAGCGCGGCCTCCTCGAGGTCGCGCGTGTCCATCCGCGCCGCCAACCGGGCGATCACCTTCTCGCGGTCGAGCTCGGCGTCCATCACCCTCGCGTACTCCTTGCGCTCCTCCTCCGCCTGCGTATGCCCGGACACCACATACACGCGAGTGGGCTTCTTGGCACGCGACAGCGACGTGTACGCCCACTCCCTTGAGAACTCTCCGGGCAGACCCACGACCCCGGCCCACCGCCGCGATCCGCCACCAGCTTGACACGCGCGCTGCGAAGCTTTGGCAGGCGGGCCGGTTTACCGTCGGCGAGCCTTGGCGGCTGTGCGCCGAGTACCCGTACATGCCGCGCCTGCGCGATCGTGGCGCGCTTGAGGCCGGCCTGACCGGCCTCCAACTGCTCTGGGAGCAGGACGGCTTCGCGCTCGCCGACGGCCACGACACGGACGCCGGACGCTACCGCGGCCTTGTGCTCCCCTCCGACCCGGTGACCGTCACCATCACCGACGCGACCGTGATCGTGCCGCCGGACCGGGCGCTCGCGCAGCGCGCCGCCGACCAGGCCGCCAGACCCGGGCCTGGCGACGCAGCCGGGGCAGAGGGCGGGTCAGGCAGCGGTCCCTTGCCCGGCCGCGACGGCGGCGGAGGGCCGGGCCCGCAGCCGCCGCCCCCGGGCCGCCGGCCAAGACCCGCTTCTATGGCTCCAAGGAGCTGCAGAGCGACCGCTACGCCTCGGACTTCAAGAACCTCGCCGACGAGATCCTCGCACCGCTCACTTCCACCGCCGGCGCGTGGCTGCGCGTCACCGTCGAGATCGAGGCGATCGCCGAGGACGGCTTCGACGAGGGCAAGATCCGCACGATCTCCGAGAACGCGACCACGCTCAAGTTCGACCAGAGCGGCTTCGAGGAAACCTGAGCGGGTCGCTCTCGCGGTCCGCAGGCTCGTCGAACCGCGTGATCGGCTTCGCGGCAAAGCGCTCACACGAGCGCGATCAGCCGGACGAGCGCATTCCCCGTTTGCGACCGTGAGCTCCGCGCGCTTCCCAAGCCCAGCGAACCATCGGCGCTCGGGCTTCTGCCAATGCGAATGATTGGCGCTGGCCGACGAGGCCCAGCCCACTGCAGCTTTGCGTCGGCCCGCGACTTCGCCTCGCTCCTGCTCGAATTACTACTTTCCGCCGACGTAGGTCCTACCATCAGCCCGTGAGCGACATCGATCTCTCCAAGCTCAGTTTCGGCGCGCCCGCCGCAGAGCGCGACATCGCGCAGGGGCTAGCTGACTATTTCGTTGAATCTCCCGCTTTCACACGGGTCGAGGAGGGGAGCAAGAGCATCCTCCTTGGCAACCGAGGGTCGGGAAAGAGCGCCATCTTCAAGGTGCTTGCCCAGCGACAGCGCGCTGCCGGATCTGTCGTCATCGAGCTCGCGCCGGAGGACTACTCGTACGAGATGCTCAGCGCGACGCTCGCCACGGAGAGCTCCGGTTCGTGGGCGAAGCTCGGCGCTTACGCCGTCGCCTGGAAGTTCCTCATCTACCTCCTGGTGATGAAGGGTGTAACGGAACAGGGCCCGAAACTGAAGCGCGGCGCGGCCGGTGATATCTACGCCTACCTGCGTGACAATCATCCCGATCAGGCGAGCAATCCGATTGGCGCGCTCATCTCGTATCTGAAACGCATGGAGGGCGTAAAGCTCGGCAAGTACGAAGCAGCTGTCAAGGCTCGTCAGCTTGAATATCTCTACCGCTTGGACGAGATACGCCCATTGCTTGAGCCACTCCAGAAGGTGCTGGAGAACAAGCGAGTCCTCGTATTCGTCGATGAGCTTGACCGGGGATGGGATGCGTCCGAAGATGCCCGAGCTTTCGTGGCCGGCCTCTTCCAGGCCTGTGTCTCGATAAACGATCTGAGCCCAGGCCTACGGGTCTATATGTCTCTGCGCCAAGAGCTCTACGACAGCATCCCAGAGTTGTACGAGGATGCGCAGAAGTATCGGGACTTGCTTGAAGTGATCGCGTGGGACGAGCGCAGCCTCCGCCAACTCATGGCCAATCGCATCCGGTACAGCACATCCAGCCTGGCGGATGCTTCAGATAGTGATGCTTGGGAACAAGTATTCGCCGAAACACTCAAGTACCGACAGAACAAGAGCTTCAACTACATGGTTGACCGGACCCTGTACCGGCCACGCGAGATAATCTCGTTTTGCGGGGAATGCGTCAGTCTCGCGTCGAAGACCGCTGAGCTTCCGCCACTCGACTACACGTCGATCAGCGAAGCCGAAGTCACGTACTCTGAAGACCGCAGTAAAGACATTGCTGCTGAATACAGGTTTCAGTACCCCGGCTTACTGAGCGTGTTCGAAGTATTTCGCGGCAGGGTGTACACCATGGACCGTGAGACTCTCGAGGATGTGTGTCTCGAGATCGCGACTGGAGAGGCACCTATCGATTCGGACGCGACCTCGTGGACGGAGGGACTTGAGCCAGAGAGAATGATCGACATTCTTTGGACCATTGGGTTCCTTCGTGCGCGAGCCGTCGGAGGTATTAAGGGACGACGTCGTAGCGGGAGTGAATACCTGGGCTCGCATCAGATCACGAACTTGAACCTTGCCGCGCTGACGCGCTTTCAGGTACACCCGATGTTCCGCGCCCATCTCGCTATGAAGGAGCCAAAAGGTGAATTTGCAGCTTGATTGGCTGACAGCCTCTCCTCCTCGTGTGTCTACGAGGAGCACACGCGTTGCTCAGTGCTGGTTGGCTTACTTCAACCGGAGGCCTCGCTCGCTGGATGCTCGCTTCATAAGGATCCGATAGTGGTGCCGGTGCCAGGTCCGCGATCGTATTGCCGCGATAGCTCTCGCAGACGGGCCGGCGGGATCGTGATCGGGCTGCCGCGAGCCCGCTCAGGGCGGACCGTCCGTCGCCGGCGAGTAGTTCGCCGCGATCGACTTTGCGCGGGACAAAGCCTGGACCTTGATGGTTCTGGCGAAGTCCTCCGGCGAATCTCCGGAGCCGCTTGAGCGGCGGGGACCCAGACTCGCAGTGCGCCCGAGGAGCTCGTCCGAACAATCTCCGAACATTAGGTTCGGCGCGACGGGTGGGCGAGTCGTAGCGCCTCCTCATAAATCCCCTGCAAACCGTAGCCTTCCTATACCTCGCGGTGACGCTCGCGAACGCGCTCGGATTGCCTTCTAAGCCGTGGGTCGCAGGTTCGAGTCCTGCCGCGGGCGCTCGACACACGCCTGCGGATCTGCGAGGTTGACTTGCCCCCGCGTCGTCACCCGCGCGTTGACAACGCTCCGGTTGAAGTCGACCGCCGTCGCTGGGTCTTCGTGGTGGAGGTGGCGCACGTCCCCCGGCCGCGCCGGAGCGGGCGCGGTCGAAGGTGATGCGGGCGATCTCAATGCTCATGGCCTCGCTGGCGACCGAATGCGGTGACGATCCCCGCGATCGCCCTCATGGGCTACGACCACCTGGAGCCAGCGGGAAGGTTCGGCGTGCAGTGCGATCACGCCTCGACGATCATGAGCGTCGCGCCGCCGGTGGCGAAGTTCGCAACGTCTGCTCCCGCCGCCTGACCTTCGGCTGAGGCCAAGCCGCTGGCCACGGCGTCGGCGTCCTCGAAGTAGAGCTCGGCCATGTAGTGGTAGGGCGGTGCGGATCCGTCCGCGCTGCCGAGAACGTGTCCGTGGTCGAAGCGCCGCAGTCCGGGGATCCTCTCCGCGAGCGGCACGTGGGTCTCGGTGTAATGGGTGTCGAACGCTGCGGGGTCCTGCGGTACCCCGTACAGCACGACGAGCTTGGCGGTCATGTCTGGTTCCTCCCGATCGGTTGGGCGGCCGAATCCTATGGCGCTCGCGGACGGGACCCTATAGCGCTCGCGGACGGGACCTATGCTGTCCGCCGATGGCCGAGCTGATCGATGCGGACGCGACCGCCTTCGCGGCGAACCACACGACGCCGTTCGCCGGCCCGCTGGCCGCTGCCGCGGAATGGACCGCGCGCAACACCGCGTACCCCCAGATGATGGCCGGACTGCCCGAGGCGCGACTGCTCGAGGCGTTGATCGTGATCGGCGGCGCCCGGCGCGTCCTGGAGGTCGGCACGTTCACCGGCGTCGGCGCGCTCACGATGGCCGCCGCGATGGGCGAGCACGGCCGCGTCGTCACGCTCGAGCTCGACGAGGGGAACGCCGAGGTCGCCCGTCGCCATTTCGCCGCCCATCCGGCGGGTGATCGGATCGAGCTGCTGGTGGGGCCCGCCCTGGAGTCGCTTCGGGGTCTCGAGGGGCCGTTCGATCTGGCATGGATCGACGCCGCCAAGTCCGAATATCCCGCCTACTACGAGGCGATCGTGGACAAGCTCTCGCCCCGCGGCGTGATCGTCGCCGACAACCTTTTCCGCGCCGGGGACACCCTCGATCGGGCGAGCGCCGACCCGGGCACGGTCGCGATGCGGGCCTTCGCGGCCCGGGTGCAGCAGGACGATCGCGTCGACAACGTGCTGCTCACGATCGGTGACGGGGTGCTGCTCGCCTGGCGCAGGCCCTAGGAGGAAGGTCGAGCGCGAGGTCGTCGGGCCGCTCAGCGACGCCGAGCCGCGCGCGCTGCTCGCACTGCTCGCACTGCTCGACAAGCTCGGCGCCCGATGGCGGCGACGCCCGCGGCACCCGCAGCGCGTGCATATCCGGCCCGGCACATGGGTAGCTGACCGTTCGGATCTGTGGCCGGCCGGGACGGCGAGGGAGGACGGATGGCACGACTTGGTAGGACACGACGGGTGGGACTCGCCCGAGCGGCGGTGTGTGCGGCGATCGCGATCGCCGGCGGCGCGGGAGCGGGGGCCGCTGATGCGGCCGCCCACGCGGCCGCCTCCCCGATGACCGGAGTGCCCCAGGCGGGCGCGGGCCCGACGATCGCGGCTGACACGCTGCTCGGCAAGCGTCGCTACGTGGCGGCCGGCACCCGGGCCTACGTCGTCGGCGTCGAGAACGGATCGTTCCCGCCGATCGGCTGGCACACGACCGGTCAGATGGGCGGGTTCTGGGCCCCGCCGATCAAGCTGCTCGACGGCCTGTGGTTCCGGGTCCGCGGCGCCTGGCTCGACGACGCTCGCATGTTCACGAGCGGGCCCGGGTTCGTCCGGCTCACGTTCCCGGCGACGCACGGCCTGCGGCCGACGCTCACCGAGTTCTCGCCCGACGGGCGCCCGGTCGTGCTCGTCGGCCTCACGCTCGCGCCGGTCGACCGCAGGGCCAAGCGGGTCGACGTGGTCGCAGAGGCCCACAGCCAGGTGATGGCCGCATATCCGTGGTCGTCGACCACTCCGACCGCCGATCAGGTCGAGCACCCCGACGCCGCCTCGGCCGAGGGCGACGCCGTCCAGTTCCGACAGACGGGCAGAAGCTGGTACGCGGACGTCGGATCGAAACTCGCACCCCGGCGGGTCGCGGTCGGACGCGGAGACTGGGGACCGACAACGGCCGCCGAGCGGGCGGTGTTCGGCTCAAAGGGCGCCGGAGGACGGCTCGCGTGGACGCTCCGCGTGCCCGCCCGCGGGCGAACCCTGTGGGTCGCCGTCTCGGGCTCGCAGTTCTCCGCCTCCCGGGCGATGAGCTCGCTGCGGCGTGCGCTCGCCGAGCCGGGGCGTCTGCTCGCGCGCAAGGTGGCCGAGCGCGACGCGCTCGCGGGGCAGAGCAGCTTCCAGGTTCCGGACTCCTCGGTCAACCAGGCGCTGCTCTGGAGCAAGCTCAACCTCGCCGACCTGCACCGCACCGTCAAGGACCTCCGGATCCGGGACGTGAAGGCGGGCAAGGCCTATCCCCCACCGGTCGCCACCGTCGCGAGCCTGTCCGGGATCGACGCCGCCTACCCCGACTACGCGGAGTTCTTCGGGACGGACGGGGCGTACAGCACGTACGGGCTCGCGGTGGCGGGGCAGTGGCGGACCGCGATTCAGCAGCTTGCCGCGATCCGCCGGGTCTCGAGGATCGTGAACGGCAGGACCGGAAAGGTCGTGCACGAGATCAACTCGACCGGCGCCGTGTACTACGGCGACAACGGCGAGCCGGGCGACATCAACGAAACGGCACAGTTCGCGATCGCCGCCGACCTCGTGTGGCAATGGTCCGGCGATCCGGCGGTGCTCAAGGACAACTACGGCTTCGTGAGGGACGGCGCTCATTATCTGGCCCGCCTGGATCCGCACGCCGACGATCTGTGGCCCGACGGGGCCGGCATCGTGGAGAACCCATCGCTCGGCATCGACGCGCTCGACGTCGCCTCGGAGACCGTGCAGGAGCTCGGCGCCCTGCAGGAGATGGCGCTTGCCATGCACGACCGCGCGACCGCCGCATGGGCCGCGCGGCGGCAGGCGCGGCTCCTTGCCGCATTCGGCCAGTGGTGGATTCCGAGCCAGGGCCTCTACGCCGATTCGATGTGCGACGGCACCGAGGGCGCATGCACGCACGCGGGCGAGCAGCTCCAGCAGCGCTGGTGGACGAGCGTCGCCCCGATGGAGCAGGACATCGCCACCCCCGCGGATGCGAACGCGGCGCTCTCCACGATCGAGGGGCCGACGTTCACCGGCTCCTGCGGCCTCTATGTCGACGGCGTCGGCGGGCCGTCGGGCACCGGCGGCCAGACGTGCTACCTCGTCAACACCGGCGCGCTCGCCGTCGCGGAGGCCAACTACGGCCGCATGAATCAGTCGGTCGCGAACATGGACAAGGTGGCGGGCCAGCTCACGGTCGAGATGCCGGGCGCGCTGCCCGAGCTTGCCCAGAGCAGCCAGTACAACCCCTACGAGGCGTTCACGAGCCGGGCCAACGTGATGCAGGCCTGGTCCTCCTACGGCCTGCTGTGGACGACCGCGCACGACATCCTCGGCGTGCTCCCCGACGCCCCCGCCCACGCGCTGACAGTCGTGCCCGACCTCCCGGCCGGGTGGCCGACGGCGTCCGTCCAGCATCTCGCGGCCGGGAACGACGAGCTCAGCGTGTCCGCAAGCCAGGGCGCCGGCCGCTTCGAGACGCGGGTGAGCGGCGCCCGGGGCCTTGCGCTCACGATCGGCGCGGTGATCCCCGCGGGCAGCTCGGTGAGCTCGGTCACGCTCGACGGCCAGCCGACGAGCTACCAGACGGTGAGCAGCCACCGGGGGACCGAGGTGCTGGTGAGCGCTCCCGCGGGCGAATCGCGGTCACTCATCGTGCAGACCTCCGGCTGAGCGAGCCGGCTTCCGCGCCGCGGGCGGCCGGAGCCTGCGGCGCGGCGGCGGGTCGGCCGGCTCGCCGGTTCGGCTCAGGCGGCTCGCCGGTCGGCGGCCGGCCAGCCCGCACGAGCGCCCATGAGCTCGAGCAGTCCGTCGACGGCCTGGGCGTCGAGCTGCGTGCCCGCGGCTCGACGCAGCTCGTCGAACGCCTCCTCGGGCGAGCGCGCCGGGCGGTAGCCGCGGTCGGCGGTGATCGCCGCAAACGCGTCGGCGACGGCGACGATCCGCGCCTCGAGCGGAATCGCGTCGCCCGCCAGTCCGTCCGGGTATCCCTGGCCGTCGACCCGCTCGTGGTGGTGGCGGACGATCGGCGCGAGCTCACGGAGTGCATCGAATCCGAGCACGATCGACTCGCCGTGCTCGCAGTGGGCGCGGACGAGCTCCCGCTCGGCGGCGCTCAGCGGCGCGGCGCTCGCGAGGATCGCGCCCGGAACGGCGACCTTGCCGACGTCGTGCAGGAGCCCGCCGAGCCGGCAGCGCAGCACGCCCGCGTCGTCAAGCCGAAGCTGGGCGGCGAGCGCCGCGCACAGGTCGGCCACCGTCGTGAGGTGCTCAAGACGGTCGGCGTCCAGCAGGCTCGTCGCGTGCGCAAGCGCGCGGGCGAGACGGAGCTCCTCGGGCTCGTCGCCCTCTGCGGGAGGGAGCTCGGCGGCGGCCGCGACCGGGGCGTCCGAGATGAGGCAGACGCGATCGCGGCCGCGCGCCTTGGCGACGTAGAGGGCGTATCGGCGGCGGCCACGAGACGATCGAGCCCCGTCGCGCGCGCGCCGCACACCGCTCCGATGGACACAGTCAGCGCAACGCGCGCGCTCCCGCAGGCGACGGGGGTCGCCGCCACCGCCGCGCGGACGCGCTCCGCCCGTTCGCGGAGCGCTGCGTCATCGGCGACGCCCGCGAGGAGCGCGACGAACTCCTCCCCGCCCCAGCGGGCGAGCAGGTCGCCGTCGCCGAGTTCGCCCCGGATGCGTCCCGCGAGCTCCACGAGCGCCTGGTCACCGGCGGCGTGGCCGTAGCGATCGTTGATGCGCTTGAAGTGGTCGGCGTCGAGCAGCAGCAATCCGCGGACATCCGACTCGACCGTCTCGGCGAGCACCGCGAACCGGCGGCGGCTGAGGGCGCCGGTCAACTCGTCGGTGTGCGCGAGCTGCTCGGCGGCCTGACGAGCCCGCTCGAGCTCGGCGTGCGCCCGCTCCATCTCGGCCACCGTCTGACGAAGCTCGTCCTCGAGCCGCCGACGGTCGGTGACGTCGGAGACGATGCCGCTGATCTCGAGCGCGCCGTCGGGCCGGGTCCGCGTCGCGGCGCGGTCGTGGACCCAGCGCGTGATCCCGTCCGCGCCCCGCAGCCGGTACTGAACCTCGCTGCGCTCGCCGCGGATCAGTCGCGCGTTGAAGTCGTCGTAGGCGCCGCGATCCTCGGGATGGATCGCCGCCTCCCAGTTCTCCATCTCGGAGTCGGGCTCGGCGCCGCCGAGGAGGCGATCGGCGCCCGGGCCCTGGAACAGCTCCCGGATGGTGCCGTCGGGCTGGGCGGCCGCGACGTAGACATGCTCGCCGACGACGTCGAGGAGGGTGAAGAAGCGATCGGCGGCCTCCGCGGCGCGCGCGTCCGCCTCGGCGCGGCGGGTCACGTCGCTGACGACCCCCTGGATGACGAGCCCGCCGTCCGCCTGGCGGACGGGCCGGGCTCGGTCGCGGATGCTTCGCGTCACCCCGTCGAGGCCCACGACGCGATAGATGACCTCGGCCTCGGCGCCCGCGCGCAGCTGCGCATGGAGCCGGTCGCGCTTCCGACGGTCCTCTGGATGGACGAGCGAGCTCCAGAGTCGACCGAACTCAATGTCCCGCGGCTGGGGGCCGCCGATGAAGCGGTCGACCGAGGAGCTGGCAAAACGGCCGATGTACTCGCCGGCGGGGGTGAGCTCGCCGATGTACACGAGCTCTTCGAACAGATCGAGCACGCCGGTGAGCGCGGCGGCGTCGATCGGCGCCGTCCACGACTCCTGGCGGGCGCGGCGCCCGGGCAGCCGGAGGTGACGGAATGGCATGACAGGGCAATATCGGCGCTCCAGGTCAGTGCCCTGACCGAACCGCAGCCGTCTGGACGGCTCGCCGGGCGGCGGGAGCGGCGGACGGTGGAAAGCCGTACGGTACGGAGCCCAGGAGGCACTGAGATGAGCGACGACGAGACGAAGGACGGGGCACCGGCCGCGAAGCGCGACCACGAGCCGCCGCCCGGCGTGGAGGCGAGCCTCACCTGGCGCGCTGCCGGCGCCGTGATCGACTACACCGTGTCCGCGAACTGGACCGTCCTGCGCAAGGACGACAAGCCCGCGGCCGAGATCTTCTCGGTCTCCTACGTCGCCGACACCGAGGAGGACGCGGACGGGCGGCCGGTGACGTTCATCTTCAACGGCGGCCCGGGCGCATCGTCGGCATACCTGCAGATGGGTGTCGTCGGCCCGACGCGGGTCGCGTTCTCGCCCGACGGCACGCTTCCGACGATGCCGCCGCGCCTGGTCGAGAACGAGGACTCCTGGCTCGGCTTCAGCGACCTCGTGTTCGTCGACCCCGTCGGCACCGGATTCAGCCGCGTGATCGACCCCGACGACGGCACGGTGAGGCCCGGCGCCGAGAGCGCGTCGGACGCGAAGCCGGGCGACGCGAAGCCGGGAGGCGGTGATCGTGCGCACGAGTTCTTCGGCTACAAGCGCGACCTCGAGTCGCTGTGCGAGTTCGTCGGACGCTGGATGTCGCGGACCCGCCGGTGGGGATCGCCCGTGTTCATCGCCGGTGAGAGCTACGGCGGCTATCGCGTCGGGCGCCTCGTGCGGATGCTGCAGGAGACGGCGGGCGTCGGTCTGAGCGGCGCGATCCTCATCTCCCCCGCGCTGGAGCTCGGGGCGCTCTCGCCCGGGGACTACGACGCGCTCGGATGGATCGACACGCTCCCCACGATGGCGCTGGCCGCCGTCCATCACGGCCGCTCGCGTGCGTTCGAAGCCGGCACGTCGACCGACGAGGTCGGGCGCGAGGCGGAGGCATTCGCGACCGGCGACTACGCGAGCTTCCTCGCGCGCGGTGCCTCGATGCCGGCCGCGGACCGCGAGCGGATCCTCGAGCGCCTCGCCGACCTGACCGGCCTGCCGCTGGCGCTCGTCACCCGCAGCGAGGGGCGCGTCTCGATCCACCGGTTCGTGCGTGAGCTCCTGCGGGACGAGCGGCGGGTGCTCGGGCTCTACGACGCGACGATCACGACCGTCGACCCGTTCCCCGACCGCGACAGCTTCGAGGGCGCCGATCCGACGCTCGCCGGCTTCGCGCCCGCGTTCGCCACCGCGATCAACCGGCAGCTGCGGCGGGAGATCGGGATCGAGACCGACCGCGAGTACATCGTGCTCAGCCACGAGGTGTTCCAGGCGTGGCGCAACGACGCGCCCGAGCACTTCTTCGTGCCGCCGGTCGGCGCGACCGACGACTTCCGCTACGGCATGGCGCTCAACCCCCACATGAGGGCGTTCATCACCCACGGCCGCTACGACCTCGTGACCCCGTACTACGCGACCGATCGGCTGCGCAACCTCATGCGGCTCGACCCCCGGGTCGCCGAGCGGCTCACCGTGCGGCATTTCGGCGGCGGCCACATGTTCTACGCCTGGGAGGAGAGCCGCCGCGAGTTCACAACCGCGATCGCGGCGTTCGTCGCCGACGCGCTTGCCGGCTGACCGGTCGGACCGGGCGATGCCCGCGGCGAACGCGACGGCGACCGGAGGCCCGCGCCGGGAGCCCACGCGCGGCAGAGCCCGCCGACCACGAGACCGATCCCGAGGGATCCGTCGCAGCGCCGAGCCGACGCTTGCGCGCCGACCCGTGCTCATCTCATGATCGGGGCGCCCGGATTTGAACCGAGGATCTCCCACCCCCAAAGCGGGCGCGATACCAGACTTCGCTACGCCCCGTCCGAGGGCGAGTCTAGTGGTCTCTCCCGTAAGTACGTGCGCACCGAGAGGTGTGGCTGGCGGTGCCAGGCAAGGACGCGGGCACCGACGGCGAAGCCGTTGGTCCGAAGGTGTGCCTCTGGCACATCGAGTGTCCGAGGACGCCGCCTGGCGCCGCCAGACGCGCCTCGAATGCGTGCGTATTTGCGGGAGCGACCACTAG
>DATGKS010000029.1:0-12818 GCA_035294545.1 Solirubrobacteraceae bacterium | reverse complement strand
AGACCGGCGAGATGCGCGAGGCCCCGGAGCCCGAGATCGACATGGAGAAGCTGCGCGAGTACGAGGACCAGATCGAAACCGAGGACGTCACCCCGTCGGACTTCGGCCGGATCGCGGCCCAGACGGCCAAGCAGGTCATCCTGCAGCGGATCCGCGAGGCCGAGCGCGACATGATGTTCGAGGAGTACCGGGACCGGGTCGGCGAGCTGATCACCGGCATCGTGCAGCAGTCCGACTCGCGCTACACGCTCGTGCAGCTGCGCGAGCGCGTCGAGGCGCTGCTGCCGAAGTCCGAGCAGGTCGACGGCGAGCGCTACGACCACTCGCAGCGGATCAAGGCGGTCATCAAGGACGTCTCGAACTCGACGAAGGGCCCGTCGATCATCGTCAGCCGGCGCGACCCAGAGCTCATCAAGTCGCTGTTCGAGCTCGAGGTGCCGGAGATCGCCGACGGCCTCGTCGAGATCACCGGCGTCGCCCGCGAGCCCGGCTACCGCTCGAAGATCGCGGTCGTCTCCCACGTCGACGGCGTCGATCCGGTCGGCGCGTGCGTCGGCCCGCGCGGCTCCCGCGTGCGAATGGTCGTCTCCGAGCTGCGCGGCGAGAAGATCGACATCATCCCCTACAACGACGAGCCCGCCCGCTTCGTGGCCAAGGCGCTGTCGCCCGCGCGCGTGCGCGAGGTGCTCGTCGACGACGCCGGCAAGCAGGCGACGGTGATCGTTCCGGACGACCAGCTGTCGCTGGCGATCGGCCGCGAGGGTCAGAACGCCCGCCTCGCCGCGCGCCTCACCGGCTGGCGGATCGACATCCGCTCCGAGACCGAGTTCGCCGCCGAGGAGGCCGAGCACGGCTACGAGGAGGAGGAGACCTCCGGCCGCTGCGCGGCGATCCTCACGAACGGCCGGCGCTGCCCGAACGCGGCGCTGCCGGGGTCGCGCTACTGCGGCCTCGAGGCCCATCAGGCGCTCGAGGGCACCGACTCCGATCAGGTCCAGGCCGCCTGATCGACCTCCTAGACTCGGAGCCCGAATGGCCAAGCGCGTACACGAGATCGCCAAGCAGAACGACATGGCGCCGAAGGACCTGCTCGCGAAGCTGCAGGCCGCCGGCGTCAACGTCAAGGCCGCCTCCTCGTCGGTCGACGAGCAGGTCGCGGCGCGCGTACTCGCGGGCGACACCCCGTCCGGCGCCGGCGGCACCGCCGTCGAGCAGCCCGGCAACGTCGCCGCCGAGCGGCAGGCGGCGGCGCGCCAGGAGGCCGCGGCCCGCGCGGCCGCGGCACGCGAGGCGGCGGCCCGCCAGGCGGCCGCCGAGGCCGCGAAGGCGAGGGCCCGCGCCGCGGAGGCCGCACGCACGGCCGCCGCGAACGGATCCGCGGGCAACGGCTCCTCGGGCGCCGGCGCCCCGGGCCGCGGCGCGACCGCGACCCAGGCCCCGCCCGCGGCCCCGGGCGACGGCAGGCAGCAGCGGCCGACCCGCGATTCCCTGCAGGGCGAGCGCGCTCCCGCCAACGCCGGTGGCCGGCGCCGCGTCGTGATCGACTCCCAGGCCTCGCGCCGCGCCGGCGGAGGCGGCGGGCCGGGCGGGGGCGGCCCCGCGAACCAGCCGCCGCGCCGCCAGCGGCGCGGGCGACGGCGCCGCGGGGTCTACGACGAGGAGGCCGAGTCGCGTCCGACCGAGGTGAAGGTCGACACCTCGGCGATCCAGATCAACTCCGGCTCGACGGTCAAGGACGTCGCGGAGTACCTCAACGTGCCGGTGCCCGAGGTGATGAAGAAGCTGATGGGGCTCGGCGAGATGAAGACGCTCACCCAGACTCTCTCCGACGACTCGATCGAGGTGCTCGCCGCGGAGCTCGGCAAGGAGATCGAGATCGTTCATTCCGAGGACGAGCAGATCGCCGAGCCGACGTATCAGGATCCCGAGGAGGACCTCGTCGAGCGCGCGCCGGTGGTGACGATCATGGGCCACGTCGACCACGGCAAGACGTCGCTGCTCGACGCCGTGCGCCAGACGCAGGTCGCCGCCGGGGAGGCCGGCGGGATCACGCAGCACATCGGCGCCTACCAGGTGCAGCACGACGGGCACACGGTCACCTTCCTCGACACTCCCGGCCACGAGGCGTTCACGGCGATGCGCGCCCGGGGCGCGAAGGTGACCGACATCGCGGTGATCGTCGTCGCCGCCGACGACGGCGTGAAGCCACAGACCCAGGAGGCGGTCGACCACGCGAAGGAGGCGGGCGTGCCGATGCTCGTCGCCGTCAACAAGATCGACAAGGAGGGCGCGCAGCCCGACCGCGTCCGCACCGAGATGACCCAGCTCGGCCTGCAGCCGGTCGAGTGGGGCGGCGACACCGAGTTCGTCAACGTCTCGGCGAAGACCCACCAGGGACTCGACGACCTGCTCGACACGATCATCGTCATGGCCGAGGTCGAGGAGCTGAAGGCCAACCCGAACGCGCCCGCCTCCGGCACCGTCATCGAGTCGAAGCTCGACCCGGGCCGGGGGCCCGTGGTGACGATCCTCATCAGCCGCGGCACGCTCGAGGTCGGCGACGCGCTCGTCGCGGGCGCCACCTGGGGCCGGGTGCGGGCGATGAGCGACTACAACGGCAACCGCATCAGCGCCGCACGACCCGGCGAGCCGGTCGAGGTGCTCGGCTTCGACGGCGTGCCCGAGGCCGGCGAGCATGTGCGCGCGGTCGAGCACGAGCGCCGCGCGCGACAGCTCGCGATGGAACGCGCCACCCGCCTGAAGGCGGAGTCGCTGGCCCGCGTCTCGAGCGGCAAGCGCGTCTCCCTGGAGAACATCTTCGGCTCCGACCTGCAGGAGCTGGGGCTCGTGCTGAAGGCCGACGTCGCGGGCTCGCTGGAGGCGATCGAGGACGAGATCGCCAAGCTGCCGCAGGAGGAGGTGTCGGTCAACGTCATCCGCCGCGCGGTCGGCGCGGTCACCGAGTCCGACGTGATGCTCGCCGCCGCCTCGGACGCGATCATCCTCGCCTTCAACGTGCGCCCGGTCGGGGACGCGCGCGCCGTCGCCGAGCGCGAGGGCGTCGAGATCCGCGCCTACTCGGTCATCTACCGGGCGATCGATGAGCTGCGCCAGGCGATGCAGGGCATGCTCGCGCCTGAGGAGGTCGAGGAATCGCTCGGCAGCGCCGAGGTCCGGCAGACCTTCCGCGCCTCGCGGGTGGGCACGATCGCGGGCTCCTACGTCACCGACGGCACGATCACGCGCGGCTCCAAGGTCCGCCTGGTGCGCGACGGGACCGTCATCTGGGACGGCGAGATCGCCTCGCTGCGGCGCTTCAACGACGACGTCCGCGAGGTCACCTCCGGCTACGAGTGCGGGATCGTGCTCCGCGACTACGCCGACGTCAAGGAGGGCGATGTGCTTGAGACGTACACCACCCGTCAGGTCGAGCGCGAGCTCACCTGACGCCGGGTGGGCGGGGACCGCCTCCCCTCCCGATGAGCAGCGGCGGCTACATCGCGGTGATGGTCATCCACCTGCACTTCCCCGACGCCGGGTCGCTGAAGGCCAAGCGCCAGCGGCTGAACTCGATCAAGGCCCAACTGCGCACCCGGCTGCGCGTGTCCGCCGCCGAGACCGACCACCAGGACAGCTGGCAGCGGGCGACGCTCACCGCCGCGCTCGTCGGGCCGAACCTGCGCGCGCTCGGTGCGGCCGCCGACGAGGCCGAGCGGTTCGTGCTCTCGCGCCACCCGGAGGGCGCCCGGTTCGAGCGCTACGTCGTCTCGGTGGAGGACCTGCGTTGAGCTCCGCCTCAGGATCCGGGGGATAGGATGCGCGGAGGCAGAATGCGCCGCGTCGACGAGGCCATGCGGATGGTCCTCTCGGACGCGATCGCCACCGACCTCAAGGACCCCCGCGTCGGATTCGTGACCGTCACCGCCGTCAAGACCAGCCCGGACCTCAGGCACGCCCGCGTGTACGTGAGCGTTCTCGGCGACGAGGCCGAGCGGGCCGCGTCGATCGAGGGGCTGCGCTCGGCGCACGGCTACCTGCAGCGCCGTCTCGCCGGGGAGCTCACGCTCAAGCACACGCCGACGCTCGCCTTCGAGTACGACGAGTCCGTCGACCGGGGGATGCGGATCACCGCGCTGCTCGACCAAGTGGGAGATCGCGATCCGCGAGGGAGTCGGAGCGATCTCCAGGCTGCTCCCGAGGCTCAGGAGGGGGAGGGCGAAGCAGGATGACACACGCCGCCGACTTTCGGGCGAGGCAGGATGCCGAGCGGAGGCGATCGGCGTGAGCGAGGCGGTCGCCGATCGCTCGCGCGCGCGGCGCGCCGAGGTTTTGCGCGAGCTCCGCGAAGCCGACAAGCTCGTCGTCGTCACTCACGAGAACCCGGACGGCGACGCGCTCGGGTCGCTCGTCGCGATGCAGGCGATCCTCGCCGAGATCGGCAAGGACTGCCTGATGTTCATCGCCCAGTGCGACCTGCCGCTTCCCCAGGAGTACACGTTCCTGCCGCTGCAGAACCTGATCACCGAGCCACCCGCGGACCTAGCCGAGCGCACGCTCGTGTTCCTCGACTGCGGCAACCTCGAGCGCAACCCCGCGGAGGCGTTTCGGGCGCCCGACATCCACATCCTCAACATCGACCACCACCACGACAACACCCGGTTCGGCACGGTCAACCTCGTCGTCGACGCGGCCTCGTGCACCGCCGAGATCGTGTGGGAGCTCATGCACGAGCTCGGGGTCGAGCCGAGCCCGACGGTCGCCGAGGCGCTCTACGTCGGGCTGATCACCGACACCGGTCGCTTCATGTATGAGAACACCGGACGGACCGCGCACCTCATGGCCGCCGACCTGATCGACGCCGGCGTCGACGTCCACGCGGTCTACCGGCGGGTCTACGAGGGCATGCCCTACGGCAAGCTTGCCCTGCTCGCGCGGGGGCTGGCGAACGTCGAGCGCTACGACGGCGGCCGGCTGACGATGAGCGCGCTCACCGCCACCGACTTCTCGGACTCAGAGGCCGAGGAGAGCTTCTCGGAGGGCGTCATCGACCATCTGCGCGCGGTCGAGGGCACGCAGATCGCGGCGCTCGTCCGCGACCGCATCGGCCACCCGGACGCCGGCCACATGCGCAAGGTCTCGCTGCGCTCGGGCAACGACAAGATCGACGTGTCGGTGATCGCCCGCGCCCAGGGGGGCGGCGGCCATAAGCAGGCCGCCGGGTTCTCGACCGCGCTCTCCCACGACGAGCTCGTGCAGTTCCTGCGCGAGCAGCTCGCAGCCCAGCTGAACTGACCGCGATGGACGGCGGAGATCGGGTCCCGCCCACCGGGATCTCGCCCACCCGGGTCCCGCCCACCGGGATCTCGCCGTCCGGCGACGCCGGGGCCGCCGCCGGCCCTCCATCCCAGGGCGACTACGTGCTCGTCTGCGACAAGCCCGCCGGCGTCACCTCGCACGACGTCGTCGCACGGATCCGCCGCCGGCTCCCGCGGCGCACGAAGGTCGGCCACGCCGGCACGCTCGACCCGTTCGCCACCGGCCTGTTGCTCGTGCTCGTCGGCCGCGCCACCCGCGCCCAGCGGTTCCTCATGGCCCTCCCCAAGCGCTACGAGGTCGTCGCCCGCTTCGGCGCGTGCTCCAGCACGGGGGACCCCGAGGGGGAGATCACCGAGACCGGGGTGGTGCCGACCGGCGACCTGCCGCTCCCGACCGGCCGGATTCGCCAGCGCCCGCCCGCGCACTCGGCCGTCAAGGTCGCCGGGCGCCGCGCCTACGCGCTCGCGCGCGCCGGCGAGACGGTGGAGCTGCCCGAGCGCGACGTGACCGTCACGCGCTTCGAGGAGCGCTGGCGCGACGGCGATCACCGCGGGTTCGTGATCGAGTGCTCGAGCGGCACGTACGTGCGCTCGCTCATCGCCGATCTCGGGGACGCGTACTGCCTGGAGCTCCGCCGCACCGCCGTCGGTCCGTTCGACGTCGAACAGGCGGACGACTCCTCGCCGATCCCGCTGCCCGACGCGATCTCGTTCCTGCCCGCGGTGCGGCTTGGTGCCGAGCAGGGACGACGCGTCGCCCAGGGGCAGCGGCTGGCGCTGTCGGCTGCGCCGGCGGCGGCGGTGCGGATCCTCGACCCGGAAGGGCTCGTCGCGCTCGGTGAGCTGCGGGCGACGGAGGAGCCGGGGACGGCGCTGCTCACGCCGACGGTGGGGCTGCGCGGCTGACCCCGGCGGCCGGCGGGACCGCCCCGCTGAACCGGCCGGTCGGTGGGGCCGCGCTGACGCGGCTAGGCTGTCGCGGCGATGCAGGTCACCCAGCTCGCAGACGTCGCGCCACGCCCGCGGCGGGTGGCCGTCGGGGAGTTCGACGGCGTGCACCTCGGCCATCGCGAGGTGATCGCCGGGTCGGACACGGTGCTCACGTTCGACCCCCACCCGCTGAGCGTCGTCGCCCCCGCGCGGGCGCCGCGGCTCATCACCCCGCTCGAGATCAAGGCCGAGCTCGTTGCCTCGCTCGGCGTCTCAGAGCTGGTCGTGATCCCGTTCGACGGGGAGTTCGCCGCCCGCTCTCCGGAGGCGTTCGTCGACGAGATCCTCGTCGGGCGCCTGCAGGCCACCCATGTCTCGGTCGGCGAGAACTTCCGCTTCGGCCACGACCAGCGGGGCGACACCGCGATGCTCTGCGCGGACGCGCGGTTTCGCACCAGGGTCGTGCGTTTGGTGGAGGTCGAGGGCGAGATCGTCTCCTCGAGCCACATCCGCGCGCTCGTCGAGGCCGGCGAGGTCGACATCGCCGCGCGCTTTCTCGGCGCCCCGTTCCAGCTGCGCGGCGAGGTCGTCCACGGCGACAAGCGCGGGCGGGAGCTCGGTTTTCCGACCGCGAACCTCGTGCCCGACGAGTCGCTCGTCTGCCCCGGCCACGGCGTCTACGTCGCGCGCAGCGGCGAGGCGTGCGCAGCCGTCAACGTCGGCGTGCGCCCGACGTTCGGCATGGGCCTCTCGCTGCTCGTCGAGGCCTACCTGCTCGACACGACCGCCGAGCTGTACGGCACGGAGTTGCGGCTCGAGTTCCTCACCCGCCTGCGGGGCGAGCGCCGCTTCGACAGCGCCGAGGCGCTCGTCGCCCAGATGCACGAGGACGTCGCCGCGACGCGCGCCTGGTGGGCCACCCACGTGGGGTGACCCTGCTAGCCTCACCGGCCGCATGTCACTGACCCAGGAGCGCAAGCAGGAGCTGATCGCCAAGTTCGGCGACAGCCCGACCGACACCGGCAAGACCGAGGTGCAGGTCGCGCTGCTCACCGAGCGGATCAACGAGCTCACCCAGCACCTGCGCACCCACCGCAAGGATCACTCCTCGCGCCGGGGCCTGCTGATGCTCGTCGGCCGCCGCCGCCGGTTCCTCAACTACCTGCAGCACGAGGACCTCGAGCGCTACCGCACGGTCATCCGCGAGCTCGGCCTGCGGCGTTGATCCAGACCGGGACCGAGGTTCCGGACTTCACCCTGCGGCGCGAGGACGGCAGCGCGTTCACGCCCGCGGACCTCGAGGGGCGCCGGACGGTCCTCGTCTTCTATCCGTACGCGTTCAGCCCGGTGTGCACCGACCAGCTGCAGCTCTACGAGGAGGTGCGGGAGGAGCTCGCCGCCCAGGGGGCGACGCTCGTTGCCGTCTCCTGCGACGCGACCTACTCGCAGGCGGCGTTCCGGCGCTCGCTCGGTGTCTCGATCGAGCAGCTCTCGGACTTCGAGCCCAAGGGGGCGACCTGCAGGGCGTTCGGCGTCTACCACGACGCGGGGATGCCCGAGCGCGCGCTCGTGCTCGTCGGCCCTGATCGGGTCGTCGAGTGGAGCTGGATCGGCGAGCATCCCGGCGTGCTGCCGGGCGCGAACCTCATCTTCGACGCGCTCGCCGCCCGGCCGGCCTGAGCGGCTCCGGGATGGCGGATTCCGGCTCGGCTCCCGCGGTGCCGCCGGATCCAGGCTCGGCTCCCGCGGTGCCGGATCCAGGCTCGGCTCCCGCGGTGCCGCCGGATCTCCGCTCGGCGCCCGCACCCCGCGTCGATCCCGCCGTCGACCACGTCCGCGGGCCGGCGGCGGCGCCGCTCGTCGTGCTCTACGCCGACTTCGAGTGCCCCCACTGCGCGGCGCTCCACGCCCGTCTGCACGCGCTGGCGCTCCGCATCTGCTTCCGCCACTTCCCGGTGCGCGCGAGCCATCCGCGCGCCTGGCCGGCGGCCCAGGCGGCCGAGGCGGCGGCGCTCCAGGGGCGGTTCTGGGAGATGCACGACGCGCTCTTCGCCGACCCGGCGCGGCTCGAGGATCCCCACCTGTGGGAACGGGCGCGCGCGCTCGGGCTTGACGTCGAGCGCTTCGACGCCGACCGGCGCTCGGACGCGGTCGTGGCCCGCGTGCGCACCGACTTCCACGGCGGCGTGCGTGCGGGGGTCGTGACGACCCCGACGGCGTTTCGCGCCGCGTCCGGCGGAGCGCTCGAGCCGATCGACCGCGAGGGGCTGCTCGCGCTCGGCGCCTGATCGCCCCCGCCGGCCGGGCGCCCCCGGCGGCCGGGCGCCCCCGGCGGCCGAGCGCCCTCGCGGGCGAACGCCCGCCCGGGTTCGTCACAGACCCTGCGCTGGAGACGGCGATTGCGCCATATCCACGGGCGCCGCGGCCGCCAGGCCGGTGCGACCCGGGTGGTTCCGCGCGCGTCGCTCAGCCGGCGACGCGCTCGGGGTCGCCGAGCGCGCGCTCGGCCGCCTCCGGGTGACGGGCCGCCACCGCGCAGTCGAGGTCCTGGGCGCAGGGCGCCGCGCCGGTGAGCGGGACGTCGTCGGCGTGCGGGGTGAGCGCCGCCTTGACGAGCTCCAGCTGCCGACGGCCGATATCCGGCGGCAGGCCCGGGAACAGGCGCTGCACCTCGCAAACGCCCTTGACCGCGAGCATCACGTCGACGCCGCTCACGTCGGAGCGGATCGCGCCCGCCGCCTGCGCGCGGGCGAGGATCTCGCCGAGCACGCCGAGCATCTCGTCGTGCGCCTCGCGGATCTCCGGGTAGGCGATCCAGTCCCCGGCGAGCGCCTCGAACAGCGCCCGGTCGCCCTCCTGGCGCTCCAGCGCCTCGTCGATGAGTGCGAACGCGCCGGCGGCCGGATCGTCGCCCGCGAGCAGCGCGCGGCCGCGCGCGATCGACTCGCGGATCCGTTCGACGACGACCGCGACGACGAGCGCGTCCTTGGAGGGGAAGTTGCGGAACAGGGTTCCGCGCCCGACACCGGCGCGCTCGGCGATTTCGCCGACACCGACCTCGAGGCCGCGCTCGCGAAACAGGTCGGTGGCGGCCTCGATGAGGCGCTGCCGGTTGCGCTCGGCGTCGGCGCGCAGCCGTCTGGGCTGGTCGTCCATCTCGTGACGATTGTGGCACGCCGGCCGCGCGGGATCCCGCGGCCGGCGCACGCTTGTCATCCGCCCGACGGCGCCTGGTGCGGGCGTCCGCCGTGTCCGGACGCCTCCATCAGGTGCCGACCGTCACGGCATTGCCGGAGCGGATCTCGGCCTCGACCTCGGCCACGTGCGAGCGGCGCAGCGTGAACGCGAGCAGTCCGGCCCCGATGAACAGCATGATCGCCGCCGCCAGGAACGCGACGTGATAGCCGTCGACGCGCGCGGTGAGCGGCGCCGTCGCGGCGCGCAGCAGGTGGCTCGTGCGGCTCGCCGCGAGCGTCGAGAGGATCGCCAGCCCGAGCGAGCCGCCGACCTGCTGGGCGACGTTGAACAGGCCCGAGGAGAGCCCCGCGTCCTGCGCGGGGATCCCGCTCGTCGCGAGCAGCGTCACCGGGACGAACGCGACGCCGAGCCCGAACGCGAGCGGCAAGAGGCCCGTGAGCAGGTCCGAGGCGTAGTGGCCGTGCACCGGCAGGCCGGTGAGCACGAGCAGCCCGAGGCCGGCGATCGCGATCCCGACGGTCGCGACCGCGCGCACCCCGACGCGGCCGATCAGCGCCTGCGCGAGCCCCGAGCCGATCATGATCCCGCCGGTCACCGGCAGGAACGCGAGGCCCGCCTTCAGCGGGCTGTAGCCGAGGATCTCCTGCACATACAGGGAGGCGAAGAAGAACATCCCGAACATGCCGGAGGCGACGAACAGGAGCGCGCCGTCGCCGACGGCGAGCGAGCGGATCCTGAAGATCCCGAGCCGCATGAGCGGCGTCGCCGAGCGGCGCTCGATGACGACGAAGATCGCGAGCAGTGCGAGGCCGATCGCGAACGTGATGATTGAGTGCGCCGAGCCCCAGCCGTAGCTCTGGGCCTTGACGATGCCGTACACGATCGCGATCAGCCCGCCGGTGACGGTCACCGCGCCGGCGATGTCGTAGGCGCGCCGCGCCTGCTCCAGGCGCGACTCGGGCACGAACCGCGCCGCCAGCGCGACCGCGAGCACGCCGACCGGCACGTTGACGAAGAACACCCAGCGCCAGGACGCGATGTCGGTGAGCACGCCCCCGAGCAGCAGGCCGACGGCCGAGCCGCCGGCGGCGATCGCCGACCAGATGGCGAGCGCACGGGTGCGCTCACGCCCCTCGGGGAATGTCGTGGTGACGATCGCGAGCGCGGCGGGGGAGACGAGCGCCCCGCCGAGCCCCTGCAGGCCGCGGCCGGCGATCAGCATGCCGGAGGTCTGGGCGAGGCCGTTGAGCAGCGAGGCGGCGGAGAAGAGGACGACGCCCGCGACGAACAGTCGCCGGCGTCCGAGCAGGTCGGCGAGGCGCCCGCCGAGCAGCAGGAAGCCACCGAACACGAGCGTGTAGCCGTTGACGATCCACTGCAGGTTCGCGGCGGAGAAGTGCAGGCCGCGCTGCACCGAGGGCAGGGCGATGTTCACGACCGTGATGTCGAGCACGACCATGAACTGGGCCAGGCAGGCGATGACGAGGACGAGCCACGGGCTGAAGGCGCGGCGCGATGACGGGGGCGAGGTGGCGATGGCGCTCACGAGGCGAACTCCTTGACGATGGGTGACGGTCGAGCGGCTATAAATGGACTTGAAGGTCCGCTTAGCCTAGCACGAACCGGACCGTGTGGTCCGCTTGAAGCCTGCGGCGGACCGGAGGGTCCGCTTCGTGACCGAGCCGTCGAAGCGCCTTGATCGCCGGTAGCGGCTAGCATCTCGCACGTTCGGAACGAAACGAAGCGAAACGATGCACTCCGCCGACCGAAGGGCGGAGCAGAAGGGACGAACTGAATATGTCCGACGCCGCAGTCACGCGCGTCTCCGTCGAGGTCGAGGGGAAGCAGATCTCCTTCGAGACCGGCAAGCTGGCCAAGCAGGCCTCCGGCGCCGTCGTCGTCCAGGCGGGCGAGACGATGGTCCTCTGTACCGCCACCGCGGGCAACCTCCGCGATGTCGACTTCCTGCCGCTCACCGTCGACGTCGAGGAGCGCATGTACGCCGCCGGGAAGATCCCCGGCTCGTTCTTCAAGCGCGAGGGTCGCGCGGGCGAGAAGGCGACGCTCACCGCGCGCCTCATCGACCGCCCGATCCGCCCGCTGTTCCCGAAGGGCTGGCGCCGTGAGACCCAGCTCGTCGCGCTGCCGATGTCGGTCGACCACGTCAACCCGTACGACATCCTCGCGATGAACGGCGCCTCCGCGGCGCTGATGGTCTCCAACGTGCCGTTCCCCGGCCCCGTCGGCGCGGTCCGCGTCGGCAAGATCGACGGCAACTTCGTCGTCAACCCCGCCGAGGAGGACCTCGAGGACAACACCGACCTCGACCTCATCGTCGCCGGCACCGAGGACGCGATCCTGATGGTCGAGGCGGGGGCGAACGAGATCCCCGAGGCCGAGGTCCTCGACGCGCTCGACATCGCCCACGACGCGATCAAGCGGCTCTGCGCCGCCCAGTGGGAGCTGCAGGAGAAGGCCGGCAAGGAGAAGGACGAGGTCGAGATCCCGACCGTCCATCCCGACCTCTACGAGCAGATCAAGGGCTCGCACGGCGCCGCGCTCGACGCCGCCACCCAGGTGGTCGACAAGCTCGAGCGCCAGGAGGCGACGAAGGCGGTCGAGGAGGCCGTGCTCGAGCAGTACTCCGGGGACCCGAACGCCGAGACCTACGCCGAATACCGCGCGAACGCCCAGCGGGCGTTCGACAAGCTCGAGTCGACGCTCATCCGGGAGCGGATCGCCGTCCAGAAGAAGCGCCCGGACGGCCGCGGCACCGATGAGATCCGGCCGCTCTCGATCGAGGTCGGGGTCGCGCCGCGCACGCACGGCTCCGCGCTGTTCACGCGCGGTCAGACGCAGGCGTTCTCGGTCGCCACGCTCGGCACCACGCGCGAGGAGATGCGCCTGGACACGCTCGGGCTCCAGACGAGCAAGTACTACTTCCACCACTACAACTTCCCGCCGTTCTCGGTCGGGGAGGCGGGCTTCATGCGCGGCCCCAAGCGGCGCGACATCGGCCACGGCGCGCTCGCCGAGCGTGCGCTCGTGCCGATGATCCCGTCGCTCGAGGAGTTCCCGTACACGATCCGGGTCGTGTCGGACATCCTCGAGTCGAACGGGTCGAGCTCGATGGCGAGCGTGTGCGGCTCGACGCTGTCGCTGATGGACGCCGGCGTGCCGATCAAGGCGCCGGTCGCCGGCATCGCGATGGGCCTCATCAAGGAGGGCGACGACTACGTCATCCTCACCGACATCGCCGGCGTCGAGGATCACCTCGGCGACATGGACTTCAAGGTCGCCGGCACGCGGGACGGGATCACCGCCCTGCAGATGGACATCAAGATCACGGGCGTCACGTTCGAGATCATGCGCGAC
>DATGKS010000028.1:0-42642 GCA_035294545.1 Solirubrobacteraceae bacterium | reverse complement strand
CAGCTGACGATGTTCGCGCTGCAGCGCGATCGCCGCCAGGCCGCGCCCGACGACTTCCCCCAGCAGCTCGCCGAGCTCCTCGCCTACCTCGAGGACGACCTCCCCGAGGACCATCCGTTCCGCCACCTCGCGCGCACCCTGCCGGGCCGCTCGGAGCTGCCCGTCCCGTGGCTGCTCGGGTCCTCCGCACAGAGCGGCGAGTGGGCCGCGGAGCTCGGGCTGCGCTACGCGTTCGCCGACTTCATCAACAACCAGGGTGCGCCGATCGCGCACGCCTACCAGTCCGCGTTCCGGCCCATCCGGGACCTGCAGGCGCCGTACACGGCGGTCGGGATCTGGGTGCTGTGCGCCCCGACCGACGAGGAGGCCGCGTTCCTTGCGACCTCGAGCCGGATGGCGTTCACGATGCTCCGCCGCGGCCAGCTCATCCCCGTCCCCTCCCCGGAGAAGGCGAGCGCCTGGCTGGAGCGCGAGGGCCGCACGCTGACGCCGTCCGGGCGGGGCGGGCGGCGCACGATCGTCGGCTCGCCGGAGACCGTGCGCGCCGCCATCGAGGAGGTCGCAGCCGAGTACCGCGCCGACGAGCTGATCGTTGTGACGATCACCCACGACCACGAGGCGCGGCTGCGCTCCTACGAGCTGCTCGCCGAGGCGCTCGGGCTCACCCGGCGCGACCCGGCGCGCGCGCCCGCCGCCGCCTGACCGCGGAGTCGGCGGGCTCCGAGCGCCCGACGGCCGGAGCCGATCGCGCCGCAGGCGCTCCGGCCGATCACCGCGCGCGCGTCACTGGGCGGTCCAGCCGCCGTCGACCGCGAGCACGTGGCCGGTGACGAGCGCCGCCTCCTCGGAGAGCAGGAACAGCACGGCGCCGGTGACGTCGGCGACCTCGGCGATCCGCCCGAGCGGAATTCGGGAGAGCACCTCGCGCTCGAAGCCCGGCACCGCGAACATCGGCGCGGTGAACGGGGTGCGCACGAACGTCGGCGCGACCGCGTTGACGCGGATGCCGTGCGGCGCCCACTCCAGGGCGAGCGCCCGGGTGAGACCGTCGACGGCGTGCTTGCTCGCGCAGTAGGGAGCGCGGCCCGGGTAGCCGACGCTCCCCATCTGGGAGGACAGCGTGACGATCGCGCCGCTCCGCCCGGCGGCAAGCGCGGCACGCGCGAACGCCCGGCAGGCGACGAACGCGCCGGTCACGTTGATCTCGAGAATCTCGCGCACGTCGTCGAGCGGCGTGTCGAGAAGCGGGCCGGGGCGGTTGATGCCCGCCGCGCACACGAGCAGGTCCGGCTCGGACCCCCGCACCGCCTCGCCCATCGCCCGCTCGTCGCGCACGTCGGCGACGACGCCCGAAACCGAGCCGGGGAGCCCGGCTGCCTCGGCGCCGAGCGCGTCGAGATCGGCGCGCGTGCGGGCGGTCGCGGTCACCTCGACCCCCGCGGCCGCAAGCGCGAGGGCGACCCCGCGACCGATGCCGCGCCCCCCACCGGCGATGAGCGCGCGCTGCCCGGGGACGAACCGGCTCATCTCCGCCCCCGCGGCGGCACAAGCGTCCGCCGCATCACCATCTCGGGCTCGAACACCCGCTGGCGGACCGTCGTCGGGTCGACGATGCCCTCGATCCGGTCGAGCAGCAGCCGCACCGAGGTGCGCGCCATCTCCTCCATCGGCTGACGCACCGTCGTCAGGCTGAACACCTCCCATGCCGCCATCGGGAGATCGTCGAAGCCGACGAGCGAGACATCGTCGGGAACGGAGACGCCGAGCCCGTGGGCGGCATTGAGCGCGCCGATCGCGACCGTGTCGTTGGAGCAGAGCACGACCGAGGGACGCTCGGGCGCGCGCAGCAGCTCGGTCATCGCCTCGTGCCCGACCTCGTAGTTGAAGGGCCCGCGCCGCACGAGCGCGTCGGGCAGCTCCACCCCTGCCGCGGCCAGCGTCGCGCGCACGCCCCGCTCGCGGTCCCGGCCGGTGCTCGTGTTCTCAGGCCCGAAGATCGCGCCGATGCGCTCGTGGCCGAGCCGGATCGCCTCGCCCGCGGCCAGCGAGGCCCCGAGCGAGTTGTCGACGACGGCGCTGTCAGCGGCGATCCCCTCGACATGACGGGTGAGGAACACGAACGGCAGCGACCGGCGCTGCAGCTCCCGCGGAACGACCCCGTCGAGCCGGCTCGTGCTGAGCACCACCCCGTCGATCGAGCGGTCGAGCAGCCGGTCGAGCAGCGGACGGACCGCCTCGACCGTCGGAGCGGCGTCGGATTCGACGCCCTCGGTGAACAGAGCCATGCGGTAGCCGCTGCCGGTCACCTCGTCGTGCAGGGGCGCGGCGATGTACGGATAGAACACGCTCGTCAGGTCGGTGACGACGATCCCGATCGTCCGGGAGCTGCGGGTCGAGAGGCTGCGGCCGACGTCGCTGGGGATGTAGCCGAGCTGCTCGACGGCGGCGAGCACGCGCTCGCGGGTCGCCGGCGCGATGTGGCTCTCGCGGCGGAGCACCCGGGAGACGGTCGACTGCGAGACCCCGGCCGCGCGCGCGACGTCGTGGCTGGTCACCGCCCCGGCGCGTCGTCCGTTGCGGCGGCCCGGCGCCTCGGCGCTCATCTCGGCGTGGCGAGCCCGGTCATCTGTCCGGCGAGAGCGTACGGGATGCGCTGCGAGGCGGTGGGACGAGCGCGCCGCCTCACGCGCTTGCCGCATACCGAGCGACCCTCAGATCGCAGGTCCGCGCGTGCCCCTCGAAGTTCTCGATCCGACACTGTCGCGCGCACACCTCGCCGATCCGGCGGCTCGCCTCCGGCGTGCAGCGCTGGTAGGTGAGGGTCTTCAGGAACTTGCCCACCCACAGCCCGCCGGTGTAGCGGGCCGCGCCGGCGGTCGGCAGGATGTGGTTGGTGCCGATCGTCTTGTCGCCGTAGGCGACGGTCGTCTCCGGGCCGAGAAACAGCGAGCCGTAATTGCGCAGGCCCTCGAGGTAGGCGTCGGGATCCGCGGTCTGGACCTCGACGTGCTCGGCGGCCAGCCCGTCGGCGACGCGCAGCGCCTGCGCCCGGTCGGCGACGTCGATGATCTCGCCGCAGTCGCGCCAGGCGACCGAGGCGACGTCGGCGGTCGGCAGGTCGGCGAGCTGGCGCTCGATCTCCCCGCGCACCGCATCCGACAGGGCGGGCGAGAGGCTGATCAGGGTGGCCCGGGACGTCGGCCCGTGCTCGGCCTGGCCGAGCAGGTCGGCGGCCACCAGTTCGGCATCCGCGGTGTCGTCGGCGATCACGAGGATCTCGGTCGGGCCGGCGAGCAGGTCGATGCCGACGATCCCGAACAGCTGGCGCTTGGCCTCGACGACGAACGCGTTTCCGGGACCGACGATCATGTCGACCGCGGCCAGCTCGGCGGTTCCGAAAGCCAGCGCGGCGATCGCCTGAACGCCCCCCAGCAGCAGGATCTCGTCGGCGCCGGCCAGGTGCATCGCGGCGATCGTCTCCGCGGGCGGGCGTCCGCGCATCGGGGGCGTGCAGGCGACGACCCGCTCGACGCCCGCGACCTTGGCCGTGACGATCGACATGTGCGCCGAGGCGACCATCGGGTACCGCCCGCCGGGGATGTAGGCGCCGACTGCGCCGACCGGGACGTTGCGGTGGCCGAGCGTGACCCCCGGCTCGGTCGCGACCTCGACGTCGGACAGCGCGGCGCGCTGCGCCTCGGCGAAGCGCCGCACCTGGGCCTGGCAGAAGCGGATGTCCTCGAGCACGCCCGGGTCGACCCCGGCGACGATCCGCTCGACCTCCGCGGGCTCGAGCCGGAAGCTCGGGGGCGTGTGATGGTCGAACCGCTCGGCGTACTCGCGCACCGCCTCCTCGCCGCGCGCCCGCACGTCGCGGATGATTCCGGCGACCGTTGCCGCCACCGTGTCCTCCGCTCCGACCGCCTGGCTGGCACTGCCTGTCGAGACGCTCATCTGCCGCTCCTTTCGGGGCAGTCGGCGGCTGCCGCGCCCCGCACGTTCTTGACTACGTATGCAGAACTATGCCATGATTGCTCGGCGGCCGCAAGCGAGCGGCTCGCGGGTCACACAGAGAGGACGAGCGAATGACCGAGACACCGGCGCACCCGGACCCGATGGAGGGCCGCATCGCACGCTTCGAGGACATGCGGGGGCGGGGCACGCCGATCATGTTCATCGACAGCGTCCTGCCTGGCCACTACCGCATGAACTACGCGGTGATCGGCGACACGGCCTCCGAGAACCCCGACTTCACGCCGATGATCACGACCCCGCACAAGTTCCAGATCGGGATGTTCGAAGCGCCTCCGGGCAACGGCCCGGGTTGGCACACCCACGACTACGTCGAGCTGTTCATGCCGCTGAGCGGCCGCTGGCGGTTCCTGTGGTCGAGCGATCCTGAGGACCCGGAGCCCTCCGCCCGCGAGGCCGTCCTCGGCCCCTGGGACGTGATCTCGTTCCCGCCCGACGTGATGCGACGCTTCGAGAACGCCTCGGGGCGGAACGCCTGGGGCTTCGCGGTCCTCGACCCGCACGAGCACTTCACCGGCCCGGATCCGCGTTGGCCGGCGTTCATGATCGAGGCCGCCGCCGAGCGCGGGCTGCGCACCGACTCACACGGCCGGCTGGTGATGCCCGAGAACCTCGCCGAGCTGGAGGCGGAGGTCAGCGCACACATCGCCGCGGGCGCCGTCGCGACCGGCGACGGGCACGCTCATGGTCGTCCCATTCCCGCCGCGCGGGCCGGCGACGGACCCGTGTCCGCCATCGGAATCACCGAGGAGGAGAGGCAGTGATGCTGAATACGTATTCGGAACGAACGGCCGCCGTGCGGTGGCGCCTGGCCGTGCCATGAGCGTCGTCCTGGAGGCCCGGGAGGTCGTCAAGCGCTACGGGCACGTGACGGCGCTCAACCAGGCCAACTTCGAGGCGCACGCCGGCGAGGTGACGGCGCTCATCGGCGACAACGGCGCCGGCAAGTCGACGCTCGTGAAGGTGCTCTCGGGCGTGATCGCGCCGGACCAGGGCGAGATCAGGCTGGAGGGCGCGCCGGTGGCGCTGGACTCGCCGCAGCACGCCAAGCAGCTCGGCATCGAGACCGTCTTCCAGGACCTCTCGCTCGCGCCTGAGCTCGGGCCGGCGGAGAACGTGTTCGTGGGCCGCGAGCTGCTGAAGCCCGGATGGCGCGGGCGGCTCGGGGTCCTCGACAAGGCGGCGATGCGCACCCAGGCGCTCGAGTCGTTCGTGTCGATGGGCACCGACGTGAAGGACATGTACGCGCCGGTCGCGGCGCTGTCGGGCGGGCAGCGCCAGAGCGTCGCGATCTGCCGCTCGGTGATGTGGGCCGACAAGGTGCTGTTCCTCGACGAGCCGACGGCGGCGCTCGGCGTGCGCCAGACCGCCAACGTGCTCCACCTCGTGCGGCGCGTCGCCGAGCGTGGCGCCGCGGTCGTCCTCATCAGCCACAACATGACCGAGGTGCTCGACGTCGCCGACCGGATCGAGGTGCTGCGGCTCGGGCAGCGTGTCGCGCAGTACGGGCCGAAGAGCGCGGGCACCACCGTCGAGGACCTCGTCGGCGCGATGACCGGGGCGCTGGACTTCCACGAGGAGGTGCGGCCGTGAGCGTTTCCAAGCCGGTCGCGACCGCGGGCTCGGCCCAGCCGGGAGGCGGCATGGGCCCGATGGTCCAGTCCGAGGATCTCTCCGATGCCCGGCGGCGTGCGATGCGCCGCGCCGCCACGAGCTCCCCGACGTACATGTTCGGGGTGCTGATCGGCATCTTCGTGGTGTTCACGATCATCAGCCCGAGCGCCTTCCCGTCGACCGGCAACCTCCAGAACATCGCCCTGGACGCGTCGACGCTCATGGTGATCGCGGTCGCGATGACCTATCTGATGGTCGCCGCCGGCCTGGACCTGTCGGTCGGCTCGGTGCTCGTGTTCGCCAACGTGATCGCCGCCAAGGTGATGGGCGCGATGGGCGGCGACAACGTCGGGGTCGTGATCGTGGGGCTCCTCGCGGGCCTCGCCGTCGGCCTCGGGTGGGGACTGTTCAACGGCATCTGCTCCACGAAGCTCAGAGTTCCGCCTCTGATCACGACGCTTGGCACCCTCGGGGCGGCGCTCGGCGCCGCCGATCTGCTCACGGGCGGCACCGACATCCGCTCGGTCCCGCTCACGCTGATCAACTTCGGCACCGACACGTTTCTCGGCCTCAGCTACATCGTCTGGGTGGCGATCGCCGCATCGGTGCTGGGCGGGCTCATCCTGCACCTGACGCGATTCGGGCGCCATACCTACGTCATCGGCTCGAACATCGAGGCCGCGCGCCGCGCGGGCATCAACGTCGACCGCCACCTGCTCGTGCTCTACGGGGTCTCGGGCATGGCGGCGGGGCTCGCCGGGTTCCTGTCCCTCGCTCAGTTCGCCTCGACGACGATCTCCGGGCACACCACCGACGTGCTCGCGGTGATCACGGGCGTCGTGCTCGGCGGGACGAGCCTGTTCGGCGGCATCGGGTGGGTGTTCGGGACCGCGATCGGGATTCTCATCCCGACGACGCTCAACAACGGATTCATCATCGCCAACGTCCAGCCGTTCTGGCAGCAGGTCGCGACCGGTCTGATCCTGATCGCCGCGGTGTACATCGACCAGCTCAAGCGCCGCTCGCGTGAGCGCGCGTGACCACCAGGAGGAGAAACACGTGTCACTGAACATCCGTCTGGGGGCTGGCGCCTGCGCGGCGCTGCTCGCCCTCGCGATCACCGGCTGCGGCAGCTCCTCGAAGAGCTCGGGCTCGAGCGGATCGTCGGGCAGCTCGGGCCCGCTGTCCGGCAAGGGCCTGAAGATCGTCTACATCCCCGGGCTCACGGGCAACCCGTTCTACTCGACCGTCGCCTGCGGCGCCGCCGCCGAGGCCAAGAAGCTCGGCGCTCAGTTCTCCGTGCAGGGCGCCCCGACGTTCGCCGTCAACGCCCAAACCCCGGTCGTCGAGGCAGTCACCGCGCGCAAGCCGAACGCGATCATGATCTCCAACGACGACCCCAAGGCGATGATCCCGCCGCTGCTCAAGGCCCAGGCGCAGGGGATCAAGATCGTCAACATCGACGGCGATCTGGCCGAGAAGAGCATCGGCGTCACCAACGTCCAGTCCAACGATACGGTCGGCGGCGAGCTCGCCGGCAAGGAGATGGGCAAGCTCACCGGCGGCAAGGGCGACGTCCTGATCCTCGACAACGCGCCCGGCTACGCCGTCTCCGAGGAGCGGCGCAACGGGTTCATCTCCGTGCTGAAGAAGAACTATCCCGGCCTCACGGTGCTTCCCGTCCAGTACACGAACAACGAGACCTCGACGGCGGCCAGCGACGTGCGGGCGGTGGCGGCGGCCCACAAGAACCTCGTCGGCGTCTACACGGTGGAGACGAACAACACCCAGGGCGCGATGACCGGCCTGGAGGAGGCGAAGCTGGCCCATAAGATCAAGCTCATCGGCTACGACACGTCGGCGCCGATCGTCGCCGGCATCAAGAGCGGCGTCGTCTCCGCCGACATCGTCCAGTACCCGTACGGGGAGGGCATGCTCGGCCTGCGCTCGGCGGTGATGGCGGTCCGCCACCGCTCGGTGCCGCGCGAGCAGACGCAGCCGTTCGTCGTGGCGACCAAGCAGAACATCGACACCCCGAAGGTGCAGAAGTTCATCTACAAGACGAGCTGCAGCTCGTGACCGGCTCACGACACGAGCGGGTCGACGGCGAGGGGAGCGCGGCGACGCGCCTGCCGACCGACGGCGGGGGGAGCGCGGCACCGCGCTCCCCGGCCGCGCCCGCGGACCCCTCGCCGACAGCGGACGCCACGCCGGGCGGCCTGCGCTTTACCCCCGCCCCGGACCTGTCGATCTCCGTGCGGGCGCGCCGCGCGCGCGGGGAGCTCGAGCCGGATCCGACTCGGCCGCGGGCGCAGCCGATGCGCGGCTACGAGGACACCTACGTCGACATCGTCGACTACATCATCCGCATCACCGATCGCATCTGGGAGGACCAGGACGTCGGCTACATCTACGACACCTACTCGCCGGGCTGCCGGGTCTACAACCACCACATGCAGTACGGCGTGGAATCCGTCCTGCAGCACACGCTGGAGGCGTTGAGCGCGTTCCCCGACGCCCGCCACATCGCCGACGACGTGATCTGGGCCGGCAACGAGGACGAGGGGTTCGCCACCTCGCACCGGGCGGTGAACGTCGGGCGCCATCTCGGCGCCTGGGAGTGGGGCCCGGCGACCGGCGCGAAGATCCAGACCTGGGTGATCGCCAACTGCGTCTCGCAGGAGAACGTGATCTTCGAGGAGTGGATCCAGGACAACGCCTGCCAGCGGCTGATGCAGTGCGGCGTCGACCTCCGCGCGGCGGCGCGGCGCTTCGGCAACGCCGGACGCATGGACTCGATCGGCGAACGTGAGCTGGCCGAGGTCGACCGGCTGCGCGCGGGACGTCCGCCCAGGCGAGCCGCCGAGCCGCCGCGCGGCACCTCCGACCTGGACGCGCTGTTGCGCGCCTACTATCACAACCTCTACAACCTGCGCGACCTCTCGGCAGTCGACCGCCTGTACAGCGCCGGCACGCGCTGGCACGGGCCGTCCGACCGGGAGGGCCACGGCCGGCAGGCGCCCAAGGCGATGGCCCGAAACCTGCTGGCCACGTTCCCCGACCTCGGCGTCGCCGTCGATGAGGTGTACTGGATGGGGTCGGCGGGCGAGGGGTACGCGGCCTCGGTCCGCTGGACGGGAGCGGGGACGCATCTCGGCCACAGCCTGTACGGAGAGCCGACCGGACGCCGGGTGCACCTCTGGGGCATCTCCCAGCTCTACCTGCGCGACGGCGAGGTCGTCGAGGAGTACGGGCTGTTCAACGAGTTCGACGTGCTCGCCCAGCTGCTCCGCGACGAACCCGCCGCCCTGGAGGCGAGCCGTCCGTGAGCGCCGGGACCGGCGCGTGAGTCTCCGGGCGCGACTCGACGCGGGCGAGCCGCTGCGCGCGCTGCTCGTCAAGATGCCGGCGCCGGGCGAGGTCGAGCTCGCCGGCCATGCCGGGTTCGACGTGGTGATCCTCGACACCGAGCACGGTCCCGCGTCCGGCTCGCTGCTGGAGCATCACCTGCGCGCCGCCGATGCCGCCCGCGTGCCCGCTCTGGTGCGGGTGCCCGGCTCCCCCACCCCCCAGCCGCCCGATTCGGCCGCCATCCAGGCCGCGCTGGACGCTGGCGCGCAGGGCGTCGTCGTGCCCCACGTCAGCTCTCCGGAGACCGCGCAGGCGGTCGCCGCGGCCGCCCGCTATCCCCCGCGCGGAACCCGCGGCTTCGCGCTCACGACGCGGGCGGGCCGGTACGCGACCACGGCGCTGAATGCGCACCTGGCCGGCGCGGACGCCCGGACGCTCGTGCTCGTCCAGATCGAGGATCGCGAGGCCGTCGGCCGGGCACACGAGATCCTGTCCGTCGACGGAATCGACGGCGTGCTCATCGGCACCGGCGACCTGTCGCTGTCGCTCGGCCATCCCGGCGAGAGCGGCCATCCGGCGGTCGGCGCCGCGGTCGACGAGATCCTGCACGCGGCGGCGGCCGCGGGCAGGCACGCCGCGATGGTCCTCGGCGATCCGGCGCAGATCGCCGGCGCGGAGTCACGCGGCGTGACCCTGTCGGTGCTCGTCGACACCCAGCTCGTGCGTGACGCATTCACCCGGGCGACGGCGCGCCGCGCGCGGCCCGCGCCCCCCGCCGCAGAGCCGGTCTTGTTCCTGCCGGGCATGCTCGGGACCGCGGAGCTGTGGGGCCCGGTGATTGCCGGCCTGTGCGCCGACGGGCGCGTCCGCCGGATCGGCGCCGAGATCCGCGTCGCCCGGATCGACCTCGACGACACAGTCGCCGAGATGGCCGCCTCGGTGCTCGCCACCGCGCCGGCCAGGTTCGGCCTGGCCGGCCACTCCCTCGGCGCGATCGTCGCGCTCGAGATCGTGCGACGCGCCCCGGAGCGCGTCGCGCGGCTGGCGCTGCTCAACGCGAGCGCGCGTCCCGGCTCCGGTGAGCAGCTCGCCGCCTGGACGGCGCAGCGCGAGCGGATCGCCGCCGGCGAATTCCCGGCGCTGTGCGACGAGTTCGCGGCCACCAACGCGCCGAACGGGCCCCCGGAGCTCCTGGCGACGCTGCGCCGCATGGCCGGCGCGGTGGGCGCCCGCGGGTTCGACCGCCAACTCGCCGCGCAGGCAAGCCGTCCCGACGCCCGCGCCGGGCTGGCCGCGATCGCCTGCCCCACCGTGGTGCTGAGCGGCGCCGAGGACCGCGTCTGCCCACCCGTGCTGCAGGAGGAGCTCACGGACGGGATCCCGCCGGCCGAGCTGGTGCGCCTCGACGGCTGCGGGCACATGTCGCCGCTGCAGGCGCCCGAGCGGGTCGGCGCCGTGCTCGCGGGATGGCTCGCATGACCCCGGTGCCCGGGGATCGGGCGCTGTCGGTCGCGGCCAAGGGCTCGACCCGGCGCTGGCTGCACCCCGATCGGGACACGGACCCCGGCCACCCGAACCAGGCGATGCGCGGCTTCGACCCCGGCTATGCCGACATCGTCGACTGGATCATGCGGATCACCCACCGCATCTGGGAGGAGAAGGACATCGGCCATATCTACGACACCTACCGGCACAACGCGGTCGTCACCGACGACGCCGGAGTGCAGTATGGACGCGACAAGATCGTCGCCGACACGGTCCACACGATCGCGGCGTTCCCCGACGTCCGGCTGTACGCCGACGAGATCGTGTGGGCCGGCGACGAGGACGAGGGCTTTCACACCTCGCACCGGACCGTCATCGTCGGCCACAACACCGGCTTCAGCCGGTGGGCCGCGCCGACCGGGCGACGGGTCGTCGTGTGGGCGATCGCGAACTGCCGGGCCGTGGAGAACGAGATCGTCGAGGAGCACGTGCTCTACAACACATCCTCGCTGCTCTCCCAGCTCGGGTTCGACCTGCGCGCGCTCGCGCGTGAGGCGGCCGCCGGCGGCGAGCCACCGGAGATCGACGATGTCTGTTTCGGGGAGCCCGAGCGGCTGCGCGGCCAGGGGCCGCCGGCGCCTCTGCCGGCGCTGCCCGACGACGGCTTCCAGCTCGAGCCCTTCCTGCGTCGCCTCTACGACGAGATCTGGAACTGGCGCAACCTGGGCGCGATCGACCGCGCCTATGCACCGGGGATCCGCTACCTCGGCGCCGGCAACCGCCGGCTGTACGGACGCGGCGATCTCAAGGCGCTGATCCTGACGATCATGGCGATGCTCCCCGACCTCGTCATGCAGATCGATGACCTGTACTGGATGGGCGATGAGCGCACCGGGCATCTCGCGGCCGTGCGCTGGTCGATCGTCGGCACCCACCGCGGCCACGGTCCTTGGGGCGCTCCGACCGGACGCCGCGTCCACCTCTGGGGGATCAGCCAGCATGAGCTCCGTGACGGACGGATCGCAGAGGAGTGGACCGTGTTCAACGAGTTCGACGTGCTGCGGCAGCTTGCGCGCGCGTGAGCGTCGCTCCAGGCGGCGCCCGAGCGCTCGCCCCGGCCGGCGAGCGCCTGGAACGGCGAGCGGGGTCAGCGTTGGAACGGCAGGCGGGGTCAGCCTTGGGACGGCAGGCGCGCCAGGCGCCGGGTGGCGGTCGCGCGATGAGCCGGCAGTCCCTCCGCTGCGGAGATCTCGGCGACCGCCTCGGCGAGCGGACGGGACGCCTCCGGGTCGCTGACCCGCTGGTAGGTGAGGGTCTTCACGAAGCGACTCGCGCTCAGACCCCCGGCGTAGCGCGCGGCCCGGCCCGTCGGCAGCACGTGGTTGGTGCCGGTCGTGCCCTTGTCCGAGAACGCCACCGTGGTCAGCGAGCCGAGGAACAGCGAGCCGTAGTTGCGCAGGCGTCCGAGCCACCAGTCCTCGTCGGCTGCGTGGACCTCGAGATGTTCGGGGGCGATCGCGTCGGCGACCTGGGCGGCCTCCTCGCGGTCGCCCGCGACGATCACCGACCCGTAGTCGCTCCATGCCGCGCGGGCCGTGGCGTCGCCGAGCTCGTCGAGCTGGCGCTGCGCCTCCTGGATCACGCGCTGCCCGAAGGCCTCGGAGAGGCAGATGAGCACGGCGGGCGAGGTCGGGCCGTGCTCGGCCTGGCCGAGCAGATCGGCGGCCGCAAGCTCGGGGTCGGCCTCGTCATCCGCGATCACCGTGATCTCCGACGGCCCGGCGAGCAGATCGATGCCCACGCGCCCGAACAGCTGCCGTTTGGCCTCCGTGACGTAGGCGTTGCCCGCGCCGACGATCATGTCGACCGGCGCCTCCCCCTCGAGCCCGAACGCCATCGCGGCCATCGCCTGCACGCCGCCCAGCGAGAACACGCCATCGGCCCCCGAGAGGTCGGCGGTGTGGAGCATCGCCGGGTGCCCGGCGCCGCCGCCGCGGGGCGGCGTGCAGGCGAGGACCGTCTCCACGCCGGCGACCTTGGGGACGAGCACGGTCATGAACGCGCTGGCCATCAGCGGACGGTGCCCGGCGGGCAGGTAGGAGCCGACCCTCCCCACCGGCACCTTGCGGTGGCCGACGATCAGCCCGGGCGCGATCTCCCGCTCCAGCTCGGTCGCGGTGCCGAGCTGCAGTTCGGCGAAGCCCCGGACGCGGGCGAGGCTGAGCGTCAGCCGGGCGCGCACCTCGGGAGCGACCGCTTCGGCCGCCGCGTCGAGCTCCTCGCGGGTCGCCCGGAACCGTTCGGGCGCATAGCCGTCGAGCTCCTCCGAGTAGCGGCGCACTGCGCTCATGCCATGCCGGTCGATGTCGAGCAGGATCGCCGACACCCGCTCGACGATCTCGGGATCGCGCAGCTGTTGCCCGGAGGGGATCCCCTCCTTGAGATATCGCGCCTCGCCCGGGAGCGGGAGCGACCCCGGACGAGAGGTTGTTGAAACATTCATTTCAACGATGCTATCTTAGCGCAATGCCTCAGTCAAGGGCGGGCGCTCACAGCCGGCGGCGTGCGGGAGCGTGCGAGACTGCCGACGATGGCCACCGACACCCACCACCTCGACCTCAACCAGGACCTCGAGCTCCGGCTGGCGGAGGTGGGCGGCCGGCTCTCCCCCAACGACAAGCGGATCGCCGCCCTCCTGCGCGACCACGCGCAGGAGCTCGCCTTCCACACTGCGGAGTCGCTCGCGCAGGGCGCCGGCGTGAGCGCGGCAGCGGTTGTCCGCTTCGCGCGCCGGCTTGGCTACTCCAGCTTCCGCGACCTCCGGGACCGCGCCCGCGCGGAGCTTTGGTCCGACCAGCAGCAGCCACCGCCGGCGGCGCGCGCGACCGACACGCTGTCGCGCAAGACCGAGCGGGACATCAGCAGCCTCCGGCTCCTGCCGCATCTGCTCGGCGACACGATCGCCGACGCCGCCAAGACGATCTCCGAGGCGGAGCACACCTGGTTCCTCGGCAACCGGGAGGTCTACGGCCTTGTGGCGTACGCCTACCGGCTGCTGCACCACGCCCGCACCCGCGTCGGCCTGATCGACCCCTCCTTCCCCGACGCCTGCCGCGACCTCGGTCCCGGCGACGTGCTCCTCGCCTGCACCTTCCGTCCCTACGCGCGCGAGACGCTCAACCTCCTGCCGGAGGCGCGGTCCGCGGGAGCGGAGCTCATCCTCCTCACCGACGGCCTCGCCCATGACTTCATCGAGCCCACCGACACCGTGCTCGCAGTCCCCGTCGACAGCCCGACGATCTTCCTGTCCTTCACCCCCGCGCTCTGCGTGCTCGAGACGCTCGCGGCGCTCGTCGCAAGGCTCGATCCCGACCGGACCTACGACACGCTGGAGGCGACGTCGAAGTTCGTCGACCGCCAGCAGCTCGAGCGCGATCCCCACGAGCGCGATCCGCGCCGCTCGGCGCGCCGGCGGCGGGAGCGCTCGTCGCCGTGATGCCGTAGGGCCAGCCCGAGGGACTCGATCGGAACGCGCGGGCGGGCGCTCACCGTCAGGCCGGCGCAGCTGGGTGCGCGTCGAGAGCCCGTTCGCCGGCCTCTGAGCCTCACTCGCCGCTCGGCCGTCCGCGCTCGTACTTTCGTCGTAGGCAGCCAAATCAGTTCGCGGCTACGATGCCCGCCCCATGACGCGCTGGGTCTACGACTTCGCCGACGGCTCCAAGGAGATGCGTGAGCTGCTCGGGGGCAAGGGAGCGAATGTCGCGGAGATGACCCGGGTGCTCGGGCCTGACCGGGTGCCGTCGGGGTTCACGATCACGACCGAGGCGTGCGTGGAGTACATGCGCGCCGGCCAGACCGAGCCCGACGGGATGGCCGGCGAGGTCGCCGACGCGCTCGCGCGCTTGGAGGAGCGGACGGGCAAGCGGCTGGGCGATCGCTCAGACCCGCTGTTGGTGTCCGTGCGCTCGGGCGCGCGGGAGTCGATGCCGGGGATGCTCGACACGGTGCTCAACCTCGGCCTGAACGACGCGTCGGTCGCCGGGCTGGCCGAGTCGACCGGCAACGAGCGGTTCGCGTGGGACTCCTACCGGCGGTTCGTGCAGATGTTCGGCAACGTCTCGCGGGGGATTCCGGGGGAGCGCTTCGAGGAGACGATCGCCGACGCGAAGCGATCCCGCGGCGTCACCGAGGACACGGAGCTCGACGTGAACGCGCTCCGGGAGCTCACCGCCCGCTTCCGCGACATCTACCGCGAGGAGACCGGCGACGAGTTCCCCCAGGATCCGCACGAGCAGCTGCGGCTCGCGATCCGGGCGGTGTTCGACTCGTGGGTCGGGCCGCGGGCGGTCGCCTATCGCCGCCAGCATCACATCCCCGACGAGTGGGGCACCGCGGTCAACGTGCAGCAGATGGTGTTCGGCAACAAGGGCGAGACGAGCGGCTCGGGTGTCGCGTTCAGCCGCGACGAGGTGACGGGCGCGCCGGAGCCGAGCGGCGACTTCTTGCCGAACGCGCAGGGCGAGGATGTCGTCTCGGGGGTGCGCACTCCGCGCGACATCCGCGAGATGAAGGACTGGCTCCCGGACGTCCACGCGCAGCTGATGGAGATGCTGCGCACGCTCGAGGCGCACTACCTCGACATGCAGGACACGGAGTTCACGGTCGAGGAGGGCCGTCTCTACATGCTCCAGACGCGCAACGCCAAGCGGCCGGCGCAGGCGGCGGTGCGGTTCGCGGTCGACGCGGTCGCCGAGGGGCTGCTCACCCGCGAGCAGGCGCTTTTGACGATCGATCCCGGCTCGCTCGACGCGCTGCTGCACCCGACGTTCGACCCGTCGGCCGAGTTCACGGTGCTGGCCACCGGCGTGAACGCCTCCCCGGGCGCGGCGACCGGCACGATCGTGTTCAGCGCCGAGGACGCGGTGGCGGCCGCCGAGGAGGGACGGGAGGTGATCCTCGTGCGGCCGTTCACCGACGCCGAGGACGTCGCCGGGTTTCATGCCGCGAAGGGGATCCTCACCTCCGAGGGCGGCAAGGCCTCGCACGCCGCGCTCGTCGCTCGCGGCATGGGTCGCCCGGCGGTCGTCGGCGCGCAGGCGTTGCAGATCGACCTCAAGACGCGGACGGTGACCGTCGACGGGACGGAATTGTCGGAGGGGGATCGGATCTCGATCGACGGCACGACCGGCCGGGTGACGATCGACGAGGTGCCGCTCGTCGACGCGCGCGTGGATGAGAACTTCCAGACGGTGCTCGAGTGGGCCGATGAGCTTCGCCGCATGAGCGTCCGCGCGAACGCCGACACCCCCGAGGACGCCGCCCGCGCCCGGGAGCTGGGGGCGCGCGGGATCGGGCTGTGCCGCACCGAGCACATGTTCATGGCCGCCGACCGCCAGCCGAAGATGCGGGCGATGATCATGGCCGACACGTCGGAGGCGCGGCGCGAGGCGCTCTCGGAGCTGCTGCCCCTGCAGCAGGCCGACTTCGAGGGGATCTTCGCGGCGATGGCCGGCCTGCCGATCACCGTGCGGCTGCTCGACCCCCCGCTGCACGAGTTCCTGCCGAACGCGGAGGAGCTCGCCGCTCAGGTGGAGCGCGCCCGGATCGAGGAATCCGAGGACCTCCCCGAGCTCGAGCGGATGCTCGACCGCGTTCACGAGATCGCCGAGGAGAACCCGATGCTCGGCACCCGCGGCTGTCGCCTCGGGATCCTGTTCCCCGAGATCTACGAGATGCAGGTCCACGCGCTGATGCGCGCCGCCAAGGCCGCCGCAGCCGGCGACGGCGAGCCGCCGCACCTGGAGATCATGATCCCGCTCGTCGACTACGAGCAGGAGATCGAGATCATGCGCGAGCTCATCGTCGGTGTCGGCGAGCAGGAGGCCCTCACGGTCGGCGAGGACTACACGGTCGGCACGATGATCGAGCTGCCCCGCGCCTGCTTCGTCGCCGACCGCATCGCCCGCCACGCCGACTTCTTCAGCTTCGGCACCAACGACCTCACCCAGACGGCGCTCGGCTTCTCCCGCGACGACGTCGAGTCGAAGTTCGTGCCCGCCTACCTCGCGCGCAAGATCATCGACCGCTCGCCATTCGAGACGATTGACAAGCCCGGCGTCGGCTGGCTCGTCCGGCTCGGCGCCTGGGTCGGCCGCGAGGCCCACCCGGGGCTGAAGCTCGGCATCTGCGGCGAGCACGGTGGCGACCCCGAGTCGATCGTCTTCTTCCACCGCGCCGGCCTCGACTACGTGAGCTGCTCCCCCTACCGCGTGCCGATCGCCCGGATCGCCGCCGCCCAGGCGAACATCGAGCACCCGATCGGCCGCTGGGACTGACCGCCGGACCGGCGCACTCCCGGATCGTCCGGCCCAGCGGGACGAAGCCGCCCGCGGCGCCGGGGCGTCCGTGACCCGGGGATGGCCGGCCCCCGGTCGGTGAGCGAAACCCGCGCGGGCTGCGTGACGGCGACCCGGCCCGCGACGGATGCCCCTCGCGCCCGGGACCTGACGATCAGTGCGCCAGCACCGGCTCGCCGCCCATCGACTCGGCGGTGACCCTCACCCCGCGCTCGTAGAGGAGCGCGCTGAGGCCCGCGCCGACGAGGAAGATGAGCGCCGAGACCCAGAACGCGGTCGTGTAGCCGTGGATCGATGAGCGCTCAAGCAACAGCGCCTTGCCGGCGAGCGAGTGGACGCTCGCCGCGTGCGAGTGGCCGAACGACGTCGCGGCGCCGGCGGCGATCGTCGAGAGCAGCGCCGTCCCGAGCGCGCCGCCGACCTGCTGGCAGGCGTTCACCAGGGCCGAGGCGACGCCCGCGTCGGAGGGCGCGACACCGATCGTCGAGCTGTTCATGGCGGTGGCGAAGATGAAGCCGAGGCCCATGCCCATGACCAGCTCGCCGGGCAGGATCGGCCACAGGTAGCTCGTCGAGACGCCGATCCGGGTGAACAGCGCCATCCCGATCGCGGCGAGGATCATGCCGGCGGTGACGAGCACCCTCGGCCCGACCCGCACGAGCAGCACCGTCGAGACCGTCACCGCGGTGATCATGATGATGCCGGTCATCGGCAGGAACGCGAGCCCGCTCCTGATCGGCGAGTAGCCGCGGTTGTCCTGCAGGTAGTAGGTGAGGAACAGGAACACGCCGAACATCGCGGCCGCGGGCAGCAGCATCGCCAAAAACGAGGCGCCGCGGTTGCGGTTGGCGACGACGCGCATCGGCATCAGCGGATGCGCGATGCGGCGCTCGAGCAGGACGAAGCCGATCAGCAGCACGACGCCGGCCGCCAGCGAGATGAGCGTCACCGCCGCCGTCCAGCCGTCGATCTGCGCGCGGTTGAAGCCGAAGACGACCGCGAACAGGCCGAGCGAGACGGCGATCGTGCCCGGGAGGTCGAGCCTCGGCTTGTCCGGGTTCGGGACGTTGTGGAGCAGAATGAGCGCGCCCGCGAGAGCGAACAGCGCGATGACGTCGTTGACATACATCGAGAACCGCCAGTCGAGCGTCTGGGTGAGCACGCCGCCGAGCAGCAGACCGATCGAGGCGCCGCTGCCCGCGATCGCGCCGTAGACGCCGAACGCCCGGTTGCGCTCTTCGGTCGCGGTGAACGTCGTCGTGAGCAGCGACAGCGCCGCCGGCGCGAGGATCGCCCCGAACGCGCCCTGGAACGCGCGGGCAACGGCGAGCATGAGGAACGACTGCGAGGCGCCGCCGACCGCGGAGGCGAGCGCGAAGCCGGCCATCCCGCCGATGAACGTCCACTTGCGGCCGAACAGATCGGAGATCTTGCCGCCGAGCAGCAGCAGCGAGCCGAACGCCAGCGAGTAGGCGGTCACGATCCACTGACGGTTGTCGTTTGAGAAGTGCAGGGCGCGCTGGGCCGAGGGCAGCGCGATGTTGACGATCGTCGCATCGAGCACGACCATCAGCTGCGCGAGGCCGAGGATCGCGAGGATCGCCCAGCGGCGCTCGTGGTGGGGATTGGTCTCGGTCATGGTCGGGTCCTCGGTTCGAGAGGGGATAAGCGGAATGCTTTGTCCGAGTGGATGCCTGGTATCCGCTTTCTGTATTGACACCCTACCACGGAAATGGATACTGTCAATCCACTTCTTGCTACCGTGACGATCCTCACGATGACCGCCCTCCCACGCACCTCATCCGACCCGGGCGCCGGGGCACCTGCAGCGAACGCGCGAGCGGACCCGGGCGCCGGCGCGCTCGCGGGCAAGCCCCTGCGCAAGGACGCCGAGCGCAATCGCCGGCGCATCCTCGACGCCGCGCGGGAGCTGTTCGCCGAGCGCGGCCTCGGCGTGACGCTCAACGACGTCGCCCACCACGCCGGCGTCGGGGTCGGCACCGTCTACCGCCGGTTCCCCGACAAGACGGTGCTGATCGAGAGCCTGTTCGAGGAGCGGCTCGAGGAGATCGCCGAGCGGCTGCGCACGGCGGTCGCCGACCCCGACCCGTGGCACGGGATCGTCACGTTCCTGCAGCGCAACTTCGAGGCTCAGGCGAGCGACCAGGGGCTCAAGGAGCTCATCACGGCGGCTCCGGACGGCCTGGCCCGCGTCGCGCGGCTGCGCGACCAGCTGCTGCCGCTGTCCGCCGAGCTCATGCGCCGCGCGAAGGAGAGCGGCGCGATCCGCAAGGACGTCGCCCCGACCGACCTGGCGATCGTCCAGCTCATGATCGCCTCCGTGCTCGACGCCGCGCGGGATGTCGAGCCCGAGCTCTGGCGCCGCTGCCTGGCGATCATCCTGCGCGGTCTCTCCGCGCGCCCGGACGAGCTCGGGCCGCTGCCCGTCGCGCCGCTCTCAAGCGACGAGGTCCCGCGCGTGATGACCCTTCACAAGCTGGGCCGCCCCGGGCAGGCCGCCCCACCGCCGCGCTGACTCCCGCCACCCTGCGCGGCCGAGCGGAGCTCTCGTGGCGCCGGCATCTTGCCCGGTAGGCGGGAGAGCGGGAGCTGCGGGGCGCTCTCACCGCGGCATCCGGATGCCCACGCGCGCGCGTCAGGTCCGCGTCAAGCCGACCGCACCACACCGCATCATCCGCGCTTCACAGCTGTTTCACAGAGCGACGCGGGACCGCGCGAGCGTGCGACCCCGCATGACTCACGTACCGTCGAGACGAGGTTGCCCGCATGATCCTTCCCTTCTCACGCCGGCGATCGCCGCGGCGCACCGCGACGACGCTCGCGTCCGCGCTCGTGCTGGCGCTGCTCGCGCCCGCGGCCGCGCGCGCCGCCACCGTATCGGTCTTCCCGAGCCCGGGAGACCGCGTGGCCACCCCGAGCACCCAGATCACGATCCGCGGCGTTCCGACGAGCGAGTTCGGCACGATCACGGTGACCGGCTCCAAGACGGGCGTGCACGCGGGGACGATCGAGGCCGACTCGGACGGCGACGGCGGGAGCTTCATCCCGAGCAAGCCGTTCGCGCCGGGCGAGACCGTGACCGTCGCCACGGGCCTGTCCGTCGCGGGCGCCGGCGGCGGGACCTGGAGCTTCCAGGTCGCGACGCCCGGCCGCGTGACGATGCGCAAGCTGCAACCCGAGGCGGGCGCGAGCGGCGCCACCTGGAGCTACAGCACGAACCATTCGATTCACCCGCCGGTCATCCACGTCACGACGAACCGCAAGGGGACCGCACCCGGATACCTGTTCTTCGGCCCGCAGCTCGGCCCGATTCAGAACGGCGCGGAGATCACCAACTCGAACGGGAAGCTCATCTACTTCAACCCGGTGCCGCGGGGTCAGTTCGCAATGGACGTGCGCTCGCAGCAGTACGAGGGCCGGCCGGCGCTCACCTACTGGCAGGGCACGGTGACCACGTCGGGCACCGGCGTCGGCGAGGACCAGGTTCTCAGCACCTCCTACAAGCACCTGGCGACGATCCGGCCCGGCAACGGGCTGAGCGCCGACCTGCACGAGTTCCTCCTCTCGGGCAACGACGCCTGGATGACGGCGTATCAGCCGGTGATCTGGAACGCGACCTCGGTCAAGGGGGGCCTCAGGAACGAGATCGTGCTCAACTGCGTCGCCCAGGAGATCGACCTGAAGACCGGTCTCGTGCTCTTCCAGTGGAACAGCCTCGACCACGTCCCGCTCAACGCCAGCTACTCCCCGGTCGCCAAGCCGGGCGTGCCGTGGGACTACTTCCACATCAACGCGATCCAACCGCTGGCCAACGGCAACGTGCTCATCTCCTCGCGCAACACGAGCGCCGTCTACAACATCAACATGTCCACCGGCGCGACGAACTGGAGCGTCGGCGGCAAGATCGGCACGTTCAAGCTCGGCCCGGGAGCCCGCTTCTGGTACCAGCACGATGCGCGCCTGCAGGCCAACGGCCAGCTGACGATGTTCGACGACGCCGGGGCGCCCTTCCGCGAGAAGGAGTCACGGGGCCTGACGCTCAACCTCAACCCCGACACCGACACGGCAACCGTCGCCCACCAGGAGACCGATGGTCCGCTGCGCGCCGCCGCAGAGGGCAACGACGAGCTGCTCAGCGACGGCCACACCTTCCTGGGCTGGGGCCAGGCGGCCGATCTGGCCACGGAGTTCAGTCCCCAGGGCGCGGTGCTCTACAACGTAAAGTGGGCGAGCCGGAACTCGTCGTATCGCGTGTTCCGCCAGCCATGGCGGGCACTCCCGGCGACCAGGCCCGCCGTCGCCGCCCATGTCTACCGGGGCCAGGTGACCGTGTCGGCGAGCTGGAACGGAGCCGACACCGTGCACCGCTGGCGGATCCTCGGCGGCACCTCCCCGACGAAGCTCCGCCGGATCGCGTTCGATCTCGATCGCTTCTTCCAGACGAACATGCAGACGCACCAGAATCCGCGCTACGTCGAGGTTCAGGCGGTCGACGCGGCCGGTCGGACGCTCGCCAGCTCCAGGGTGCTCAAGGTCGCGGGCTGACCGTCGGGCGGCCCCTCGGTGGGTCGGGGACACGGCGTCCCGGCCCCACCGGGCGGGCCCGGGGCGGGCGACGCGGAGGTCGCCTGCCGGCGGGCCCGCGCGGCGGTCAGGCGAGCCGCACGACGTCGCTGCGCCCGACGACCTCGCCGCGCGTATCGACCGCCTGCAGCTGCACCAAGCTCGGGACGCGGTCGAGCGCGATCGCGGTCTCGAAGCCGTCGACGTCGGCGATCGCGATCTCCGACAGCGCGCCGGCGCGCACCCCGCCGAGCACCCGCCAGCGGCTGTGGACGGTCGCGCCGTTCCAGCTGACGTAGAGGGTCGCTCCGCGCCCGTCGCGGCGTACGACGAACTTCGGCGGAGCGTCGGGGACGCCGCGCCACGGCTGCTGGAAGGCGCGGTAGGAGATCACGCCGGGCGGCAGGTGCGCATCGAGTACGACCGCACCGTCGGCGTCCCACTCGGTGAACCAGCTCGGGCGTCCCCAGCCGACGAACACGCCGCCGTGCTCGAGCGTCTGCACCGAGCCGAGCGCCGGGGCGAGGATCGGCGGCACGTGGTGGTACTCGCGCACGAACGAGACCGTCCGCGCGGCATCATCGACGCGGATCACGAGCGCGCGGGACTGCGAAGCGTGCGCCGGCGGGCCGGCCTCGTTGTCGAACATCGTGTAGATGCCGTGCTCGTGGGCGACGACGTGGTGCTGCCAGGCGAAGCGCGCGCGCGGCTCGATCTCGAAGTCCGAGCCCTCGCCGCCCAGCCGCCAGATCGTCTCGCCGGTCGTGCGATCGACCTTGTAGACCTGCCACAGGTTGCGGCTCGAGATGATCAGGTTGCGGTCGACCGGGTCGACCGTGATCGAGTTCATGTGGAAGTAGTCCCAGGGCGTTGCGCGGCGGTGCGGCAGCCCGTGGTGCGAGGCCGAGAACGGGACGTTCGCGTCGCTGCGCCATTGCAGGAGCAGCCGCCCGGAGGCGATGTCGACCTCCTGGGCGCAGCAGTACCAGTACGGGCCCCGGCGCAGACCGCCCGCGCGACTCGGAATCTCGGCGTGGCCGACGCCGAACGTCGTGAAGAGCGCGGTGTCCTCGGGGGTGATGACGAACTCGTGCAGATCGCCCTTCATCCCGTCGGCGCCGTGCACCTCGGCGATCTTGCGGTAGCGCTCATCGTAGATCTCGTAGTGCCCGGCGCCGTGGTTCTCGACCAGGCGACCGATCCAGAACGTGATCACGGGCCGGCCGCGGTAGCGCTGCACGCGCACGTTCATCGCCCGGCGGCGCGGGCTGCCGTGGTCGGAGACGGGCATGAACCAGCGCAGCCGCCCGGCGCGGTCGATGATCATCGGGCCCTGCTGACCGCGGCCGTGCGCCTCGGTGAGCACGAACAGCTCCTCGCCCGGGTCCGCGGGTCGCCGCGCGACGTCGATCACCGGCGGGCGCAGGCCCGGCTCCGACTGGAACCGTGCGGGCGCGGGCACGGTCGTCACGTCGGTCACCGTGCGCGACCCGCCGAGGAGCCCGCAGCCGCTGAGCGCAAGCGAGGCGCCCGTGCCCCCCGCGAGCGCGAGGAAGCCGCGCCGGCTGAGCGCCCCGTCCGCCGAGGGCAGCCGCCGCGTCGGCGTCGGACCCCTCGCGGGGTCGGGCGAGTCCGGATTCGTGAGACGCGGGTCTGTCATGGAGGAGGACGCTCAGACAGGCCCCGACTGCCGACCGGATGAGGGTAGTACGCGACCGGCGAGCGCGATCGGGCGACGGGACGGCCGAGGCTCCGCCGGTGGGTCACCGCAGCGACCGGCTCGCGGAGACGGCGGCGCGGTAGGTTGTGTGCGTGCTCGCCGCCTACGCCTCAGCGATCTCCCGCGAGGACCCGCTGAGCGGCCTCGTCGTCGGGGACCGTCCGGAGCCCGAAGTCCCCGGGGGGTGGACGACGGTCTCGGTGCGGGCCGCGACGCTCAACCACCATGACCTGTGGTCGCTGCGCGGCGTCGGCCTCTCGGAGCAGGCGCTCCCGATGATCCTCGGCTGCGACGCCGCGGGAATCGCCGCCGACGGCACCGAGGTGGTCGTCCACTCGGTCATCTCGCGCGGGGACTGGCGCGGCGACGAGACCCAGGACCCCCGCCGCTCGCTGCTCTCCGAGCGTCACCAGGGCACGCTCGCCGAGCGTGTCGCGGTCCCCATGCGCAACCTCATCCCCAAGCCGTCGGAGCTCTCGTTCGAGCACGCCGCCTGCCTGCCGACCGCGTGGCTGACCGCCTACCGCATGCTGTTCACGCGCGGACGCGTCGTCCCGGGGATGACCGTACTCGTCCAGGGGGCGGGCGGCGGCGTCGCGACCGCGCTCACCGTACTCGGCGCCGCCGCCGGAATCCGCATGTGGGTGACGAGTCGCTCGGAGGAGAAGCGCGAGCAGGCGCTCTCGCTCGGCGCCGACCGCGCGTTCGAGCCAGGCGCTCGCCTGCCCGAGCGCGTCGACGCGGTCATGGAGACGGTCGGGGAGGCGACGTGGGCGCACTCCATCCGCTCGCTCAAGCCGGGCGGCACGCTCGTCATCTCGGGCGCGACATCCGGGGACGCGCCGCCGGCCGAGCTCACGCGCGTGTTCTTCCTGCAGCTGTCCGTGCTCGGCTCGACGATGGGCACGCGTGATGAGCTCGAGCGGCTCGTCCGCTTCTGCGTCGAACACGAGATCCGCCCGGAGATCCACGCCACCCACGCGCTCGCCGACGCCCGCACCGGCTTCGAGCAGCTGCTCGCCGGCGAGGTCGTCGGCAAGATCGTCATCACCGTCTGAGCGCCGGGCCGCGCTCACAACGCGCTCAGAACGCGATCAGCACCCGCCCGCGGAGTCCGCCCGCGTCCATCCGCTCCTGCGCCTCGGCCGCGCGCTCGGGCGGGAACTCGTCGAGCGGTCGCAGCGCGATGCGCCCGTCGCGCGCCATCTCGGCGAGCTTGCGCAGCCAGTCGGTGCGCTCGAGCACCGTGAACACGAACACGTTGTGGATCGTGATCCCGCGCTCCGCAGGCCCGTCCCAGCCGCGGACGACGGCGAGGCCGCCGCCGTCGCGGATCGCTCCGAGCGCACGCTCGTCGAGCACGGCGGTGTCGAACACCGCAGCGACGCCGTCGGGCCGGACAGCCCGCACCGCGGCGCCGAAGTCATCGGAGCGCTCGATCACGACGTCCGCGCCAAACCCTCGGACGAGGTCCGCCTCGTCGGGGCGCGCGTCGGCGATCACGGTGAGCCCGGCATCCTTGGCGAGCGGGATCACGTACGAGGCGAGGAGCCCGGCGCCGCCGCTCACCGCGAGCGTCTCGCCGTGCCCCAGGCCGAGCATCTCGAGCCCGAGGATCGCGGTGAGACCGTTCATCGGCAGCGTCGCCGCGGCCCGCAGCGAGACGCCGGGCGGAACCGGGACGGCGCTCGCGGCCGGGACGACGATCAGCTCGGCCTGCGCGCCGCCGTCGGGGCGGCGCGGGCTCGTGGCCGCCATCACCTCCGCGCCGACCTCCAGGTCGGTGACGCCCTCGCCGACGGACTCGACCGTGCCCGCCGCGTCCATCCCGGGAGTCCACGGGGGCTCGACGCCGCTCGCGCCCCGCTGCCGCGTGGAGATGTCGGTCGGATTGACCGCCGCGTAGCGCACGCGGATCCGAACCTCGGCGGGTCCGGGCTCCCGGACCGGCCGCTCGATCACCCGGAGGACCTCGGGGCCGCCGGGCTCGGTGATTCCCACTGCTCGTGTCGTCGTCATACCCGCAGCCTAGGTAGGTCCGGCCAATGCGCGAGCGCCGCCGACGCGTGCACCTCGGGCGACCCGTCGCCCGCGCTCGCGATCCACCGCATCGGCCCGCTCCTGAGAATCCGCTTCGGCCCCGCCTGGGCCGGCGTGCGGTACTCGATCTCGATGTCGACGGCCGTCGAGTCGTCGACCGGGGCGCCCGCCGTGAGCAGCTCCTCGTCAAACGGCGTGAAGTAGGCGGCGTTGTTGACGTGCAGCGCGATGTCGGTCTCGGCCTCGCGGAACCGCCACGGGCGCTCGGCGACGTCGCCCGGAGGTGCGGGGTGCCCGAGCCGCGCCTTCACCGGGCGGGTGCTCTCACCCGTCCACATGTCGAGCTCGACCCGGTGGATCGGGCTCGGCAGCAGCCGCTCGGGATCGATGTGGACCCAGATGCAGGCGACCTCGACGATCGGCTCGCGCTCATCGAGGGCGACGATGTCGGTGCGCCGCTCGGCCCACATCCGTCCGACGCCGGTCACGTACGTGGTGAGCGCATAGGCGGAGTCGAGCTGCGGGAAGCGCCGCACGCGAATGCGCGTGCGGCGCACGAGCCAGATCGTCAGCTCCCGCAGCCCGGCGTCGTCGACGTCCGCCCAGGCGACGTCCTGGGCCCAGCGCGCGATCGAGTCGAGCCGCAAGCGGCCCGACGGCCCGACCTCGCCGACCCCGGCCCGGCGCTCCCGGGTGAAGGCGCGCACGTCGTCCGGCTGGGGGACGAGCGGCTGGAGCTCGGGCAGGCCTCCGGACGACGTCGGCACGTCCGGGGCTAGACCTGCGCCGCAGCGGCCTCGCGGATTGCGCGCCACACGCGCTCGCCGTTGGCCGGCATCTCGATCGACCGCACCCCGAGATGCGAGAGCGCGTCGATCACCGCGCCGATCGCCGCCGGCGTCGAGCCGATCGTGCCCGACTCGCCGATCCCCTTCGCACCGAGCGGGTTGATCGGCGTCGGCGTCTGCATCCGCACGAGCTCGAACTGCGGGAACTCCATCGCGCTCGGGATGCAGTACGTGACGAAGTTCGCGTTCTGCGGGTTGCCGTCCTCGTCGAAGCAGAGCTCCTCGAACAGCGCCTGCGCGATCCCGGCGGCGACCCCGCCGTGAATCTGGCCGTCGGCGATCATCGGATTGATGATCGTGCCCGCGTCGTCGACCGCGACGACTCGCTGCAGCGCGACCGCGCCGGTCTCGGTGTCGACCTCGACGACGATGATGTGCGCGCCGAACGGAAACGTCGGGTTGTCCGCCTTGAAGTCCGTCTCGACCGACAGCTCGCCGAGCCGCCCGTCCGCGGCCAGCCGCTCGGAGAGCTCGCGCCAGTCGAGCGAGGGGCTCGGCGCGCCCGTCACGTGGAAGCGGCCGGCGCCGAGGTCGAGCACCATGTCGCGCGGATCGGCCTCCAGCTGCTCGGCGGCGAGCTCCTTGGCCTTCTCGACGAGCTCCTCCGCCGCCTGCCGGGCGGCCGCGCCGCCGATCTGGGTCGACTTCGACCCGTACGTGCCGGTGCCACGCGCCACTCGGTCGGTGTCGCCCTTGATCACCGTGATCTTCTCCACATCGATTCCCATCTGCGCGGCGGCGATCTGCGCGAACGTCGTCTCGTGCCCCTGGCCGTGGGAGAAGGAGCCGGTGCGGAGCGTCGCCGTCCCGTCCTCGTGCATCTCGAGCGCGCCGAACTCGCTCTCGCCGAGCCCGTTCGTGATCTCGACGTACGTCGAGATGCCGATTCCGAGCAGCTTCGTCTCCCCCGCCTCACGGCGGCGCGCCTGCTCGGCGCGCAGCTCGGCGTAGCCGGCGGTCTGGAGCGCGGTGTCGAGCGCCCGCTCGAAGTCGCCGACGTCGTAGCGGGCGCCGACCGGGGTCGTGTACGGGAACGCGTCGCGAGGGATGAAGTTGCGGCGCCGCAGCTCGGCGGGGTCGAGTCCGGCCTCGGCGGCGAACACGTCGATCGCCCGCTCGACGACCTGCGTCGCCTCCGGGCGCCCGGCGCCGCGCAGCGCCGCGGTCGGCGTCGTGTTCGTGACGACGGCCTCGATCCGCGCCTCGATCCGCGGGATGCGGTAGACGCCCGAGGCCATGAGCCGCGTGAGGTTCGGCAGGAACGCGCCGATCCCCGGATACGCGCCGGCGTCCTGGAGGAGCCGGAGGTACAGCGCCTTGAGCGTCCCGTCACGGTCGCCGCCGAGCTGGAACCAGCTCCGCTGCCCGCGGCCGTGCCCCATTGCGACCATGTGCTCGGAGCGGGTCTCCGTCCAGCGCACCGGGCGGCCGGTCGCGCGCGCGAGCCAGGCGACGAGCACGTCCTCGGCGCCGAGTCCCTTGCCGCCGAAGCCGCCGCCGACATCGGGAGCGAGCACGCGCACCTGCCCGGGCTCGACGCCGAGCGCGGCGGCGAGCTCCTCCTTGTCCTGGTGCGGCGTCTGGGTCGAGAGCCAGATCGTGAGCTTCCCGTCCTCCCAGAGGGCGGCGTTCGCGCGCGGCTCGATCGGCGCCACGTGGATCCGCTGGCTGTGAAACTCGCCGCTGGCGACGATCTCGCAATCCGCGAACAGATCCTCGCTCGGCTGCTCGGGCCCGTCGGCGAGCGCGACGTTCGTACCCGCCTCCTCGTGGAGCAGCACCTCGTCCCGGATGGCCTCGCGCACGTCGGTGACGACCGGCAACGGATCAAGCTCGGCCCACACCTGCTCGGCCGCGTCGGCGGCGGCGGTGCGGTCCTCGGCGAGCACGGCGGCGAGGATCTCGCCGGCGAAGCGCACCTTCCGCGCGGCGAGGTAGGGCCGCTCCATCCGCCCGGCGAACGCCGGGAAGCCGCTGCGGCTGCCGAGCTCGACGTCGGCGGCGGTGAACACCCGCACTCCGTCGAGCCCCTCGAGCGCCGAGGTGTCGATCGACTCGATCCGAGCGTGCGCCCACTCCGAGCGCACGAAGCCTGCGTGGAGCGCGCCCTCGAGGCGCAGATCGTCGACGTACCGCCCGTGTCCGGTGATGAACCGCGGATCCTCCCGCCGACGCACGCGCTGTCCGATCATGCCCCTCTCTCCCTGTACGGCGCGAGACCGGCCGATGACGCCGGAGCCGGCGCCCGCGCGGTGAACACTGCCTTGCCAACCGTCTGGAGCAAACCGACGGGCACGCTAGCGCAGCGCGCGGCTCAAGTTCGGCGCCGCGCGACCGATCACCCCCTCGCCGGCCGGCGCCGGTATGGCGCCGGCCGATGCAGCTTCCCTCCGCGCCCGGCACGGCACGTTCACACGTTCTTATTAGAAGCCTCCTCGCATCATCTTGGACGGCAGGGTAAGGATTCCGCGCATGGCAATCCTCGCCCCCCGCCCCCACCCGCACGACCCCGATTCGACCCCCGGGGCGGCGGGCTTTCCGCGCGTCGACATCGTCATCCCGGTCTACAACGAGCAGGCCGCGCTCGAGCGCTCGGTACGCCGGCTGCACGCGTTCCTGTCAAGCGACCTCTGCCACTACGACTGGCGGATCGTGATCGCCGACAACGCCTCGTCGGACGCGACGCTCGTGATCGCGCGGCGCCTCGCGACGACGCTCGAGCGGGTCCGCGCCGTGCATCTCCCGACGAAGGGCCGCGGCCGGGCGCTGCGCGCGACATGGTCGGCCTCCGACGCCGAGATCGTCGCCTACATGGACGTCGATCTGTCGACCGACCTGCGGGCGCTCTCCCCGCTGCTCGCGCCGCTCGCCTCGGGGCACAGCGAGATCGCGATCGGGACCCGCCTCGGCGGGCGCGGCCGGATGCCGCGGGTGACGCGCGGCGCCAAGCGCGAGCTCATCTCCCGCGCCTACAACCACCTTCTGCGGATCGTGCTCGGCGCCCGCTTCTCCGACGCGCAGTGTGGCTTCAAGGCGCTGCGCGCGGACGCCGCGCGACAGCTGCTCCCGCACGTCGCCGACGGGGCCTGGTTCTTCGACACCGAGCTGTTGATCGCCGGCCAGCGCCGCGGGATGCGGATCCACGAGGTCGCCGTCGACTGGATCGACGACAGCGACTCCCGGGTCGAGATCGTCCCCACGGCGCTCGCCGACCTGCGCGGCGTGGTCCGGCTGCGCTTCGACTCGCCACTGCCCCGGTTCCTCGCGATCGGCGTCGCCTCGACGCTCGCCTACGCGGCGCTCTACCTGCTGCTGCGGGCGGTCGGCGCCGACTCGGTGCTCGCCAATGCGCTCGCGCTTGCGATCACCGCGGTCGCGAACACGCAGGCGAACCGCACGTGGGCGTTCCGCATCCGCGGCCGCGAGGGCTTCTGGCGCCAGCACGGCGCGGGTGCGCTCGTCTACCTGCTCGCGCTCGGCCTCACCGACGGGGCGCTCGCCGTGCTGCGGGAGCTCGTCGTCCGGCCGAGCCGGCTGCTCGAGGTCGCCGTGCTCGTCGTCGCGAGCCTCGTCGCGACCGCCTGCCGCTACGTCGCGCTCCGCACGTGGGTGTTCGCCCGCGCCCGGCGGGCCGATCAGCCCGCACCGCTGCGCGGGACCTGAGCGCCCGGCGCCCGTTCCGCGGCCCGTCGCCCCGCTCGCCCGGCGAGCCGCTGGGCGTGAAGGTTCGCCTCACGCGACCTCTGCCGTCGAGCGCGCGCTCGGCGAAGGCTCTACAACATCGCCATGACCGATGATCCGGGCGCGGTGGTGTACGGCACGATGCTCGCGGCGACGCTGCTCGCCGCCGAGACCCCGGGGCGCGAGACGTACGCGGAGACCGCCGGAGCGGTCGCCGTCGCCGCCCTCGTCTACTGGCTCGCCCACGCCTACAGCACGTTCGCCGATCACCGCGCCCGCTCGGGACATGGGTTCGCGCTGAGCGGCCTGCGCGCGGCGCTCATCGACGACATCGCCGTGCTCGCCGGCGCGGCGATCCCGCTGCTCGTCGTGCTCGCCTGCTGGGCGGCGGGCGCGAGCCTCATGACGGGCGTCTGGGTGGCGATCGGCGCCTCGATCGGGACGATCGTCGCCACCGAAATCGCGCTCGGGCTTCGCTCCGATCACAGCGGGCGCGAGCTGGTCGTCCGCACCGCCGTCGGCGTCACGGTCGGGGTGGCGATCCTCGCGGTCAAGCTGCTCCTGCACTGAAGGTGGGCGCCGGCCCGTGGCGTGCGCGACTCCGGGGACGGCCGCGCCCGACCAAGGCGCCCGCGCGGGATCGGATCAGCGCTGGCCGGGCGTGACAGGCTGACGTCCCCGGGTTGGACGACGCGGCCGAGCCGTGTGTTCTAGCGTTCGGGGCATCGTCATCACGAGCGTACGGAGGCACCGATGAGCACCGTCCCGCAGACCGCCGGAGCCAGCCTGTGGAACCCGCAGGGCCAGATGGGCCATGTGCTCGGCGACCGGCTCGTGATCGTCTCCGGCGAGGGCGCGAACATCGTCACCGACGACGGCCGGACGCTGCTCGATGCGACGGCGGGGCTGTGGCACGCGAACATCGGACACGGCCGGCCGGAGCTCGCCGAGGCGGCGGCGGCGCAGATGCGCCGGCTCGAGACGTACCACACGTTCGGACGGATCGCCAACGACCAGGCGCTCGCGCTCGCCGACCGCATCTGCGCGATGAGCCCGATCGAGGACGCGCGCGTGTTCTGGGTGAGCGGCGGCTCGGACGCGATCGACACCGCGGCGAAGCTCGCCCGCCGCTACTGGCAGGTGCGCGGCGAGACGAACAAGCGGATCGTGATCAGCCGCGCCGGCGCCTACCACGGCCTGCACGGGTTCGGCACCTCGATCCTCGGCATCGAGCCGATGCGCGAGGGCTACGGGACCGAGTCGCTCATCCCCGAGACAGCGCGTGTGCCGGCGACCGACGCCGACGCGCTGGAGGCCGAGATCCTGCGCCATGGCCCGGACCGCGTCGCGGCCGTGTTCGCCGAGCCGATCATCGGCACCGGCGGTGTCATCGTCCCGCCCGAGGGCTACCTGGAACGGGTCGAGCAGATCTGCCGCGAGCACGACGTCCTGCTCGTCGTCGACGAGGTCATCACCGGCTTCGGCCGCACGGGCGAGATGTTCGCGACCGAGCTCTTCGGCCTGCGGCCGGACATGGTGATCCTGGCCAAGGGGATCACCTCCGGGTACGCGCCGCTCGGCGGCGTGCTCATCGGACCACGCGTGTGGGAGCCGTTCTACTCCGACGCACCCGACGCGCCGGTGTTCCGCCACGGCGTCACGTACTCCGGGCACGCGACCGCCTGCGCGGTCGCCCAGGCGAACCTCGACGTGCTGGAGAACGAGCAGCTCGTCGCGCGCGTCGCGCGTCTCTCGCCTGAGCTCGTGCGCGCCACCGAGCCGCTCGGGGCGCATCCGCTCGTCGAGGAGGTGCGCGGCGGGATCGGCCTCATCGCGGGCATCAAGTGCGCGCCCGAGGTCGACGGCGACCGGCTCATGCGTGACTGCATCGAGGCCGGCGTGCTCGTCCGCATCCTCGGCGGCAACGTCGTGCAGATCTCGCCGCCGTTCGTCGTCGACGAGGAGGATCTGCGGCGGATCGCGGAGGCGATCGCAAACGCCCTCGACGGCCAGCGCAGCTGAGCTCGCGCGCTCAGACGCGCCGGCAACGAACCGAAGCGCCGGATGCTCAGACGAGCCGGCGACTGACGCGCCGGACGCTCAGACGAGCCGGCGGCGACTGACGCGCCGGACGCTCAGACGAGCCGGCGCCGCGGCTCGAGCTCCCGGCGCCCGTCGGCGTGGATCACGACATCCCCCGCCAGCTTGTCGTGCCAGCACTGGCGCTCGGAGTCGCCGAGCATCCACAGGTAGCCGATGAAGCACACCATCGCGGAGACGATCCGCGTCAGCCAGCGGACGAACGCCCGCGGATACCCGATCGGCGCGCCCGTCTGCTTGTCGACGACGCGCAGCCCGAGTGCCCGCTTGCCGGCGCCCGCCCCGCCGGGACCGCCCTCGAAGGCCGTGAAGTAGCCCGCCGAGACGAGCAGCGCGAGCCAGCCGCCGACGTTGCCGTGGATCGCCGCGGCGAGCAGTCCCGCGACGATGCTCACGAGCAGCCCGTCGATGAGGAACGCCCCGAGCCGCGGCCACCAGCCCGCCCGCGCCGGCCGGGTGGGCGCGGGCGCGGAGGAGCGCACGGGCATCGGCAGGTCGTCGACGAGCGCGTCGAGCTCCCCGTACGTCGTCGCCGAGAACGCGCGGGCGACGCGCTCATCGAGCTCGTCGGCGGAGAGCCGCCCCTCGGTCGCCGCGTCGTGCAGGAACGCGACCGCCCGCTCGCGGTCCGCGTCGGAGGCGCGCAGACGCTCACGGGAGCTCATGCCTGGAAATGTACGCCTCCCCCCGCGCCGCCGCGCCCGCTCGAGTGGGTGCGGGCCTGTTCAGTGGGTGCGGACCGTCTGCAGGACGCTGTCCTCGACGGCGTGGAACTCGCCGAACAGCCTGTCGGGGTCGGTGTGGATCTTGTAGTCCCACACGAGCCCCCAGATACCGAGCGTCACGATCGACAGGATCAGGTAGAGCGGGAAGCTGCGGCGCTTGGAGCGGTCGGCCGCGTAGGTGATCGGGTAGCGGATGATCCCGAGCGCCGTCCACAGCTGCGAGAGGCGGTCGTCGAAGTCCTGTTCGACGACCTGCGCGTCCCACCAGTAGCGGTTCTCGCGGTACAGGACGACGTACCCGTAGATGCCGAGCGTCACGAGCGTGAGCAGGAACGAGCGGCCGGCGCGGATCGGGCGCAGCTCATGGCCGTAGGCGAACGCGACCGCCGTCTCGAGGTCCTGGAGCTCCGCCTCGATCTCGCCCGCGCGCTCGTGCCCGGCCGCCTGCCGGCGCGTCCATTCGAGCAGTGCGCGGTAGTAGGCGCGCTTGCGGGCGCTGAAGGCGTCGATCCGGTTGATCCGCTTGAAGAACAGGTACAGCCCGTAGAACCCGAACGTGATCCACGAGACAAACAGGAAGTACAGCCACCAGTTGATGAGCGGCTGGTCGGTCTCGCGGCGCTCCTTGATCGCGCGATCGATCCGCGTCACGCTGTCGATCAGGTCGGCCCGCGTGGCGGGCGTCGCCGCCTCGCTCGATCCCACGACGACGGGCGTCCACCCGGTGCCGGTTTCTGATTCCGTCATTTCGATACCCCTTTCGTGCCCCTGAATGGCGGGCCGGCGCTCGGGCCTCCACGCCATGGCCGGCTGCTTCGCCGCCGCGCCCATCCTGGACCTGGCGACCCCATGATCGTACGGGCCGGACACGGCTTCGGCAAGCCCGCTCGGCATCTGCCCGGTCCCAGGTGCCGGTGTCGGGCCCGCACCTGATGACGGCGATGGGGGACACGATCGGCTTCCACCGGCTCCTCACCCACCGCGCGTTCGCCACGCATCCGTGGCTCGAGCGGACCATTGCGGTGCTCGGCTCGCTCGCGGTGCAGTACTCGGTGCTCGACTGGGTCGCGCGGGGCCGGGATCGCGCTCGCGCCGGCTCGCCCGCCAGCCTCACTCCGTCCGCCCGACCGCCGCGCACGTGGCGGCGCTGCCTTGGGGCTCGAATCGCGGTCCGCGGCGTCGGATTCGTCGCGATCGCCGCGCTGCGCACAGGGTTTGCGACACATCCTCCCGCCAAGCGTCGGATTTGTCTCGATCGCCGCGCTGCGCGCAGGGTTTGCGACAGATCCACCCGCCAGACGGCCGCATCGGCCGGACCCCGCCCTCGGAACCAGGCACCTGGGTTGGACGGGGCCCTGGCAGCGTTGCGCGGCCGTTCATTGCCGATGGCGCGGCGCCGGCCGAGCGGCGCCCCAGCGCCCGCCCCGCAACCCGGCGCCGGCGAGCACCCGCTCCCCGCGGCGGCTCAGCCCACGGACCGCTCCGGGCACATCGAACCCCTCGACGAGCTCCCGCAGCCGCGCCTCCCGGCGCAGGACGAGCGTCCGGATGTCCGCCGGCGGCCTCACGGGGCCGCTGTCTCGTGGTCTCTCCGTACATACGCGCGCACCGAGAGGTGTGGCTCAGGGTGCCGGGCAAGGACGCGGGCACCAACGGCGAAGCCGCTGGTCCGACGGTGTGCCTCTGGCACATCGAGTGTCCGAGTACGCCGCCGGGCGCCGCCAGGGGCTGCCTCGACTGCACACGAACCGGCCAAACGGGACGCTAGGCTCGCTCTCGTTGTCCGCTCGCGGGTTCACCTCCGACAACGCCGCCTCCGTGCATCCGGACGTGCTCGCCGCGCTCGCTCGCGCGGACGGCGGGCACGCGATCAGCTACGGCCACGACCCGCTCACCGAGCGCGTCGAGGCGGCGCTCGAGCGCGAGTTCGGCGCGGGCTCGAGCGCGGTGCTCGTGTTCAACGGCTCGGCGGCCAACGTGCTCTGCCTGCGCGCGGCGTGCCGCCCCTGGGAGGCGGCGATCTGCGGCGCCGCATCGCATCTCAACGTCGACGAGGGCGGCGCACCGGAGGCGGTCGCCGGCGTGAAGCTGCTCACGGTCGCCACCCCCGACGGCAAGCTCACGCCCGAGCTCGTCGCGCCGCGGATCGAGCGGATCGGGGACGAGCACGCCGTGCAGCCGCGCGTGCTGTCGGTCACCCAGTCGAGCGAGCTCGGCACGGTCTACTCGCCTGCGGAGCTCCGCGCGCTCGCGGAGTTCGCCCACGACCGCGACCTGCTCCTGCACGTCGACGGCGCGCGGCTTGCGAACGCGGCGGCGGCGCTCGACTGCTCGCTCGGCGAGGCGGCCGCCGGCGCCGATCTGCTCTCGCTGGGCGGCACGAAGAACGGGCTGCTGCTCGGCGAGGCGGTGATCGTGCGGGCGCGGGCGGCCGAGCTCGGCGCGACGCTCCCCTACCTGCGCAAGCAGACGCTCCAGCTCGCCTCGAAGATGCGCTACATCGCCGCGCAGTTCGACGCCTACCTCGATGGGGAGCTGTGGCGGCGCACCGCCAGCCATGCCAACGCGATGGCCGCCCGGCTCGGCGCAGCGGTCGCCGGGATCGGCGGCGTCGAGGTCACCCAGGCCGTGCAGGCGAACGCGGTCTTCGCCCGGATCCCGCGTCGCGCGGTCGCGCCGCTGCAGGAACGCTTCCCGTTCCATGTGTGGGCGCCGGGCGAGGGCGCGGAGGGCGCGATCCACGACGAGGTCCGCTGGATGTGCGCCTGGGACACGACCGAGGACGACGTCGACGCGTTCGCCGCCGCGATCGGCGAGGTGCTTGCGGGCGCGCCCGCGGCCGCTCGATAGTCGTCCTGGACCGTCGCGGGTGACCGCGGGCCGCTCAATAGTCGTCCTGGACCGTCGCGGGTGACCGCGGGCCGCTCAGTAGTCGTCCTGGACCTCGATCGACCAGCGGGTGTCCCCGGAGGCGGGATCGACCCGCACCCGGTAGACGCCGGGGCCGCTCCGGAGCACGACCGGCGCCCGCACCTCGTCGGACAGCGACAGCGTCCGCAGCGTCGAGGAGCCGGCGGCGCCGCGCAGCACGCGCAGCTGCGCGGAGTGGCAGAACACGAGCCACGAGCAGTGGCTCGTCCCCGAGGCGCTCACGAGCAGGCGCCAGCGCGCGCCGCGGATCCCCAGCGGCCGTGAGCTGCGCGTGGCGAACGTCGCGACCGTGCGCCAGCGCGGCACCTCGGCGACCGACAGGTGGACGGTTCCGCCCGCGGGGACGCTGTGCCCGCCGGCCGGCTTCTGCTCGGTCACCGTGCCCGGGCGGATGCCGGGGGCGGGCAGCGCCCGGGTGCGCACCCGGAGATGGAGGGCGCGGAGCCTCGCGCGGGCGACGTCGGTGCTCTCGCCGACGACGAGCGGCACCTCGGCCGGCCCCGACGCGGCGGGCGCGCTCCGGCGGTCCCGGGCGCCGCGCGCGGAGCCTCCGCCGGTGAGCAGCGCGGCCGCGATGAGGCCGCCGAGGAGCCCCCCGGCGAGCGACAGCAGCGCCGCCGAGCGCCGGCGGGCCGCGGGGTTGAAGACCGCGCGCGGCGCCCGGCGCGGCACGCGACGGGTCGCCGATGGGCCAGGCTCGTCCTCCGCGGCCTCGGCTTGGCGACGCGGGGAAGGTTTGTCCTGCTCAGGAGGACAAAGGTTCCCCGCGACCCGGCCCGAGCGGCCCCCGCCTGCGTCCTGCAGCGCGCGGGCCATCGCGCCCGCGTCCGGGTAGCGATCCTCGGGACGCTTGGCGAGCGCCGTCTCGACGGCCCGGGCGAGCGCCGGCTCGACCCGCGCGACGTGCGCGGGCAGCGGGGAAAGCGGGTCCTCGCGGTGACGAACCGCGAGCTCGACCGCCGTGCGCCCGTCGAACGGCGGCCGCCCGGCGAGCATCTCGTAGAGGATCGCGCCGATCGCGTAGACGTCGGTCGCGGGCGTGACCGGACCTCCGTCGGCCTGCTCGGGCGCCATGTAGCGCGGCGTGCCGACGATCAGCGACGGGCCGTCCTCGGTCGACTCCGCCAGCCGCGCGACGCCGAAGTCCGCGACCTTGACCCGGGCAGGCGACGTTGCCGTCCCCGCTGAGCCCGCTCCGGTGTTCCCCGTCCCGCCGGCACCGCCGCGTGCCCGCTGCGTTCGGTCCACGCGGTCGTCCGCGCGCCCGGCGACGATGAGCACGTTCGCGGGCTTGACGTCGCGGTGCACGATGCCCGCCGCGTGAGCGCCCGCGAGCGCCTCGCACAGCCCGAGCGCGAGCGAGCGGGCCGCTGCGGGATCGAGGCCGGCGCCGCCGGCGCGGCACAGGCGCGCCGCGAGGTCCTCTCCGACGACCAGCTCGGAGACGTAGTACAGCCCATCCGCGCACTGCCCGACGTCGTGGATCTGCACGATCCCGGGGTGGTTGACGCGCGCGAGCAGCCGGGCCTCGCGCTCGAACACCGCGACCCACTCGGGATCCTCGGCCCACCACGGCTTGACGACCTTGATCGCGACCTCGCGCTCGAGGCGCCGGTCGTGTCCGCGGTAGACGCGTCCGAACGCGCCCTCGCCGATCAGCTCCCGCAGCTCGTAGCGACCGTCGAGTGCGGTACCGCGCAGGTCCGGGGCGATCGGCATCACCTCAACGTACACGCGCCGCGCACCGGGGTTTCGGGCCTCAGCCCGTGTTGCGCAGGCCCGACGCGATCCCGTTGATCGTGAGCTGGCTGATGCGCCGCAACTCGGCCGCCTCGGCGTCGTGGTCGTGGCGCCGCAGCCGCCGCAGCAGCTCGACCTGGATGAACGAGAGTGGATCGACCGCAGGGTTGCGGCGGTCGATCGACGCCTGCAGCACGGGCTCTGAGTCGAGCAGGCGACGGCCTCCGCCGACCTCGACGAGCTCGGCGACGGTGAGCTCGAACTCGGCGCGCAGCACCGACCAGATCCGGTCGCGGGCGGGGTCGTCCCAGAGCGCGACATAGCGCTCGGCGATGCCGAGGTCGGCCTTCGCACAGCCCATCTCGGCATTCGAGAGCACGCTCGTGAAGAACGGCCACTCGTCCGCCATCTGGCGCAGCACGCCGAGGCCGTGGCGCTCACGGGCGTTCCGCAGCGCCGTGCCGAGCCCGAGCCAGGCGGGCAGGATGATCCGCGACTGCGTCCAGGAGAACACCCACGGGATCGCGCGCAGATCGGCGATGCCCGCCGCCGCGCTGCGTTTCGCCGGTCGGGAGCCGAGCCTCAGCCGCGAGACCTCGCTCACCGGGGTGACGCCCTCGAAGAAGCGGACGAAGTCCGGATCCTCGTGGACGACGCGGCGGTAGACCGCCTCGGAGTCCGCGGCCATCTCGGCGAGCAGCGCCTCGAAGTCGGCGGAGCGCACGTGCGGCCGGGCGCGGCCGGTGGCGAGCGTCGCCGAGGTCGCCAGCTCAAGCTCGCGGTGGGCGATCTCGGGCACCGCGTACTTGGCCGTGAGCACCTCGCCCTGCTCGGTCATCTTCAGGCGGGCGCGGACCGTGTCCGGCGGGAGCGCGAGGATCGCGCCGTTCGTCGGGCCGCCGCCGCGGCCGACGGCGCCGCCGCGACCGTGGAAGAACAGCCAGCCGACGCCGTAGGAGCGCAGCACCTCGACGATCTGCACCTGCGCCCGATACGCGAGCCACGCGGAGGCGAGATAGCCGACGTCCTTGTTGGAGTCCGAGTAGCCGATCATCACCTCCTGCTCGTCGCCGACCGCCCGCAGCGCGGCGCGGTAGACGGGGGTGTCCATCAGCGTCCGCATCGTCTGCGGCGCGTTCGTGAGGTCCTGGCCGTATTCGAACAGGGGCACGATCCGCAGCGCGCAGTCCTCGCCGCCGGCCCTGGCGAGCGACGACTCCTTGGCGAGCAGCAGCACCTCGAGCAGGTCGGCGGGGCCCTCCGCGCCGGAGACGATATACGTGCGCACGGCGCCGCGGTGGCGGCCGTGCAGCGCCGTGCGCAGCGTCCGGAACGTCGTGATCGTCTCGCGCGTCGCCTCGCCGAAGCCGTCGATGTCGGTCGGGATGAGCGGGCGGCGGTCGGCGATCTGGGCGGTGAGCAGCGCCAGCCGCTCCCGCTCGCCGAGCGCGCCGTAGTCGCACACCCCGAGCTCGGCGTAGATCTCCTGCAGCGCGTCGCGGTGGCGCCGGGCGTGCTCGCGGACGTCGAGCCGCGCGTAGTGGAACCCGAACACCTCGACCCGGCGGATGAAGTCGGCGAGGTCGGAGGCGGCGGTGAGCGCACCGGAGCCCTCGCGCAGCGAGCGGTCGATCCGTCGCAGGTCGGCGAGGAGCGCGTCGGGATCGGGGTAGCCCGCCTGTCCGGTCTCGCGGGTCGCGCGCACGCGTTCGCGCACGAAGCTGAGCGCGCGCCGGTAGGGCTCCTCGGGGTTGATCGCCGCAAGCGTCCGCGCGAGCTCCGGGAAGTCCCGCTCGCCCGCGGACAGGATCGGTGCGAGCCCCGGCGCCGGCCCGGTGAGGCGCTCGGACAGCGACAGCCGTCCGGCGAGCTGCTCGAGGTGGTGGTCGTAGAGGCGCAGGCACTGCTCGCGCATCAGGTCGAGCGCCCGCACGGTCATCTCGGGCGTGACGAACGGATTGCCGTCGCGGTCGCCGCCGATCCAGGAGCCGAACAGGAGGAGCGGCGGCACCGGGATCCGGCCCGCCTCCGGATAGCTCTCGGCGAGCGCCTCCTCGAGGTCGCGGTAGGTGCGCGGGACCGTATCCGCGAGCGTCGAGGCGAAGTGGATGAGCCCGGCGCGGACCTCGTCGAGCACGGTCCGCTCGGCGGCGCGGATGTCGTCGGACCCCCAGAGCTCCTGCACGGTGGCGAGCAGCCGGCGGCGGCCGTCGGCGCGGTCCTGCGGCGTCGCCCGGTCGGGGCGGTCGAGCTCCCGCAGGACCGCGAACACGCGCGCCAGCTTGTCGATCGTCGTCCGCCTCCGGGCCTCCGTCGGATGGGCGGTCATCACGAGGCGCAGCCGCGCGTGGGCGAGCAGCTCGGCGATCTCCTCCGCCGTCACGCCGGCGTCGGCCATCGCCGCGATCGCCTCGCGCAGCGATCCCTCGCGCGCGTAGCCGGGATCGTCGGCGCCGCGCGCGTCGCGGTCGGCGAGGCGCCTGACCCGCTCAGAGTCCTCGGCGAGGTTGATGAGCTGAAACCAGCGCGTGAGCGCCCGCACGAGCAGCTCGGTGCGGGGAGGGTCGAGTTCGCCGATGAGCGCCGACAGCCGGTCCGCGGCGGCGCCGTCGCCCCCCCGGGCGGCGCGGCCGAGCTCGATCGCCTGCTCGAGCAGCTCGACCGCCTCGGGCCCATCGCTGAGCGCGATCGCCTCGTGGAGGACCTCGGTGAGAAGCGCCTCCTCGGCGGCGAAGCGATCGGTGCTGGGAGACGTCAGCGCAGCGATGGCCCACACGATAGGAGAGGCGGCCCGGCGACGGCGTCGCACGCCGGCTGCAGGCCTTGGCGCGGGCGCCGAACGCGGGCCCCGGGGCCGGAGCTACCGCCGCTCTTCGACGGTGAACTCCAGCTCCAGGTACTCGTGGATCGCCAACGCGCGACGCGGCTCGCGCCGGCGGACGATCCTTCGCAGCGGGGGCCGTTCCCGCACCGGACGCGCCGTGCGCTTTGGCCGGCCGGGTCGCTGCCGCGGGCGGCGCCCTCTGGGACATCGTTCGTGCTCCCGCGGGATCACGAACTCATACCGTGGGTATTGCATGAGCTTCTCCTGAAAGACATGACAGTGGATGTGGTCCGACGTATCAGCACACGTGTGAGCGCAGGGGTCACCGACGCCCTCTCGGATGTGTCACCTCGGGTGATATGCGCGTCATGCGGGTGACGCGTTGGCTGTGGTGGGGATCCGCTTGTCCGGTCAGCCGGGAATCGGCGTGCCGCCGGCCGGTCAGGCCGCCGAAGCGGTCCGACTGTGGCCCTTTGCGGTCAGCCGCCCAAGCGAACCGACCGCTGCGTGCCGGTCAGCCGCCGCGGCCGGCAGTTCGCGGGTCGGCACCGCTCGGCGCGCGGCGCGGGCCGGATCCTCACCGTGTCGTGAAGCTCCATGTCATTGACGTTCTCCGTTCAGTGCGTTTTGCAGGTCGTGTGGGCACAAAAAAGGCGACCCATCTGGGTCGCCCTCGTCGCGAGTCGGATGCGCGCTCTTGCTCTCAGATCAGAGCGCGCACCTCGCCACGAGGGCATGATTCTCACCGTTGGCATCGCCGAGCTGACGCGCGATGGTGCCCATCCCCATCGTCGGCGCCAGACCGCCGCGCGAGCGCACAAGCACGCCTGCGGTGCGGTCGGTTGCCTTCGGCTCGATGTGGAAGAGGGCTGCCATGAGTAACTCCTTGGCGGTCACTGTAACCGATGCCCCGGACGGATGCAAGCGGGTTGACCTGGCAATCGAGGTGACATCGGCTCGGGAGCGCCACCCCGTAGCCTTCGCCGGCGTGTTGCACCTCCATCGCGCCGCCCGCGCCGACGTCCTCGCGCAAGCGCTCGGCGATCTGCTCTCGGTCCCGCCAGAGGACCCGTTCACGCCAGATCTCGTCGCCGTCCCGACCCGCGGGATGGAGCGCTGGCTCGCGCAGACGATGTCGGGGGCGCTCGGCGCGACCCCCGGCCGCGGCGACGGGGTCTGCGCGAACGTCCTCTTCCCCACGCCGCACCGGCTCCTCTCCGATGCGGTCGCCACCGCCTCGGGCATCGACCCGGAGACCGACCCGTGGCTGCCCGAGCGCCTCACCTGGACGCTCCTGGAGGTCGTCGACGCCCATCTCGACGATCCGTGGCTTGCGCCGCTCGCCGCCTACCTCGGGGCCACCGAGGCGACCGCCCGCGGTCCCGCCGCGCCGCTGCGCCGCGACCGCCGGCTGTCGATCGTCCGCCACCTGGCCGGCCTGTTCGATCGCTACGCGCTCCACCGTCCGGAGATGCTCGCCGCGTGGGCGGCGGGCCGCGACGTCGACACGGCGGGCGTGGGGCTGCCGCCCGCGACCGCCTGGCAGGCGCAGCTGTGGCGGAAGGCGGCGGCGAGGATCCCCGTGCCCGGCCCCGCCGAGCGCCGGGAGCGGGCCTGCGCCGCGATCGTCGAGCAGCCCGAGCGCCTGGCGCTCCCGGGGCGGCTCGCGCTGTTCGGGCTCACGCGCCTGCCCCAGGGCCATCTGCGGGTGATCGTGGCGCTCGCCGCCGCTCGAGAGGTGCACCTGCTCCTGCTCCATCCCTCGCCCGCGCTCTGGGAGGCGGTCGCCGCGCATCGCGAGAGGCATCCGGCGGCGCTGCGCCGCGCCCGTGACCGGACCGGTGAGCTTGCTCGCAACGCGCTGCTCGCCTCGTGGGGGCGCGACGCCCGGGAGATGCAGCTCGTGCTCGCCGCGGCCGCCGATCCGGCGCCCGGCCGCGACCGTGAGCACCCGCTGCCCGATGCTCCGCCGCGGACGCTCCTCGAGCGGCTCCAGGCCGACGTCCGCGCCGACCGGCCCGCGCCCGGCATCCCCCTGCTCGGGGAGGCCGACGGGCGCGCGGAGCTCGGGCCGGGCGACCGGAGCGTCGTCGTGCACTCCTGCCACGGCCGCGCCCGGCAGGTCGAGGTCCTGCGCGACGCGATCCTCCACGCGCTGGCCGCCGACCCGACGCTCGAGCCGCGCGACGTGATCGTCATGTGCCCCGACGTCGAGGCCTTCGCCCCGCTCATCCAGGCGGTGTTCGGCACCTCCGAGCCGCTCGACGGCGTGCCGGACAGCGCGGCGGGCGTGCCGGGCGCAGCGGGCGCGGCGGGCGTGCCGGGCGCGGCGGGCGCGGCGGCAGGCGCGTCCGGGACCGACCTCCGGGTGCGCCTCGCCGACCGCTCTCTGACCCAGACCAATCCGCTGCTCGGCGTCGTCTCCACGCTGATGGAGCTCGTCGACCGGCGCGTCACCGCCTCCGAGGTGCTCGATCTCGCCGATCGCGCGCCGATCCGCCGGCGCTTCGGCTTCGACGACGAGGACCTCACCCAGCTGCAGGACTGGATCACCGCCTCCGGGATCCGGTGGGGCCTGGACGCGGAGCACCGCGCGCCCTACAAGCTCCAG
>DATGKS010000027.1:0-45713 GCA_035294545.1 Solirubrobacteraceae bacterium | reverse complement strand
ACGCTCGTTTCCCCCCGGAGCCGGGCCGCTATCACCTGTACGTCTGCCGGGCGTGCCCGTGGGCGCACCGCACGCTGATCGGCCGCGCGCTGATGGGACTGGAGGATGCGATCGGGGTCTCCTACCTCGATCCGATCCGCGACGAGCGCGGCTGGGCGTTCACGGGCGGCGAGTACACCGACCCGCTGAACGGGTTCCGGCTGCTCGCCGAGGCCTACGCCGCGACCGATCCCGAGTTCGACGGGCGCGTGAGCGTGCCGGTGCTGTGGGACACCGACACGGGCACGATCGTCAACAACGAGTCCGCCGACATCCTGCGGATGCAGGAGACGGTCTTCGCAGCGTTTGCCGCCCATCCGGTCGATCTGTACCCGGAGCGGCTGCGGGCGGAGATCGACGAGCTCGACGCGTTCATCTACGACAACGTCAACGACGCCGTCTACAAGGCAGGGTTCGCCACCCGCCAGGAGGTCTACGACCGCGAGGTCGCCTCGCTCTTTCAGGCGCTCGACCGGCTCGACCTGCGGCTCGCCGACCGCCGCTTCCTGTTCGGCGAGCGACCGCTGGAGACCGACTGGCGCCTGTTCACGACGCTCGTCCGCTTCGACGCCGTCTACCAGATCCATTTCAAGTGCTCGACCCGCAAGCTCGCCGAGTACGAGCACCTGTGGCCGTACGCGCGCGACCTCTACCAGTGGCCGGGCGTCGCCGATACCGTCGACTTCGACGAGATCCGGGCCCACTACTACCGCACCCACCCGCAGATCAACCCCACCGGAATCGTCGCGGCGCTCCCGGCCGCCTCGTTCGAGGAGCCGCACGGCCGCGGCTGAGCCGGCCGGACTCAGCCGCCGCGGCTGAGCCCGGGGGCCCCTCAGGAGCGGCGGCGCAGCAGCCGGAGCGCGGTCAGGAAGCCGATCACGAGCGCGGCGAGCGGGACCGGATTCTCCTTCGCCCGCTTGAGCGCGACCGAGCCGACAAGCGAGAGCGCCGAGACCGGCTCGCTCTCCGGCGCGGAGCTCGGGGGCGGAGGCGGCGGGGGCGGCGGAGCTGCGCCGGCCGGCGGAGGCGGCGCAGGTGCGGTGGCAGGCCCGGCGGGCGGCGGAGGCGGCGGAGCCGCGGCAGCGGCCGGCGGCGTCTCCGCGACCGACTCGGCAGACGACGGCTCGGTCGGCGGCGACGGCTCGGCGGGCTCCGCCTCGGTGGCGGAGGCGACGGGCGTCGCCCCCTCGATCGCCGCGTCGGGATCCTCGGCTGACGTCTCGTCGGTTGGCTGCGCGGGCACCTCCTCGCTCGCGATCGCCTCCTCCGCGAGCGTCTCGGTCGGCGGCGCCTCGGCGGGCGGGGCGTCCTCGGGCGCGGGCGCCTGGTCGGCCGGGGCGTCCTCGGGCGCGGGCGCCTGGTCGGCCGGGGCGTCCTCCGCCGCGGGCGCCTGGTCGGCCGGGGCGTCCTCCGCCGCGGGCGCCTGGTCGGCCGGGGCGTCCTCCGCCGCGGGCGCCTGGTCGGCCGGAACTTCCTCCGCCGCGGGCGGAGCCTGCTCCGTCGCCGGCGCCTCCGCACCGCCGACGAGCATCGCCTGCAGGTTCGTCGCGAAGTCGCCGAGCAGCCGGTTCGAGATCTCCTCGATCATCCCGCCGCGGCCGAAGCGAGCCAGCCGGCCGGTGATGTGGTAGTCGGTCGAAACCTCGACGCGGGTCGTGCCCTCGCCGGCCTCCGCGACCGAGGAGACGATCGTCGCCTTCGCGCCGCCCTGGCCGCGGCGGTCGGTGCCCGACGCCTGCATCGTCGCGCGGTGCGCGTCGGCGTCGACGTCCTCCATGTTGAGCTTGCCGCTGTAGGCGGCCGACGTCGGCCCGATCTTGACCTTGAACTCGCCGTTGTAGGAACCGTCCTCGTTCCTGCCGGCGACCGACGCGCCCGGCAGGCAGGGCGCGACGCGCTGGACGTCGATCAACGCCTCCCACACCCGCTCGAGCGGAGCGGCGACCTCAAATGACTGCTCTAGCTTCATCCCGAACCTCCTCCAGGTCCTCTCGTGTGTCGACGTCGCGACCGGAGCATAGGTGCCCCGCCTCGACCGTCCTCGCGCCGCGCAGCAGTCCGCGCGCGCCCTCGTCCCGGTCGGGACCCGCCGCACGGAGCGCGGCGATCTGCTCGCGCCCGAGCGCAACCGGATGCCCCGGGCGGGCGTCGTAGACGGCGCGCGCCGGCGTCGGCTCACCGTCGCCCGCGAACCGCGCGATCAGCTCGCTCGAGACGAACGGCGCGTCGCCGAGCGTCACCACGACCCGGTCCGCGTCGCCGATCGCCTGAAGCCCGCATCGCAGCGACGCCGACTGGCCGGCCTCCCAGTCGGGGCACACGACCGCCACCGCCCGCCCGAGGTCGATCGCCGCACGGATCTCCGCGGCGTGGGAGCCGAGCACGACGACGACCGGGTCGAGCAGCGCCGGGTCGACAGCGGTCTGGGCATCGATGGCCCACTGCAGGAGCGGCCGGTCGCCGAGCCTGGCGAGCTGCTTGGGCGCCGTGCCGAACCGCGTCCCGGCGCCCGCGGCGAGCACGAGCCCGGCCGCCGGCCCGCCACCCGCGACCCCGGCACGCGCGGCCCCGGCGCCCGCAGCCTCGCCACCCGGACCGGCGGTCACGGCCGTCCCTCGACATGGACCGCGTTCGCGCTGCTCGTGAGCGGGCCGCCCTCCCGGCCGCGCAGGACGGCGACCGCCTCGGCGAGGATCGCGAGCGCCGCCTCGCCCGCGGTCTCGCCGCCGAGGTCGAGGCCGGCCGGGCCGCGCAGCCGCGCGAGCTCCGCCTCGCTCAGACCGGCGGCGAGCAGGCGCTCGCGCCGCCGGCCCTGGTTGCGCCGGGAGCCGAGCGCTCCCACGTAGAACGCGGGCGAGCGCAGCGCGAGCGTGAGCGCCTCGTCGTCGAGCTCCGGCGCGTGCGTGAGCGCCGCGACCGCGGTGCGCCCGTCGAGCTCCCCGAGCTCGGCGAAGCCCTCGGCCGGCCACGCGGCGAGCACCCGCGCGGCGTCCGGGAACCGCTCGGGGCGCGCGAACCGCTCCCGAGGGTCGAGCACGAACGGCGCCCACCCGATCGTTCGCGCGATCCGGCAGAGCGCGGCGCTGAGCGGCACCGCGCCGACGCAGACGAGGCGGACGCCCCCGGCGCCGTCGGCGGCGAAGCTCGGGCCGTGCACGTCGGAGAGCTCCGCCCACTTGCGCTGCTCGGCCGACAGCCGCTGCGGCTGAACCTGATTCACAGCGCCTCCAGGAGCTCGGCGAGCTCCTCGAGGGAGGCGATCGAATTGCCGGCGAGCAGCCGGTCGGTGTGGGGGACCGCCGCCTGCATGCCGCGGGTGAGCGGCTCGTAGTCCGGGTGGGCGGCGAGCGGATTGAGCCAGATGAGCCGGTACGCCGCGCGGCGCAGGCGGGCCATCTCCTCGCGCAGCTGCTCGGGCTCGCCCCGGTCCCAGCCGTCGGACAGGACGACGATCACCGCGCCGCGACCGAGCCGCCGGCCGTGCTCGCGGTTGAGCACCGCGAGCGCCGCCCCGATGCGGGTGCCGCCCGAGAAGTCGGTGACCGCGTCGGTCGCGCGGGCGAGCGCGAGATCGGGGTCGCGCCCGGCGAGCTCCTGGGTGATCCGGGTGAGGCGCGTCCCGAACGCGAACGCCTCGACCCGCCGGCGCGAGGCGACCGACGCCTGCATGTACTGCAGCAGCATGCGCGCATACGGGGTCATCGAGCCCGACACGTCGCAGACGAGCACGAGCTGGCGGGGCCGCTCGGTCGGCGCCCGCCAGCGGCGGCCGACCGGCTCGCCGCCGGTGCGCAGCGACGCCCGCACGGTGGCGCGCAGGTCGGGCGCGTGGCCGCGGCGGCGCGAGAGCCGCGTCCGGCGCGAGAGGCGCATCGGATGGCGCCGCGCGAGCCGCGCGATCAACTCCCGCGCGAGCGCGTTCTCGGCCTCGGTGTAGCGCGCGAAGTCCCTGTGCAGGAGCACCTCGATGTCGCTCCACGCCGCGGGGACCGACTCGGCGTCGGGCGCGGCGCGCTCGCCTGCGGGGTCGGCCGCGCCCGCCTGCGGCAGCACCTCCCGAGGGATGGGGTGGGTGGGAGCCGTGTCATCGATGTCGTCGCCCGGGTCGTGCAGCTCGGCGCCGCCCGCCTCGCCGAACACGGCGGCGAACGCCTCCGCGAAGCGCCCGAGGTCGCGGTGCTCGGAGCAGAGCACGACCGACAGCGCGAGCCGCACGTCCTCGCGATCGGCCACCTCGACGTGCTCGAGCGCCCGGACCGCGGTGAGGAGCTCGCCCGCGCCGACCCGCGAGCCGCGCAGGCGCATCTCCCGCGCGAGCGCGCCGACCCGCCCGATGACCGCGTCACCGGACCGCGCCCCGCACGAGCGATCCCGCGGATCGGTGTCCCCCGGTCCGGGCACGGGCGCTACACGCCCTCCAGGACCCCGCGCTCGCGGACCCGCAGGACGTCCTCGTGGACCTTGAGGACCGCGCCGAGCGTGTCCTCCAGCGACGCCTCGCCGTCGAGCGCGAGCAGCGCCCGGGCCCACACGATCGTCTCCCCCACGCCCGGCTGCTTGTACAGGTCGCCCTGCTCGCGCAGCCGCGCCACCGCCGCGACGACGCGGGCGGCGATCTCGTCCGGCACCCCGGGCAGGCGCGCGCGCACGATCTCGCGTTCGCGCGCCGGGTCCGGGTAGTCGATCCACTCGTACAGGCAGCGGCGCTTGAGCGCGTCGTGGAGCTCCCGGGTGCGGTTGGAGGTGAGCACGACGACCGGACGCCGGCGCGCCGCGATCGTGCCGAGCTCCGGGATCGTCACCGCGAAGTCCGACAGGAACTCCAGCAGGAACGCCTCGAACTCATCGTCGGCGCGGTCGACCTCGTCGATCAGGAGCACGACCTCGTCCTCGGCCTCGAGCGCCTCCAGCAGCGGGCGGCGCAGCAGGAACCGCCGCGCGAACAGCTCGCCCTCGTCGACGCCACCCTCGGCGGCCCGCAGCGCGAGCAGCTGGCGCGGGTAGTCCCAGTCGTAGACCGCGTGGTGCAGGTCGATTCCCTCGTGGCATTGCAGGCGGATGAGCCGCGCGCCGGTCGCCCCGGCGAGCGCCCGCGCGACCTCCGTCTTGCCGACGCCGGCCTCGCCCTCGAGCAGCAGCGGTTGCTCGAGGGCGACCGTGAGCGCCACCGCGAGCGCGAGCCCGCGGTCCGCCAGGTAGCTCTGCGAGGCGAGCGCGTCGCTCGCGGCGCCGACCGATCCAAGCTCCGCGAGCGCGCGTGTCATGTCCTCGAGGCTACCCGGAGCCGCACGCCCCGCTGGGAGCGGCAGCTATCCGGCGTTCGCCGCGGCGTCCGTGATCGCCCGCTTGCAGAGCACCGTCGCCAGGTGGCGCTTGTACTCGGCCGAGGCGTTGAGGTCCGACGGCGGGTTCGTCCCCTCGGCGGCGAGCGCCGCCGCGGCGGCGATGTTCTCGGCCGACGGTTCCTTGCCGCGCAGCGCGTCCTCGGCCGCGGTGGCCCGCAGCGGCACCGAGCCCATGTTCGTCAGGCCGATGCGGACGTCCTCGCAGACGCCGCCGCTCGCCTTCACGACCGCGCACACGCCGACCATCGCCCAGTCCTCGGAGCGGCGGTTGAACTTGTGGTAGCTGTGCCCGTAGCCCTCGAGCACGGGCACGCGGATCTCGGTGAGGACCTCGTGCTCGCCGACGGCGGTCGTCAGGTAATCCTCGAACAGCTCGGCGCACGCGAGCGTGCGCTGCCCGTCCCGGCCCTTGAGCGTGACCTCGGCCTCGGTGACGAGCATCGCGGCCGGCAGGTCGGAGGCGGAGTCGCCGTGCGCGAGCGAGCCGCCGATCGTCCCCCGGTGACGCACCTGCGGATCCGCGATCGTCGCCGCGACCTCGCTCACGAGCCCCAGCTCGGGCGTGTGCTCAAGCTCGGAGTGCGTGGTGAGCGCCCCGATCCGCCAGTGGCCGTTCTCGCGCTCGATGCCCGCCAACCCGGGGAGCCTGCGCAGATCGACGAGCAGCGTCGGCGCGGCGAGCCGCAGCTTCATGAGCGGCAGCAGCGAGTGACCGCCGGCGAGCAGCTTCGCGTCCTCGCCGCCTTCGGCGAGCGCCTGGATCGCCTGCTCGAGCGTGTCGGGCGCGACGTAGTCGAATGCGGCCGGGATCATGAGGCGCTCCCTCCTTGTGTCGTCGACTCAGGGCCGTTCGCCGTGGCGCCGCCCCCGCGGATCGCCTCCCACACCCGCATCGGGCTGAGCGGCATGTTGATGTAGTCGACGCCGAGCGGTCGGATCGCGTCGATGACGGCGTTCGTGACCGCCGCGGAGGCGGCGATCGTGCCCGCCTCGCCGACCCCCTTGACACCCATCGAGTTGACGGGCGAGGGCGTCACCGTGCGATCGGTCTCGAACGACGGGATCTCGGCGGCGGTCGGCAGCGCGTAGTCGACGAACGTGCCGGTGACGAGCTGGCCCTCCGCGTCGTACTGGACCCGCTCGTAGAGCGCCTGGCCGATACCGTGCACGACGCCGCCGTGGATCTGGCCCTCGATCAGCATCGGGTTGATCGGGTTGCCGCAGTCGTCGACGGCGACGTAGCGGACGACGCTCGCCTTGCCGGTCTCCGGGTCGACGTCGACGATGCATGCGTGGGCCCCGAACGGGAACACGAAGTTCTCCGGGTCGTAGAACGTCGTCTCCTCGAGGCCCGGCTCCATGCCCTCGGGAACCGCGCCGATGTAGGCGATGCCCGCGATGTCGGCGAGCGCCATGCCGGTGTCCGGCGAGCCCCTCACCGAGAACTTGCCGTTCTCCACGACGATGTCCTCGGGCGCCGCCTCCAGCTCGGCGGCGACGATCTGCTTGGCCTTGGCGACGACCTTGTCGGTGCACTTGGCGACCGCCTCGCCGCCGGTGGCCAGCGAGCGCGATCCGTACGTCCCGCGGCCCTCCGGACCGGTGCCGGTGTCGCCGTGGATGACGTCGACGACGCTCGCGTCGACCCCGAGCTTGTCGGCGACGATCTGCGCCATCGCGGTGTCGAGACCCTGGCCGTGCGGTGAGGTGCCGGTGTAGACGGTGACCGCGCCGGTGTTGTGGACGCGCACCATCGCCGATTCCCACAGCCCGGCCTGGACGCCGACGCCGTTCGGCCCGGTGATGCGCGAGGGCGCCAGGCCGCAGATCTCCGTCCAGGTGCAGATCCCGAGGCCGCGGTAGGTGCCCTCGGAACGCAGCCGCTCCTGCTCGGCCCGGAAGCCATCGATGTCGATGTGCTCGAGCAGCCGGTCGAGCGTCGCGTTGTAGTCGCCCGAGTCGTAGACGACGCCGGTGGCGGTCGCCGCCGGGAAGTCCTCCTTGGGGATGAAGTTCCGCCGGCGGAGCTCGATCGGGTCGATCTGGAGCTCATGGGCGAGCTGGTCGATCGTCACCTCGATCATCTGCGTGGCCTCGGGCCGGCCGGCCCCGCGGATCGCGTCCGTCGGGCACTTGTTCGTGAACACTCCGACGATGTCGGTCCGGACGTTCGGGATCTTGTAGCAGCCGCCCATCACGAACGCTCCAAGCGACGGGATGAGCGGCGTGAGGATCATGTTGTAGGCGCCGAAGTCCGCAAGGATCTTCACGTGCCAGGCGGTGATCGTGCCGTCGCGCTTGGCGCCCATCCGCACCTGGGAGATCTGGTCACGGCCCTGGTGGGCGACCGACATGTTCTCCGAGCGGGTCTCGACCCACTTGACGGGCCGGCCGAGCCGCTTCGAGGCCCAGCAGGCGGTGAGCTCCTCGCCGTAGACCTGGAGCTTCTGGCCGAAGCCGCCGCCGACGTCCGGCGCGATCACCCGCACCTGATCCTCGGTGAGGCCGAGCAGCAGCGCCATGAACAGCCGCAGGAAGTGCGGGACCTGGGTCGAGCTGTGGAGCGTGAGCGAGCCCGCGCGGTAGTCGGCGAGCACGCCCCGGCACTCGATCGGGGCCCCGGCGATGCGGTGATTGACGACGCGCCGCTCGACGATCACGTCGGCCTCGGCGAAGCCCGCCTCCACGTCGCCGCCGGCGAGCGTCCACTCGTGGACCTTGTTCGTCCCGAGCGACTCGTGGACGAGCGGGCCGCCCGCGATCGCCTGCTCGGGGTCGACGACGACCGGCAGCGGCTCGTACTCGACGACGACGTCCTCGGCGGCGTCGCTCACCGCGTAGCGGTCCTCTCCGATCACGACCGCGACCGGATCGCCGACGTGGTTGACCTCGTCCCTGGCGAGCGGCCAGTGCTCGGGGTTGTTCACCTCGACGCCGGGCGGCACCCAGGCCATCGGCAGCGGCCCACCGAGGTCGGTCATGTCGGCGCCGGTGAACACGGCGTCGATCCCGTCCCGCGCCTGCGCGGCCGACGTGTCGATCGAGACGATCTTCGCGTGGGCCTCGGGCGAGCGCACGAACGCCATCCACAGCATCCCGGTGACCGAGATGTCGTCGAGGTAGCGACCCATGCCGGTGATGAGCGGCGGGTCCTCCTTGCGGCGCAGCGCGCTCCCGACCGCGCCGCCGGGGGTGACTGACGCGACGCTCATGCGGACACCTCCTCGGAGGAGAGCTGCCCGGAGGCGTCGAGCACCGCGCGAATGATGTTGTGGTAGCCGGTGCAACGGCAGAGGTTGCCCTCCAGTCCGTGGCGGATCTCCTGCTCGGTCGGGGTCGGGTTCTCGTCGAGCAGCGCGGCGGCGGCCATGATCATCCCCGGCGTGCAGTAGCCGCACTGGAGGCCGTGGTTGTTCCAGAACGCCTCCTGCACCGGATGCAGGTCGCCCTCGGAGCCGAGGCCCTCGATCGTCGTCACCTCCGCGCCCTCCGCCTGCACGGCGAGCACCGTGCACGACTTCACCGACCTGCCGTCCATGTGGACCGTGCAGGCGCCGCAGTTCGACGTGTCGCAGCCGACGTGGGTGCCGGTGAGGCCGAGCTCGTCGCGCAGCGCGTGGACGAGCAGCAATCGGGGCTCGATCTGAAGCTCGTGCTCCTCACCGTTGACCTTCAGTCGCACGTTCACGATGCCGCTCATGTGTCTCCCTCCGACGGGTCGGTGCGAACTCCCAGTGGTCGCGCCTGGGTCGTTGAGCGGGACGATAACTCCTTGTTAGGGTGGGTGCCATGTCACTTGGACGCCTCGCACTGCGCGCCGCCGTCGGCGGCTTCTTCATCGGCCACGGCACCCAGAAGCTGTTCGGCTGGTTCGACGGCCACGGTCTCGACAACACCGCTCAGATGTTCGGCAGCCTCGGGCTGCGGCCCCCGAAGGCCCACGCGGTCGCCGCCGGGCTCGCGGAGGCGGGCGGCGGCGCCGGCGTCCTGCTCGGCGCGGCCACGCCGCTGCCGAGTGCCGCGCTGATCGCGACGATGCTCACCGCGATCCGGACGGTCCACATCAAGAACGGGCCGTGGATCACGAACCAGGGCTACGAGTACAACGTCGTGCTCATCGCCGCGGCGCTGGCGATCGCCGACGTCGGGCCGGGCAGCCCCTCGATCGACTCGGTGCGCGGACGTGAGTTCCACGGGCCGGGGGCGGCGGCGCTCGCGCTCGGCCTCGGCGTCGCCGGGGCGGCGGGCGCCCATCTCGTTTCGAGCATGTTCCCGGAGCCGCTGAGGCCCCCGGCGGCGCCCGAGCCCTCAGCCGACCCGCAGGCCGAGGGATCCTGACTCAGCGGCCGACGGTCCGCGTGAGCTCGCGGGCGCGGAGCGAGACGCTCGACAGCGTCTCCCGCACGGCCGACAGGCCGGCGCGCAGTTCCGGGTCGCCGACCTCGACGGGCAGCATCGAGTCCTGGAGGTCGGCGATCGACTGGTCTGCGTCGGCGACCGCCTCGACCGCCCGCTCGATCAGCGACCGGACCGTCTGGCCGGCGGGACCCGCGGAGTGCGGATGGAAGCTGCGGCCGCGCAGACCGGTCCGCGCCGCGAACTCCGAGTGCGTGCGCCGCGCGCGTCCGTACGCCGACTGGACCGGACGGAAGAGTCTCTCCTCGAGAACGTCGGCGGCCCGCTCGTCGAGCTGCTCGTAGGCCTCGCCGAGCGCGGCGAGCGCGTCCGCGATCTGCTCGATCGCGACCGCCAGGTCGCCCAGCACCTGCTCTCGTCCCTCGGCGGTCGTGTAGGCCATCGCCGGCACAATCTAGTGCAGCCGTCCGGAAACTGTGCGAGGTATTCAACCATCGAGACGCTCGTGTCCGGGCGGCGGTGAAGACTCGATGAAACCCGCCGCCCGCCCGGCGTGGCGCACCGGTTCGCGTCAGGAGGGGCGACGGGAGTCCGACAGTCGCCAGCAGAGCGCGGCCGTCACCGCCGACACGGTGAGCACCGACGGCCAGGCGCCGATCGCGTGGCCGAGCAGATGGGAGACCCCGAACGCGAGCGCGCCGGCCGCGGCGAGCGTCGCCGTGACGCCGCGGCTGTCGCGCCGCGAGGAGATCGCGACGCACGAGAGCCCGAAGGCGGCGAGCACCGCGCCGCCGAGCGGCCGGGAGCCGCTCGCCGTCGCTGCCCCGAAGCCGCCGATCAGGCCCGCGGCCGCCAGCGGCGCGGTCGGCACCCGCGCGAGCGTGTCGAGGGCGCGTCCGGTCCGCGGTTCGCTGTGCGTTGCCATCGCCTCCGATGATCGCAGAGCGGATCGCGCGGGCGCCGGCCGGGTAGGTTTCGTTGCGGACCGCGCCGTTCGGTCCCTGACCGCACCCGAACCACGACAGGAGTTGCCGATGGGCTTCGACCAGTACCACGAGCCGCCCGAGGAGCTGCCGGAGGCAACGCGGACATTCGCCCGCCTCTGCGCGTCGCTGACCGAGGAGGCCGAGGCGATCGGCTGGTACGAGCAGCGCATCGCGGTCGAACGCGATCCCGAGGCGGTTGCCGTCATGCGCGACGCCGTCGGCGAGGAGTACAAGCACTTCTCGATGGACCTCGAGTTCCTGCTACGCCGCACTCCGGTGTGGCGCGAGATCGCGCGCGGGATCCTGTTCCAGGCCGGTGACATCGTCGACCACGGCGAGGCCGCCGAGGAATCGGCGACCGAGGGAGGGCCGGTCCGGCCCGGCACGATCGTGACCGCCGACTACCTCGGCTCCTCCGGGGGCGAGGCCGCGATCGGCGCGGGGGCCGGAGGCTCGCTCGGAATCGGCAGCCTCAAGGAGGCCGTGCGATGAGCAACCACCTGCTGCGCTCCCACGCGCCGATCAGCGACGGCAACTGGACGCTGCTCGACGACGAGGCGCGCGAGCGTCTCGCTCCGGCGCTCGGCGCGCGCCGGCTCGTCGACTTCGAGGGTCCGTTCGGCTGGACCCATTCGGCGACGAACCTCGGCCGGGTGGAGCCGCTGGCGCAGAGCCCCTGCCCGGGTGTCGGCGCCAGGCAGCGGCGCGTGCTGCCGCTCGCCGAGCTTCGCGCCGAGTTCCGGATCTCGCGCGAGGAGCTGCGCGACGACGACCGTGGCGCGCTCGACGCCGAGCTCGAGCCGCTCGATCGCGCGGCGCACGACATGGCGGTCGCCGAGAACAAGGCGGTCCTTCAGGGCTGGCCCGAGGCGGGAATCACAGGAATCGCGGAGGCCTCCCCCCACCAGGGGCTCACGCTGCCCACCGCCGCCGACGGCTATCCGCGGCCGGTCGCCGGCGCCGTCCAGGAGCTGCTGAGCTGCGGCGTGATCGGTCCCTATGGCCTGGCGCTCGGCAGCGAGGCGTACCGCCGGGTGTCGGAGACCGCCGAGCACGGCGGCTATCCGCTGCGCGACCACCTCGCGAAGATCCTCGAGGGCGGGCCGATCGTGTGGGCGCCCGGAATCGAGGGCGGCGTCGTCGTCAGCCTGCGCGGCGGCGACTTCCGGTTCGAGTCCGGACAGGACCTGTCGCTCGGCTACCTGGAGCACGACCGCGAGACGGTGACGTTCTACCTCGAGCAATCGTTCAGCTTCATCGTCGCCACCCCGGAGGCGGCGGTGCCGTTGAAGGTGGCCGACTGATGGCCGTGCATCTCCGGAGCGCCCGCGCGCTCGTGCCCGCCAAGCGTCCCGACCCACGCGCGCTCATCCCCTCGGAGCTCGCCGGTGCCCGGGCGCTCGCCCGCTCCCGTCGGCGCCTGGGACCCGTCGCGGGCCAGCTCGTCCAGGACGCCGCGCTCGCGGCGCTGATCGGCGGCAACCTGTTCGGCCGGGTGGCGATGCACCCCGCGCTCGCCGACGTGAGCGACGCGGCCGAGCGCGGCCGGGTGCTCAACCGCGCCTGGCGCCGCTACGGCACGGTCAACTCGCTCGCGCTCGCCGGCCTCGTCTCGGGCTGGCTCTCGACGCGCTCGGACGAGTCGGCGCCGCTGTGGACGAGCCCCCGGCGCAAGAGCCTCGTGTTCGCCAAGGACCTCGCGGTCGGCGCGGTCCTCGCCACCGGCCTCGCCTCGGCGGCGGCCGGGGTCGGCTTCGCCCAGCAGGCGTCCGACGGCGCGGTGCCGATGCGCGACGGAACCGAGCCGGCGGCCGCGACGCCGCCCCGCGCCCGCAGCCTCAAGCACGTCGTGAATGTGCTCGGCGGCCTCAATCTCGCCGCCGAGCTCTCGCTGCTCGGCGTTGACGCGTGGCTCTCGCGGAGCGCGTCCCGCCGGCTCGTCGCCCGCTGAGGCTGACGCCGCCGCCTCGCTCCGGATGCGGCGACGTCCCGCCCGCCGGCCCTGATCTGGGCGACCTCGGCGTCCGGGTCGAGGCCTATGGCCGGCTCGGCGCGAGCCACCGTCCATGCCCGTGGACCCGTGCGAGCTCGACGTCGCCGCGCTCGGAGTCCTGCAGCATGAGCGACGCCGGCCCTCGATCGCGGAGCTCGAGTGAGACGTGGAACAGCCGGTGCCGCGCGCCGAGCGCCGCGATCGCGGCGTCGAACGCCTCGCGGCGGTCGGCGGGGACATGGATCCGCACCATCGAGTGGAACACGACGAGATCGTCGCCGGTGGGCAGGCGCTCGGCGTCGAGCGTCGGCAGCAGCTCGACGGCGTCGCCGGCGATGATCTCCGGCGGGTCAGCGGCGACCGCGTCGAGCGCGCGCGCGAGCAGCGCGTGACGGTCGACGTGCTCGGGCCATACGAGCGCCCGCAGCCAGGCGCGCTCCCCGGGGTCGGTCGCGTCGACCGGGTGCAGATCGACGCCGAGGCGCTCGCGGATCGGTGGGAGCGCGTCGAGGTCGGGCGGCGGGGCCGCTCCGCGCCATTCGGTGTCGATCGTGAGCGGCGCATCGGCGGGGCCGAACCGCCGGCCGCCGGTGCGCACCGCCCAGCAGTCGAAGCGGAGCTGGATGCCGGCGCTGGCGCCGATCTCCAAAAACGTCACCGGCCCGGCCGTGCGCCGCCCCACCTCGTGCAGCGCGAAGCGGATCGCGGTCGCCCGCGCCGGCTCGTTCGTCTGCACGAGCCGCGTCTCGAGCAGCTCGACCAGGGCGTCGCGGTGGGTCGCACAGAACCCCGGATACTCGGCTGCGGCACCGTCGGGAGGCTCGGCCCGCTCGCCGACGACCGTCGGGAAGAAGCGCGCGAACGGCAGCGACGGGTCGCACGCGACGATCATGTGCGTCGCCGCCATCAGCAGGTTGAGCGGCTGCTGCCCGGCCCGCGCGCGCGCCGCGAGCGCGAGCAGCGCGTCGTCGCGTGCGACCACCGCGCACAGCGTCCGGTAGAGCGGCGAGTCGTAGAACCAGCGGTCGCCGTCGGCGAACTGCGCGCGCAGCGCCTCGAGGTCCGGCTCGGGCGGCGGCGCCGTCATCGGTCCGAGAGTATCCCGGCGACGTCACACCCGGCGGAGGATGACGATCGGCACCCGCCGGGCGCGCCGCGACCGCCGGGCGCGCCGCGACCGCCGGGCGCGAACGGTCCCGCCGCGCCGCGCCCCGGGCGCGAACCGTCCCGCCGCGATCCGCTGTAAGGTGTGCTCAGGTCAGATGGAGTCCTGACGCAGCGGGCGCGGCCGGATCGCCGGCACAGTCCGCTCGAACCGCCCACCCACACAAGGGCTGATGGCTCCTTTCGCGCACAACCACGAAAGGAGCCTCGACCACCGTGCCGACCCTGCCCGACTGGGCGATCCAGGCCCTGCAGGTCATCAGCGTCCTCGCGCTGGCGCCGCTCGTCACGGGGATCATCGCGCGCGGCGAGGCGATCGTGCAGCAGCGTCGGGGGCCACGGATCCTGCAGCCCTACCACGACATCGCCAAGCTCTTGTCGAAGGAGACCGTGCTGCCGGAGCCCTCCGGGCCGGTCTTCCGTGCCGCGCCGTACGTCGCGTTCGCGGGCTACGCCACGATCCCGCTGCTCATCCCGGCGCTCACGACGTTCGGACTGCCGCTCGGCTACGAGGCCGACTTCTTCGGCGTCGGGCTGATCCTGGCGCTCGCGAGCTTCGTCGTGTCGCTGGCCGCGATCGACAGCGGCAGCCCGTACGCGCAGCTCGGATCGAGCCGGCTGCGCTCGTTCGGGGCGCTCAACGAGCCGACGGTCATCTTCGTCACGTTCGTGCTCGCGCTCACCAGCCACACGGACCTGCCGTACGCGTTCGGGGCGACGATCCGCTCGGCGACCGTGCAGGTGCTCAGGCCGAGCCATCTGCTGATCATCGCCGCGTTCTTCATGCTCGTGCTCAACGAGACCGGCCGCATCCCGATCGAGAACCACGGCTCGACGCTCGAGTTCGGCCAGATCGAGGAGGGTCGCATCGCCGAGCACTCCGGCCCGGGCCTCGCCTTCCTGCGCTGGGGGTCCTCGGTCAAGCAGCTGCTGCTGTTCACGATCTTCATGAACGTGCTCGTCGCCCCCTGGGGGATGGCGCAGAGCGGTCATCTCGACGCGGTCGCGATGGCGATCCTGCTCCTGCTCGTCAAGGCGCTCCTCGTCGGCGCGGCGGTCGTCGTGATCGAGTCGAGCTTCGCCAAGCTCCGCCTGTACAAGATCCCCGAGTTCACGGTCGCGAGCTTCATGCTGTCGGTGCTCGCGGTCGTCATCTTCCTGTTCGAGCCGGCGTACGGGGACGAGCACCTGAGCGTGTTCGGCGCGGTCGCGACGGTCACCGCCGTCATCTTCCTGCTGCTCGAATTCGGCATGCTCCGCTCTCAGGAGGTGTGGGAGCAGCTGCGGCTGTACGCGCTCGGCTCGCTGTTCGTCGCGCTGCTCGCGATCATCACCGCGGCGACCGGTCACGGCGCGAGTCCGCTGTACGCGCTGGGCGCGGTCACGATCGCGCTCAAGGCGGTCGTCTTCCCGGTCGGGATCCGCCAGGTGCTCCGCCGGCTCGACGCCGAGGCGCGCGTCCCGTCCTCGATCGGGGTCGCGAGCGGGATCCTGCTCGCGATCGCGCTCAGCGCGCTTGCGTTCGTCGTGCTGCGCCCCGTGCGCATCGGCGCCGAGGCCGCGCTGCCGCTGTCCGCGCTGCCGGTCGCGGTGAGCGGCGTGCTCGTCGCCTTCCTGCTGATGATCCTGCGGCCCCACGCGCCGTCTCAGGTGCTCGGCTTCCTGTGCCTGGAGAACGCGGTCTCGATCGGCAGCCTCGTGATCGCTCCCGGCCTGCCGATCATCCTCGCGCTGCTGCTGCTGTTCGACGTGCTCGTCGGCGTGCTCGTGTTCGTCGTGCTCGTTCAGTACCTGGCGGTCGAGCGGACCGCGGTGCGCACCGATGAGCTGACGAGGCTCACCGGATGAGCTGGGCGCTGTACGCGATCCTCGCCGTGCCACTTGTCGCGGTGGCGCTGTCGCTGCTCGACGGCTGGCGCGGGGCGCGCGCGGCCACGGTCGTCTGCGGTCTCATCTCGCTCGGCCTGTCGGCCGCGCTCGCGCTCGCGGTCCGTGAGGGCCGCGTCATCCAGGCCGCCGACGGCTGGCTTCGCATCGACTCGCTCGGTGCCGTCTTCCTGCTCGCGACCGGTCTCGTCTACGGGATCGCGGGCGTCTTCTCGATCGGATACCTCGCGGTTGATCGCGGCCACGCCGGCTTTGAGCCGTTCGCCAGGCGCTACTTCGCGCTGCTCAACCTGTTCGGCTGGACGATGCTCCTCGTCCCGCTCGTCAGCGACTTCGGGACGCTGTGGGTGGCGGTCGAGCTCACGACGATCGTCTCCGCGCTGCTCGTCGCGATCGATCGCACCGACGCGGCCCTGGAGGCATCATGGAAGTACGTGCTCATCGCCTCCAGCGGGCTCGGCATCGCGCTGCTGGCGACCATCATCCTCTACGCGACCGGCACCCCCGCGCTCGGCTCCGAGTACGTGCCGCGATTCGCCCGCTTGCTCGCCCACGCCGGAGCGCTCTCTCGCGACGCGGTCGCCGTCGCGTTCGTGCTCTCCGTCGTCGGCTTCGGCACGAAGGTCGGGTTCGCGCCGATGCACACGTGGCTGCCCGACGCGCACTCCGAGGCGCCCGCACCCGTGTCGGCGATGCTCTCCGGCTCGCTGCTGTCGGCGGCGCTCTACGGGATCCTGCGCTTCTTCCAGGTCGCGACCGCGACCGGGCAGCGCTCGTTCGCCGCGCACGTCCTCGTCGTGTTCGGCGTGATCGCGCTCGCGCTGGCGAGCCTCTCGGTGGTCAGGCAGGGCAACTACAAGCGGCTGCTCGCGTACTCGTCGATCGAGCACATGGGGATCATCGCCCTCGGCGTCGGCTTCGGGGCGCCGCTCGCCGTCGCGGGCGCGCTCCTGCACGTGCTCACCCACGCCTCGGCGAAGGGCCTGGCGTTCTTCGGCGCCGGCTCGCTGCTGCGCGGCTACGACACCAAGCAGGTTGAGGAGGTGCGCGACGCCGGCCGTCGCATGCCGTTCACCGGCCCGATGTTCCTCGCGGCCGCGCTCGCCCTGAGCGGGCTTCCGCTCTCCGGGGTGTTCCGCAGCGAGTTCGACATCGTCACCGGGGGTCTCGCCGAGCCCCAGTACGTCGGCGTCGCGCTGCTGCTCGGGTTCGTCAACCTCGCGTTCTTCGGGGTCATCTGGCATGCCGGGCGCATCGTGCTCGGCACGGGGGAGGACGCCGAGGAGACCGCGCGCGCGGTGGCGACGGAGCGCAGCCCGTGGATGATCGCCGGGATGCTCGGGCTCCTGGTCGTGCTCGTCGCGCTCGGCATTCACCTGCCCGGCGACCTGGCGGCTCTGCTGCATAACGCGTCCGCTCGTCTGGAGCCGGCGCTGTGAGCACGGCCGCCCGCGAGGTCCGCACCTTCCCCGGCGACCCGCCGGTCGGGCTGCGCGCGGTCCCGGAGCCGGGCCCGCCGGGGGAGGTTCGTCTGCGCGTCGCCCCGGGTGACCTGCGGCGGACGCTGCGACTGCTGCGCGCCTCCGGCGCGCGCTTCGTGACGATGACGCTCGGCCGCGAGCCCGCGCGCTCGATCATCGTCGTGCTCGCACACCGCGGGTCGCTCGTCCTGCTGCGCGCCCCGGATGAGGACTGCCGCGCGCTCGATGGGACGCTTGGGGCCGAGTGGCCCGCGGCCGCCTGGGCGGAGCGGGAGCTGCGGGAGCGACACGGCGCCGCGCCCCGCGGCCGGCTCCTCACCGCTCCCGACCCCGATGCGATCGACCGCCGCGTGCACGGGCTCGATGCCTTCGTCATCCCGTACGGCCCGGTGCGCTCGGGCATCTTCGAGGCGATTCAGTTCCAGGTGGAGACGGGCGGCGAGAGCGTCGTCGCGCTCCAGACCCGCCCGTTCTTCAAGCACCGGGGCCTCGAGGAGCGCTTCCGCGGCGTGCCGGTCGCGGACGCGGTGCACATCGCGGAGCGGGTGGCCGGGATCTCCTCGGTCGCATACGCGTGCGCCTACTCGCAGGCGGTGGAACGGGCGCTCGGGATCGAGGTTTCGAGGCTCGCCGAGCGCTGGCGAGCCGTCCACGCGGAGCTTGAGCGCATCGCCTGTCACCTCGACGTGATCGCCAAGCAGGCCGACACGGCCGCCCTGTCCGTCGGGCACGCACGCTTCCAGATCCTCAAGGAGCGTGTGATGCGCCTGCGCGCGCAGCTCACGGGAAGCCGCTTCGGCCGCGGCGCCGTCGTCCCCGGCGGCGTTCGTGGCATCCCCGCTCACGATCGGAATGCGCTCCGGCGCGAGATCGATGAGCTCGAGCGGGACCTCCGGCGCGACCGGCGGTTGTTTCTCGCCACCGCGTCGATGACCGACCGGCTGATCGGCACCGGACGCCTCGGCCGCGACCTGATCGACGATCACGGCGCCGTCGGGCCGCTGGCGCGCGGCTCGGGGGTGGCGACCGACGCCCGCCACGAGCGGCCATACGGCGACTACCGCCGGCTCGGCCTGCGCGTGATGACCCGGCGCGAGGGCGACGCGATGGCGCGCGTGAACGTCCGCTTCGACGAGATCGAGGAGTCGCTGCGACTGCTGCGCCAGGCGCTCGAGCACCTGGAGCCGCTCGGCGAGGAGCCGGCGAGCCCGTCCCCGGGGGCGAGCGGGACCGCCTGCGGGTGGGTGGAGGCGCCGCAGGGCGAGCTGCTCGTGTGGGTCGAGATCGCCGACGGCGCCCTCGCGAACGTCCACCTCGCCTCGCCGTCGCTGCGCAACTGGGCGCTGTTCGACCACGCGTTCGGCGCCGACGTGCTCACCGACTTCGCGTTCATCGAGCACAGCTTCGGGCTCACGCCCGCGGGAGCAGACCGCTGATGGGCGAGCGGGCCCGCGGCCACGGGAGCGGCGGCTGATGCTCGCCTGGCTTCTGCGCGGTCTGCGCGGCGGCCGGGTGACGACCCGCCACCCGCGCGTGCCCGACACCCCGCCCGCAGGCCTGCACGCGAGCGTCGAGTTGCGCCGCGCGGACGGCGGCGAGCCGGCGCTGGAGGGGCTGTGCCCCACCGGAGCGATCACGGTCGACGGCGCCGGCCGGGTCCGGCTTGACCGCGGGCGCTGCATCCTCTGCGGCGAGTGCGTGCGCCGCGCCGGCGATCGCTTCGCGTTCGCCGACGTCACGTTCGAGACCGCCGCGCGCTCGCGCGCGGGCCTCGTGTCCGATTCCGCCGCTCACGCCGGCGCCGGGCCGCCGCGGCGCACGCTCGGCGAGCGGGCCCGGCCGCTGCGCCGCTCGATCCACGTTCGACACATCGACTGCGGCTCGGACGGCAGCGAGGAGTGGGAGATCCAGGCGCTCTGGAACCCGCACTACGACATCCAGCGACTGGGCTTCTTCCTCACGAACGCGCCGCGGCACGCCGACATCCTGCTCGTCACCGGCGGCGTCACCACGCCGATGCGGGCGCCGCTCATGCGAACCTGGGAGGTCATGCCCGAGCCGAAGGCGCTCGTCGCGGTCGGAGCCGACGCGTGCTCGGGCGGCCTGGCCGCCGCGACGGGGCGGATCGCGGGCGGCGTCGACCGCGTGCTGCCGGTCGACGTCTACGTTCCCGGCTCTCCCCCGCCACCGCTCGCGATCCTGCACGGGCTCATGACCGCCGTCGGCCTGCTCGACTCGGGGAGCGCCGCATGAACTCGGTCTATGCCGCCGCGATGGCTGCCCTGGCGCTCGCCGCACTCGGCGCCGTCGCGCTGCCCCGCGCGGGCGTGGTGGTGGCCGGAGCCGGCTCCGTGCTGCTCACGCTGGCGGGCGTGTCCGCGGCGATCGGCGCCGCGCACCCGCACCTGACGCTCGGCGACTGGCTCGGGTACGGCCCGAGCGGGCTGCTCGACGACCGCCTCGCCGGGATCTTTCTCACTCTCACCGGGATCACCGCGGCCGCGGTGATGGCGGCGTACGCGATCCGGCCCGGCGGGCGGGCACAGATGACCGCCTCGTGCGTGCTCGTGCTCACGGTCGCGCTCGTGATCGGCGCCGACAGCGCGTTCCTGCTGTTTCTCGCCTGGGAGGGGCTCACGGTCTGCGTCTACCTGCTCTCGAGCGGCCGGGGGTCGGCGCGGGAGCTCGCGGCCGGCCACCTGACCGGTGGCCTGGCCAAGCTCGGCGGAGCGGCGCTGCTGGCGGCGATCGGGATCATGTATGCCCACACGCACACGTTCAGCCTGACGGCCTGGACCGGCGCCCGGCTCCCACCGGGCACGCGCGGGGTGCTGTTCGCGCTGCTGCTCGCCTGCTTCGCCACCAAGATCGGGGTGCTGCCGCTTCAGGGCGGGCTGCCCGCCGGCTACGGCTCGGCGCCCCGGCTCGGCGCCGCGTCGCTCGCGGTCGCACTCTGCGCGGGGTTCTACGGCCTGTGGCGGTTCGAGCTGTCGGTGCTCGCTCCGCTGCCCATCTGGTGCGGGGACGCGCTGCTGGTCCTCGGCGCAGCGACCGCACTTGCCGGGATCGCGTACGCGCTCACCCGCGACCGGATGCGCACGTTCCTCGGCTACTCGACGGTGGAGAACGCGGGCATCGTCCTCATCGGCCTCGGCGTCGCCGCGCTCGGCCAGACCGCGCACCGGCCGATGCTCGCCGCCGCCGGCCTGCTCGCCGCCACGCTCCACGTCTGCGCCCACAACCTCGCGAAGACGCTCGCGCTGATCGCCGTCGACCGCGTCGAGCTCAGCTCGCACACCGCCCGGATGGATCCGCTCGGCGGCCTCGCCCGGCGGCTGCCCGTCACCGCGGCGGCGGCGGCGATCGCCTCGCTCACGCTCGCCGCGATCCCGCCGCTCGGAGGGTTCGTCAGCGAGTGGTTCACCTTCCAGGCCCTCCTGCAGGGCTTCCGGATGCCGACGCTGCTCTCGGAGCTGCTGTGCGCGCTGGCGGCGGCGGCACTCGCGCTCACCGCGGGCCTGGCCGTGCTCGCGTTCGCCAAGCTGTACGGGACGGTCTTCCTCGGCGGCCCCCGGAGCGGGCGGGCGGCCGGGCGTGGCGAGCCCTCGCGCTGGCCGGGCGGCCTCGTCGGGCTCTCCCTCGTCCTGCTGTTCCTCGGAGCGGTCGCCCCCTGGGAGGTGCGTGGGCTCTCGGAGGCTCTCGCGCCGGTGCTCGGGCTCCATCTCGCGGCCACGACGATCAGCCCGCCGCTCGTCCTCACTCCGGTGTTCCCGGGCTTCGCGGTGCTCGCTCCGACCTGGCTCGGCGTGACGCTCGCCCTCTACGCGCTGCTGTTCATGGCGGGCGCGCGCCTGCTGCGCGGGCGCGAGGCCCGGGGACGGCGGGCGCGCCGCGCCCCCGTCTGGGTGACCGGCGCCGACGCCGATCCGGCGGCCGTTCAGTACCGGCCGTCCGCCTACTCGAACCCGATGCGCGTGATCCTGCGTGGGCCGCTCGGGTATCGCGTGCGCACGATCGTCACAGGCGCCGGCCCGGCCGGCGCGGAGCGGCTCGTGCTCGACACCCGCGTCACGTTGGCGGTCGAGCGCTTCATCTACGCTCCCCTCGCCGCGGGCGTCTCCCGGCTGGCGGCGGGCGCCCGCGCCCTGCAGTCCGGGAGGCTCTCCGCGTACATGCTCTACATGCTCGCCGCGCTCATCGTCGCCCTCTCCCTCGTCCCCCTCCTGCGCTGATGTTCCAACGGATCCTGCTCGCCTGGGACGGCTCCGAGCTCGCGCTGCGCGCGTTCGATGTCGCGATCGACCTGACCCGCCGCTACGAGGCCGAGCTCGTCGCCGTCTCCGTCGCGTACTCGCCGGCCCATGCCGAGACGTCGGCCGATCGCTCGGAGACCGCCGGTGCCGCACACCGCTACCTGGAGTCGACGTTCACCGAGGTCGCCGACCGCGCCTCGCGCGCGGGCGTCGACGTCGCGCACGAGATCGTCGACGGCGATGCTCCGGCGCGGGCGCTCGTCGAGCACGCCCATGAGCACGGGTTCGACCTGATCGTCTGCGGCCACCATCACAGCGGGCGCGTGGGGCGGCTGCTGCTCACCGGGATCACGCGGGACCTGCTGCGCTGCAGCGGCGTCCCGCTGCTGATCGTCGGCGACCGGCCGGCATGAGACATCCTGACCGGGCCGGCGACCGGCGCGCGATCGGACTGAAGCCGTCGATGCCCCGCTTGGACCGCCGTGAGCTCGCCTCGATCTTCGCCGGCGGCGTGGCCGGCGCGATCGTGCGCGTCTGGGTCGGCCGGCACCTGGTGACGAACGCGACGTGGCCGTGGGCGACGCTGCTCATCAACCTCTCGGGCTCGGTCCTGCTCGCCTACTCGGTGACGCGCCTGCAGGAGCGCCTTCCGCTGTCGACCTACCGGCGGCCGTTCCTCGGGACCGGCTTCTGCGGCGCGTTCACCACGTTCTCGACGCTCGAGGTCGAGATCCTCGACCTGCTCCGGGCCGGCCGGATCGGACCGGCGATCGGCTACGCCGCCGCCTCGGTCGTGGGCGGCTATCTCGCGATCTGGGTGACGACCGCGCTCGTGCGCCGGTGGAGAACGCCGCTGTGACGCTCTGGCTGTGGTGCGCGGTCGGCGCGGCCGGCGGCTGCGGCGCGGTCGCCCGGTTCGTGCTGGACGCGGGGGTCGGCGACCGGTTCGGCCGCGGGTTTCCGCTGGGAACGTTCGCCGTCAACCTGACCGGCGCGTTCCTGCTCGGCGTGCTGAGCGGCGCCCGCCTGGCCCCGGAGGCGCTGCTCGTCGCCGGCACCGCGACGGTCGGGTCCTACACGACCTTCTCGACCTGGATGCTCGAGAGCCAGCGGCTCGCGGAGGACGGCGGCGCACGGGCGCTCGCCGCCAACCTCATCGTCAGCCTCGCCGGCGGGGTCCTCGCCGCGGCACTCGGACGGGCGATCGGGGGGCAGCTGTGAACGATGACTGCCTGAAGCTCACCACGTACTTCGGCGAGCGCGATCGCACCGCCGGCCGGCTCCTGGCCGACGAGCTGCTCGACATCTATGGGCAGCATCGGATCGCGACGAGCATCCTCGTGCGCGGCGCGGAGGGATTCGGCCGGCTGCACCATCTCCACACCGACCGGCTGCTGTCGCTGTCGGAGGATCTGCCCGTGATGTCGATCGCGGTCGACCGCCGCCCGCGGATCGAGGCGATGCTCGACGCGGTGCTCCAGGTGCGGCGGCGCGGGCTGATCACGCTCGAGCGCGCGCGCCTGCTCAGCGGGGAGATCGGACGGGTCGAGCTGCCCGAGGCGCTGCACGAGGCCACGAAGCTCACCGTCTATCTGGGCAGACAGGAGCGCGTGGACCGCGTGCCCGCCTACGCGGCGGTGTGCGAGCTTCTCCACCGCCGCGGCGTGGCCGGCGCAACCGTGCTGCTCGGCGTCGACGGCACGCTGCACGGCCGTCGCCGGCGGGCCCGCTTCTTCGGCCGCAACGCCGAGGTGCCGATGATGATCATCGCGGTCGGGGCCGGCGGGCCGGTCTCGCGCGTGCTGCCCGAGCTCGGCGGGCTGCTCCACCGGCCGCTGCTCACGCTCGAGCGGGTGCGGGTCTGCAAGCGCGACGGCCGGCTCCTCGCCCGGCCGCATGAGCTGCCGGCCAGGGACGAGCGCGGCCTCGGCCTGTGGCAGAAGCTCATGGTCTACTGCTCGCAGGCCGCCACCGTCGACGGCCGGCCGCTCGCGCTGGAGATCGTCCGGCGGCTGCGCGCCTCGGACGCGAGCGGCGCGACGAGCCTGCGCGGGATCTGGGGATTTCACGGGGACCACGCGCCGCATGGGGACCGCTTCTTGCAGCTCCGTCGCCATGTGCCGGTGCTCGTCACCTCGGTGAACACGCCTGAGCAGACCGCCGGGGCGTTCGCGATCGTCGACGAGCTCACCGCCGAGCATGGACTTGTGACCAGCGAGATGGTGCCCGCGATGAGCGCCATGAGCGCGGAGCGGACGGTCGGCGGCCTCACGCTGGCCGACCACGAGTTCTAGCTTCTCGCCGCGGCGCTCTCGTCACCGAGCCCCGACGGCCTCGGCGCCTCGAGCGCCCGCCCGAACACCGCCCGGTAGCTGTCGGTGCCGTAGCTGGTGGGCAGCGGCCGTCCGACCTCGAGCCTGTAGGTGCGCTCCCCTCCGTCCGTTCGCTGCGCGCGCAGGAACAGCGCGTCCCTGCGGCCCTCCGACCAGAAGCCGTCGGCAAGATCGAACTGGTGGGTGACGAACGCGACCCGGACGCTCGAGTCGAGCATCGCCCGGATGACCTGCCGCGCGATCTCCGAGCCCTCGCGCTCGTTCGTGGACGAGAACGACTCGTTGCACAGCAGCAGGCCGCCGGGGGCGATCCGATCCGCGATCCGGCTCATGCGCGAGAGCTCCTCATCGAGCTTCCCGCTCTTCATCGTGGAGTCCTCCTCGCGCTTGAAATGCGTGAACACGCCCGAGCGCAGACTCAGCCGGACTGCGCTCGCCCCCACCGGCAGGCCGGCCTGGGCCATGAGCTGCGCCTGGCCGATCGCCCGCAGCAGCGTCGACTTGCCGCCCTCGTTGGCGCCCGTGATCATGATCAGCGCCCGGTCCTTGGCGGCGACCGCGTTCGGCACCGGTGCCCGCCCGAGCGTCAGTGCGAGCGCGACGTCGTACAGGCCCTCGGCGGTGAAATCGAGCTCGCCGCGGGCGGCGAGCCTCGGCGTGGTCAGCGGCGAGGAGGCCCGCTCCAGCGCGTCGCACAGGTTGAGCGCGCCGACGTAGAACGCGAGCTCGCGCTCCAGCGCCGCGAAGAACGCCTTGACGTGATCCCGGGCCTGCCCGACCACCCCGGCGACCTCGCGCAGGCCCCGGTTCTCCATTTCCTTCAGCGCCTGGAACCCCGCCTCGTCGCGGTCGGGGATCGTGAATCGGTAGCCGGAGCGCCGCAGGCCGAGTCGTCCGAGGAGCCCGCGGTCGGGCGCGCGGCGCGCGACGTAGTGAAGGGCTCGGTTGGCCCGGCCGAGCTCCGCGCTGAACATCGCCCCGTGCGGGAAGTGAAGCTCCCGCAGCTGAGCGTGCATACGCGTGAGGTAATCCTCCCCGAGCTCCCTGGCGATCGTCGTGAAGAACCGGCGAAAGCCTCGAGACTCAACGCGCGGTGCGTGCTCGTCGGCGATCGTGCGCAGGCGCTCCATGAACTCGGCCGTCGCCTCGAGCGTCGCGACCGAATTCGTGACGACTCCGGTCGGCTCATCCCGGCTCCAGAACGGCAGAATCCTCCGTTCCGCGCGCACGGCGTCTCCGGCCAGCCGGTACAGCTCGCGGATCAGCTCCGGAGCGGCCAGGCAGTCGGCGAGCACCTCCTGCCGGTAGGTGATCGCATCCGCATCACGCTCACCGCACAGCAGCGCCTGCGACACGGCGTCCCCCACGAGCCGGTCCTCGCCGGCGGCGGCGGCGATGATCCCGCCCAGCTCGAGGTCCCGAACGAGCTCGTCGGCGCCGGCGCACAGCTCCGCCCCGGGGTCGAAGTCCTTCTCCGGATGCATGAGCCGCACCCTCATGACCCGATCCTCGTGCGCAGCTCCTCGTAGCCGAGCCGGTACTTGCGTGCGAGCGCGGCGGCATACGCCCGCCCGTCGGCCGGCCTGCGCTCGATTCTGAACGTGCGCTGCGAGGGATCGTCGGGAGCGACCGTGCTCATCATGCTCACGGTCTCCGGCCCGAGCGACGCGAGCTCGTCGATGAACGTGACGAACACGCACAGCGATCGCAGCCCGATGATCCGCCGCACGATCTCCGAGCCGACGAGGCGCCCGTCGGCAAGCGTCGTCGATCCGAAGCTCTCGTTCATGACGAGCAGGCTGCGGTCGGTCGCGGCCTCGAGGATCCCGCGGATGCGGACGAGCTCGTCCTCGAACTTGCCGCGCAGCGTCTCGAGGCTCTCCTCCCGTTCGAAATGGGTGAACACCCGGTCGGGCAGCGACAGCGCGGCCCGTCCGGCGGGGACGAGCAGGCCGAGCGAGGCGAGGTAGTGAACCTGGCCGACCATGCGGGCGAACGTCGTCTTGCCGCCCTGGTTCGGTCCGCTGACGACGAGCACTCGCTCGGGATCGTCGAGGCGGCAATCGTTCGTGACCGGCGTCGTTCCCTCGGAGGCGAGCGTGGCGGCGAGCGACAGATCGAAGCCGTCCTCCACGACGATCCCGGTGTCCGCCTCCAGCTCCGCGCGCGCGAACCGAAGCCCTCGCGCCATCAGCGGCTCGATGAACTCGAGGTACCCGAGATAGAACTGGACCTCCCGGTCAAACCGCACCAGCGGCTCGTCGAAGACCGAGCGATGGCGCTCGCAGAACTCGCGCAGGCGTTCGAACGGCTCCGGGAACAGGCGGGCGACGCGATCGAGCACCTGCTCCTCGACGTGGTTGAGCCCGGCCAGATCCTTGAACCGCCGGGCGGGCGAGGGCGCCTCTCGCTGCGCGAAGCGAGCGAATGTCTCCTCGACGCGCGGCGCGAGTCGCTCCTCTCCGCCGAAGGAGTCAACCTGCACCTGCGCGCCCCTGATCGTCACCGTGTACTCCAGGGCGCCGAGCTCCTCCCGGAGCGCACCGCATTCGGACGCGAACCGCTCGAACTCCGCCGAGGCGAGCAGCTCCGACAGATGGCGCGTCAGAGCCGCCAGCCCCGCCGCCCGCGGCGCTGCCTCCCTGAGCGCCCGCCCCAGCCCCCGCGCGGCGTCGCGGTAGACCGCGGTGGCCTCCAGAAACCAGCGTTGACGGGAGAGGCCATGCCGTGACTGCTGCGCGACGCGCACGTAGCGGCGCACCACCCGCATCTCCCCGGCGAACGCGGTCACCGCCTCGCGCAGCGAGCCGTCCCTGAGCTCGTCAAGCACGTCCTGCCGGTGGCGGACGTGCTCCGGATCGTCGAGCGGGCGGTGGTAGAAGCCGCACAGCTCGTACTCCTCGCGACCGGCTGTCGCCGCCCTGACGATCTGATCGAGGTGCAGGTCGGCGAAGCAGTCCGGCTGCTCAGCCTCGGCCTGCAGGTCGGGATCCGCGAACAGCACGCTCGCGAACCCGTCGCGCATGCTGGTGAGGGAGCGCCTGCCGGCGTCGGTCATCGTCATCGGCTTCCACCGTCCTTCCGCTGTTCGGTAGAAGCCATCAGCCGTACGCGGCGGTTCAGGCGGGCCTCATCGCCTCAGGTCCGATGCTAGATGATGCGTTCCACGACCCCGCGCGCCGGATTGGATTTGGATGGCACGGCCCCGGATCGGCCTCCTCGAAGGCTCGAGGCGGCAGAGCCACACGTCCGGTCCCGCGGGCAGGCCGACGAATTCCGGAGCGGGGCTGAACGCTCCGCACCAGGCCGACGGATGTCGGAGCGGGCCTAGGGACGGAGGGTCGCCGCCAGGGCGCGCGGGTCGAGAAGCAGATCAAACGCGTCGGTGATCGAGCCGCACAGCAGATCCGCGGCCAGCAGCGAGCGTGGGCTCGCGCCCTCCGGACCGAGCACGACCACTCCGAGCGCAGCCGCCCCGAGCGCCGCGGCGTCGTTGAGGCCGTTGCCGATGACGCCACAGCCGGCGGCGCCGCAGCGAGCGACGTACGCGCGCTTCTCCTCTCCGGTCGACACCCGGCTCGCGGTCACGTGCAGCGCGCTCGCCAGCCGATCGAGCGTGCCGAACGTGTCGGCGGAGACGAGATGGATCGCGCACAGCGCGCCCAGGCGACGCAGCCTCGGCTCGACACCGGCGATCAGCTCCCCCCGATTGGTGAGCGTGCCGTTGACGTCGATGACCAGATCGGTGAGCTCGATCCTCGACGCGCCCGGAACGTCGAAGGAGAGGCTCACCGAGGCGTCCTCGGTCGACCACCGCACAGACATCCGCCCATCGAGCCCATGATGCCAGCCCACCGGTGACCGCGGCCGCTGCCCGCTGCACGCCCGGCGGACCGCACGGCCCCGGCCCGCTGCACGCCAGCGGCGGGCGAAGCGGGTCGTGGATGGGGTGCTCGCGTCACCCCCCGTGGCGGCCCGGATGCGCGGTTCATCGCCTCACCCGGCACGGCGCATCGTGAGCCAGAGCGGGAGGAGCGCAAGCAGCTCGCTGGCCAGCGAGAAGACCGCGACCGCCGTGAGCGACACGCCGAACAGCAACCCGATCGCGACGCTTCCCAAAAACCACGCGACGCCGTAGATCCCCGTGAACACACCGAACGCCGACGCACGGCGGTCCGGCCCGACCATCCGGCCGACCGCCGCCGGGATGATCGATTCCTGAACCCCGGAGCCGATGCCCCACAGGACGATGCCCGCAAGACTCGCCCCGAAGCCTCCCAGGAACACCAACGGCGCGTAGCCGGCGGCCAGCAGCGTCAGCGGCAACAGCAGTCCCATGCCGTGGCGGTCGAAGGCGCGGCCGAAGATGAGCGAGCCGACCCCGCCCACCGCCATCGCCACCGCGTAGAGAACCGGGACGGTGTCGGGCGAGACGATCCGCGCCCGCTCGAGGTGGTAGGCGATCAACGGGAAGTCGGCAAAGCCGGCCCCGACGAGCGCCGCCGCCGCCAGGTAGATCCAGAGCCGCGCCGGCAACCGCCCCCCGGCGGCCGTCGCAGGGGTCCATCCGGCCTCCAGCTCCGCGGGTCGTGGATAGCTGAGCCGCGCGGCTCCGAGCACGCTCAGCTCGATCCCGGCCGGAATCGCCAGCAGCGCGAACGCAAGCCGGTAGTCGTGGCGGTGGACCAGCAGCACGAGCGCGATCAACAACGGGCCGAACGTCGCCCCGAACTGGTCGAGCGCCTCGTGCAGCCCGAACGCCCAGCCGCCGCCGAGCTCGGTCCCGGCATGGGAGAGCATCGCGTCCCGGGGCGGGTTGCGGATCGCCTTGCCCACCCGCTCGAGGATGATCAGCAGCGCGGCCACCGGCCAGCTGCCCGCCAGCGCGAGCAGCGGCACGACCGTCATCTGCAGCACATAGCCCGCAATCGTGATCGGCCAATGGCGCCCCGTGCGATCCGCCCCGGGTCCTGAGAGCAGGCGAAGCCCGTATCCGAGCAGCTCCCCCGCGCCGCTGACCACGCTGATGGTGGCCGCGCCCGCGCCGAGCAGGCCGAGATACGGGCCGACGACGCTGCGCGAGCCCTCATAGGTGAAGTCGGCGAAGAAGCTCATCACGCCCACCAGCAGCACGAAGCGCAGCGCACGCCCGCGGCGCTCCACGCCCGCCGCCCCACCGGCCCCGGCGGCGTGGCAGCCGGGCTCAGGCTGGTCGGCGCCGCTCACCGCGTGAATCGACCGGATTCGCAGGCGGTGGCGCGCGCGAGCTCGAGCCTTTCGACGGCCCCGGCAACGGTCCCGGTCCGGTTGAGCCTCATCGGGATCCCCTCTCCGGCGCCCGGCTCCCGGAAGCCGTCGACGGCCGGACCGAGCGCGCGCGCCGCTCTCACTCCCCGGAGCCTACCGGCCGACGCGATTCCCTCATCGCGCGACCGGCAGATACGGTGTTTCGGAGGGAATGCGCGACTTCGGCGGGCGGCGGGGAGGCCGATCCAGTGGAGACGGCGGGAATTGAACCCGCGTCCGCGGTCGCGTGGGTCAGGCGTCTACGAGCGTAGCCGGCGCTCTGGTCTCATCCTCCGCTCGCCGTGCCGGCGTGGGTTGCGGAGGACCAGCTCCTGTGATGTCCCCGGCGCGGTCGGAGCGGGCCGCCCCGGGTGAAGCCTGCTGTGGTTCCGCCCGGCGCCGCAGGCGAGCGACCGGACGGCGTTCGCTACTCGGACCTAGTGGCTAGGCGGCGAGAGCGAACTCGTGGGTGTGAACCTTGGAGTTCGCACTTATTTTGTCCCTGGGTGTTTTACGAGGCCTCCCAGGACCTCGGCTCGCAACCATCCCCGCGGATCCGACCACGTCGAAGCCTGTCGTCCCCGGGTATCGATGCACCCCCGATTATAGGCCGATCCTCGCGCCGCCTCGGAGCGCTGGGTATCAAACCCCCCGTATACGTGCGTCAGATGCCCAGCGCCCGCGCCTGCGCCTGGAGCCGGGGCTGCGAGAATCGACAGCAGATGGAACCTCCCCGCCCGACGCTCCCCGAGCCACCACGCGACGCGTCCGAGCCCCGCCCGGCCGAATTCGGACCGCCACCGCCGCCGCTCGACCCAGAGGAGGACGAGCGCCGCGCCTCGTTCTTCCGCCGGCGGATCGCCCCGCTCGGCGCGGCGCTGATCGCGCTGCTAACCAAGCTGAAGACGGTCCTGCTCTTCCTCGGGCAGTTCAAGCTGCTCGTCACCGCGGGCTCGATGGCGGTCTCGCTCGTCGCCTACGCCTCGATCTGGGGCTGGACGTTTGCGCTTGGCTTCGTCGTGCTCCTGCTCGTCCATGAGCTCGGGCACGTGATCGCGCTCCGGCGCGAGGGGATCCCCGCCTCGGCACCGATGTTCATCCCGTTCCTCGGCGCGGTCGTGAGCGCGCGCTCGCTCGGCGACGACGCGCTCGCCGAGGCACGGGTGGGCCTCGCCGGCCCCGTGCTCGGCTCGATCGGCGCCGGCGCCTGCCTGCTCGCCTGGAGGCTCACCGGTCATGACTACTGGCGCGCGCTCGGCTTCACCGGGCTGTTCCTCAACCTGTTCAACCTGCTCCCCGTCGTGCCGCTCGACGGCGGCCGGGCGATGGCGGCGATGTCGCCCTGGATGTGGTGCGTCGGCTTCGCCGCGACGGTCGCACTCGCCGTCGCCTTCCCGAACCCGGTGATCATCATCATCGCGATCGTCGCCGCGCTGGAGACCTGGCGACGGCTCCGCGCCCGGCGCTCGGGCGACCCCGACGCCGCCGCCTACTACCGGGTGTCGCCGCGCGGCCGCGCGCTCGTCGCGCTCACGTACCTCGGGCTGGTTGCGCTGCTCGTGCTCGGCATGCACGCCACGCACCTGCACCGCACGCTCTGACGCGGGAACCGGCGGGATTCAGAGGACGCGACGCCCCGCGCGGCCTTCTTCCGGACGGGGCGTGTTAGTAGCGATCGACCCGTCGCTCGTGGACGACCGTGTCGGCTGGTGCGGTCGTGCGCCGCGAGTAGATGAACGTGTACCAGATCGCCAGGATCAGCCCGACGAGGCCGACGATGATGAGCACGAGGCCCGCCGTCTGGATGTTGAAGCCCTTCGTGCTCGCCGTCACGGCGAATCGAAGGATCGCGCCGATGGCGATCAGAAAGATGGAAGAACCGATGGTCATTGTTGTTGGGTACCCCGATCGGACCGCATCAACACGCGGCGCGCCGCTCGAACATCCATCCAGCGCACCGCTCAGCGGCCGACCTCGCGCAGCTCCCGCTGCACCTCGCGCATCGTGTCGCGCTTCTTGATCGCCTGGCGCTTGTCGTAGAGGTCCTTGCCGCGCGCGAGCGCGATCTCCACCTTTGCCCGGGAGCGCGGGCCGGCGAAGTAGATCCGGGTCGGCACGAGCGTGAGCCCCCGCTCCTGGGTGCGGCCGACGAGCCGCTCGATCTCCCGGCGGTGGAGCAGGAGCTTGCGCGGGCGCTCGGGGTCGTGGTTGGCGCGCGACGCCGGCCCGTAGGGCGCGATGTAGACCCCGTAGAGCCACACCTCGCCGTCCCGGACGGCGGCGTAGGAGTCCTTGAGCTGGGCGCCGCCGTCGCGCAGCGACTTGACCTCGGTGCCCTCGAGCACGATGCCGCACTCGAAGCGCTCGAGCAGGTGGTAGCGGAAGCCCGCCTGACGGTTGGTGGCGACGTCGCCGGACGCCGCCTTGCGCTTAGAAGCCTTGGCCATGAGAACTCGTTCACTCCGGGTCGGCTGCCGGGAGCAGGTCGACCCTCCCCCGGGGCGCGTCGATGCGCCCGACACGGACCTCTACGGTATCCCCCAGCCGGATCACGCCGCCGTCCCGCGCGCCGACGAGCATCGTCCCCGCCTCGTTCAGCTCCCACCAGTCGCCGCGCATCCGCCGCACGGGGAGCATCCCCTCGAAGCGCCCGTCCTCGCCGAAGGCGACGAATGCGCCCGCTCCGATCAGCCCGACGACCTCGCCGGAGAACACCTCCTCGCGGCCGCCGCCGGCCTGCAGCAGCCACCGCTCGAGCAGGAAGCAGCGCGCGACGTCGTCGGCGTCGCGCTCGATCGTCATCGCGGCGCGCTCGCGCTGCGAGGTCCACGGTCCGGCGGCGTGGACCCACGCGCGGTCGGGCGCGGCCTCGCCGGCGATGATCGAGAGCAGCGCCCGGTGGCAGATGAGGTCGGGATAGCGCCGGATCGGCGAGGTGAAGTGGCAGTAGCCGCTCGAGGCGAGTCCCGCGTGGCCAAGGTTGCGGTCGTCGTAGTGCGCCTGCTTCAGGGCCCGGAGCACGAGCGAGCTCAGCGCCCGGGCACCGCGGCCGCCCCGGCGCGCCACCCAGCCGGCGACGAGCGCCGAGGCCTCGCCCGCGATCTCGGCCGCCTGCTGGGGCGTCATGACACCGTCCCCACCCACCCCCGCGGGCGTCGGCACTCCAAGCGAGGCGAGCTGCTCGACGAGCCGCTCCACCGCCGGCGGGTCCGGGCGCTCGTGGACGCGGTAGAGCGCCGGCACACCGCGGTCGGCGAGCACCCGCGCCACCTGCTCGTTGGCGGCGATCATGAGCGCCTCGATCAGCCGGTGCGACTCCGTCTGCACCGACAGCCCGACGTCGACGACGTCGCCCGCGCGGTCGAACACGAACTCGGGCTCGGCCGACTCGACGACGAGCGCCGAGCGCTCGGAGCGGAGCTCGCCGAGCGCGGCGGCCGCGGCCCGCGCGGCGGCCAGCGGAGCGCCCCACGGCTCCTGCGCGGTCTGGGCGCCGGCGAAGATGCGGTCGACGCGGTCGTAATCGAGGCGCTCGTCGGAGCGGATCAGCGACCGATACATCGAGGCCGAACGCACGCCGCCCGGCCCGATCGCCATCTCGACCGTCACCGTCGCCCGCGCGTCGCCGGGAACGAGCGAGCAGGCGCCGTTCGAGAGCTCGCCGGGCAGCATCGGCTCGACCGCGCCCGGGACATACACCGAGGTGCCGCGCCGGTAGGCCTCGCGGTCGACGTGCGAGCGCGGCGGCACGTACGCGGCGACGTCGGCGATGTGAACCCACACCCGCCAGCCGCCGTCCCCGTCGGCCTCGGCGGAGATCGCGTCGTCGTAGTCGCGCGCGCTCGTCGGGTCGATCGTGAACGTCGGGAGCGCCCGCAGGTCCCGCCGTCCGCCGTCCGCGAGCGCCTCCACCGACTCCGACGCGGCCCGGGCCTCCCGTGCGACCGGCGCCTCAAACCCGCCCGCGAGGCCGCGGTCGAGCATGAGCGCCTCGATCACGTCGCGTGCGACCTCGGGGCGGCCGAGCCGCCGCAGCACGCGGACGCGCCCTCCTGCGCCCCGGCGTTGCGCGGCCCGCCCGCCGCGCACCGGGTCGCCGAGCAGCACGAGGTCGCCCGGGCCGTAGCGGCTGTCGCGGCTCACGACCTGCCGCGGGCCCGGCGCGAAGAACCCCTCGGCGACAAGGAACTTACCGTGACGCGCAAGGAGCGCGACGCGCGGCCCGGTGCGGGTCTCGGCGCCGGCTGCGGCCCCCGCGCCCACAGGGGCGCCCCGCGGAGCGGCCGGGCTCACCGCGAGCGCAGCTTGGAGACGGCGACGCGCTCGGCGACCGCGAGCTGATGGCTGAGCGAGCCCCCCGCGTACACATTCGGCGCGATCCCGGGCCCGCGGTGCACCCAGCGACCGGACGGCGTTCTTGATGTGCCGCCCGCGCCCAGGTTCTCGCCGTCGGGGGTGAAGTACTCGCCGACGGTGAAGTCCAGCGCGCCGCCGTTGATGAGCGGCTGGATCTCCTGGAAGACGCCCTTGCCGTACGTGCGGGTGCCGACGAGCGTCGCCCGGCCGCGCTGCTTGAGCGCGGCGCTCACGATCTCGGCTGAGGAGGCGGTATTGCGATTGACGAGCACGACGAGCGGGATCGATGCCGGAATCGCGTTCCCCTTGGCGAGGTACACCTGCCGGGGGATCGCGCGCCCGTCGGTCGAGACGATCGTGCCGCTCCGGATGAAGATCGAGGCTGTCGCGACCGCCTGCGCGAGCAGGCCGCCACCGTTGTCGCGCAGGTCGAGGATGAGCGCCTGCGCCCCCTCGCGCCGCATCTTCTGGACCTGGGCGCGCACTTCGGCGCCCGCGTTCTCGGAGAACTGAGTGAGGTCGACGTAGCCGATCCTCACCCCGTCGTGGTGGAGCATCGCCGAGGAGGCGACCGGCACGTTGATGTCGGCGCGCCGCACGCGCACCGTCCGCACCCTGCCGTGGTGGCGCACCCGGAGCGTCACGACCGTGCCGACCTTGCCCTTGATCAGGCTGACGGCGAAGTTCTGCGATCGCCCGGCGAACGAGTGGCCGTCGGCGCCGAGGATCGTGTCCCCGGCGACGATCCCGGCCTTCGCGGCGGGCGTTCCGGGATACGCCTCGCCGACGAGCAGGCCGCCGTTCGTGAACGCCTCGATCCCGACGCCGATGCCTCCGTTGATCTGCGGGTTCGTCGTCGTGTCCTGGAACGCCCGATAGTTCGAGGGGTCGTAGTAGTGCGAGTACGGATCGTTGAGGCTCGCGACCGCGCCGGCGAGGCCGTCGTTGACGAGCGCCGTGCGGTTGAGCTTGCGGTAGTACTCGCGCGTGAGCAGCCCGTAGACCTGGTTCTCCAGGCGCTGGTCCATGCTCTCGGAGACGAACGCCGCGCGCAGCGGTCCCGGCAGCCACCCGGGGTGCCCGCCGAACCACAGGCCGATCGCCAGCAGCAGCAGACCGCCCGCTCCGAGCAGCACTCTGCGCATCGGTCGGCGCGGTGGCGAAGCCTGGAACATCGTGCCCGCAGGGTAGCTCCGCCGCGTGCCGCGCCGGCCGGCTCAGTTCCGCGGCTGACCGGGGCTCAGACGCGCAGGAAGCGCCGCAGCGACAGGCCCGAGCCGAGTGCCGAGACGAGCACGCCGGTCCCGAGCAGGACGGCGACGAGCGCGAGGAACGGAATCGTGTGCGGAGCCGCGATCAGCGTCCAGCTGTGCGCGAGCGGGTCGAGGATGAGCACCTTCGCCGCCCCGAGCACGCCGAGCGCGAGCACCGCCCCGGCGGCGCCGACGATCACCCCCTCGATCACGAACGGCCAGCGGATGAACCAGTCGGTCGCGCCGACGAGCTTCATCACCTCGACCTCGCGCCGCCGCGCGTACAGCGACAGGCGGATCGTGTTCGCGATGAGCAGGACCGAGGCGATCACGAGCAGCACGACGAGCACCGCCGCGGTGATCGTCACGAGGTTCGTCACCTGCAGGATCTTGCGGGTGTCGGTCGTCTTGTTCGAGACGTTGGCGATCGACGCGTCGAGCACGCCGGGCTTGCCGTTCGGGCCCTTCGGGGTGAGCGCGTTGTGGACGGCGAGCACGTACTGGGGGTTCGTCGCGTAGACCTCGAACGTGTCCGGCAGCGGGTTCGAGCCGAGCGCCTTGTACGCGGAGGGATCGGCCTTCGACTGCTGCTTGAACGCCTGCTGCTTGGAGATGTAGCCGACGCGCCCCACGTGCGGCAGCGCGAGGATCTCCTTGCGCACCCGCGCCTCGTCGGCCTTCGTCGCGTTCGTCTTCATGTAGACGTTGACCTGGACGCGGTCGCGGACCGTGTTGGCGGCGCCGTTCGTCGCCTGCACGATCGGGATGAACACGCCGAGCACGAGCAGGGTCACGAGCACCGTGGCGAGCGCGGCAAACGAGGGCGCCGGGCTGCGGCGCACCGCCCGCATCGCCTCGCGGAGGAAGAAGCCGAGCTTCATCGCGCCTACGAAACTCCGGGCGGGCGGGTCGAGGGGGCGCGCAGCCGCCGGGCGAGGTCGCGCGTCGTCTCGTTGCGCGTGTAGCGGCCCGCCGCCTCGTCGCGCACGAGCTGGCCCTGGTCGAGCTCCAGCACGCGGCGGCGCATCTTGTCGACCATCGCCTGATCGTGGGTGGCGACGAGCACGGTCGTGCCCGTGCGGTTGATCCGGTAGAGCAGCCGCATGATGTCGATCGAGGTCTCGGGATCGAGGTTCCCGGTCGGCTCGTCGGCGAGGAGCAGCGGCGGATGGTTGACGAACGCCCGCGCGATCGAGACGCGCTGCTGCTCCCCACCGGAGAGCTGATGGGGCATGTTGTGCAGCTTCGTCGAGAGCCCGGTCAGCCGCAGAATGTCCGGCACCTTGGCACGGATCTCCTTGCGCGTCCCGCCGGTCACCTGCAGCGCGTAGGCGACGTTGTCGTACACGGTTCGGTTCGGCAGCAGCTTGAAGTCCTGGAAGACGACGCCGATGTTGCGCCGGAAGTACGGGACCCGGCTGCGCTTGATCTCACGCAGGTCGTGCCCGGCGACGCGGATCGTGCCGTCGGTCGGCTCGAGCTCCTTGATGAGCAGGCGCATGAGCGTCGACTTGCCCGAACCGGTCGAGCCGACGAGGAACACGAACTCGCCCCGGTCGATCGAGAACGTGACGCGGTCGAGCCCCACGTCTCCCTGGTAGAGCTTGGACACCCCGCGGAACTCGATCACCGTCCGGGAGGTCACCGGACGCGGATCGGAGGGCGAGGCCGGACGTGGTGCGAGGGGCGCGGAGCGCCGTGTGGACGGCGACGCGGAGGCCCGCGTGGTGCGCCGTGTCTGTCGTTCTGAGGCAGGCATGAGCTCGCCGCAGGGTAGCGACCCGACCCCCCGCTGCGGGTCACTTCGGACGGGGTGCAACGTGATTTGCACCGATGCGGCCGGGGATCCCGACGCAGCCGGGGCCGGGAGCCCTAACCTGTCGGCTCGATGTCCTCGGTGACCGTTTCCACGCTCTCGAACGGCCTGCGCCTGCACCGGATTCCGATCGAGGGGACGCGTTCGGCGACGGTGCTCGTCGCGTTCGACGCCGGCGCGCGCACCGAGCGCCCCGAGGAGAACGGGATGGCTCACTTCCTCGAGCACCTCGTGTTCAAGGGCGGCGAGAAGTTCCCGCGCTACCAGGACGTCAACGAGGCGGCGGAGCGGATCGGGGCGGTGCTCAACGCTTACACGAGCCACGACCTCGTCGCCTTCCACATCACCGCGCGCGCCGAGCGAGCGCTCGAGGCCGCGGACCTGCTCACGGACTTCACGGCCCGCCCGGGGCTCGACGGCGACGAGCTCGACCGCGAGCGCGGCGTCGTCATCCAGGAGATCGCCCGCTACGAGGATCAGCCCGCCTCGGTCGCCGAGCACCTGATCGACCGCGCGGCGTTCGGTGAGCATCCACTCGGGCGCTCCGTGCTCGGCCCGACCGAGCACCTGCGCGACACGTTCACCCGCGACGGCATCATCGCGTTCCGCGGGCGGCGTTGGGCGCCCGAGGCCGGGGCCGCGTTCGTCGTCGGCAACCTGAGCGCGCTCGGGGCGGGCGGTCAGAACGGCGGCGGCGAGCTCGAGCGGCTGTTCGAGCGCTTCGCCCCGCGGCCGGCGCCCGAGCGCTACGAACCCGCGCCGCCGCAGGTGCCGCGCGTGCTCGTCTCCGAGCGCGACTCCAACCAGTCGCACCTGCGGATGTCCTACCGCCCCAAGATCGACGTGCGCGACCCGCGCCAGCGCTCGGCGCTCGTGATCTACTCGACCCTGCTCGGCGGGTCGATGGGTTCGCGGCTGTTCGACGAGATCCGGGAGCAGCGCGGCCTCGCCTACTCGGTGAGCTCCTATCCGCACGCCTACGCCGACGTGCCGGTGCTGCAGCTCTCGGCGGGCCTCGACTCCTCCAAGTGCCTCGAGGCCTACCGGCGGATGCGGGAGATCGTCTCCGAGCTGCGCCGCGACGGGCCGACCGAGGCCGAGGTCGAGCGGGCACGCGCCTACGCGGCCGGGGCCCGCGCGATCGGCTTCGAGAACAGCGGGGCGGTCGCCCGCTACGCCGCCCAGCAGACGATCGTCTACGACGAGCCGGTCGACCCCGACGCGGCGATCGACCGCCTCGACGAGGTCACCTTCGATGAGGTCCGCGCGGTCGCCGCCGGGATCGACGACGAGCTCTCGATCGCCTGCGTGGGGCCGCACACCGTCGAGGAGCTCGAGGCGGCCTGAGCGGCCGCCGACCGCGGCCGTGAGACGCTGGCTCGCCGGCGGACTGGCGCTTCTCGTCGCCGTCGCCGCCCTGCTGCTCGCGCTCGGCGGCTCCCTCAACCGGACGAGCCGGCGGGACGCGAAGCCACCGACGCGCGCCCAAGCCGCCGCCGTCCGGCACCACGGCCCCGGCGAGCGTCGCCCGCGCACCGCGACCGCGACGACCCCCACCTCCCCGACGCTCACCCCGGCCGCAGAGCAGCCGCACGGCCCGGGCGAGACGAGGCTCGTCCGCGCGCTCCGGCACGCCCTGCGCACCGCCGGGCGGGTGGGGGTCGCATCCGGCCTCCTCGTCTACGACATCAGCTCGCGCCGGGAGCTCCTGGCCGTCCATCCCACCGTGCCACGCCCCCCTGCGTCCGTGGAGAAGATCTGGACGACCGTCGCGCTGCTCGACCGCCTCGGCCCGGCGGCGCGGCTGCACACCGTCATCCTGGGCACCGGGCGCCAGCGCGGCGCGGTCTGGCACGGCAACCTCTACCTGCGCGGCGGCGGCGATCCGACGTTCGGCGACGCCGGCTTCAACCTCGTCTGGAACCACGGCGAGGGAGCGAGCGCCTCCCGGCTCGTGGCGGCGCTCCTGCACCGCGGGATCCGCAAGGTGACCGGCCGGCTCTACGCCGACCCCTCGCTGTTCGACGACGAGAGGGGCGGCCTGCTCACCGACCAGAAGCCCGACATCCCCGACCTCGGCGGGCAGCTGAGCGCGCTCACCTACGACCACGGCACGACGCTGAAGCGCTACGACCCGGCGACGTTCGCCGCGCACGAGCTGGCGCTCACGATGCGCGGCTCGCGGATCCGGGTGACCGCCGCCACCGGCACGCGCCGCACGCCCGCCGCCGCGCAGCTGCTGGCGAGCGTCTCCTCGCCGACGATGCTGCAGATGACGAAGCTGATGGATGTCCCCTCCGACGACTTCTTCGCCGAGCTGTTCGCCAAGCAGCTCGGCGTCCTCTACGGGTCCGGGGGCACGATCGCCGCCGGCGCGAAGGTGATTGCGCAGACGATCGCCTCCCGTTACGCCCTGCACCCGCTCATCCTCGACGGCTCGGGCCTCGCGCGCGCGGACCGGACCTCGCCGCTTGAGATCGTCGAGTTGCTGCGCGACGTGTGGGGCACGCCCGTCGGGGAGGAGCTTGCCGCCTCGCTGCCGGTCACCGGCGTGAGCGGCACCGTGGCCACGATCGGCGCCCACAGCCCCGCCCAGGGTCGCTGCGAGGCGAAGACGGGCTCGCTCACCGACGTGACGAACCTCGCCGGCTACTGCCGCACGAAGAGCGGCCAGGAGCTCGCGTTCGGCACCTTCATCGACGGCCCGCCGAACGGGACCGGGTTCACGCTGGAGAGCCGGATGGTGGCGGCGATCGCGCGTTATTGAAAATGACGCCGGCGAGCCGCAGAATCACGCCCGTGGAGCTCTCCGCGGCGCTCAACCTGCGTGAGCTGCAGCGCTATCTCGGCCGGATCGGCGACCGCTGGCCGCTGCGGATGGTGCTGCTCTCCGGCGCGCGCGTCGCCGAGATGCGGACCGGGGCGCCCCTGCCTCTCGAGGAGCGCGGACATGAGTACGTCGTCGTGCTCGTCTCCGAGGGCTTCGACGGGATGCCCTGGCTGGAGCGCGTCCACCAGGCGAGCGCGCTCTGGGACGCGCTCGAGATGGGCGCGGGCGCCGACGTCCACTGCTTCACGCCCGCCGAGTACCTGCGGCGGCGCGACGCGACCCCGGTGATCCGCACCGCCGCTGAGCGAGGGCTGCTCCTGTACGCCGACACCGAGCCGTTCGCGACCGCCTCCTCCGAGCCGTGAATCCGTCGGGTGGTCCGCCCGGGGACCTCGCCCGCGCGTGTGACGTCCGCTTCAGAGAGCGTCGCTGCGCGCCGATATCGTCGCCAGACTCTTCATGACCCTTGACGCTCTCATCGAACGGGACGGCGCGGCCTGCGTGTGGTGCGGACGCGCCCCCTGGCGCACCGATCTCACGGCCGAGCACATCGTCCCGCGCTCCCGCGGGGGCCGCAGCACGCCGGAGAACCTCACGGTCGCCTGCCGCGCCTGCAACAAGCGGCGCGGCACGAGGCCGGTCGTGTCGTTCGTGCGCTCGCTGCTCGAGGAGGGGGTCAGCCCGCGCAGCGATTCGCTGCTCATCGGCCTCGGCCGGCTTGCCGCGTCGGATCGACGCGACCTCGCCGCCTACGGGACGCGGCAGCTCGCGCTGCTCGAGCGGCTCCTCGAGGATCAGGCGGGCGTGCCCCACCGCCGCGCGACCGACGTCGTCATGTGACCGGCGTGCTCAGACCGGGGCGGCGGCCCGATCGCCGCCGGTCCGGCGCTCGAGCGAGCGGTCGGCAAGCACCCGCACTGTCGCGAACGTCGGATCGGCGGCGCCGTGGAGGCGGGCGCCGGCCGCGGTCAGCGTGCGCAGATAGGAGACAACCTCGGCGGTCACCCGCTCGCCGGGCAGGAGCGTCGGCACCCCCGGCGGGTAGCCGGCGATCGACTCGCACGAGATCCGGCCGATCGCGTCGTCAACGGCGACCGCCTCGCCGCGCCCGAGGAACGCGTCGCGGATCGGCACGACCGCCTTGGACTCGGTCGGGGCGGGCGGCGTGACGATCTCGCCCCCCCGGCCGGGTCTCCCGACCTGGCGGACGACCTCCGCGAAGTCGTGGGCGAAGCGCTCGAGCGGATCGATCGGCTGGCCGAGGCCGAGCACGAGCACGATCGTCGCGTGCGTGGCGAGCTCGATGTAGATGTCGTAACCGGCGCGCAGCTCGGCGGCGAGCTCGTAGCCGGTGCAGCCGGTGCCGCGCACGTCGATCACGATCCGCAGCGGGTCCCAGCCGGCGATCCCGGGACGACCGACCATCCCCTCGCCGACGATCTCGACGCCCTGGATCGCGTCGATCGCCTGCCGGGCGCGGAACGAGGCCGCGAGCGTGCGGTCGAGGAGCGCCTCGCCGTGCACGGCGAGCTGGCGGCGCGCGGAGTCGAGGGAGGCGAGCAGCAGCGAGTTCGGGCTCGTCGAGCGCACGAGGCGGATGCTGCGCGCGACCTCGTCGGCGTCGATCCGGTTGGTCGGGGCGACGAGGAGCATCGCCGACTGGGTCATCGAGCCGACGATCTTGTGGGTCGAGGCGAGCTCGGCGTCGGCGCCGAGGTGCAGCGGCGAGTCCGGCAACCCGGGATGGAAGCCGAAGTGCGAGCCCCAGGCGCAGTCGACGACGAGCGCCGCCCCGTGGGCGTGAACGACCTCGGCGCAGCCGGCGATGTCGGCCGCCATGCCGTAGTAGGTCGGGGAGACGATGAACACGGCGCTGATCCGCGGCTCCCGGCTGAGCGCGTGCTCGAGCGTCTCGGGGGTGACGCCGTGCGCCATCCCGAGCTCCGCGTCGTACTCGGGCGAGACGAAGCTCGCCATGCCGCCGCTCAGCACGAGGCCGTCGACGACCGACGCGTGCGAGTTGCGCTGCACGAGCACGTGACGGCCGGGCCCGGCGAGCGCGAGCATCAGCGCGTGGTTGCCCTGCGTCGCGCCGTTCGTGAGAAACCAGCAGCGCTCGGCGTCGTAGGCGGCCGCGGCAAGCGTCTCGGCGCGCTCGTACGGGGTCGGCTTCGGGCCGGTGTCGATCCCCTCGATGTCCTGGCAGATGTCGAGCGCGAGGGCGCGCTCGCCGATCGCCGCCCGCAGGCCAGGATCGGCGCCCGGGCCGCCCTTGTGGCCGGGGACATGGAAGCGCTGCGAGCCGCGGAAGCCGTAGGAGACGATCGCCTCCAGGTACGGCGCGGTCGGGGTATCGCGCGAGCGCGGCGGACGGAGCGCGTCCGCGGCGTCGAACGGGTCGGCGGGCTCGCGGGTGGTCTGAGCGTCGGTGTCGGTCATCGCGCGCTCAGGCTACCGAGCGGCCTTGAGCAGATAGGAGCGCACGAAGCCGTCGAGATCGCCGTCCAGGACACGGTTCGCATCCCCCATCTCGAAGTCAGTGCGGTGGTCCTTGACCATCGTGTACGGGTGCAGGACGTAGGAGCGGATCTGGGAGCCGAAGTTGACGTCCTGGGCTTCCCCGCGCTCACGGGCGATCTCCTCCAGGCGCTCTCGCTCCTGGCGCTCGGCGAGCTTTGAGCGCAGCATCGCCATCGCCTCGGCCTTGTTGGAGGACTGCGAGCGCTCGTTCTGGCACTGGACGACGATCCCCGTCGGCCTGTGCGTGATCCGCACCGCCGAGTCGGTCTTGTTCACGTGCTGGCCGCCCGCGCCGCTCGCCCGGTAGGTGTCGATCTGCAGATCGTCGTCGTCGATCTCGATCTCGCCGGAGTCCTCGACGACCGGTGAGACCTCGACCCCGGCGAAGCTCGTCTGGCGGCGGTTGGCCGAGTCGAACGGGGAGAGCCGCACGAGCCGGTGCACGCCCTTCTCGGCGCCGTACAGGCCGTAGGCGTTCTCGCCCCTCACCCGGAACGTGGCGGACTTGATCCCCGCCTCCTCCCCTGGTGAGGCCTCGAGCAGCTCGACGTCGAAGCCGCGTTTCTCCGCCCAGCGCATCTCCATCCGCAGCACCATCTCCGCCCAGTCCTGGGCGTCGGTGCCGCCCGCGCCGGCATTGACCGTGACCAGCGCGTCGCCGGCGTCGTACTTGCCGCTGAACAGCCGCGCCTCCTCGAGCGCCTCGAGGCGCTCCTGCACCGAGCGGAACTGCTCCTCGAGCTCGGCCGCCATCTCCGGGTCCTCCTCGGCGAGCTCGGCGAGCGGCTCGAGATCGAGCGCGTCGGCCTCGAGCGTGCGGAACTCGCTCAGCCGGCGGGTCGCGCGCGCGTGCTCGGCGGATACCTGTGCCGCGTGCTCCTGGTCGTCCCAGAAGCCGGGCTCCCCCATCTCGGCCTCGAGCGCGGTGACGCGCTCCTGGAGCGCGGCCGGGTCAAAGATAGTCCGACAGCAGCGCGAGCTGCTGACGGATCGCCGTCAGGCGCTGGGAGAGCGGCTCTGTGGGCGCGGTCGACATCGGCTGCTGACGGTAGCAATCCGGCGAACGGGAGCGCGCATGAGCCGGCGCCGATGTGGGTACCCCGCGTCTCTGTCACCGGGACGGCACTCCGCCGCCCTTTAGCCACGGGAGGTCGCGATGTTCCACCAGGTTCTCGACCCGCTGAGCTCGCTCGCGGGCGATACGCTCGTCGCGCTCGTCCCGGTGGCGGTGCTGCTCGTGCTGCTCGCCGTCTTCCGCCTGTCGGCGTGGATGGCGGTGATCGTCGGCTCGATCGTGACGATCCTGCTCGGCTGCCTCGTCTGGACGCTCCCGTTCGGCACCGCGATGGAGTCCTATGGGCTCGGCGCCGCGACCGGGTTCTGGTCGATCGACTGGATCGTGTTCTGGGGGGTGATCATCTACAACACGCTCGTCGTCACCGGCGCCTTCGATGACCTCAAGCGCTGGCTCGTCGCTCAGGCGACGGCCGACATTCGCGTGCAGACGCTGCTCATGGCGTGGGCGTTCGGCGCGCTCATGGAGGGCCTCGTGGGGTTCGGCTACCCGTGGGCGGTCGTCGCGCCGATCCTCATCGGGCTCGGGGTCGCCGATCTGGCGGCGATCCGGGTGGCGGCGCTCGCGAACAACGCGCCGGTCTCGTTCGGCGCGCTCGGCGCCCCGATCATCGGCCTCGCCGCCGTCACCGGCCTGCCGCTCATGTCGCTGTCGGCGTCGATCGGCAAGATCGTCGCGATCCTCGCCCTGTTCCCGCCGTGGCTCCTCATCTACCTCGTCAGCGGCCGGCGCGGTCTGCGGGACGGGTGGCCGCTCGCGGTCGTCGGATCGCTCGGCTACATCGCCGGCCAGTTCCCGACCGCCGAGTACCTCGACCCCTACCTGCCGGACATCTTCGGCTCGCTCGTCTGCTTCGGCGTGCTCTTGGCGCTGCTGAAGGTGTGGCGGCCGCGGACGATCCTCGGCTTCGGAGGGCGCGAGCTTGAGCAGGCGGAGATCGACGCGATGCTTCACGGCGAGGCCGGCGGCTCGACGGTGCGCGCCGCCACGCGCGGGCTCGTGCCGTTCGTCATCCTCGTCGCGGTCGTCGTCGCCTGGACCGGCCCGTGGTCGCCGCTTCCCAAGTTCATCCCCTACAAGCCGGCGATCACCGCGATCAGCTCGCTCAGCCATCAGCCGACGGCCGCGGACTGGAAGTGGGCGCCGTTCGTCGCCGGCACCGCGATCCTCGCCTCCTGGGTGCTGATCGTCATCTACCTGCGGCCGACCCCGGCGCAGCTCGCGGAGGCGTTTCGCCGCTGCTTCTCGCAGATGTGGGGCGCGCTCGCCGTCGGCCCGATCATCTACGGCCTCGCGTACGTGTTCAACTTCTCGGGGATGGCGAGCTCGATGGCGAACGGCTTCTCGAAGGTCGGCGGCGTGTTCATCGTGCTCGCGCCGCTGCTCGGCTGGATCGGGGTCGCTCTGTCGGGCTCGAACACCTCGACGAACGCGGTCTTCGGCCAGTTCCAGTACTCGGTCGCGAAGATCCTCGGCGCCCCGGTGCTGCTGTTCCCATCCTTGAATTCGGTCGGCGCCGAGGTCGGTAAGCCCGTCGCCCCGCAGACCGCGAGCGTCGGCGTCGCCACGACCCGGTTCGTGCGCAGCGAGGGCGAGGTCATTCGCTACAACATGCCGTGGACGTTCGCGATCCTCGTCGTGCTGATCGCGATCGGCTGCCTCTACGACTTCCTGCTGCCCGGCGCGATGCGATTGTGAGCGGCGCGCTCAGGCGCCGTGGCACTTCTTGAACTTCTTGCCCGAGCCGCACCAGCACGGGTCGTTGCGCCCGATCTGCTGCTCGGGATCGAGCGTCCGCTGCTGCACGGGCGGCGGTGCGTCGGGAGGCTCGAAATCGCTGTGCGGGACCGGCGCACCGCCGGTGACCCCCGGGATCGGGGCGGGGCCGCTCGTGCCAAGCCCGGCGCCCGCAGCCGCGGCGGTGATCGCGGCGGCGCCCGACTGGGCCGCGCCGCCCGAGTAGCTCACGCGGCCTCCGCCGGTCGCCGAGCTGGCGGACGCGCGCGGGCGGCTCGGCTGCGGATTCGGCGGCGCCAGACCTGCCCCCTGGTGCTGGAGCGCGGACTCGTCCTCGACGGTCACCTGCACGTGGTAGATGAAGCGCCCGAAGTCGTGCCAGACACTGTGCATGAGGTCCTCGAACAGCTGGAAGGCCTCGTTCTTGTAGGCGACGAGCGGGTCGATCTGGGCCGCGCCGCGCAGGTAGATTCCCTGCTGCAGGTAGTCCATGTCGTACAGGTGCTCCTGCCAGCGATGATCGATGATCTCGAGCAGCAGGTAGCGCTCGACCTCGCGCATCAGCTCGGGCCCCAGCTCCTGCTCGCGCGCCTCGTAGCGCTGCAGCGCCTCCTCCTGGAGCGCCTCGGTGAGCTCCTGGCGGTCGAGCGACTCGAGGTCGATGTCGTCGAACTCCTCCGAGAGCGGGAACACCTCCTCGATCCGACGCAGCAGGCCGTCGAGGTCCCAGTCCTCGACGAAGTCGCCGGGCGTCGACTCGTCGACGAGCCGCGCCACGAGCCCGGCGATCTCCTCGCGCGCCGCCTGGCTCATGTCCTTGCCCTCGAGGACCTCGTCCCGGTAGGCGTAGATCACCTCGCGCTGCTGGTTGAGGACGTCGTCGTACTCGAGCGTGTGCTTGCGCTGCAGGTAGTGCTGCTCCTCGACCTTGCGCTGGGCCTTCTCGATCTGCTTGGAGAGCATCCCGGCCTCGATCGGCTCCTCGTTGCCCTCCTCGTCG
>DATGKS010000026.1:0-11047 GCA_035294545.1 Solirubrobacteraceae bacterium | reverse complement strand
CGCGATCACCGCCGTCGCCGCGGCGAACGCCTTGTAGCCGAAGATCGGCTTGCGGCTGAACACCGGGATGACCTCGGAGACGACCGCGAACCCGGGCAGGATCATGATGTAGACCTCGGGGTGCCCGAAGAACCAGAACAGATGCTGCCAGAGGACCGGCGAGCCGTGCGTCGTCGGGTCGAAGAAGTGGGTCCCGAAGTGACGGTCGGTGAGGAGCATCGTCACCGCCGCGGCCACGACCGGGAGCGCGATGATGAGCAGGATCGCGTAGATGAGGATCCCCCAGATGAACAGCGGCAGCCGGTTCCAGCTCATGCCCGGGGCCCGCATGTTGACGATCGTCACGTAGAAGTTGATCGCGCCGATCAGCGAGGAGATGCCGGTGATGTGGATGAGGAAGATCCACGCGTCCTGCCCGCCGCTCGGGGAGTAGAGCGCCTCGGACAGCGGCGGATAGCTCCACCAGCCGGCGTCCGGCGGCTTCCAGAAGAGCGTCGCGTAGAACACGATGCCGCCGCAGGCCAGCAGCCAGAACGAGAGCGCGTTCAGGCGCGGGAACGCCATGTCCCGGGCCCCGATCATGAGCGGCACGAAGTAGTTGCCGAAGCCCGCCCACACCGGGACGACGACGAGGAAGATCATCGTCGTGCCGTGGAGCGTGATCAGCTGGTTGTAGTGCTCGGGGTTGAGCAGCGTGTTGTTCGGCACCGCCAGCTGGCTGCGGATCATGAGCGCCTCGGTGCCGCCCATGCAGAAGAACACGATCGTGAGGATCAGGTACATGATCCCGATCTTCTTGTGATCGGTCGTGAGCACCCAGTCCATCCACTTCTTCGTCTGGCGCGGGGCGTGGATCTCGTGGGCCAGCACCTGGGGAACCGGCCGGACTGCGTACTCCTCGGGTGCGACGGTGGCCACTGGCTAGCTCCCCAGTTGGTTTTCGGAGGTCAGGATCGAGCGCAGCTGGGAGACCTGGCTGTTCTGGGCACGGATCGTCCGCGCCTGCTGCGCGAGCCATGCGCGGTACTGCGCCGGGGTGACGACATCGACGTAGGCATCCATCGCGTCGTGGTTCCAGCCGCACAGCTGCGCGCACTGGCCGCGGAACTTGCCGAGGTGGGTCGCCTGGAACCAGGTGTAGGTCGTATTGCCGGGCACGGCGTCGACCTTGCCGCCCATCGCCGGAACCCACCAGGAGTGGATGACGTCGAGCGACTGGATCGCGAGCACGACCGTCGTGTGGACCGGCACGACCATCGTCGTGTACGAGTACGGATCGTGCGCCGCGTAGGCGTTCTTGAGGCAGTTCTGGCCATACGTGTAGCGCCAGATGTACTGCCGGCCCTGGACGCAGATTCGCAGCTTCTGGCCGTTCGGCGGGTTGGGCTCGGTCACGGACGCCGACAGGGAGAGGCCGTCGGCCTTGGTGTTCGGCGGGTTGACGATCGACGGCAGCTTGATGAACGTGACGACCGCGAGGATCAGCAGGATCAACGCGGCGGCCGCCGTCCAGCCGATCTCGAGCGGCGTGTTGCCATGGATCTGCCGGGCGACCGGGTGCTTCTTGGCGCGGAACTTGAACACCGCGTACACGAGCGCCGCCTCGACGGCGACGAACACGACCGCCGCGACGATGAGCACGATGAAGTAGAGCGTCCAGATCGAGTTGGCATTCGGCGACCCGCCGCTCTTGGGCGTGATGAAGTTGGCGAACGCGCTGGGCGCGAACGCGAGCCAGCCCGCGGCGGCCGCGCCGACCGCCGGGATCACGCGGAGGAGCCGACCGCGACGGCGCGAGCCTCGCCGCGGAGGAAGATCGGAGGCGTGCGGACTCAAAGCGGGGCCGGATTCTATAGGTCCGTTCCGGCGGATGACCCCAGCCGCTCTTCGGTCGGTCTTCGGTCGGACACATGCTCGCTTGAGCCGTTCCCGCAGCCGCGCTGCGGCCGCGCTCATACACGCGCGAGCATCCGCACGGGCCTGAGAGGGCGGTGAGGGCGCTTATACTGGCGGCCCGTTGCGACTCTCGAGGGCCATCCGCGCGGGAGCCTGGGCCCTGGTGATCGGCGGGGCCGCGACGCCTGCGATTCGCAGTCGCGTGCGGATTCCCAAGCCGGTCGTGATGGTGGCGGCGGCGAGCGCGCCGCCCGCCCTGCTCGTCGCCGCGCGGCGGTCGCGCCTGCGGGAGGCCGCGCTCGTCTGCCTCAACATGTGGGCCTACATCGCCGCCTACGAGCTGCCCCACGACGACGCCGTCGCCCAGGAGGCGCGTGTCCACATCGACTATCCGCTCGACGTCGACCGGGTGCTCGGGCTCGGCGTGCCCCCGACCGTGCGCCTGCAGAACCGCTGGGCGAACCGGCGGACGTCGTTCAGCCGCTTCGAGAAGCTGCTCGTGTTCTCGCACTGGGTGTGGTTCGCCGTCCCCCACTGCGCCGTCGCCTACGTGTGGTGGCGCCGGCCCGAGCGCTTCCCGTCGGCGGCGGTGCGGATGTACACGGTGTTCGACGTCGGCGCCGTGTTCTACTGGGCGATTCCGACCGCGCCGCCCTGGTACGCGGCGCAGAACGGCCGCCTGCGGGAGTCAGAGCAGGAGCGCGTGCGGCGGATGATGATCGAGTACGGCGAGCAGTTCTTCGGCGACCGCTGGCCGGCGCTCTACGACCTGCTGGCGGGCAACCCGCTCGCCGCGATGCCCTCGCTGCACTTCGCCACATCGCTGATGGCGGCGCGGCTGCTGTCCGAGGTCGGGCCAGTGTCCGGGACGGTCGGGGCGGCGTACGTGATCACACTCGGGATCGCGCTCGTCTACCTCGGCGAGCACTACGCCGCCGACCTGCTCGGCGGCGCGCTCCTCACCGAGGCCGTGCAGCTCGCCTCGCCCCGGCTGCTGCGGGCCGCCCATCGCCTCGGCGCTCGCCTGGAATCGCTGGCCCCTGCCTATACTTTGTGAAGTGAGCGATCAGACCATCGAGAAGGCGATCATCGTCGGCAGCGGGCCGGCCGGATACACCGCGGCGCTCTACATGGCGCGTGCCGACCTCGAGCCGTTCGTCGCCGAGGGCTTTGCCTGGGGCGGGCTGTTGCAGCAGACGACCGACGTCGAGAACTATCCCGGCTTCCCCGCGGGGATCATGGGTCCGGCGCTCATGGAGCAGATGCGCGAGCAGGCCGCCCGCTTCGGCGCACGCCTGGAGACCGACGACGTGACGGCGCTTGAGCTCTCGCCCGACGGGTCGGAGCCGCACAAGGTGTGGCTCGGGGACGAGCTGCACCTCACGCGCACGGTCGTGCTCGCGATGGGCGCCCAGCACCGCAAGCTCGGCGTGCCGGGCGAGGAGGAGCTGTCCGGCCGCGGCGTCAGCTACTGCGCGACGTGCGACGCGGCGTTTTTCAAGCAGGCCCCGACGATCGTCGTCGGCGGCGGCGACTCCGCGATGGAGGAGGCGATCTTCCTGGCGAAGTTCGCCTCCAAGGTGGCGGTCGTGCACCGGCGCGATGAGTTCCGGGCCTCGAGGATCATGCTCGACCGCGCCCGCGCGGTGCCGAACCTCGAGTTTCTCACCCCCTACGTCGTCGAGGAGTTCGTGCCGGATGGGGCCTCGCTGCGGACCGCGCGGCTGCGCAACACCGAGGACGGCTCGACGCAGGAGATCGAGATCACCGGAGCGTTCATCGCGATCGGCCACGAGCCGCAGTCGCAGCTCGTCGCCGGCCAGGTCGAGCTCGACGACGAGGGCTACGTCCTCACCCAGGGGCGCTCGACGCTGACGAACGTTCCCGGCGTGTTCGCCGCCGGCGACCTCGTCGACCACACCTATCGCCAGGCGATCACCGCCGCGGGCTCCGGCTGCCAGGCCGCCCTCGACGCCGAGTGGTACCTGCGCGACACCGCGTTCCCCTTCGACAGCGCCGAGCGCGCGGCGGCCGCCTGATCCTCCTGACCCGGGCGAGCGGGGGCCGCATCCGTACGGCCCCGGTCGCCGGTCAGGGTGGCGGATGACTCAGCCCCGGTAGGGGCAGCCCTCCGCCGGCTTCCAGTTTTCGGAGAGTGCGCGCTGGTGCATTCCGAGCGCGAGGTCGAGCGTCCAGGTGCCCCTCAGCGTCCCGCCGCCGAGCGCCGAGCCGCGGTCGAAGCCGGCGCCGACGTCGCGGAAGACGGGGGTGAGGATGTTCTGGCAGTGGCCGACCGACCGCATCCACGCGCGCACCGCGCCGGCGGCCGTGCGGTAGCCGTCGGCGATGTTCTCGCCGGCGCGTTGCCAGTCGAAGCCGACGGCCGTGATCCGCGCGGAGAAGTCCGCGCCGTGCGTGAACGCGCGCTCGCGCACCATCGTGTTCGTCCAGCGCTGCGCGGAGCGGGTCAGCAGGCGGCTCGCGCGCAGCCGCGGGAGGCCGCGCTCGGTGCGCTCGTGGTTGAGCAGGCAGACCGTCGCCCGCTCGATCGCGGCGCGCGGGACGCGGCCGATCCGGGCGTGCGCGTCGACGCAGCGCGGACGGTGGTGGCGACGGCGGACCTGGGCGCCCAGACGGCGGGTGGGATGGGCGGCACGCCGGCGGCCACCGGCGGCGAACGCGGGCGTACAGGAGAGCACGGCGGACGCGGCGAGAACAGTGGCCACGATGCATATCGTGCGCAAGCGGACAGCGCCGCCGCGCGGCGAAACGTTGTGGATCATCATCCTTGCAGGGTCGGAGGCTTGCCGTCCCCGCCGCTGTCCAGAGCGGCCGGGCCGGCGTTCCAGGAGGTGCGCCGACCCTACCTAATCCCGCAGTCGAACGTCCGTCGACGCATCGAATTCGTGCAACTTGCGGAGAAAGATCCGGGTTTGATCAGCCCGAATCCTCCATCGTGCGGAAGAATCCCTCTCCCGTGGCCTCGCCGAGGCGCCCGGAGAGCGTCAGCCGGCGAAGCTCAGGAGCGACCCGAAAGCGCTCCTCGCCGGTCTCGAGCCGGAGCGCGTCGAGCACGGAGACGACGTGGTCGAGCCCGATGCCGTCCGCCCAGGCGAGGACTCCGCGCGGGTAGTTGAGGCCGTCGACGAACCCGGCGTCGATGTCCGCCGCCGAGCCGACGCCCTCACCGAGCGCGAACGCCGCCTCGTTGATCACCTGGCAGACGATCCGCCCGAGCACGAGTCCGGGCGCGTCGGCGACCCACTCGACGTGGCGGCCGAGCGACCCGAAGAACCTCTCTGCCGCGGCGACCGCGGCGGGTGAGGTGTCGGGCCCGCGGGTGAGCTCGACGAGGCGGCAGCCTGCGAACGGCGGCAGCGCATGGAAGCCGACGGCCGAGCCGCCGGGGTCCTGCGCGGCGAGCGAGCCGGCCGCGCAGCAGATCGCCTGCGGTGCGCCCTGCAGCGGCGCCTCGGGCTCATCCTCGCCGGTGAGGTCGAGGATCAGGAACGGGCTCGGTCCGTCGAGCGCCAGGGCGGGGGAGAGCACCTCCCAACCCGCGTCGGCGGCCGCCTCGGCAAGCTCAAGCGCGAGCATCATCTCGCCCGCGACGACGACGGGACCGGCGTCCGGCGCCGGGGGCGTGGCCGTGGGCGGGTCGGGATCGGGCGGACGGTGGGGGTGCGGGCCCTCGCCGTCTCGGTACTCGTAGAAGCCCCGGCCGGCCTTGCGCCCGTGGCGGCCGGCCGCGACCATGCGCACGCTGATCGGCGAAGGCCGCCAGCGCGGCTCTCCGAAGCTCTGCTCGAAGAACGAGCGCGCGATGTCGAGCCCGGTGTCGACGCCGACGAGGTCCATGAGCTCGAAGGGCCCCATGCGAAAGCCGCCCTCCAGGCGGCAGATCCGATCGATCGCCTCGTGCGTGGCGACCCGTTCGGCGAGGAGCCTGAGCGCCTCGAGGCCGAACGGCCGGTTGCAGCGGTTGACGAGGAAGCCGATCCCATCGGCGGCCTCGATCACGTGCTTGCCCTGGGCCTCCCCGGCGGCACGCGCGAGCGCGACCGCGCGGGGCGAGGACTCCATCCCCGCCACGACCTCGAGCAGCCGCATCACCGGCGGCGGATTGAAGTAGTGCATGCCGACGACCCGTTCGGGCACCGGAACGGCGGCCGCGAGCTCGGTGACGAGCAGCGAGGACGTGTTCGTGGCGAGCACGCACTCGGTGCCGACGACCGCCGCGACCCGCTTGAACAGCTCCGCCTTGAGCGACAGCGACTCGGGGGCAGCCTCGATGACGAGCTCCGCGTCCCGCAGGCCGTCGATCCCGTCGACGGCGCGCAGGCGGGCGGCGGCGCGCTCGGCCTGCTCGCCGGTGAGCCGCCCGCGCTCGGCGCTGCGAGCGAGCCCGGCGCGGATTCGCGCCTGGCCGCGCGCGAGCGCCGCCGCGTCCGGATCGTGCAGGAGCGCCGTCGCGCCGCTCTGGCAGACGAGCTGGGCGATGCCCGCGCCCATCGTGCCCGCGCCGCAGACGCCGACGATCGAGGGCGGAGCCACGGCAGGGGAGGGGGTGCTCATCGGGGCGGCACGGTAGCGCAGCGTTCCCGAAATCGGGCCGGCCCCCGCCGCGGGTGCGACGGGGGCCGGGACGTCGTCGTGTGAGCGGTGATCGCTCAGCTCTACGGCAGCGAGCCGAGCGTCGGCTGCGCGACCGTGATCGTTACCGGCGCGGAGACGCCGCCGACGTTCTGCGGCCCCCCGGCGACATGCACCCGGAAGCGCTTCGTGCCGGCGCTGCCGAACGTCCATGGAATGCTGTAGGTGGAATTCGGCAGGACGGTCGAGGTGGTCGCGACCTGCCAGTGGCCGTCGCGGCCGCGGTATTCGAGCATCACCGCGTGGCCGGCGTTGTCGGGGGCGACGCTCCCGCTGAACGTCACCGTGCCGCCGACCGTCGAGCTCGTGGCGCTCGGGGTGAGCGTCACCGTGTCCTTCACCCCCTGGAAGATGAGCGCGGAGCGGCGCCCCGGTGTGCCGATCACGCGTGCCTGGTACAGCTCGTTCGTCGTGCCGGCGACCGTGAACGAGTAGGCGCCGCCGGCGCCGGTCGTCGTCGTCTGCATGAGCGCGAACGGGGCGTCCGACTGCGGCACGTGACCGTACAGGCCGATCGTGACACCGGCGTCACCGACGGACGTGTGCGCCTTCTTCAGCACGCCCGAGATCGTCGCGGTCTGTCCGTCGGCGAGCACCGGGTCGGAGCTGTGGATCGTGAAGAACGGCGCCTGCATCTGGTTGATGACGACCGCGGTCTGATCCGAGGCGGCCGCGGTGTTGAAGCGGTTGCCCGGGAAGTAGGCGCGAACCGTGCGCGGACCGGGCACGCGCCAGCCGTGGCGGATCGTGAAATGGCCGTGGCGGCCGACCGTGCCGCGGGCGACCGTGCGCCACGTGTTTCCCGCGGCGGTCTGCACCTGGAGCGCGACCCTGCCGCCGTGGCCAGGGGTGACCTCGCCCGTGAAGACGATCGGGTGTCGGGTGAGGCCGGTCGTGGTGCTCGGGGAGAGCGTCACCTCGGCGGCCACCCGCTCGTGAACCGTCATCGAGTGCGTGTGGTGGGGCCCGCGCACGAACCAGCTGCGGTTCGTCATCACGATGTCCTGCGCGTGCGGAAAGAAGTACTTGCCGTCCGCGTTCGTCCGGGTGCTGCGCACGACGGTGAACGCGTGCGCGCCGCTCACCCGGTGATAGAGGGTGACGCGGCGGTCGACGTTATGGGGCCCGCGCAGGTGCCCGTAGATGAGCACCGGGTCGCCGGCGATCACATGCGACGGCGTCGCGTGGATCGTCAGGCCTCGGTTCTGGTGCGGATGCGGTGCCGCGCTCGCGAGCGATGGCGCGGCCGCGCACGCCGCCGCCACGCCGGCGGACGCGAGCACGGGAAATGAGCGTCTCATCTGACCTCCTAGCCCTGCGTCAAGAGAATCGTCTTCGCCGGCAGCCGGCCCTGCCGTGCGGGTGACGTTGTGACACCGGCTCAGACACACCCCGTGGCGCGAAGTTGCGCTCCGTGTGCGCGCGTCTCAGCACGGTGGGCCTGTGTCGGCGAGGCCTCGTCCGGGGCCACCCGGGGCGCGGCGAGTCGTACACTCGCGGGCGACGTGGTCGCCCTGGGGATTCTGCTCGTGGGAGCGCTCGTCGCGATCGCCGCGTGGTCGTGGCTGGCGCCCCGTGCCGGCCGGCAGGGCGCGATGGGGCGTGGGAGCGCGCGCGCGGGCGGCTCGAAGCGCAGTGGTCCGCTCGGGCTGCGCTCCGCCCGGACGATCCTCGAGGAGCGTGAGGCGCTCGAGGCCGAGGACCTTGCGCAGATGCTCGAGGCGCACAATGCCTGGCGGCGGCGGCGCGGGCATCCGGAGCGCACGGTGGACGACGTCGAGTTGCTGCTGGCGCGGGAACGGGCGGAGATCCGTCGGGGTGGCGGGTCCGCCTGAGCGTGGCCCGCTGCCTGATCATCGGCTGCGGGTGCCGGGGGCGCTCGCTCGCCGCCGCGCTGCGCGAGCGGGGGCACGCCGTCCGGGGGACGACCCGGGATCCCGTGCGGACCGGCCGGCTTGCGGAGTCGGGCGTGGAGCCGTTCGTGGCCGATCCCGACAGGGTGGCGACGCTCGTGCCCGCGTTCGCCCAGGCCGGGGTGGCCTGCGTGCTGCTCGGGTCGGCGAGGGGTAGCGCGAAAGAGCTTGCGGCGCTCCACTCCGTGCGGCTCGAGATGCTGCTGGAGAAGATGGTCGACACGACGCTCCGGGGGGTCGTGTACGAGTGCGCGGGCGCTGTCGACCCAGAGGTGCTCGCCGCGGGCGCGGCGCTCGTGCAGCGAGGGTGCGCGCGGTGGGGGCTTCCGTACGCGCTGCTTGACGTCACGCCCGGCGACTGGCCGACGTGGACGCGGGCCGCGGCCGATGCGGTCGAGCAGGTGCTGCTCGGCGCGGGGCCGCCGGTCAGCCGGTGAGTCCCGGTCCGGAGACGTCGTCCGCGAGGTCGCCGAGGCGGTCGAACAGGTCGCCGAGCATGCGCGCCGTCGCACCCCAGATGAGATCGTCTCCGACGACGTAGGTGTCGGTGCGGATCGGCAGGTTCGGCCGCGGCGGCCCGCGTCGACCCTGACCGAGGCGCAGGTCATCGAGCGAGAGCTCGAGCACGCGCGCCACCTCCCGCGGCGACAGCGACCAGGCGCGACCGGGCTCGATCAGCCCGACGAACGGATAGACGGAGTAGCCGGTGGCGATCGTCGGCGTCGGCTGCAGCGCGCCGAGCACCTCGACCTCGTGCGCGGCGAGCCCGATCTCCTCCTCGGTCTCGCGCAACGCGGTCGCGAGCAGGTCGGCGTCGTCCGGCTCGCGCCGCCCCCCGGGGAACGAGATCTCGCCCGGGTGCCGGCGCATGTCCTCCCGACGCTTGGTGAACACGACGTGAATCCCGTCCGGCCCGACGTGGAGCGGGACGAGCACCGCGGCGTCTGTGCGTCCGGGCACGTCGAGCGTCATCGCGTCGCGCACCGGCAGCAGGCGCGCGCGCAGGCGCTCGGCGACGGCGGAGCGGACAGGCGAAACCCGCGAGCCGGCCGGATCCGGACGGGAGCCGGCGTCCCGCTCGGTCACGCGAGCGGGTTGAACAGCAGGCCCGTGGGGACCTTGGGCACGAAGTAGGTCGACTTCGGCGGCATCGACTCGCCGGCGGCTGCCACCGCATGGACGCGCTCGATCGGCGTCGGCGCCATGAAGAACGCCGCGTCGTAGGCGCCGTCGCGGATGAGCTCGACCGCCTGGTCGAAGTCGCGCGCGTAGCCGAGCCCGTTGAGGTGGTCGATGTCCTCGTCGCTCATCCCGAGCGCGCGCTTGAGCACGAGCGCCTCCAGCACGGCGGTATCGAGCCGGCGGTAGGGCTCGGCATGGTCGGCGAGCGCCTCGTCGGAGAGTGCCGGGTCGCGGAGCGTGAGCATCACGGCCGGGCCACCGGCCGTCAGGTAGCCGATCCGGCACTCGTCGTTCGCCGGCGGCGCGAGCTCGGACATCTGCGCGAGCGGTTCGATCCTGAAGTCGAGGTTGACCGTGCGCTGAAGCGCCGCCCGCCGCTCGTCGTCAAGCCCGCGGATCAGCCGGTGGGTGGGGAACACGGTGAGCCCCGGATCCTGGAGCGCGACGAGGCACATGAGCACGAAGCGGTGCGGGCCCTCGCCGCCGATCTCCTCCGCGTAGACGCGGGCGGTCTCGTAGCGGTGGTGGCCGTCGGCGATCAGGAGCTCGCTCGACGCGAGCACGCGCTGGGCGGTGGCGATCGCGTCGGGGTCGGCGACGCGATGCAGCGTGTTGACCGTGCCGTCGGGATCGGTCGTCGCGGCCCACGGCTCCGTTTGGGCGTGCTCTAAGAGCGCCGCCATCGCCTCGCCGGTCGGGTCGGAGTACAGGCTGAAGATCGGCGAGAGGTTCGCGCGGGTCGCGCGGGTGAGCCGGAGCCGGTCCTCGCGCGGGCCAGGGTGGGTGCGCTCGTGCGGCCGGATCCGGCCGGGGCCATATTCCTCCACGCGCACGCGCGCGAAGAACCCGCGGCGGGTGCGCCGCTGCCCGTCCGGCCCGGTGTACTCCTGGGCGAGCGTCCACAGCGCGGGCTCGTCGTCGGCGACGAGCGCGCCCTTCTCACGCCAGTGATCGAGGGTGAGCGCCGCTGTCTCGTAGCGCTCCTCGCCGCCCTCCGGCAGATCGATCGTCACCGCGTTGTACGGCGAGCGGGCGGCGAGCTCGGCCCGCATCTCCTCGTCGATCACGTCGTACGGGGGCGAGACCACGTCCTGGAGGCCCCCGGTGACCGACAGGTCGTAGTGCAGGGCGCGCAGCGGCTCGATCTCGGCCATCGCGGTCGGAGGGTAGCGGCGGGGCCGTGAGCTGTTCCGTCCGGATTGCATGCGAACACGTGTTGCGCGCCCGGACGCAGGCGTGGATCGATCTGGCGAGAGCGAGGTGGCACTAGTGGTCGCTCCCGCAAATACGCACGCATTCGAGGCGCGTCTGGCGGCGCCAGGCGGCGTCCTCGGACACTCGATGTGCCAGAGGCACACCTTCGGACCAACGGCTTCGCCGTCGGTGCCCGCGTCCTTGCCTGG
>DATGKS010000025.1:0-5569 GCA_035294545.1 Solirubrobacteraceae bacterium | reverse complement strand
GCCGCTGCCCCAGGGGCGCTACACGCTGGACGGCGACTGGCTGTTCGGCGGCGTGTACGCGGCCGGCTCGGAGCAGCCCGGCTACTCGGAGGCCGGCTTCCAGGCGATCTGCCTCCCGCACACCGTGACCTCGCTGTCGTGGGGGTACTGGGACCCGGCGACGTGGGAGCAGGAGTGGATCTACCGCAAGCACATCTCGCAGGTCGCGGTCTCCGGCGGGCGCGTGTTCGTCGACTTCCAGGGCGTGATGACGACCGCCACCGTCTACCTCAACGGAACCGCACTCGCCACCCACGAGGGCGGCTACCTGCCGTTCTCGGTCGAGCTCACCGAGCACCTCGTCGCCGGCGACAACGTGCTCGCGGTCAGGGTGGACGGCACGCTCCAGGACATCCCGCCGAACGACGTGGCCGGCGGCGACGCCTCGATCGACTACCTCCAGCCCGCCGGCATCTATCGCGACGTCGCCCTGCGGATCGTGCCCGAGGTCCACATCGCCGACGTGTTCGCCAAGCCGGTCGACGTGCTCACCGCGCCCGCGCTCGATGTCGGCGTGACGCTCGACGCCGGTGCCACGAGCGGCGACGTCGTCGTCGCCGTGGCGCTCGTCGACCGCTCCGGTGCGACCGTCGGCTCCGCGAGCCAGCGGGTCTCGGTACAGCGCGGACGGACCACGCAGGTCGGGGTCACGATCCAGGGGCTTCAGGGGATCTCGCTGTGGTCGCCGGAGAGCCCGACCCTCTACACGGTGAAGACGACCGTGACCCTCGGCCGCGCCGTCGACGCCTTCTCGATCACGACCGGCTTCCGCGAGGCGGTGTTCCAGACCGACGGCTTCTATCTCAACGGGTCGCCCTACGAGATCTTCGGGCTCAACCGCCACCAGCTGTTCCCCTACCTGGGGATGGCCGGCTCCGCGCGGCTGCAGGCCCGCGACGCCGCGATCATCAAGAACGAGCTCAACTGCAACATGGTGCGCTGCTCGCACTACCCGCAGTCGGAGTACTTCCTGGACGCCTGCGACGCGATCGGCCTGATGGTGTGGGAGGAGCCGCCGGGCTGGCAGTACGTCGGCGATCTCTCGTTCCGCGAGCTCGTGCTGCAGAACGTCGAGGACATGATCCTGCGCGACCGCAGCCGCCCGTCGGTGATCGTGTGGGCGACCCGCCTGAACGAGACGAGCAACAGCCCGACGAACCAGTCGCTCTACGCGCAGACCAATCAGATCGCCGCCCAGCTCGACGGCAGCCGCCAGACGACCGGCGCGATGGACATCTACTCGACGACGAACGGCTGGAACCAGCAGGTGTTCGCGTTCGACGACTATCACTCGGTCGACAACCAGGGGACGCAGGCGACGCTCTGGCCGCCGCTGCCGGGCGTGCCCTACATGGTCTCCGAGGCGGTCGGGGCGCTCGACGGCGCCCAGACCTACCGTTGGATCGATCCCCAGTCGCAGCTTGCGCTCCAGGGCGAGCTGCACGCCCAGGTGCACAACATCGCCCAGGGCAACCGGGCCTACGCAGGTCTGCTCGGCTGGTGCGCGATCGACTACCAGTCGCTCAACGGCGGCAACCGGATCTGGAACAACCTGAAGACGCCGGGCGTCACCGACACGTTCCGCGTGCACAAGCCCGGCGCCGGTTTCTACGCCTCCCAGCAGGCGGTGAGCTCGCCGGTGATCGTGCCCGGCTTCTTCTGGGATTTCGGCCCCGCGTCCCCATCGCAGGGCCCGGGGAGCACCGTCGTCTTCACCAACTGTGACGAGCTGAAGTTCTACGTCGACGGCGTGCTGAAGGTGACTGGCACACCCGATACGGGCGACTACGGCAACCTCGTCGCCGCGCCGGTGTTCGTCCCGTTCCCGCCGATCACCAACGGGTCGAGCTCCCCGGAGCTGCGGATCGACGGCCTGGTGCACGGCAACGTGGTGGCCTCGCTGAAGATGAGCTCCGACACGACCAAGGACAGACTCGCGCTCACCATCGACGACAGCTCGATCAGCGGCGACGGCACCGACATGACCCGCTTCACGGTGCGCGGGGTCGACGCCTACGGCAACCACCGCCCGCTCGCGTCGACGAACGCCACCCAGGTGACGTTCTCGGTGAGCGGGCCGGCGACGCTGCTCACCGACAACCCGTTCGCGTTTGGCCTGTACGGCGGCGTCGCCGGCGGGTTCCTGCGCTCGCAGGCGGGTGCCACGGGGACGGTCACGCTCACCGCCACCCACCCGACGCTCGGGACCGCGCAGGCGACGCTGAACGTCGTCGCCGGCTCGCCCGCCCCCGGCTCGGCGGGCTCGAGCCTGCCGCGCGTGCTCACCGCCCCCCCCGCCCCGGACGGGCCGCCGCGTCGCCCACGGCCGAACGCCAACGAGCAGAGCTCGGCGCGGATGAGCACGCTCCGCGACGAGCTGCGCCGGATGCTCGCGCTGCGCGGCATGCGGGCGCGCATCGGGCAGCTGCTCCGCCACGGCTACACGCTCACGTTCCGCGCGCCGTCCGCCGGCCACCTCGTCGTCGGCTGGTACAGGGTGACGCGCGTCTCCGCCGCCGAGGAGCGCCGACACGCGACCGCGCTCACCCACACCCACCCTCGGGAGCGGGAGAAGCGGGTGCTCGTCGCCTCGGCGAGCGTCCACATCCGCTCCAAGGGACGCGCGCGGGTCCACGTCCACCTCACCGCGCGCGGCAAGACGCTGCTCCGCCACGTCCGTCACGAGGAGCGCCTGGAGGCCGAGGCGCAGTTCACCCCGCGGGGCGCCGGTCAGAGCAAGGTGAGCGCCACCCGCTGGATCAAGCTGCGCCGCTGAGTCCGCCCCGAGCGATCCGCTCGACCGCGCCGGCGACGAGCTCCGGCCGCGAGAGGAACGGGAAGTGCGCGGCCTCGAGCTCGTGCACGTCGCCCGCCCGCGCCGCCTGGGCGCGCTGCACGTCGAGGTCGGTGCTCCGCTCCCGGCGCACCGGAGCTCGGTCGGCGGGCAGGGGCCCGGCTCGGGCTGCTCGACCCATGAGCCGAAGCCCGCGTGGCAGACCGCGAGCGGCTGCGCGCACCGCATCGTCGCCGACGTCTCCGCTGTCGCCGACTCGAGCACGGGCGTCGCGGTCTACGACACCGACGGCCGCGGCGGGTGGGTGCAGGTCGGCGGGACGAGCGCGGCCTCGCCGATCATCGCCTCCGTGTCCGCGCTCGCCGGCGGCGTGCCCGCCGGCACGGAGGCCGCCCAGACGCTCTACGACCGACCGCAGGACCTGCTCGACGTGGCGAAGGGCGCGAACGGATCGTGCGGCGGGACGCTGCTGTGCACCGCGGAGATCGGCTACGACGGCCCGACCGGCGGCACGGATCTGAGCCACCGCGCCGCCCACCGCAGCGGTCGGGGTCAGCCCCCGACGCGCACCACCTTCTTGTTGACGAACTCGTCGGCGCCGAGGCGGCCGAGCTCACGTCCGAAGCCCGAGCGCTTGACGCCGCCGAACGGCAGCTCGGCGCCCTCGGCGCCCGCCGCATTGACGAACACCATGCCGGCGTCGATCTTGTCGGCGACGCGCAGCGCCTGGTCCTTGTCGGTGGTGTACACGTAGGAGCCGAGGCCGAACGGCGTGTCGTTCGCGAGTCGCACCGCCTCCTCCTCGGAGGAGACGCGATAGACCTGTGCGACCGGGCCGAACAGCTCCTCCCGGTAGGCGTCGTTGTCGGGCGTGATGTCGGTGAGCACGGTCGGGGGGAAGAAGTTCCCGTCCGGGTCGCCGCCGCCGGCGACGACCTTCGCGCCCTGGCTGATCGCCCGCTTCACCTGCTCGGAGAGGCGCTCGGTCGCGATCTTCGAAGACAGCGGCCCGATCGTCGAGTCCGGGGAGCTCGGGTCGCCCGGCGTGACCGAGGTGAGCTTCTCGGAGAACCTCTCCAGGAACTGGTCGTACAGGTCGTCGGAGACGATGAACCGCTTGGCCGCGTTACAGGCCTGGCCCGTGTTCTCCAGCCGTGCGCCGACCGCGGCCTCGACGGCCGCGTCCATGTCGTCGGTGGAGAGCAGGATGAACGGGTCCGAGCCGCCGAGCTCCAGCACGACCTTCTTGAGGTTGCGTCCGGCGATCTCCGCCACCGCGGCCCCCGCCCGCTCGGAGCCCGTGAGCGACACACCGCGCACGCGCGGATCGGCGATCACCCACTCGATCTGCTCGTTGGTGGCGAAGATGTTCTTGTAGGCGCCCTCGGGGAAGCCGGCCTCGCGGAAGATCTCCTCCATCGCGAGCGCCGACTCCGGGCACTGCGGCGCGTGCTTGAGGAGGATCGTGTTGCCGATCACCAGGTTCGGGCCGGCGAAGCGCGCCACCTGGTAGTAGGGGTAGTTCCACGGCATGATCCCGAGCAGAGGGCCGTACGGGCTGCGGCGGATGAACGCCGAGCCCTCGCCGTCGAGCAGCTGGACGGGCTCGTCCTTGAGCAGCTCGGGACCGTTGTCGGCGTAGTAGTCGTAGATCGCCTGGCAGAACTCGACCTCGCCCACCGCCTGCTCGATCGGCTTGCCCATCTCGCGCACGATGATCTTGCCGAGCTCCTGCTTGCGGTCGGCGTGCAGCTGGCCGACCCTGCGGATCATCTCCGCGCGCTCCTCCACGGTGGTCGTCGGCACCCACTCCTCGCTTGCCTTGGCCGCGCCGGCGATCGCGTCCTTGAGCTCCTGGTCGGTGATCGTCGGGTACTCCTTCACCGTCTCGCCCGTCGCCGGGTTGACGACCGCGTAGTCCGCCATCTCGTCTCTACCTCCGCTTGTGCTGTTGCCGTGCGTGGATTCTCCCTTGTCGGACGCTACTGCGCGGCGTCGTGCCCGGGCTCCGACGGTTCGGCCAACCTCGCCCCCGCGCCGTGCGACGAATCGTCGAGCGCCGGCTGGATCCGGTGTCCGGCGCGTCCTCCGTCGGCTCTGTAGGTTGCCCTGCCATGACGACGATCCGCGAGCTGCGTTCCGGGGACCGGGCCGACTGGGAGCCGCTGTGGGCGGGCTACCTGCACTTCTATCGCGTCGAGGTCGCCCCCGAGGTCACCGACCGCACGTTCGCGCTCATGACCGCGCGCCGCGACGGCTGCTTCGGCCTCGCCGCCGAGGCCGACGACGGCAGGGTCGTGGGGCTCGCGCACTGCGTCCTGCACGCGACCACCTGGTCGCTCGGGCCGACGTGCTACCTCGAGGATCTGTTCGTCGATCCGTCCCACCGCGGCTCGGACGCGGGGCGGGCGCTCATAGAGGCCGCCGGCGAGCATGCCCGCGAAGCGGGCGCCGCGACGCTCTACTGGCACACCCAGGCGTTCAACGGCCGCGCCCGCTCGCTCTACGACACGGTCGCGACGCTCACCTCCTACGTGCACTACGAGCGCTCGCTCGGCTGAGCCGCTCGCCTCGTTTCGGCGCTACGGCCGTTGGCTCGGTGAGCGTCCCGTGTGCGCGCGCGGCGTGCGGCTTTCGTCGGGAGCGAGCGCGGCAGGGCCGGCGAAGCCGACGTCAGCCGCGGCCACCGCGGTGTACGTCGGTCTGGGTCGCGTCCGTGGACCGCTCCCGACGTTT
>DATGKS010000024.1:0-72192 GCA_035294545.1 Solirubrobacteraceae bacterium | reverse complement strand
GGCCGAACACGCGCTCCAGGCGCGCGCGGAACGCGAGCCACTCCCGCCGGTGGCGGATCGCCCGCGGCGGGCCGTGCTGCTGGCCCTCGTGGCTCGAGACGAGCCACATCCGCGTGCAGCCTCCGCGGAGCGCCGCGATGCGGGCGGCGGGCAGCGTGCGGTAGATCTCGACGTAGGGCGTCGTCGTCGACCAGGGGACGGCGGGCAGCACCGAGCGCGGCGCCCGGTCCCGCACGGCCGGCCGGGCGCGCTCCAGGTACCAGCGAAACGCGTTGCGGGCGTCCTCGGGGTAGAACGCGACGCAGTCGCCGGGCCGCGCGGCTGTCAGCACGCGCGCGCTCACCGCCCGCCACGGCTCCGGCGAGACGCCATAGGCGGCGGCGAGCGGCACGACGCGCACGAGGAGGGCGAGCCCCAGCCCGAGCGCGGCCGCCCAGCGCGGGAGCCGCCGGTCGCAGAGCCCGAGCGCGAGCGCGAGCGCGAACGCGGGGAACGAGGGCAGCAGGTTGCGCGGCTGGAACACCGGCTGGGCGACAAGCGAGACGAGAAACGTCGCGAGGCCCGGCACGACCATCCAGGCGAGCAGCAGCCGCGCCGGCCACTGGACGGACCGGTCGGTCCGGTCGCCGCGTGACCACCGCCGGACGCCGAAGCCGATCAGCCCGAGCAGCACGACCGACGTCCCGATCCAGCCCGGCGTCGTCGTGAACACCCGGTGGAACGTCGACTGCAGCCCGGACGCGGTGAGCGACTGCATCACCTGGCTGTCGACCTGCTGGTTCGGCTTCGGGACCCAGAAGAGCTGGCCGGATCCGCGGCGCGCGGCGAGCACGACGAGCGGCCCGCAGAGGACCCCGAGCGCGACGATCATCCCGGCGAACCGCCGGAGCCCTCGCGCGTCGGCGCCCGGCGCGACCGCGAGGCCGATGATCTGCACGAGCACGATCAGCACGACGATGAACCCGCAGTAGGCGGCGGCCGTCGTGACGAGCAGCCAGGCGAGCGCCGCCCCCCGCCAGGAGCGGCCCTCCCGGACCGCCGACGCAAACCGCGCGTACGCGAGCATCGAGGCGCACGCCAGGCACGTCATCGGGGCGTAGCCGCGCGCGGTCTGCCCCCAGTAGACAAGCGGCAGGCTGACCGCGCACAGGACCGCGGCGACTGCCGCCACCCGGCGCTCGCGCCAGAGCGCGAGCGCGATCGCCGCGACGAAACCCGGCGTGAGCGCCGCGAACCCGACCGACGGAAGCCGCAACACCCACGGACCGTCGCCGAACCGGCCGACGAGCACGTGCATGAGCAGGTAGTAACCGGACATGTTGCCGCCGTCGCGGGCGAGCGCCCGCCCGAGCGCCGCGCCGTGCTGGGAGACGATCGCCGCGGTCGCGCCCTCGTCGAACTGGAGACTGCGGTCGGTCAGCTGGAACAGCGAGAGCGCCGCCGCGAGGAGCACCGGCCCGACCACGACCGCGACGTCCCGCCGGTCGGCCCGCGCGGGCGTGCGCGCGCCGGCCGAGCGGCTCGCTCGACGCGTGGCCACGTTCACGACCCGACGGGCGCCGAGGAGATGGCGGGCGCCGGCCCCGGAGCGCGCCGACGACGCACCCGCCGCCAGGCCTCGAGCGCGGCCGCGTACACGACGAGCACGCCGGGCGAGGACTCGATCGGCAGCGCGAGGACCCCGTCGGGCCGCACGAGGAAGGCTCCGAGCGCGAGCGCGACGAGGAGCGCCGGCGAGCGCTGCGGCGCGGGGGCGGCGGCGACGAGCACGAATCCCCAGCTCAGGTACCAGGGCCAGGCCGCGGGGCCGCAGATGGCCGCCAGCAGCAGGGTCGCGCCGAGCAGCACGGCGACCCGCGGCACGTCGGCGAGCCAGAGGAGCCGCAGCCCGACGACGGCGGCGAGCGCGGTCGCGACGACGCCGAGCGCCGACTCCAGCCCGTGCGCGGAGACCGCGACGCCGGCACCATGGAGCACGAGCGCGACCGTCTCGCCGATCGCCGTCGCGGGGGTGATCGCGAGATGCACGCGCGCCGGCGTCGAGAACACCGACGAGGACAGCCAGCCGACGCCGACCCCGGAGACGACGGTCACGAGGCCGAGCACGACGACCGCGATCCCCGCGCACTGGGCGACGAGCAGCCGCCGCGCCCCGGCCTGCTCGCTGCGGCCCCAGGCGACCGCGATGAACGCCACCGCGACAAGCGCGGGCAGCTTGATCGTCGCCGCCAGCGCGCAGATCGCGACCCCGAGCAGCGGCCGGCCGCGCAGCGCCCAGCCGACGCCGGCGGCGAGCAGGCCGGCCATCAGCAGGTCGTTGTGCGCGGGCGCGACGAGCCCGAGCAGCATGAGCGGCGAGGCGAGCACGAGCCACAGCGCGCGTCCGCGGTCGGCGCCAAGCGCGTCGGCGAGCCGGGGGATCCAGATCGCGAGGAGCACGAGACCGATGAGGTCGAGCGCCCGGCAGAGGAGCACGCCGGCGACGATGTGGACGGCGCCGACCGTCGAGATGAGGCCGACGAGCTCGAGGAACAGCGGGCCGTATGGCGCGGTCGTGTGGCGCCAGAACTTCGAGACCGCGTCGAGCAGATGCCGGTGGCCGAGCCCGGCGAGGATCGTCGGCGGCTGCGTGTAGGGGTCGTGACCGAGGTGGAGGATCGTCCCCTGCGCGAGGTAGCTGTAGACGTCGGAGCTGAAGAGCGGTGGCGCCGCCACGAGCGGGAGCGCCCACAGCGCGGTGAGCGCGTACGCGGCCCGCCGCCCGGGGCCGAGCCGGAGCACCCCGAGCCAGGCGAGCGCGAGCAGGACCATGCCGGCCCACACGAGCACGGTCGCCCAGCCCCGGCTCGTCGCGATCTGCCCGTACCACCAGCCGGCGTGGCGGTTCTCGAGCGCTCGCGGCGCCGCGACCGCGGCAAGCAGCGACCCCGCCAGGCCGAGCGTGGCACAGGCCGCGAGCCGCGTTGATCGGCGGGGGACGGGCACGCGCGGAGGGTAGTCCCCCCGCGGCTCAGCGGCCGAGGGCGTGCTCCTCGAAATCGGCGAGCCGGCGGTAGCCGATGTCGCCGTAGATGCGATTCGAGGTCGGGTTGGCGAGATTGAGGCCGCGCCCGATCCGATCGCGGGCCCCACGCCGGACCGCGTCCTCGGACTCCGCGACGTGCGACTCCTCGCCGAACGCGACACTCTCGGCGAACGCTCCGGCGTCGTCGAGGAGCTCGATCACGGTCGTGCGACGGCCGGCTCGGTCCCCGGCAGCGCGTAATCGGCGAGCGAGGCGAGCACCTCGTCGGCCTGCTCCAGGCCGGACGCTCCCTCGGTGAGCCAGTTCGGGACCGCCACCACATAGAGGCCGGCGGCCTTCGCCGAGCGCACGCCGTTCGGCGAGTCCTCGAACGCGACCGCCCGCTCCGCGGGAACACCGAGCGCCGCAAGCGCCTCCAGGTACAGCGCCGGGCTCGGCTTGCCGCGCGCCGCGTCGCCGTCCGCGGTGACGATCACGTCGAAGTCGGCCGCCTCGCCCGCCCGGGCAAGGTGCTCCTCGATCCGCGCGCGGTCGTTGCTGGAGACGATCGCGGTGCGCAGGCCGGCGGCGCGTGTCCGCTCGAGCAGGTCGCCGGCGCCGTCGATGAGCGCGTGCGGGAAGAGCTCCTCGCGCCGGCGGACCTGATCGGCCTCGGTGCGGATCGGGTCAAGCCCCGGCGCGGCGAGCCGCTCGAGGTGCGCAAGCGGATCGAAGCCGGAGGCCCCGGGCGGACGGCCCATCACCCGCTGCTGCCAGAGCTCCCGCGGGAACTCCACACCGTGCGCGGCGTAGAGCTCCCGCCACACCTCGTATTCGGATGTCTCGGAGTCGTAGAGGAGACCGTCGAAGTCGAACAGCAGCGCGTCGATCATCGCCGCGCAGGCTAGTGAAGCCGTCCGGCGCGGGTCAGGCGGGCGCGCGCCCCGCGGCGCAGATCTTGCCGGTGGCGGAGGTGGGAGTTCCGTGCGCCATGGGCAGTAGAGAGCGGCCTCAGTCGCCCGGGCCTCCCGGCACCCCCGCGGCGGTCGCGGTCGGCGCCATCGGCTCGGGCGCGGCCGGGAAACGCTCGCTCGCCGCGTCGGCAAGGGTGAGCAGCGTCCGGGACACCTCCCGCACGTCCTCCAGCAGCCGCTCGCGCTCGCGCCACACCGCGTCGGTCTCCTCGTCGAGCTCGCGCAACCGCTGCTCGGCGGCGGCGGTGATCCGCTCGGCGTCGGCGGCCGCCTCGCGCACCGCGCGCGCCGCCTGCTGCTGGGCGCGGCGGGTGGTCTCGTGGGCCTTGTCGTGCGCGACGACGAGAATCGACGCGGTCTCCTCGCCGAGCCGCTCGATCTCCTCCTCGATCGAGAGCGGCGGCGTGGCCTGCTCGCGCAGCTCCGCGATCTCCCCCTCCAGCATCGCGAGGTGGCTGTCGACCGCCTGGCGGTTGTAGCCGAGCGGCGCGGTCGGGAAGCGAACGCCGATCTCGATGCCGTCCCGGTCCTCGTCGTCGCGGTCGCCGGGCTCGCGATCGTCGGCCTCGCGGCCGGCGGCCTTGCGCTCGGACCGCGAGCGGGCCGGGCTCGCCGTGGACGCCGCGGAGTCCGCGCGGACCGGCTCCGGCTCACGGTCGGCCGCGGGCGCGAGCTCCGCGAGCGGGTCGCGGCCGGCGTGGAACTCGGGGCGGCGGTCGAGCGAGTGCAGCCAGCGGCCGACTTTCGACGCGGTCGTCGACAGCGACTCGCGGGTGGCGGCCAGCGACTCGGCGAACGACTCGCGCGTCGCGCTCAGCGACTCGCGAGCCGCGGCCAGGCGTGGCTCGCGCTCAGGCCATGCGCCGTCGTCATCGTCGTCGCCGAACGGTAGCTCCAGCTCGGTCGTCGGCTGCGGGTCGAGGTCCACAGACTGCTCCCAGCGAGCAGCGGGGATCGGCGGGTTGCCGTCGGGCGTGCCCCGAGACTCGGTGGATTCCTGCTCCCAGCGGGGTGTCGGGGGCGTGCCCTCCGACCGGTGTCGTTCGCTCATCTTTCACTCCTATCGGCGCGGGCGTGGAGCGAGGGTTCGCCGCCCGGCCGGCGATCCCTGTCGCCTGCACGACGGCGCCCAGGCGGGAGCCGATCGACACAGGCGCGGGTCCTTCAGGCGCGGGTCGTCAGGCGCGGGTCGTCAGGCGCGGGCGGCGAGCCGCGCCGCGGCGGCCCGCGCGAGCGCCGCGTGATGCCCCGCCGTGCCGCCGAGCAGCGCGCGGTCGACCTCGGCTCGCTTGTAGAGCCAGTGGACGTCGGCCTCCCACGTGAAGCCGATGCCCCCGTGCGCCTGGATCGCGCTCGCGGTCACCTCGCGGGCGCCGGTCGCGGCCGCGGCCGCGGCGAGCGCCGCCGCCTCGGTGGGGGACACGGATGCGTCCTCGCCCGCGTCGATGGCCCAGGCGGCGTAGTACGCCGTGGAGCGGGCGGACTCCGTGTGAAGCAGCATCTCCGCACAGCGGTGTGCGACCGCCTGGAAGGAGCCGACGGGCACGCCGAACTGGCGGCGTTCGCCGACGTAGGCGAGCGTCATGTCGAGCGCCCGCTGGCAGACGCCGACGAGCTCGGCGGCGATCGCCGCAAGGACGAGGGCGGCCGCAACAGCGGACGTGTCGGCGGTCCACGATCCGGCAGGCTCATCGTCCGCGACGCGTCCAAAGCGCCGCGTCGGGTCGATCGTGCCGAGCGGCTCCCGCGCCGAGTCGACAAGGATGAGGCGCCCGTCGTGAACGAGGAGCGCCGCCGGCCCCTCGGCGCCGTCGATGATCAGCCCGGCGCGTCCGACCCCCACCCGAGTCTCGCCGCCCAGGAGCCCCGGCAGCCAGCGCCCACGAGCCTCCTCCCCACCGAACCGGTCGAGGATCGCCGCCGCGACCGCGGTCGACAGGAACGGCACGGCGGCACACGCATAGCCGAGCTCCTCGAGCAGCACCACGAGCTCGACGATCCCCAGCCCCTGCCCGCCGTTCTCCTCCGAGACGGCGATCCCCGGCCAGCCGAGCTCGACGAGCTCTCGCCAGAGCGCCTCGTCGTAGCGCCCGGACTCGGCCGCCTTCCGCACCCGCGCCCACGTCGAGCGGGCGCCGAGCAGCTCACGCGCGACCGACTTGATCTCCCGCTGGTCCTCGTTCAGGTCGAAGTCCACGCCGCACGCCCCCGTCAGCGGGACCTGGGCAGGCCGAGCACCCGCTCGGCGACGATGTTCTTCAGCACCTCGGTCGTGCCGCCCTCGATCGAGTTCCCGCGGGCGCGCAGCAGCTCGTAGGACCATTGGCCGCCGTCCTTGAGCGCGGCCGGCCCGAGCAGGTCGGCGGCGAGCTCGGTGATCCGCTGGTTGGTCTGCGACCACATCCACTTCGTGAGCGAGCCCTCCGGTCCGGGCTGGCCGTACTTCTCGATCGCGGTGAGCCCGCGATAGGCGGTGAGCCGGAGCACCTCGGCCCGCAGGTGCAGCTCCCCGAGCCGGTCGGCGATGAGCGGATCCTCCAGCCGACCGGAGGCGGCCGCCTCGCCGAGCAGCCGGTCGAGCAGACGCCGCATCCGCACCTGCAGGAAGAACGCGAGCCCCGCCCGCTCGTTCATGAGCGTCGTGAGAGCGACCTTCCAGCCGTTGCCCTCGCCGCCGAGCACCTGCGCGTCCGGAACCCGGGCGCCGTCGATGAACAGCTCGTTGAACTCGCTCTCGCCGGTGATCTGGCGCAGCGGCCGCACCTCGACGCCGTCCTGCTCCATGTCCATGAGGAAGTACGTGAGACCCCTGTGCTTGGCGGCCCCGGGATCGGTGCGGGCAAGCAGCATGCACCACTTCGAGTACTGGGCGCCGCTCGTCCACACCTTCTGTCCGGTGATCACCCAGCCCGTCCGCTCGCGCTTGGCGCGCGCTTCGCATCCGGCTCCGCTTGAAAGCGCGCCGCGCGAGTCATCCAGCTGCTTGGCGCGCGTCTTCACCGCGGCGAGGTCGGAGCCGGCGTCGGGCTCGGAGAAGCCCTGGCACCAGATCTCCTCCGCGGTGAGGATCGGGGCGAGGTGGCGCTCCTTCTGCTCCGGGGTGCCCCACGCCATGATCGTCGGCCCGGCGAGCAGCAGCCCGAGCACGTTCGCCGGCAGCGGCGCTCCCGCGCGACCGAGCTCCTCGAAGAAGATCGCCGACTCGGTGAGGGTCGCGCCGCGGCCGCCGTACTCCGCCGGCCAGTGCACCGCCGCCCAGCCGTCGTCGGCGAGCCGTCGCTGGAAGTCCCGGCGCCAGCGGAAGTGGGCGTCCTCGTCGCCGACCGGCTCCTCGCCCGGATCGTTGGCGGCGAACCACGCGCGCAGCGCGTCGCGAAACGCGAGCTCGCCAGCTGAGAAGGTGAGATCCATGCGGTCGTTCGGGGCCGTCGTCCGTCCGGTTGTCGAGAAACATAACGACGGCATCGAGAATGACCATCGCGTGCCGATACGTGGCCCGATGCAACGCTCGCGGCTCCGCCACACGCTCACCGGGCGACTGTTCGCCGTCTACGCCGTCGTCAGCGCGATCCCCGTGCTCGCGCTCGGGCTGATCCTCGCCGCAAGCTTCCGCGGCCAGGCTCGGGAGCGCGGCCTCGGTGAGGGCCGGAGCGTCGCGGCGGTGATCGCGAGGACCGCGATCGAGCCGCTGCTCGACGGCCGTCCGCTGACCGCCGGCCTCACCGCGGTCGAGAAGCGCCGGCTGCAGCGGCTCGCGCACGGGCCCCTCGGCCGTTCCGTGCTCCGCATGCGCCTGCGTGACCGGTCCGGCCACGTCGTCTTCTCCGAGGACCGGGAGGGCTATTCGGCGCCGCCGACCGAGCACGCGATCGCGGCCGCGCACGGTCGCGTCATCGCGCATCTCACCTGGCTGAACGCCGATACCGAGCTTGACGACCGCGTCCGCGGCGTGCCCGCCCGCAGGCTCGGGCCGCGCGCGATCGAGATCTACATGCCGCTGCGGGCCGGCCGGCCCGCGCACGTCGTCGGCTCGCTCGAGCTCTACCTCCCGTACACGCTCATCGGCAGCGACGTCGCCCGGCTGCTGTCGACGCTCTACCGGGATCTCGCCCTCGGGCTCGGGGCCCTCTACCTCATCCTGTTCGCGATCGCCGCGTCGGTGAGCGGCCGTCTGCGCCGGGAGTCGCTGCGCAACGCGTTCCTCGCCGGCCACGACGTGCTCACCGGCCTGCCGAACCGGACGGCGTTCCGCGACGCGGCCGCGCAGGCGGCGACCGCCGCCGCGCGCCAGGGTGGCGTCGCCGCGATCGCCGTGCTCGATCTCGACCGCTTCCGGGAGATCAACGACGCGCTCGGGCACGCGAACGGGGACGCCGTGCTCCGAGAGCTCGCCGGACGGCTGGCGGCGATGCTCGGAGATGAGGCGTTCGTCGCGCGGCTCGGCGGCGACGAGTACGGCATGGTCCTGCGCGACGGCGCTCGCGCCGAGGCGCTGCTGCGGCGGGTGCGCACGACGCTCGAGAACGAGGTGTCGGTCGCCGGTGTGACGCTCGCGGCGCAGTCGTCGATCGGCTATGCGCTCTCGCCCGCCGACGGCGACGATCCCGACACGCTCCTGCAGCGCGCTGACGTCGCCATGTACGCGGCCAAGGACCAGCACGCGGGCGTCGTCCGCTACACGCCGTCGCTCGACGAGCATGACGCCGCCGGTCTCAGCCTCGTCGCCGAGTTGCGTCACGCGATCGACGATGAGCAGCTCCTGCTCCACTACCAGCCGCTCCAGCGGCTCGACGGCGACCGCGTCGTGGCGCTCGAGGCGCTCGTGCGCTGGGAGCACCCGGCGCACGGCCTGCTGTTCCCCGACCGCTTCCTCGGCCCCGCCGAGCAGACCGACGTGATCGACCACCTCACGCGCTGGGTCCTGCGCCGGGCGCTGCGCGACACGGACCGATTGGCGGGCGCGACGGGCGTCGCCCCACGCGTCGCGGTCAACGTGTCCGCGCGCTCGGTCGGCGGCGGCACGCTCGCCGACGACGTGATCGCGGCGCTGACGGAGCTCTCGGTCGATCCCGACCGGCTGATCGTCGAGGTCACCGAGACCGCGATCCTCGCCGACCCTCCGCGCGCGGTGGCGGAGCTCGAGCGGCTCCGCGCCGCCGGCGTGCGGATCAGCCTCGACGACTTCGGCCAGGGGCAGACGTCGCTGCGCCACCTCTCGGCGCTGCCGCTGCACGAGCTGAAGATCGACCGCGAGTTCGTCGGCGACATGGACAGCGACGAGGCGCACGCGACGATCGTGCGCTCGATGATCGAGCTCGGACACAACCTCGGCCTGCAGGTCGTCGCCGAGGGCGTCGAGACCGAGACCGTCCGGGAGCAGCTGCGCGAGGCGGGCGCCGACCTCATCCAGGGCTATCTGCTGTCGCGTCCGCTGGCGCTCGAGCAGCTCGCCCTCTGGCTCTCGGACCCGGCGGACACGGCGCTCAGGGCGTGACCGCGAGCCTGAAGCGCGCCGCGTGCGCCTCACCGGGCTTCAGCACGCGCAGCCCGTCATGGCTGTTGAGCGCGTCGGTCGGCGCGGTCATCGGCTCGAAGCAGATGAAGTCGTGCCCCGGCGGCGCGTACACCTGCGCCCAGTCGTAGCCGGACCCGAAGCTCGCCGACAGCGACCGCTCGCCGTCCGAGACGCGGAACCGCGCGGGCGTCATCAGATCGGCGAGCCCGTCGTCGAGGCTGCGCTCGCCGAGCAGAAAGTCGCGCTCGGCGAGCTCCACCCGCTCGCCGGTGGGGATCATCCGCTCGTCCAGCACGATCCGCCGCGTCGCGCCGAGATCGACCCGCCACCCCTCGCGCGAGGATCCGGGCAGCCGCAGGTACGGGTGGTATCCGAACGCGACCGGCACGGGGTCGCCGGCGTCGGCGTGGACGGTTGTGGTGAGCGTCAGCCCCGATTCGTCGACACTCGCCTCGACCGAGACGCGGTGCCGGAACGGGAACAGCTCCAGCAGGTCGTCGGCCTCCCAGGCGACCGCCGCCGCGAGCCGGTCGCCGTTCGCCTCGGCCTCCCAGACGATCCCGCCCGGGATCGCGCCGTGGATCGGCAGGCCGTTCGGGTCGACCGGGTAGCGCGTGCCGGACTCACCGGCGGGGAGCGTGACCATGCGCCCGGCGACCTCGTAACCGGCATGCGAGAGCCGGTTGGCCCACGGATAGAGCAGCGGGATGCCCATCGTCTTGCCCTGCTCCGCGTACGCCTCGACGCCGTGCCCCGGGTCGAGCAGCTCCTCGCCGTGGTGGCGCAGCGAGCAGCAGAGGAGGTTGGCGCCGGGGACGAAGTCGGCGGCGGTCTCGCCTCCGGGCGAGCTGATGACAACGGTGGGAAGGCTCATCCGCGGAGGATCGCAGGCGGGCGCTCAGCTCGGCACGCGGCCCGCGGCGATCAGCTCATCGAGGCGCACGAGCTTGACGCGGGGGCGTCCCGCGGACTCGCCGAGCGCCGACTCGTGGGCGTCGATCGCCTCCCAGCCGGCCCAGGTGACGTGGTCGGGCGCCTTCTCACCGAGCCACTCCGCGACCGCGACCGCGTCACCGAGCTCGGAGGCGGCCGGCCGGAGCGCGCCCGCGTCGCGGTCCTCGACGATCCGCGCGACCGTGTCTGCCGCGTCCTTCTTGTTCGTCCCGATCACGCCCGAGGGCCCGCGCTTGATCCAGCCGACGACGTACTCGCCTCCCGTCGGCCCGTGCTCGTCGCAGACGCGGCCGCCCCGGTTGCGGATCAGGCCGCGCTCGTGGTCGAACGGAATGCCGGCGATCGGCTCGCCGCGGTAGCCGATCGAGCGCAGCACGAGCCCGCACTCGATCGTCTCCTCCTCGCCCGTCGCCACCGCGCGGACGCGACCGTCCTCGCCGGTGACGAGCCGGTTGATCGCGACCCGCACACCGGTCACCGGACCGTCCTCGCCCTCGCCGAGGATCTCGACCGGCGAGCGCAGGAAGCGGAGCTCCAGGCGATGGGACTTGCCCTGCGGCGCCCGCTGGGAGTATTCGCGCAGGATCTCGACGTTGCGGACCGTCGTCTTGTCGGCGCCCTCGGGGAGCTCGACGTCCTCCAGCTGCGCGGGATCGACGATCACGTCCGCCCGCTCGAGCTCCCCGAGCTCAAGCAGCTCGGGGTTCGTGAACGCGACCTGCGCCGGCCCGCGCCGGCCGAGGAGCACGACCTCCCGCACCCCGGCGGCGCCGAACGCCTCGATCGCGTGGTCCGCGGTGTCGGTGGGCGCGAGCTCGCGGGGATCGAGCACCAGCATCCGCGCGACGTCGATCGCGACGTTGCCGTTGCCGACGACGACCGCCCGGTCGCAGGTGAGGTCGAACTGGTGATCGGCGAACTGCGGATGGCCGTTGTACCAGGCGACGAACGTCGTCGCCGGATGTGACCCCGGCCGGTCCTCGCCGGGGATCCCCAGCCGGTTGTCGGTCGCGGTCCCGAACGCGTAGACGACGACCGCGTAGCGCTCGCGGAGCTCCTCGCGGGTCACCTGGGCGCCGAGCGTCACGTTGCCGAAGAAGCGGAACCGCTCGTGGGCCGCGGTCTTCGCGTACACGCGCGTGACCGACTTGATCTTCGGGTGGTCGGGCGCGACCCCGGCGCGCACGAGGCCGAACGGCGTCGGCAGCGCGTCGTAGAGGTCGACGTCGAACCCCTCCTTGAGCAGCTGATCGGTGGCGTAGAACCCGGACGGGCCCGCCCCGACGATCGCGGCGCGCAGCGGTGGTGAGTCGGTCATCGGGCCATCACCTTAGACATCGTCGTGCGGGCGGCTGACGCCGTCACGGGGAACGGCGGGGGGCACGACGGGAGGGCCGAGCGGGCGCGCGGCGGGGTGGGGTGCTCCCCACCACCCGGCGGCGCCCGGTCCTCGGGATCGCCCCCGCACGGACACCCGGCCGCCCCAGCGACAGCGCGCCCGCCGGCCGAGAGGCTTCTCGCCATGCTCACCACACACCACTCATCACCTCCGCCCGGCAGGCTCGCGCGAGTCGTGCGACGCGCCGCGCGGACGAGCGCGCGCCGTCCCAAGACCGTGATCGCGCTCTGGCTCGCGCTCGTCGTCGCCTGCGTCGCGCTCGGGTCGGCGGCCGGCACCCGGGCGCTCACGAGCTCGGCCTCGAACGTCGGGCAGTCCGCCCACGCCTACGACACGCTCCACCGCGCCGGCCTCGTGCCGGCCGAAACGGAGGAGATCCTGATCCGCTCGGCGAGCGCCCATCGGACCGCGTCCGCGACCGCCGCGCTCGCCATGCGGGCGCGGCGCCTGGCCGTCGTCTCCTCGGTGCGCACACCGGCGGGCACCCCGTCCCTGGCGACCGACGGCGGACGCACCGCCCTCGCCGTCGTGCGCCTGCGCGGCGACCCCGACAAGGCCGATTCGCACGTGACGCCGCTCATCCGGCTCGTCTCGACGATGCGGCCGCAGCTGCACGGAGTGACCGTCCAGGAGACCGGTGACGCCTCGGTCGACCACGCGATCTCGGGGCTGATTTCGAGGGGGCTCGCGCGCGCCGAGATGCTGTCGCTGCCGATCACGCTCCTCATCCTCGTGCTCGCGTTCGGGGCGCTCGTCGCCGCGAGCGTCCCGCTCCTGCTGGGCATCACCTCGGTCGCGGCCGCATCCGGCGCGCTCGGGGTCGTCTCGCATCTCCTACCCGAGAGCTCGAGCACCTCCACGGTCACGCTCCTCGTCGGGCTCGCCGTCGGCGTCGACTACTCGCTGTTCGCGGTCCGCCGCTGGCGGACGGAGCGGCGCGCCGGCGCGAGCCCGGAGCAGGCACTCGACGTGACGAGCGCGACCGTGGGGCGCGCGATCGTCGTCGCCGGCGCGACCGTCATCGTCGGACTCGCCGGCCTGCTGTTCTCCGGGATGGCCGTGTTCGTGTCGATCGCCCTCGGCGCAATCCTCGTCGTCGCGATCGCGGTGCTCGGCTCGCTCACGGTGCTGCCGGCCACCGTCTCGCTCCTCGGCGACCGCCTCGACCGGGGCCGCATCCTCGGGCGCCGGGCGCGTCGGCGACGTCGGGGCCGGACCGGCGCCTGGGGCCGGCTCGCCGCTGGAGTCACCTCCCGCCCGCGGACCGCGCTCGCCGGCGCGCTCGTGGCGCTCTGCGCGCTGTCGGTTCCCGCGCTCTCGCTGCACACCGCGACCGACGGGGTGAGCGCGCTTTCCGATCACGTGCCCGCGGTGCGGGCCAGCCAGGCGGTGGCGCACGCGTTCCCGGGTGCCGCCGACACGGCGACGCTCGTCGTCACGGGCCATCGTCTCGGGGATCGGCCGTCTCGGACGGCGCTCGCTCAGATCGGCGCCCGCGGCCGCGCGCTCGTCGGCGGCCACGGCCCGGTCGGGGTGCGGGTGTCGCGCTCCGGCACGGTCGCCGCGGTCTCGATCCCGGTGCCGAACGCGACGCTCCACGAGGCAGCGGCCGGCGTGCAGCAGCTGCGGGCGACGCTTGAGCCGATGACGGCGCTCGAGGTCCGGGGCGCCCACGCGCAGCTCACCGGAGGGGAGGCGGAGGCCGTCGACGTCACCCACCAGCTCGCGCGCGTGACGCCGCTCGTCATCGGGTTCGTGCTTGCGCTCGCGTTCGTGCTGCTCGTCCTGAGCTTCGGCTCGCCGTGGCTCGCGCTGTCGGTCATGGGCCTCAACCTGCTCTCGGTGGGAGCCGGCTTCGGCGCGCTCGTCGCGGTCTTCCAGCACCCCTGGGCGCAGTCGCTGCTCGGCTTCACCTCGAACGGCGCGATCGTCAACTGGCTGCCGCTGTTCGCGTTCGTGCTCCTGTTCGGGCTGTCGATGGACTACACGGTGCTCGTGCTCGAGCGGACCGCGGAGGCACGGCGCCGGGGGTTCGGGGCGCGTGAGGCGGCGCGGCAGGCGCTCGCCGCCACCGGCCCGACGATCTCGAGCGCGGCGCTCATCATGGTCGCCGTGTTCGCGGTGTTCGCCACACTGCCGATGCTCGACTTCAAGGAGATGGGCGTCGGCCTGTCGGCGGCGATCGCGCTCGACGCGACGATCGTGCGGGGGATCGCGCTGCCGGCGGCGCTCACGCTGCTCGGCGATCGCGGGATACGGCCGGCGCGTGCGGCTCGCGACGACCGGTCCGCGGAGGACGCGACGAGGACGCATGCCACGGTCGGGACGGCGAGCGACGCGCCCGGGCGCGGATGGGAACATGGTCGCCATGCGGCGATCCTGGAGACCGGCCATGAGGGGTGACGTCCTCGAGCGGTCCGCGCCTGCGCGCGGGCCGCTCGTGCCCGTGGTGTTGCGGGCGCCTGCCGCGACCCTCGCCACACTCGTGCTCGTCATCTGGGCGCTCACGAGCGGGGCCTACTTCTGGCCGGCGTGGGTGTGGCTCGGCATCGCCTACGTGATCGCGCTCGTCGCCTCGATCCGCTTCGCGAACTCGATCGGCCATCGTGGTGCGCGCCGCTTCACGCTCGTCGCGCTGATCGCGAGCGTGCTCTCGCTCGGAGAGATCCCCCAGTGGGCGCTGAGCGGGTTCGGCTACTTCTGGCCGGTGTGGGCGCTGCTCGGCAGCGTGCTGCTCATCGGCGGCTACTGGATCGTCGCCCGTCCGAGCCGCGCCGAGCTTGAGCAGCGCGTCGACGAGCTCTCCCGCACCCGCCGAGGAGCGCTCGACGTGCAGGCGAGCGAGCTGCGGCGGATCGAGCGCGACCTGCACGACGGCGCGCAGGCGCGGCTCGTCGCGCTGTCGATGAAGCTCGGCCGCGCCGAGGACCGCTACGCCGAGCAGCCGGAGGTCTCGGCGCTCCTGCGCGAGGCGCGCGAGGACGCCTCGGCCGCGATCCGGGAGCTGCGTGAGCTCGCGCGCGGGATCGCGCCGCCCGTGCTCGCCGACCGCGGCCTCGAGGCGGCGGTGCGCTCGCTGACGGATCGCACGGGGATGGAGGTCGAGGTGCGCGCGTCGCTGTCCCGGCGCCCGACCCCCGCCGTCGAGACCGCCGCCTACTTCGTCGTCGCCGAGGCGCTCACGAACGCCGCCAAGCACGCGGCGGGGGCGAGGGCGGAGGTGCGCATCGACGAGCAAAGCGGCGACCTGTTCGTCGAGGTCACCGATTTCGGCCCCGGCGGCGCCGATCCGTCCGGCGGCGGACTCACCGGCCTGCGTCAGCGGGTCGAGGCGCTCGACGGGCGCCTGCAGGTGACGAGTCCCGACGGCGTCGGCACCCAGGTGGAGGCGATGCTGCCGTGCGGGTGGTGATCGTCATCGAGGCGGTGCTCCTGTGCGGGTGGTGATCGTCGAGGATCACGCGCTGCTGCGCGAGGGCATCGTCGCGCTCCTGCAGGAGCACGACATCGAGGTCGTCGCCCAGGCCGAGGACGGGCCGGGCCTGCTCCGGATCGTCGACGGCCACAAGCCCGACCTCGCGATCTGCGACGTGCGGCTGCCGCCGACGTTCACAGATGAGGGGATCCGCGCGGCGCTCGAGGCGCGCCGCCGCCGACCCGAGCTGGCCGTGCTCGTGCTCTCCCAGTACGTCGAGCCGGCCTACTCGGCGGAGCTCCTGCGCGAGAGCGAGAGCGGGATCGGCTACCTGCTCAAGGAGCGGGTGAGCGAGGTGCGGACGTTCGTCGAGGCGATCCGGCGCGTCGCCGCGGGCGGCACCGCCCTGGACCGTGAGGTCGTGAGCTCGCTCGTGAGCGGGCGGGCACGCGCGGACGGCGACGGCGCTGCGGATGCGCTCGCCGCGCTCACCCCGCGCGAGCGCGAGACGCTCGAGCTGATCGCCCAGGGCCGCAGCAACGCCGCGATCGCCCGGGAGCTCGTCGTCACGCTCGGCGCCGTCGAGAAGCACATCTCGAACATCTTCGCCAAGCTCGACCTTCCCGCGACCGACGCCGACCACCGGCGGGTGCTCGCCGTGCTCACGTTCCTGCGGGCGACGGCGAGCTGAGGCTGCCCGGGACGACAACTGTGCGGACGTGTGTGGCCCGAGGGTTGCTCAGCAACGATGAGACGGACCACGTCCCCGCTCAGACGGCGCCCGGCAGTGCGAGCGCGGTGAGGTCGTCGATCACGGCGTCCGCGGCGGCCAGGTCAGCGTCGGCGTGCGTGGTGCGAAGCGCGATCACGGTCATGCCGGCGGCCTTCCCGGACGCGATCCCCGCCGGCGCGTCCTCCAGCACGACGCAGTCGGCGGGCGCGACGCCGAGGCGCTCGGCGCCGAGCAGGTAGGGCTCGGGGTCCGGCTTGCCGCGGGCGATCTCGTCGGTGCACACGAGCGTGCGCGGCAGGGGCAGCCCGGCGGCGGCGAGCCGGGCGGCGGCAAGCGCGCGGCTGCATGAGGTGACGATCGCAAGCGTGAGCGGCGCGGCGAGCAGCTCAGGGGCGCCGGCGATCGCGGTGACGCCCTCCGTGTCGGAGGTCTCCGCGCGCTCCAGGCGCGCGGGCTCGTCGAGCGCGTCGGGCGCGAGCTCGGCGGCAGTCTCGCGCGACGGGCGGCCGCGGGCGATTGCGATCACGCGCTCGGGGTCGAGTCCCTGCCGATCCGCGAACGCCGTCCAGGCGCGGCGCATCGGCGGGTCGGAGTCGACGAGCGTGCCGTCGAGATCGGTGAGGACGGCGCCGTAGCCCGCGAGCTCGAGCGTCCGCGCCCGTGGCTCGTCTGAGACCGTGCTCATCCCCGAGCGCTCCCGGCGGACGCCGGGGCCGCCCGGCGCGACCACGCCTCGCGCAGGAAGGCGAGCAGCTGCTCCGCCGGCTGAGCGCCGGACACGCCGATCGTCCGGTCGGCGACGAACGTCGGCACCGCCGAGATCCCGAGCCGCGCGGCGTCGCGCTCGTCGGCGCGAACGGCGTCGGCGAACCGGTCGGAGCGGAGTGTCGCCCGCGCCTCGTCGGCGTCGAGCCCGGCCTCGCCGGCGAGCGCGACGAGCGCCTCGTGGTCGCTCATCAGCGCTCCCTCAGTGAAGTAGGCGCGCATCATCCGCTCCTTGACCGCGTCCTGGATCCCGTGCGCGGCGCCGAGGTGGACGAGCCGGTGGGCGTCGAACGTGCGGCCCATCCGCTGGATGTCGAAGCGCATCTCGATTCCCTCGCCCGCGGCGGTCGCGGCGAGGCCGGCCTGCGAGGCGCGCGCCTCTTCGAGCGTCATCCCGTACTTCTCGGCGAGGTGCGCGGCGCCCTCGCCCGCGCGCTCGGCCGGCGCGCCTGGGTCGAGCTCGAAGCTCCGCCAGGTGACGGTCGTCTCGTCGGCGTGCCCGAAGCGGGCGAGCGCTGCCTCGAAGCGGCGCTTGCCGACGTAGCACCAGGGACAGGCGATGTCCGACCAGATCTCGATCTGCATGGGTCCCTCGAGGCTAGTGACCCGGGCGCCGTGGCTGTTGACCGGGGTGGGCCGGGCCGGTCAGCCTCCGTCGAGCAGCCGCTCGAGCACGACCGCGACGCCGTCCTCGTCGTTGGGCGGCGCAACCTCGTCGGCAGCGGCGATCACCCCCGGGTGCCCATTCGCCATCGCATAGGAGCGCCCGGCCCAGGCGAGCATCGACAGGTCGTTCGGCATGTCGCCGAACGCGATCGTCTGCGCGCGGTCGATCCCGTGCATCGCGCACAGCGCGGCAAGCCCGGAGCCCTTGCTCACACCGGCGGCGCTCATCTCGAGCAGCGACGCCGACGCGTCGGAATAGGTGATCTCGACGAGCCCCGCGGTGAGGACGCGGGCGGCGTCCGCCCACCTGGCGGCGCCGCCGTCCTCGTCCGGGCGGAGCAGGAGCTTGACCGGCGGCCTCAGCAGCAGCGTCTCGATCGCATCGACCGTCGCGTCGTCGGGCACCGGCCAGCGCACGCGGTAGCCGGGCTCGTGGCCGAAGTGGTCGACCGTCTCGACCGCCCAGGCGCCGCCGGGCTGCAGCGGTCGCAGGCGGGCGACCACCTGGCGGGCGGTCTCGCACGCGATCGGGAAGCTGTCGACGAGCGCGTCGGCGGCGAGATCCCAGAGCACCGCGCCGTTCGCGCACACGGCGATACCGGCGACGCCGGCCTCACGCGCGAGGCCGCGCATCCAGCGCACCGGCCGGGCGGTACAGAGCGCGATTTCGATTCCGCGCGTTCGTGCGCGCGCAAGCGCCGCGCGCGTGCGCGGGGAAACCGTCCCATCGTCGCGCAGCAGCGTGCCGTCGAGGTCGCTGGCGATCAGCCGGGGGAGCACGCGCGCCAGCCTGGCAGACCGGCCGCGCGGACGGCCCGTGAGCGGGGTGGCGAGACGACTGCCGAGGAGAGCGCGAGCGCGGTCCGTGCCAGACTGCCCGGAGGATGGAGCCGCAGATCAACCACGTGAGCGTCCACGCCCGCGACCTGCAGGAGTCCGTCTCCTTCTACGTCGAGCTGCTCGGCGCCGAGCCGATCCCGTCGCCGAACTTCGGGGTGCCCGTGCAGTGGCTCGCGCTCGGTCGCACCCAGCTGCACCTGTTCGAGCGCGACGTCGAGGCCCCCGTCCACCACCACCTCGGAATCACCGTCGAGGATCTCGAGCGGCCCTACGCGGTCGCCGCGCGCCGCGGTGCGCTCGACCGGGATCGCGGCGGGCCTCATCTCGTCGAGCTGCCCGGCGACGTCGTCCAGCTGTACGTCCGTGATCCCGCCGGCAACCTCGTCGAGCTCGACATGCACGGCGTCGACCGCCTCTCCCCCGTGCTCCGCAGCGAGCTGCAGGCGCTCACAGACCTCCACCCGCAGAGCGAGGACAACCTGCGCGGCCGCCTGTTCGTGCCCGCGCACGCGCTCGACCGCCCATAACGCGCGGCGGGGCGACCCTCTCGGGTCGCGCGGCCACGCTGCGTCGTCGGACAGGGTGCCGCGCGCGGTGCGCCGCGGGCGCGAGCGGACGCACTCGGAGCGGATCGCTGTCGACATCCAGCAGGAACGCGCTCCAAGTCGCCCCGGGGAGGCCGCGGGGCCGCTCGGGCGCCCGCCCGCACGGCCGCCGGTGCTCAAAGTCGTCGCCGGCGACAGCCGCCAACGTTCCGGGTTGCATCTGCGGGCGGGGTCCGGTAGGCTCCCGGCCGCCGACCATGACAACGTTGTCATGCCGGTGGCGGGCTTCCGATCCAGGCGGACCCGTGGGCAGGGCGTGCGCGCGGCGGTCGCGCGCACGGGACGAATCACAGGGAGAGTGCAATGACACGATCGAGCATCCTCGCTCGCGCCGCGGCCACCGCGGCGGCGGTGTCCGGAGGGGCGCTGATCTCGTTCAGTGCGTCCGCCGGCGCCGCGACCCCAGGCTCGCACGCGGCGAGACCCGCCGCGCGCGCCGCGGCGGTCGGCCACGCCAACTCCGGCGCCGGCTACGTGCAGGACCCGACGACGCTCGTCAACCCGTTCATCGGAACGACGAACGGCGGCGACACGTTCCCGGGCGCGGACATGCCGTTCGGCATGATCCAGTGGAGCCCGAACACGCCGAGCCGGCCGCCGGGCGGCAACTACTACTACGGCGACACGTCGATCCTCGGGTACGCGCTGACGAACCTGTCAGGCCCCGGCTGCTCCGCCGAGGGCGACGTCCCGATCCTGCCCACGACCGGCCCGGTCCCCGCCAACCCGGGATCGGCGACCGATCCGCTCGTCCACTCGACCGAGAAGGCGAGTCCCGGCTACTACCAGGAGACCTCGGACGGCATCAAGACGCAGCTGGCCACAACCCTGCGCGCCGGGGTCGGCCAGTTCACGTTCCCCAAGGGCCAGAGCAGCGGGAACCTGCTGTTCAAGCTCTCGGGCAGCGCCACCCCGGACACGGCCACGAGCTTCCGCGTCGTCAGCCCCACGGAGGTCTCCGGCTCCGTGACGACCGGCGGCTTCTGCGGCGGCGGCAACGTCTACACGCTGCACTTCGACATGCAGTTCAACCGCCCGATGACGAGCTACGGCACATGGACGAACGGCTCGTCCGCGGTCGCGGGCAGTCGCTCTGAGTCGAGCCGCATGACCGCCGCCCAGAAGGCGCAGGCGCTCAGGCGCGCGAAGACGGCCGGCCAGATCGCGCTTGCCAGCAAGGGCCTGACCGGCCCGGCGAACTCGCGCAACGGACGGCTGCGCGCGGCGGGCACGACCTCGACGCCGAACGGCGCCCAGGCCGCGTCACCGAACGCGGTGCCGGTCAACGGCGCCGACGGCGCGTACGTGAGCTTCAACACCTCCGGCGCGTCCAACCGAACCGTCGTCGCCAAGGTCGGCATCTCGTACGTGAGCAACGCGAACGCGACCCAGAACCTCACCTCCGAGATCCCCGGCTGGGACCTGTCGACGGTCCAGGCCGCGGCACACGACGCGTGGGACGCGGCGCTGTCGAAGATCCAGATCGCGGGCGGCACGCACAGCCAGCAGGCCGTGTTCTACACCGCGCTCTACCACTCGCTGCTGCACCCGAACATCGACTCCGACGTCAACGGGCAGTACATGGGCTTCGACGGCCAGGTCCACACGACGCCGAAGAACCACCCGATCTACGCCAACTACTCGGGCTGGGACATCTACCGCAGCCAGAGTCAGCTGGAGGCGATGCTGTTCCCGCGCACGATGTCGGACACCGTCACCTCGATGCTCGACGACTACGACCAGACCGGGATGCTCCCCAAGTGGAACGCCAACAACGGTGAGACCTACGTGATGGTTGGCGACCCGGCCGACCCGATCATCGCCGACGCCTACGCGTTCGGCGCGCGAGGCTTCGACACGAGCAAGGCGCTATCGGACATGGTCACCGAGGCGCAGACGACAAACAACATCCGACCCGGCATCAACTACTACCTGAACGACGGCTACCTGCCGATCGACGGCTCGTACGGCTGCTGCAACTTCTATGGCGCGGTCTCGACGCAGGAGGAGTACAACGCGGCGGACAACTCGATCTCGCAGCTCGCCGCCGCGCTCGGGAACACCGGGGTCGCGCAGACGTTCGCCGCCCGCGCCAACAACTGGCAGAACGTGTTCAACCCCGCCTCGGGCTTCCTGCAGCCGAAGCTGCTGGACGGCTCCTTCCAGTCGGGCTTCGCGCCGACGGGCTCGAACGGCTTCGTCGAGGCCGACGCCTACGTCTACCGCGCCGAGCTGCCGTTCGACGTCGCGGGCGCGGCGGCCGCCGAGGGCGGTGACGCGGCCTGGCAGAAGGTGCTGAACGGCCTGACGAAGAGCGTCACCGCGATGAACGCGACCGAGGCTCAGATGGGCAACGAGCCGAGCTTCGACATTCCGTGGGAGTACGACTACGTCGGCGCGCCGTACAAGACCGAGAAGGTCGTGCGCGAGGTCCAGAACCAGCTGTACACGGACACCCCGCACGGCCTCGCCGGCAACGACGACCTCGGAGCGATGAGCTCCTGGCTCGTGTTCTCGGCGATCGGCGCCTACCCGGAGATGCCGGGTTCGGCGGTGACGGCGCTCGGCAGCCCCGAGTTCAGCCAGATCGCGATCCACCTCGGCGACGGCCACACGATCACGGAGTCCGCGCCGCAGGCGGCCAAGGACGCGCCGTACGTGCAGTCGATGACCGTCAACGGCCGGCCGTGGAACAACGCCTACCTGCCCGCGAGCCTGTGGCGGCAGGGCGGCACGATCGACTGGACGCTCGGGACCAGCCCGAACACCTCGTTCGCCTCCGATCCCGCGACCGCGGCGCCGCCGTCGGACACGGCGGGCCTCGATCCGGCGCTCGGCAGCATCGCCGGCCCCGACGGCTCCCCGCAGGAGGTGCTCAACCCGGGCTCGAGCACGACGCTCACGCTCGGCGTGCAGTCGATGAGCAGCTCGACCCAGACCGTGAGCTGGACGGCCAGCCCCACCTCGGGCTCGGGGATCACGGTCGCCCCGACGAGCGGCTCGATCATCGTCTCACCTGAGCAGATGGCGACCCAGCAGGTCCAGGTCACGGTGCCGAAGTCGACGCCCGACGGCAACTACCAGGTGACGTTCCACCTCACGACGGCCGACGGCACCCAGCTGCCGAACGTCGTGGAGGACATCGGCGTGGCCGCCCCCGGCGACCTCACGCCGTACTTCAACAACGCCGGGATCTGCTCCGACGGCACCGCGAGCGCGGCGGACTTCGACGGCGACGGCTTCTGCTACTCGCAGCAGCAGCTCGCCGCGCAGGGCGTCACGCTCGGCGGGACGGTCAAGCCGAGCGACGGGATCACGTACTCGTTCCCGTCGGCGCCGGCCGGAAAGCCCGACAACGTCGTCACGGGCGGGCAGACGATCACCGTCCTGCCGGTGAGCGGGGCGACCCAGATCGGGTTCCTCGGCTCCGCGACGAACGGCCCGTCGACCGGCACGCTGACGATCCACTACACCGACGGCAGCTCGCAGCAGGTGACGCTCGACTTCGGCGACTGGACGCTGAACGCGGGCGGAAGCCAGCCGCCGGCCGGTGACGTCGTCGTGGCCAAGACGCCCTACCGCGACACGAGCGGCGGCGGCTCGCAGACCGTCACGACCTACCTGTTCTCCGAGGCGTTCCCCATCGCCTCGGGCAAGACGGTGCAGAGCGTGACGCTGCCGAACGGCGCCAACCAGGGTGAGCTGCACGTGTTCGCGATCGGCTCGGACAAGGGGCCGCTCACGAACGGCTGACCGACGGCGGCTCGAGGCTCCGCCGGCCGGGGCCTCGAGCACGACTTCCGCCGACTCTCCTCCGGCGGATCCGGCCGCGCCCCCGCTCACCCCCTGCGGGGGCGCGGCCATTCCTCTTCGGGGGCGACATGCTCCTCAGGCCGAACCGACGCCCGCCCGCTCCCGGCGCGGACGCGGACGCGGGACGAGCGAAGCGTCCCGCGGGCGACCGAGCCGGCGCCTGAGCTCAGTCCGCCGCAGGTCGCGCCTGCGCGCTGTACTCCGCGTTCGGGAGCATGTTCGTCGCCATCGCCATCCGGTTCGTGAGGTTGTACATGGCGGCGATCTCGGCGACGTCCCACGCCTCCTGCACGTCAAGGCCGGCGTCGAAGAGCGTCTGCAGGTCCTCGCGGGTCACTTCGCGCGGACGGAGCGTGAGCTTCTCGGCGTACGCGCAGATCGCCCGGCGGCGCGGGTCGAGGTCCGCGCGGCGCCAGTCGTAGGAGATCCGCTCGCCCAGCACGGGATCGCCGAGCTCCTCGCGCAGCGCGGCGCCGTGGGCGACGAGGCAGTACAGGCAGCCGTTGGCGGCGCTCACGACGACCGCGATCATCTCCCGGTCGGCCGCGTCGAGGTGCGCGGTCGGCTCGTGGAGCAGGCGGTAATGGGAGAACCAGGCGCTCAGGCGCTCTGGCCGGAACGCGTAGACGCGGAACACGTTCGGCACGAAGCCGAGCCGCTCCCGGGCCTTGGCGAACAGGCCCCGCAGACCCTCGGGAAGCTCATCGTCGGCCGGGACCGGAAACCAGGAGCCGGTCTCGTGTGCATCGGACGGGGTCATCGCACCTCGGCGCAGAGCGTACCGCCGCGGATCGGCCGACAGGACGGGCGGCGGGCGCGCTGCGCGCCGCTCCCGCGCCGTATCGTTCCGCCGCCGATGGCGATCCTGTTCGCACTCGTGTCCGCCGCGTGCTATGGCACCTCCGACTTCTGCGCCGGCCTCCTCAGCCGCCGCTACGCGGCCGAGCCCGCATCGGCGCTCATCATCGCGCTGGAGATCCTCGGCTCCGCGCTGGCGGTGGCGCTGTACCCGGGCCACGGGCCGAGCGTGCGCGCACTCGCCTGGGGCGCGGTGAGCGGCCTCGGCGGCGGCACCGGCACGCTGTTCCTCTACCGCGGCCTCGCGGCCGGCGCGATGACCGTCGTCGGGACCGTCTCCGGGGTGCTCGCCGCCGTCGTTCCCGTGCTGGTCGGCCTCGCGCTCGGCAACCACCTCACCGCCGGGGAGGCGGCCGGGATCGCGATCGCGGTCCCGGCGATCGCGCTCGTCTCCTGGCAGCCGCACGCCGAGGACACCGCGGGCGCCCGGTCCGCGGCGGTCTACGGCGCGCTCGCCGGCTGCGGGTTCGCGCTCTTGTTCGTCGGCCTCGACCGTGCCGGCACCCGGGCGGGCGCCTGGCCGCTGCTCCCCGGCCAGGCGGTCGGCTTCTGCGTCGTCGCCCCGTTCGCGCTGCGCAGGATCGTCAGCGCCGGCCGGCCTGAGCTCCGGGACCTGCCCTTCGTCATGAGCTCCGGCGTGCTCGCCTCGGCGGCCGCGCTGTTCTTCCTGGTGGCCAGCGGCCACGGCGAGCTCTCGATCGTGGCGGTGATCGCGGCGCTCTACCCGGCGTTCACGGTCGTGCTCGCGCGTGCGGTGCTGTCCGAGCGCTGGTCGCCCACGCAGGCGTTCGGGCTCCTCATCGCGGCCGCCTCGGTCGTGCTCGTGTCGGTCAGCTGAGCCGGCGTCAGGCGATCCCCGACGCCGGCGGGGCGGTCAGCCGAGGCGCTCGCGGAGCGTCGCGCGGTCGATCACCTCGGCCTGACGCGGGAAGATCCGCTCGATCAGGAAGCCGTGGACATCCGGCTCGGGGTCGGCGCAGAGGTCGGAGATGACGATCAGGCGGTAGTCGCGATCGTGCCCGTCCCGCACCGCCGAGAGCACGACGCCGCTCGTCGAGATCCCGCCGAGCAGCAGCGTGTCGACCCCGCGCTCGCGCAGCTGAGCGTCGAGGTCGGTCGTGCCGAACGGCCCGACGCGCGTCTTGCGCACGACGATGTCGCCGTCACGCGGAGCGATCGAGTCGTGGATCTGCGTCGTCGAGGCGTCGGCGTGGAGCGTGGTACGCGCCGCCTCGCCGACCCGCTGCCCCATCATGCCCGCCGGCTCCTCGCCGTCGGCGAAGCCGACGCGCACGTAGCCGATGTGGCCGCCGCGCGCGCGCACGTGCTCGATCGTCTCCCGCGCGGCGCTGAGCAGCGCATCGCCGTCGGCGACACGGCCGACGATCCCGTTCTGGTAATCCATCACGAGCAGCGCGGTCCGGGTGGGGTCGATGTCGGGGGTCATCGCGTGGTCGTCCTTTCGATGGTGGGTGTGGTCGGCCGGCCCCGTGCCAGCGATGCGAGCGCGGCGAGCGCCGACAGCCCGGCGGCCGTGGCGAACACGACGAGCAGGCCGTCGTGGAACGGGGCGGAGATGAGGTGCGGGAAGAACGCGCGACCGGTGAGCTCATGGCGCCCGGCCACCGAGAGCAGGTGCAGGTCGCCGTGGACCGCGAGCAGGTGGCGCAGCGGGTTGATCCCCAGCAGCGCGCCGAACAGGCTCGCGACCGGCGGCAGCGAGGCGAGCCGGTGGGCGACGGCGGCCGGAGCGCCGCCGTGGATCAGACCGGAGCTGAGCGCCGACGGCAGGCTGCTCGCCACCCCGGCGATGACGAGCGTGAAGAACACGCCGATCGAGATCGCGGTGCCCGAGTTCTGGAACGTGGAGCGCATCCCGGAGGCGACGCCGCGCTCCCCGGCGGGGACGCTGCCCATGATCGAGGAGGAGTTCGGGGAGGAGAACATTCCGGTCGCGGCCCCGATCAGCGCAAGCAGCAGCGCGAACACCGGATAGGGGAAGTCGACCGGCAGCAGCATCAACCCCAGGAACCCCGCGCCGCTGAGCGCTGCGCCGGCGCTTGCGATCCCGCGCGAGCCGATCCGGTCCGACACCGTGCCGGAGACCGGCCCCGCGATCAGGAAGCCGACCGTGAGCGGCAGCATGTAGATCCCGGCCCAGAGCGGCGTGCGCGTGAAGCTGTAGCCGTGCAGCGGCAGCCAGATCCCCTGCAGCCAGATGACGAGCATGAACTGCAGGCCACCGCGGGCGAGCGCCACCGCGAACCCGGCGAGGTTGCCGGCGGCGAACGGCCGCAACCGGAACAGCGCAAGATTGACCATCGGGGCCCGCACCCGGCGTTCGATCGCGACGAACCCGACGAGCAGCGCCGCGCCGGCGGCCAGGCCGGCGATCACCCACGGATCGCTCCAGCCCATCGTGTGGCCCCGGTAGGGCTGGATTCCGTAGGTCGAGGCGATCAGCAGCGTCGACAGCCCGAGCGCGAACGTGAGATTGCCCCACCAGTCGATCGGGGCGCGGCGGTGACTGGCGGTCTCCCGCAGCTTCAGGTACGCCCACGCGGTGCCGTACATGCCGACCGGGACGTTGATCCAGAACACCGCGCGCCAGTCCAGAACGGCGAGCAGGCCGCCGGCGACGAGGCCGATGAACTGGCCGGCGAGCGCCGCCACCTGGTTGGTGCCGAGCGCGAAGCCGCGCTGCTCGGCCGGGAACGCATCGGTGAGGATCGCGGCCGAGTTGGCGGTGAGCATCGAGCCGCCGATCGCCTGGGGCAGACGCCAGCCGATCAGCCACAGCGCGCCGTGCGCGCCGCGGAACGGGTCGAATGACAGCATCACCGACGCGATCGTGAACACCGCGAAGCCGGCGTTGTAGATCCGCACCCGCCCGACCATGTCGCCGAGCCGTCCGACCGTGACCACGAGCACGGCCTGCACGAGACGGTAGCCCATGATCATCCACAGCAGGTAGCCGATGTTCCCGGGCGCGAGCGGGTCGAGGCCGATCCCGACGAAGATCGCGGGCAGCGCGATGAGCACGATCGAGCCGTCGAGCGCACTCATGAACACCGCCGCGGTCGTGTTGGCCAGGGCCACCCACTTGTAGCCGTCCTGGTGGTGTGCGACCGCCACCACCTCAGAGCTCCCGCGCCAGGCGGCTGAGCGCCGGCAGGGCGGCGAGCAGCGCCTCACGGTCGCGGGATTCGAGCCCGGCCAGCGCCTGGCCGAACTGCGCGGTCCGCGCGGCGCGGCGGCTCCGAAGCATGTCCTGGCCGGCCACGGTGAGCGTCAGGATCAGCCGGCGGCCGTCGGCGGGATCGGGGCTGCGCTCGACGAGCCCCTTGGCGATGAGGCCCTGCAGCGTGCTCCCGATCGACTGCGGGCTGATCCGCTCGAGCTTGGCGAGCTCGGCCGCGGTCATCGCGCCGTGGTGCCCGAGCCGGCTGAGCGCGGAGCTCTCCGGACCCGTGAGCTCGCCGAGCTCCTTCGTCTGGCGGATGCGGCGGTAGAGCGCGGCGAGCACCGACCGCAGCTCGACGGCGGCCTGCTCGAGGTCGAGTTCATCAGCCACGCTGATCAGCCTAGCTGATGATTACGTATCCTCAGGCGGGGCCGCTGCCCAGGCCGTGCTCCAGGGCGCCCTTGACAGCGGCGTCGACGGCGTTGATCCGGTAGAGCGCGAGCGCCTCCACCGAGCCGAAGCGACCGCCGGGCGCCGCCGCGGTGCCGTGGTGGGCGAGCACGCAGTGCAGAAGCGGGAGGAGCCGGGCCTCGTCGAGCACACCGCGCGCGACCTCGGCGATGATCCGCTCGCCGATCACGAGGTGGCCGAGGAGCCGTCCTTCGTCGGTGAGCCCGATCTCCGCCCCGTAGGTGAACTCACGCGTACGCCCGAGGTCGTGGACGAGCGCGGCGCAGATGAGCAGGTCGGAGTTGACGCCGGGATGCAGCTGACAGGTCTCCTGGGCGAGCGTCGCGACCGCGACCGTGTGCTCGAGCAGTCCCCCGAGATAGGCGTGGTGCCCAGCGCGGGTGGCCGGCGCGCGCCGCCACTCGCGTCGCAGCGCCTCGTCGCCGAGCAGCTTGCGGAGCAGGGCGGCGTACTCGCGGTCGTAGACCTCGCCGCTCAGGTGCTCGAGGAAGCCCTCCAGCTCCTCGACGTCGCGGTAGGCGGTCGGCAGGAAGCGCCCCGGGTCGGCCGCCTCCCCGTCGAGCCGGGCGATGTCCGAGAGCTCGAGCGTGAGCTCGTCGCGGAAGCGCTCGACGCGGCCGCGCACGCGCACGATGTCGCCGCGCTCGAAGCGCCCGGCCAGCGCGTCCGCGCCCTTGAACGCCCGCGCGGTGAGCGTTCCCGTGCGGTCGCGGAGCGCAAGCGCGAGGTAGGGGGATCCGGTGCGGGTCGTGAGCCGGTCCTTGCGCACGCAGGCGAAGACGGCGTCGACCGCCTGGCCGGGACGCAGCGAGCTCACGCTCATGATCGTCTCCTCGTCAGCGCCCATACCGTCACGGCTAACGTTAAACCGGATGCAGCCGCTGCAATGGGAGCACCGCCCCGAAGGTCTGCGTGCACCGGCTCTCGTCTGCGCGTTCAAGGGCTGGAACGACGCCGCCGACGCGGCGTCGAGCGCGATCGAGTTCGTCTCGCGGTCGCTCGGCGCCCAGCGCTTCGCGACGATCGACCCCGAGGAGTTCTACGACTTCCAGGCCACGCGGCCGCGCACGAAGCTCGCCGACGGCGAGACGCGGGAGATCGTGTGGCCGGCGGTCGAGCTGTTCGAGGCGCGCGTGCCGCTCGCCGACCGCGACCTCATCCTCATGTCGGGCACCGAGCCGTCGTTCCGCTGGCGGACGTTCTGCGAGATCGTCATCGAGCTCGCCAACGAGCTCAGGACCGAACTGTTCGTCACGCTCGGCGCGCTCCTCGCCGACGTTCCGCACACGCGCCCGATCTCGGTGACCGGGCTGTCCTCGGACAAGGCGCTCGTCTCCCGGCTCGGGCTCGCCCCGTCCTCCTACGAGGGCCCGACCGGCATCGTCGGGATCCTCCACGCCGCCTGCCAGCAGGCGGGGCTGCCGTCGGCCTCGCTGTGGGCGGCGGTCCCCCACTACATCGCCGCCACGCCCAACCCGAAGGCGGCGCTCGCGCTCGTGCGCAAGCTCGAGGGCCTGGTCGGGATCGCGGTCGACGCCTCGGAGCTGGAGGTCGCCTCGGCCGACTACGAGCGCCAGGTCAACGTCGCGGTCCAGTCCGACCCGGACGTGCAGGCGTTCGTCGAGCGCCTGGAGCAGGCCGCCGCCGAGGATGAGGAGGAGCCGGGGTCGCTCCCCTCGGGCGAGACGATCGCCAACGACCTGCAGAACTTCCTGCGCCAGCGGGGCGGGGACGGGCCGAGTGGTTCGTCGACCGCCGGCGGGCCCGACATCCCGTTCTGAGGCTCGGGCCCCGCCCGCCCTCAGCGCTCGGCGGCCGGGCACACGAGCCGGTAGTCGCAGACCGAGCACGCGGCGTAGGAGGGGGTGGGCTCGAAGCCCTGCCCACGGATCCCCTCGGCGACCTCGGTGGCGATCTCGCGCACCCACTCCGCGCGGTCGCCATCGTCGGGCACCGCGACCTTCTCGTCGTCGAGCAGGTAGTAGTAGGCCTGCCGCGAGGCCTCCAGGCGCCACGCCTCGCGGGCGCCGACCGCGTAGAGCGAGAGCTGCACGTCGTCGGCGAGCTGCGCCGCGCTCTTCGGCCGTCCCGTCTTGTAGTCGATCAGCTCGTATTCGCCGTCGGGCAGGCGGTCGACGCGATCGACGCGGCCGCGCAGCAGGTGGGGGCCGATCGGGAACGTGAACTGGCGCTCGAACCACACCGGCCGCCCGTCCTCCATCCTGAAGCGCTCGTGGTAGCGCGTGAGCGCGGCCGCCGCCTTGCCGCGCAGCTGGCGCTCCTGGAGCGAGTCCCCGAAGCCGCCGCGCCGCCAGCCGGCGTCGAGCAGGCCGAGCAGCTCCGGGAGCCCCGGCGTCGACTGGCTCTCCGGGTATTGCTCCGGGGCGTCCGGGCCGCCGTCGGCGCCGGCGTGATAGCGCTCCAGCACCTGGTGGATGAGGATCCCGAAGCGCTGGTGCAGCGTCGGCTCCTGCGGGATGCGGAACACGCGCGCGAACTTGTACTTCAGCGGGCACGTGCGGTACGTGTCGATGTCGCTCGCGGACAGCATCACGCCCTCCCCGCGCAGCGGCAGGAACGCCTCCAGCGACGGCTCGTCACGCGCGGCGACCGCCTGCGCCCGGGCGCGGGCGCCCCGTTCGGCATCGAGCAGGTACTCGTCGAGCGCCGAGGTCTCGAAGATCTCGCGCTGCTCGCCGGTGACCGCCTGCAGGATGCGGGCGTTGATGTCACGCAGCGACTCGGCGACCGACGGCGCGCCCTCGCGCTCGCCCTGGGCGATGAGCGCGGCGACCTTGAGCAGCTCCAGATAGCGGACGACCGCGTGCGAGATGTCGAGGTCGGTGTCGAGGCGGAGCTCGCCGATCCGTCCCGCGGCGCGCGTCGTGCCCTGCAGCAGCTCGTCGCGGAGCATCCGGTAGGTCGAGTGGAGCGCCTCGGCGGGCCCGAACAGCTCCTCCTCGCGGTCGCGCCACTCGACGTCGAGCGCGGTTCGAATCTCCCGAAGCACCGGGGCCGGCTCGAGGGCTTCGCCGCGGTCGTCGGCCCGCGGATAGGCGAGCACGAGCCGCCGGCGCGCGCGCGTGCACGCGACGTGGATCTCCTGGCGGAGCATCCGCTCACGGGTGACCTCGTCGTCGGGCGGGAGCGGCTCGGAGAGGAGCGCGTCGGGGATCGGCTCCGGCGCGCGGGCGGCGCTCCGGGCGTCGAGCCCGACGACGAAGACGTCGTCGGCCTCGAGGCCGCCCGCCTGCGAGGCGGCGAGCACCTGGACCGCGCCGCCGGGCGCCTCGCCGCCGCCCGCCGGGCAGCGGGCCCGCCCCGCCTCGACGTCCGCGGCCCGCAGGTCGGGCTCCTCCTGGCGCCCGAGCCCGACCTCGGCGAGCGCGCTCACCGAGCGGGCGAACTCGCGCGGGGTGGCGAGCGGCGCGCGGGCGAGATGCTCGCTGGCGAGCTCCCCGAACGTCGCGAGCGCGCGCAGCCGCTCGGCGACATCGGCCTGCGCGGCGAACAGCTGGTTGCGACGCAGCCCCAGCCGCTCGATCAGGCGGTGCACGTACAGGTCCGGCCGGGCCGAGTCGAGCGACGCCAGCGAGCTGCGGTAGAGCGACAGGAACGTGCGGATGCGATCGCGCGCCTCGGGCGGGACCTGCGGCGACTGCAGCGCGGCCGCGAGCGCGCCGATCATGTCGAGCTTGCGCCGCCGCGCGATCTGCGTGCAGCGCGCGATGTCGACCGAGCGCAGCTCGACCGGCGGCCGGGCGAGCGCCCGCACGACCGCCGCGGCGTCCGTCGGGTCGCTGAGAAGCCGCAGCCACGCGAGCACGTCGCGGATCTCCGCGCGGCGGAAGAACGCCGCCTCGCCGATCACCCGGTGGGCGATCGCGCGCTCCTCGAGCGCCCCGGCGATCGCCTGGCCCTCGAGCGTCACGTCGGGCACGATGACCGCGATCCGCGCCGGCGACGCTCCGTCCCGAGCGATCAGCCGCTCGATCTCGACCGCGACCGCCTGCGCCTCGGCGCGCTCGCTCGAGCACCGCCAGAGCTCGATGGCGGGCGCGCTCGGCGCGAGGTCCGGAGCGCGGGCCGGCCGCCGCCCGAGCGCGGCCTCGGCGGCGCGCCACACCGCCGGCGGACAGCGCAGACTCTCGGCGAGCTCGACGGCGTGCGTCCCGGGGAGCGCCGCGAACGTCTCGACGCGCTCGGCGCCCGCGCCGCGGAAGCGCCGCACGGCCGCGTCGGGGTCGGCGGCGACGGTGAGCGACGGCGCCCTGAGCGCGAGCGCGAGCGACGACGCCGCCCGGTCGAGCTCCTGGGCGTCGTCGATCAGCAGGTGGTCGAACGCCGGGGCCGCGGAGCCCCGCCGCCGCTCCGCGAGCGCGAGGGCGTCGAGCAAGAGGCCGCCCTCGTCGCGGGCGCCGACCTCTGCGAGCAGCCGCTCGTGGTCGAGGTAGACCTCGGCGAACTCGCGCTGGAGCTCGGCGTCGGGCACCGTCTCCGGGTCCAGCGACGCGGCCCACGCGCGATAGCGCTCGACGTCGACGAGCTCGGCCTTGAGCCGATCGATGCGCCGGACGAACGCGCCCAGCAGCGCCGTCGGCCGCCCCGCGAGATCGTGGTGGCGGAGCGAGAGCTCGTCGATCCGCTCGCCGAGCAGCGCGAGCCGGTCTCCCGGGCCGAGCACCGGTCCAGGCCAGCCTCCGCGCGATCCGCGTCCGAAGTCAAGGGCGCCCGCGCCCCGCGCGACCCCGCCGCGGAGCACACGGGCGGCGAGCTCCACCGGGGTGACCACGATGAGCTCCTCGTAGCCGCGGTCGATCCGCAGCTGTAGCTGCTCGCGCAGCGCGGCCGCCCGGGCGACGCTCGGGACGAGCACCGCGATCCGCTCCGGATGGGCGCCGGCGGCGAGGAGACGGAGATGTCGTTCGCGGATGACGCGCGTCTTCCCGGCGCCCGCGACACCGCGGATCAAAAGCGACGGACCGGGGTGCTCCACGGCCTCGCGCTGGGGCCCGGTCAGGCCGTCGTCACGCACTCTGCCAGCATAGGTTCGGATGACGGCGACGGACACGGCACTCGCGGCGGACTGGCTCGGGCTCTGCCGGCGCGCTGTCGGGCGCATCGAGCGGCTGTTCGCGCGCACGCCCGGGATCGAGGAGCGGGCCGAGGAAACGGGCACGCGCGGTGCCGGCGGGGACGACACGCTCGTGCTCGATCGCTCCGCCGAGCGGGTCGTGTTTGACGAGCTCGACCGGCTTCACGCGAGCGGCGCGTGCTTCACCGCGCTCTCCGAGGAGCGCGGCGAGGCGCGCTTCGGCGCCGACGGCGCCGACGCGACGCGAATCGTCATCGACCCGATCGACGGCTCGCTCAACGCCAAGCGCGACGGCGCCCACTACGCGTTGTCGGTCGCGGTCGCCGACGGCACCACGATGGCCGACGTCCGGTTCGCCTTCGTCCACGACTTCGGCGCGCGAGAGCAGTGGTGGGCGCGGAGCGGCGAGGGCGCGTGGCGCGCCCGCGGCGAAAGGCCGCCGGACGGCGAGCGGCTCGACCCGACGCGCACCGATCGACGCTCGCGGTCGGGCCGGCTGGAGGTGGTCGGGATCGAGTCGGCCGATCCGCGCTGGCTGCGCGAGCAGGCCGATGAGCTCGCGGACGTCGCTCACCGGCTGCGGGCGCTCGGCACGATCGCGGTGTCGCTGTGCGCGGTGGCGGCTGCCCGGCACGACGGCCTCGTGACGCTGCGGCGCGCCCGCGGCGTGGACTCCGCCGCCGGCCAGCTCATCGTCCGGGAGGCGGGCGGGCTCGTGTCGTTCCCGGACTGTGCCGACCCGCTCGGCGCGCCGCTTGACGCGACGCCGGCCTCGCGGGTCGTGGCGGCGCGCTCGGAGCGGGGCCTGCGGGAGCTCGAACGGGTGGGCGCATGATCGAGCGAGTGGCGCACGACCGCATGAACGGGCCGACCGCGCGGGTGGCCCGATGATCGACTGGATCGTCGCCGAGCGGCTCGCCGCGCTCCTCGCCGGTCCCGGGGACGCGGCGGCGCCCGCGTCGGCGCCCCGCCTGGCGGAGATGGCCGCCGACGCCGAGAAGCGGGTCACCCACTACACCGGGCTGACCCCGAGCCGCCCGCTGCCCGCGCCCGAGGCGATCGATCGTCGCGAGTGGATCGCTGCGAACGCCTCCTCGATGGGCCGGATGCTCGGGCCGGTGCTGGAGCGCGCCGAGAGCCGGCTGCGACGGGCGCCAACCGGCGGGGCCGCCCGCCCGGCGATGTCGCTCGCGATGAGCCTCGTCGTCACGACCGAGGTCGGGGTCGTGCTCGGGTTCCTCGCCCAGCGGGTGCTCGGCCAGTACGAGCTCGTGCTGCTCGAGGATCCGGATCCCGCCCATCCACCCCCCACGACCGAGCCGCGCCCCCCGCGGCTGCTGTTCGTGCTGCCGAACCTCGGAGCGGCGGTCGAGTCGCTCGAGGCCCCGGAGGACGAGTTCCTCACCTGGGTGACGCTTCACGAGGTCACGCACGCCGTCCAGTTCGCCGGCGTGCCGTGGCTCCACGGGTACCTCGCGGGGCTCGTCGCCGCGCTCATGCGCTCCGCCGAGGTGCGCATCGACGCGCCCAGCGGGCTGCGCCTTCCCTCCCGCGCACAGCTCGCGCGCTCGTTGCGCGCCGCCCGCTCGGGTGACGTCGTCGGGATCTTCGCCAGCCCCGGCGAGCGCGCGACGCTCGACCGGGTCCAGGCGGCGATGGCGGTCGTCGAGGGCCACGCCGAGCACGTGATGGACGCGGTCGCCCCGGACCTGCTCCCGTCGCTCGCGCAGCTGCGCAGCGCGATGGATCGCCGCCGGCGCTCGCGCTCCGGGCTGGCCCAGGTGCTCGGCCGGCTGCTCGGCATGGAGATGAAGCTCCGCCAGTACGAGCAGGGGAAGGCGTTCTGCGACGCGATCGTCGAGCGCGCGGGCGCACGCGCGCTGCGACATCTGTTCTCCGCGCCCGAGGCCCTCCCGACGCTCGAGGAGATCAGCGATCCCGGGCGCTGGCTTGCCCGCAGCGGGCTCGACGTACAGGTTCTTGGAGCAACCGGCCCCTGAAGTTGTTCGATTTATTGGACGGGCATGTTTGAAGCCCGGCCGAATGGCTAGCACTTCGCCTGAGCAGGATCGGCCCGACCGGTCCGTGACAGATTTCACCCAGCCGGCGTCGAGGGGGGCGCTACGTTGGGAGAGATTCGTCGGCCTCATATCTCCGCCGGCGAATGCAGCACCCTCTCCTCCCTCAACCGCCGGGGCGCCCTGGATGTGGCGCCCCGTCGGTCTTTAATGACCGCGTCGCGGCCCACCGCGCAGGTCCGTGATCCGCACCCGACTCGAGAGGAGCGCCGATGCAGCTGTGCCTGATGATCGAGGGGCAGGAGGACGTCACCTGGGAGCAGTGGGTCGCGCTCGCGCGGGCCTGCGAGGACCACGGCATCGGGACGCTGTTTCGCTCCGACCACTACATGAACCTCGACGGCGAGGCGCCCGAGCGCGGGTCGCTCGACGCCTGGGGGACGCTCTGCGCGCTCGGCGCGGCGACGCACACGCTCCGGCTGGGGACGCTCGTCTCGCCGGTGACGTTCCGCCACCCGTCGGCACTCGCCCGGATCGTCGTCACCGCCGACCACGTCTCCGGCGGGCGCGTCGAGCTCGGGCTCGGCGCCGGCTGGCACGAGCGCGAGCACGCCGCCCATGGCTTCCCCTTCCCGCCGCTCAAGGTGCGGATGGACATGCTCGAGGAGCAGCTTGAGATCGTGACCGGCACGTGGTCGGGCGGGTCGTTCTCGCTGCGCGGCGAGCACTACGCGGTGGAGGAGCTCGCCGCCCGCCCCCGGCCGGTGCAGACGAGCGGACGCGCGGGCATTCCGCTGCTCATGGGCGGCGACGCCGGGCCGCGCGGCGCTCGGCTCGCCGCCGCCTACGCCGACGAGTACAACACAGCGTTCGCGACCCTCGAGGAGATCCGTGAGCGGCGGGAGCGCATCGCCGACGCGTGCGCGACCGCCGGTCGGGAGATGCTGCGCTTCTCGGTGATGACAGGCGTGGTCGTCGCCGAGGACGGCGCCGCGCTCGCGGCCCGCTGCGCGCGCCTGGAGGCGCGCGCCCACCTGCCGCAGGGCTCGCTGCTCGGCGACGCGCCCGAGGGCTGGATCGTCGGCACCGTGGAGGACGTCGGCGAGCAGCTCGGCGCGCTGCGCGACGCCGGCGTCGACCGCGTCATGTGCCAGCACCTCTTGCACGACGAGCTCGAGCCGGTGGCGCTCCTCGGGGAGCGGGTGGCGCCGCTCGTGGCCTGACGGAGCGCCAATTCCGACCTGCTTGAATGGAATCCATGCCCACGACAGACCAGGTGAGAGAAGCCCTGCGCGCCGTCATCGACCCCGAGCTGCGCCGTGACATCGTCGAGCTCGAGATGGTGCGCTCGGTCGATGTGCATCCGAACGGCGTGGTCGACGTGACCGTGTCGCTGACGACGCCCGGCTGTCCGATCCGCAGCCACTTCGAGACCGCGGTCGACGCGGCGATCCGTGGGCTCGACGGGGTGATCGGGGTCAACCTCACCTTCGACGTGCTCTCCGATGAGGAGAAGCGCGGCCTGCAGCGCAAGCTCGGTCGCCCGAGCGGGCTCCCCGAGGGCGCCCTCGCCCAGGTGCGCAACGTCGTGTGCGTCGGCTCGGGCAAGGGAGGCGTCGGCAAGTCGAGCGTGACCGCGAACCTCGCCGCGGCGCTCGCGGCCGAGGGGAAGAGCGTCGGCGTGCTCGATGCGGACGTGTGGGGCTATTCGCAGCCGCGGATGCTCGGGGTCGGCGGTCAGCGGCCGAAGGTCTCGGCGGAGCGCAAGCTCATCCCGATCGAGGCCCATGACGGAATCAAGGTGATGTCGATCGGCTTCTTCGTCGAGCAGGACTCCGCCGTCGTGTGGCGCGGCCCGATGCTCCACAAGGCGCTGCAGCAGTTCCTCGAGGACGTCGAGTGGGGCGCGCTCGACTACCTGCTCATCGACCTGCCGCCCGGCACCGGCGACGTGTCGATGACGCTCGCCCAGCTGCTGCCCCAGGCGAAGTTCCTGATCGTCACCACGCCGCAGCCGGTCGCCCAGAAGGTCGCGGCGCGCGCGGCGGAGATGGCCGGGAAGCTGAAGCTCGAGGTGTGCGGCGTCGTCGAGAACATGTCGGGCTTCGTCACCCCGTCGGGCGAGCGCTACCAGGTCTTCGGCGAGGGCGGCGGGCAGCAGCTCGCGGTCGACCTCGACGTGCCGCTGCTGGCCAAGGTGCCCCTCACGATGCCCTTGCGCGAGCAGTCCGACGCCGGCGTCCCGCTCGTCTTCTCCGACCCCGACGACCCCGCTTCCCAGGCGATCCGTCAGGGCGCCCGGGGCCTGATCGCGCTCTCGCCGATCGAGCTGCCGGTCATGCAGATGCCGGCCCCCGCCGCCGCGCCGAAGCCGGCCGGCATGTCGCTGCCGATGGCCTGACGCGCCCGCGCGCCGACCTCGCGACGAACCGCTGCCCGACCTCGCTCCGCTCCGCGCCCACCGCGAGCGGCTACGGGCGGCGGGCACGATCGAGACCCGAGGGCGCGACCGTGTTCGTCGACGACACCCATCTACCGTCGGTCGAGTACGCGGCCGGCTGCTGCACGAGCAGCCTCGGCTGGACGGGTCGAGGTCGCCGGGACCGACGCGGAGGAGGTGTGGTCGGTGCTGCGCACGGGCCCGGCCGGGCTCCTGCGACGCCCGTACACAGAGTTCACCCCTGGTGATCGCGGACTCGGAGCGCATCGTTGTCGTCATCGGACAGCGATCCGCTCCAGGTGGCCGGGCGGCCGCCTGCTGAGCGCCGGCGCCGCGTGGCCGCGAGCGCACGCGGCGCCGCTCGCGCCGCCGCGGTCTCCCAGCGCCGGCGGGGTCGCCGCGCCGCTCACGCCGCCGCGGGGTTCCAGCGCCAGCGGGGTCGCCGCGCCGCTCACGCCGCCGCGGTCTCCCAGCGCAGCGAGGTCCTCGAGCCGCCGGCCACCGCCTGCTCGCGGAGCACCTGCAGCAGGGCGCCGACCGACGGGACCTCGCTCGCTCCCGGCAGCGTGAGCGCGGTGATCGTCCGCGTCGGCCGCCCGCGCACCGGGCGGATGACGACCCTCGGGTGGCGCACCGCTCCGAGCACGAGCGCCGGCAGCAGCGTCACCCCGAGCCGGGCGGCGACCATCGCCTGCACCGCGACCCAGTCGTCGGTCGACAGGCCGATGTCCGGCTCGAACCCCGCCTGACGGCAGACCGCGACCAGGTGCCCGCGGCAGCGCGGGCAGCCCCCGATGAAGCGCGCCTCGCGCAGGTCGGCGAGGTCGATCTCCGATCCTGCGGCGAGCGGGTGCTCCGCCCACACGACCGCTAGCTTCTCGTCCCGGCACAGCTCGGTGCGCTCAAGGCCCGGCTCGGAATCGGTGCCGCCGGCGCCCACCCCGTACTCGAAGCTCACCGCGACGTCCGCCTCGCCGCGCAGCACGAGCCGCCCAAGCTCCGGCGGCTCATCCTCGACGAGCGTCACCTCGAGACCCGGGTGGGCGTCCCGCAGCAGCGCCAGCGCGGACGGCACGAACGTCGCGCCCGCGCTGGGGAACGTGGCGAGCCGGACGCGTCCGGCGCGCAATCCGGCGACCGCGGCGACCTCCGCCCAGGCCGCGCTCGCGCCCGCGAGCAGCGCGTCCGCTCGGGCGACGAGTACCGCGCCCGCGGGCGTGAGGTCGATCGTGCGCCCGCGCCGGATGACGAGCGGCGTCCCGAGCTCGGCCTCCAGGCGGCGGATGTGATGGCCGATCGCCGGCTGCGTGTAGTCGAGTGCCCGCGCCGCCGCGCTGAACGACCGCTCCCGCGCGACCGCCCGCAGCACGCGCAGCCGGTGGAGGTCGAAAGGCGGCACCTCGCTCATATGAAGACGTGACTTTGGGTTTTTGAAGATATGATGAGTGGCGCTTTCAGTTCGCATCGTGTCAAATGGCGGTGATGGCCGCCACCGCCGATCCCGCGCCCCTCGACCTCGCCGTCGTCGCCCGCGACCGTTTCCCGGACGTCCGCGGCCACCTCGACTCCGCGACGACCGGCGTCCCTCCGCTCGCCGCCGTCCGCGCCGCCCGCGCAGCGATCGCCGACTGGGAGCAGGGACGGGTCGACGCGCGCCGCCTCGACGAGGACGTCGAGCGCTCGCGCGCGGCGTTCGCACGCATCCTCGGCGTCCCGACCGACGAGATCGCATGCGGGAGCCAGGTGTCGGTGTTCGCCGGGCTCGTCGCCGCCTCGCTCCCGACGGGCGCGGAGATCCTCGTCGCCGCCGGCGACTTCACCTCGGTGCTGTTCCCGATGCTCGCCCAGCAGGCGCGCGGAGTCCGCGTGCGCGAGACGACGCTCGAGCGGCTGCCGGAGGGGATCGACGGGCGCACGACGCTTGTCGCGGTCTCGGCCGTGCAGTCCGCCGACGGCCGGGTCGCGGACCTCGAGCGGCTCTCCGCCGCCGCCGAACATCATGGCGTCGACGTCTTCCTCGACGTCACTCAGGCAGCGGGCTGGCTCCCGATCGACGGCCGGCGCTTCACGTATGTGTGCGGGGGCGCCTACAAGTGGCTGCTCTCGCCGCGCGGCACCGCGCTCATGCGCGTGGCGCCCGAGGCGGGCGAGCGTCTCATCCCCCACACCGCCGGCTGGTACTCCGCCGCGGACCCGTGGAGCGCCTGCTATGGCGGGCCGCTGCGGCTGCCGGGCACCGCCAAGCGCTTCGACGTCTCCCCCGCCTGGACCTGCTGGGCGGGAACCGCCCCGGCGCTCGAGTTGATCGATGAGCTCGGGGCCGAGCGGATCGGGGCCTACGATCGCGCGCTCGCCGAGCGGCTCCGTGAGGGCCTCGGCCTGCCGCGGTCAGAGAGCGCGATCGTCTCCGTCGCGGCATCCGCCGACGCGCCGGAGCGGCCGGATGCTGAGGCGCGACTGCGCGCGGCCGGGGTCCGGGCGGCGGTGCGGGCCGGCCGGGTGCGGCTCGCCTGCCACCTGCCGGCGACGGTGGAGGACGTCGACCGTGCGGTCGCCGCCCTCAGCTGAACGGCGGGCGCACCCGCCGCGGCGAGCGCGGGCTCAGCGCTTGTAGTAGTCCGCGTTGATCTGCGCGTACTTCTGCCACTCGTCGGGCAGCTGGTCCTCGGCAAAGCACGCATCGACCGGGCACGCCTCCACGCACGCATCGCAGTCGATGCACTCCTCGGGATCGATGTAGAGCATCTCGACATTGCCGTAGTCGGGCTCATCGGGCGTGGGATGGATGCAGTCGACCGGGCAGACCTCGACGCACGAGTTGTCCTTGGTGCCGATGCACGGCTCCGCGATGACGTAGGCCATGGAGGTGTCGGATCCCTTCGCTTCTGGTGTTTCGCTGGAGAGGTGAGCCGGCGTCGCAGAGCCGACGGTCGCGCCATTCTACGAAGCCGAAAACGCCTCCGGCGTGCGATCGCTCCAGGGATGAGCGCGCTCCAGCTGGGCGGCGAGACCGATCAGGATCTCCTCGCCGGCGGGCGGCCCGATGAGCTGGACGGCGAGCGGCAGGCCATCCTCGCCGTGATAGAGCGGGATGGAGACGGCGGGCTGGCCGGTGACGTTCGCGATCGCCGTGTAGGGAGTGAAGTCGCCCGAGCGCCGGAAGTGGTCGAGCGGGTCCGGCCCGCGCCCGTGGATCTCGCCGGTCTTCACCGGACGCATCCCGAGCGCTGGCGTGAGCACCGCGTCGTAATCGAGCATGAACGAGACGAACCGCCGCGCGGCGACCTCGAGCGTCGTCTGAGCCTCGAGGTAGGCGAGCGTGCTCTGATTGCGCGCGAGCTCGTACATCTGCCAGGTGAGCGGCTCGACGTCCTCGGCGGTCGGCTCCCGGCCCGCGAGGCGCCCGCCCATCGCGACGCCGGTTGCGCTCAGCGGGCCGAATGCGGCGGTGAACGTGGCGAGCAGCCCGAGGTTCGTCCACGGCGCCGGGACCTCGATGATCTCGTGACCGAGGCCGGACAGGAGCTCGGCGGCATCGCGCGCGGCATCGATGCACGTCGGGTCGACCGGCGCGCCGTCGAGCGCGGGCTCCAGCACGAGCGCGATCCGCTGCCCTCCCGTCCATGAACCGCGCTCGAGCGCGTGCGCGAACGGCGCGGCGGGCGGCGGCGCCCAGCTCGCGTCGCCCGCCTCGTACCCCGCGAGCGCGTCGAGCACCGCGGCGGTGTCGGCCACGTCGCGGGTGAGCACGCCGTCGCAGACGAGGAAGCTCTGCCCGGCATCGGGCCCGACCGACACCCGCCCGCGGGCCGGCTTGAGCCCGACGAGGCCGCAGCAGGCGGCGGGGATCCGGATCGAGCCGCCGCCGTCGTTGCCGTGGGCGATCGGCACCATCCCCGCCGCGACGGCGGCGCCGGCGCCGCCGCTCGAGCCGCCGGGCGTCCTGGTGGGATCCCACGGATTCGCGGTCGGGCCGTGGCGGCGGGACTCGGTCGTCGGCAAGATCCCGAACTCGGGCAGCGCGGTCTTGCCGACGATCACGAAGCCGGCCTCGCGCAGGCGCCGCACGCAGTGGGCGTCCTCCGTGGGCGTGAACGACCCGAAGATCTCGCTGCACATCGTGAGCGGCATCCCGGCGACCGCCCGGTTGTCCTTGATCGCGATCGGGACCCCGGCGAACGGCCGCTCGTCGGCGTCGGCCGCCGACAGCGTCGCGTCGACTCGCTCGGCCTCGGCGAGCGCGGTCTCGTCGGCGACGTGGGTGAACGCGTTCACCTGTCGGTCGCGTTCGGCGATCGCGTCGAGAGAGGCCTGGACGAGCTCCCGCGCGGAGAGCTCCCGCTCGCGGATGAGGGCGGCGAGCTCCACCGCGGAACGGCGCATGAGGTCGGTCACGCGCGGGAGGGTAGTGCAGCGGATGGATGCCGGGCGCGGCGCGCAGGTGCGCCACGTCGCCGGTCCGACGACGCCGTTGACCGGCAGGGCGTGGGTCACCTGGAAGCGCTCGACGGCCGCCGCGGCCGTCGCGCGTGGTGCACGGACGGGCGCCGGGAGCGCTCGCGGGGGGACGATCGGTCCGCCCCGGGATCAGCCCCGGTAGGGACCGTCGACGTATTCGCCGAGCATCCGGGTGGCCGAGAAGCGCGGCCCGAGCGTCCGCAGCGAGGCGCGGATCATGCGCAGCCAGCGCACCGGCAGCCCGGACTCGTCACGGTCGTAGAACGCGGGCACGACCTCGTGCTCGAGGAGCTGATGCAGCGCGTCCGCGTGGCGCGCGTCCTGAGCCTGGTGGTCGGTATCGACCTCGCCGGGAATCGCCCAGCCGTTCGGCACGGCGCCGCCCGGTGCCGGCGCCGAGCCCGCTTCTCCGCCGGGCGAGTAGGCCTCGGCCCACCAGCCGTCGAGCACCGAGAGCTGCAGGCCGCCGTTGAACACCGACTTCATGCCGCTCGTCCCGCTCGCCTCGAGCGGCGGGCGCGGCACGTTCAGCCACACGTCGCAGCCGCGCACGAGACGCGCGCCGGTCGCGAGGTCGTAGTCGTCGAGGAATACGACCCGCTCGCCGATCACGCGCGCCGCCTTGAGGCCGAACAGCGACTGCAGCGCCCGCTTGGCCTCCTCGTCGCGAGGGTGCGCCTTTCCCGCGAGCACGACCTGCACCGGGTGCGGGCCGTCGAGCAGCGCAAGCGTCCACTCGGGATCGCGCGTGAGCAGATCGAGGCGCTTGTACGTCGCCACCCGACGGGCGAAGCCGATCGTCAGCGCCGCGGAGTCGAACGTCCGCGCGGCCGCGTCGACGTAGCCCCGCAGATCGCCGCGCCCGAGCCGATCGGCGACGCTGCGCGCCCGGATGAACTCGACGAGCTCGGTGCGCTGCTGCCCGCGCGCGCCCCACAGGTCGCCGTCGGAGATCTTCTCGACCGCCGCCCACACGTCGGGATCGTCCTGGCGCTCGCGCCAGTCCTCGGGCAGGTGCGCGTCGAGCAGCGCCCGCATCGGCGCCCCGAGCCAGGTGGGCACGTGGACGCCGTTGGTCACATGGCCGATCGGGACCTCCTCGAGCGGGCGGTCGGGCCACATCGGATCGCGCCACATCTCGCGGGCGACCTCGCCGTGGCGGCGGCTGACCGCGCCCGCGCCCCGGCTGAGCCGGAGCGCCGCCTGCGTGACGCCGAACGGGGCGCCCTCGTCGGGGCCGTTGCCGTCGCGAGGGGCGTTGCGTCCGAGCGCGAGCAGCTCCGCGGGCGTCGCCCCAAGCTCGACCGCGAGGCTGCCGAGCGCCTCCTCGATCTCGGCCGGAGCGTACGAGTCGTTGCCCGCCGGCACGGGGGTGTGGGTCGTGAACACCGTCCGGGCCCGTGCCCGCTCGACGAGCTCCTCGAGGGGTGCGGTCGTCCCGTCGCCGCTGCGGCCGAGCTCGAGCGGGGCGAGCGCGGCATGGCCCTCGTTGAGGTGGATGACGCCCGGCTCGTAGCCCATCGCGCGCAGCGCCCGGACGCCGCCGACGCCGAGCAGCGCGTACTGCGCGAGCCTCGTCTGCGGGTCCCCGTCGTACAGCCGGCCGGTGATCCAGCGCTGCAGTGGATCGTTCTCCGGGCAGTCGGAATCGAGCATGTAGAGCGCCACCCGGCCGACGTCGACACGCCAGATGCGCGCGGTCACGATCCCGGCGCCGATCGGGACCGCGACCGTGAGCGGCGCGCCGTCCTCGGCGGTGACGAGCGCGGCGGGGAGCCGCTCGGGGTCGGTCTCGACCCAGTACTCGTGCTGCCAGCCGGACGCGTCGATCCGCTGCCGGAAGTAGCCCTTGCGATACATGAGGCCGACCGCGACGAGATCGAGCCCGCGGTCGGAGGCCTCCTTGAGCAGGTCGCCCGCGAGCGCGCCGAGCCCGCCCGAGTACACCGGGAGCGACACGTGGACGCCGTACTCCGCGCACAGGAACGCGATCGGGGCGTCGACCGCCCGCCACCGTTCCTCCACCGGCCGCTTGAGCTCGGCGCGCAGCTCGGACTCGAGCTGGCCGGCGCGCTCGAGCAGCGAGGCGTCCGCCGCGATCGCCTCCAGCCGGCGGCGGGGCAGCTCCCCGAGCATGCGCACGGGGTTCTGGCCGCAGAGCGCGAACCGCTCGGGGTCGAGCGCCTCGAACAGCTCCGGCGCACCGGGCAGCCACGACCAGCGGTAGTTGAACGCGAGCCGCGCGAGCGGCGCGAGCGGCTCGGGCAGGCGGCCCGCGAGGTCAGCGGTGGCGCACGCGATGTCGCGGCTGCCGTCGATCGACGCAGTGTCCGTCACCGGCGGATAGATAGCAAGCGCGCGGGCGTCCGGCCGCCGGACGCGGCGTTTCCGGGAGCCCCCCGAGCCGGAGTTTCTACGATCGCGCGTCCGTGCCGCCCTCGAGACCCCACGATCGCGCGCCCGTGCCGCCCTCGACCCCCCATCTGGGCGTGCTCGCGTTCGGCGACTCGATCACGAACGGCGGCGGCGAGCTGCAATGGGGCGTAGCGCTGCAGTCCTGGGCGCTGTGGACGGCGCGCGGCCTCGGCCTGCCCTACACCGGCTACGCCGTCGACGGAGCCGATGTTGCGCATGTCCTCGGGACGCAGATCCCGGCGTTCCTGGCGCGCGCGGCCGACCCGGACGGGCCCTACGACCTCGGCTGCCTGTACATCGGCGTCAACGACGTCCGCGGCCCCGGATGGGAGGCGGAGACGTTCGCGGCGCGTCAGGTCGCGGCGGTCGCGTTCCTGCGGGAGCGCTGCGTGCGGGTGGTCTGCCTCACCCCGCCGCGCGCACTCGGCCGCCCGCCGGTCGATCCGCGGCGGCTGGCCGCGCTCGAGGAGGCGATTCGGCGCGGCGCGGCCGCGCACGACGCGCTCGTCGTCTCGCTGGCCGACTTCGGCGCGCGCAACCACGTGATGGTCGACCACGTCCATCCGACCGCCCTCGGCCAGGTCGCGATCGCCCGCCGGGTGCTGCGCGCGCTCGCCGCCGACGGCGTCGAGGTCCGCGTCGATCCGGCGCGGCTGATCGCGCCCGCCGCCCGAACCCGCCGGCGGGCGCTGCGGGGCGACTGGACGTACGTCTACCGCGAGCTCAAGCAGCGGCTGCGGGAGGCGCGGCCGGCGGGTGCGCGGTGACGAAGCCGTGCGGCCGGCGGGTGCGCGGTGACGAAGCCCGTGCGGCCGGGGGTGCGCGGTGACGAAGCCCTGCGGCCGGCGTCGCGATCACACGGCACGCGCAGCCGCGTAGCCTCCCCGCCGATGCCGCTTCCGCAGACGATCCGCTCGCTCGTCCCCGACCGCGTGCGCGACCACCCGCGGGCGCGTGCGCTCGCACTCGCCGCCGGGCTCATCCCGCCGCGGCCGATGATCTCGGCCGCCGAGGCCGACGTGCTGACGCGTCGCGCGCGCGGCGGCGCGTGCGTCGTCGAGATCGGCGTCTACGAGGGGTCCTCGGCGATCCTGCTCTGTCGAGCGCTCGGCCCGGAGAGCGAACTGCACCTCATCGACCCGTTCGTCGAGGGCGGGTCCTCGCTGCCCGGCGGCTGGCGCGCCGCGCCGTTCGCCACCCGGCGCGCGATCCGGCGGTTCGGGAGCGGCACTCGCGGCCCGCGGATCCGCTGGCACATCGCCCGCTCCCAAGACGTCGGGCGCGCCTGGCGCGGGCCGGCCGTCGACTTCGTGTTCGTCGACGGCGACCACTCCGCGGAGGGCTGCCGGGAGGACTGGGAGATGTGGCATCCCCACATCAGGCCGGGCGGCGCGATCGCATTTCACGACGCCCGTCACGGCAGGCCCGACGGATTCGGCTCCACCGGCGTCACATCGGTCGTCGACACGCTCTTCCGCGGCGAGCATCCCGTCCCGGGCTGGGCGCTCGAGACCGAGCTCGACGGCCTCGTCGTCGTGCGCCGCGACGGCTGACGGACGCATTGCTCAGAAGCGGGCGGCGAGCGGTGGCGGCCCGAGCGGATCGGCGCCGCGCCGGGCGCCCACACCGGTCAAGTGTCCGATCTGAGGCCTGTCAGCGACCATTTCGTACTCGCACAAAATCCGATCGAAATTGTTCTGAAATGACCCCGCTGCCCCGCCCCGGCCGGCTGTCCCAGTGGCGGCCGCGGTCCGGGCCGCTCAGCGCCCCGCCGGCAGCCGGCCCGCCTCCTCGGTCGCGGCGCGCAGCCGCCGGCCGAGCGCGGGCGTCAAAGCGCCCGGCTCCATCTGCCAGCGCCAGCTGCTGCCCGCGCGTCCGGGCTGGTTCATGCGCGCCTGTGAGCCGAGGCCGAGCACGTCCTGGGCCTGGACCATCGCCACCCGGGCCGGCGAGGAGAACGTGTAGCGAATCAGTCCCCACCATGGGGCGCGGGGCTCGGCGACGCCGTGACGGGCGACCTCGCCGAGCACGAACGCGCGCTGCGCGTCGGGCAACGAGTCGAGCCAACCCCGCAGGGTGTCCTGGTCGTGGGTGGCGGTGTAGACGATCCGGTCGGCGGTGTGGTTCTCCAGCCGGTGCACGGACTCCGGCTCGTCGGGCTCCATCCCGAACTGGACGGCGAGCATCCCCGGCAGCCGCAGCGCCGCCCGCAGGCGCTCGACGGGCGCGGTGATGACGCCGAGGTCCTCGGCGACGAGCGGGACGTGCAGCGGTCCGCTCCAGCTCCGGTCAGCCGCCGCGCGCCGCCACGTGGGCCGCGGCGCGAGCTCGCGCTCGAGCGCGCGGAAGAGCCCCGTCCCCGGGCCGCGACGCCAGCGGCCGCCCGCCGCGCTGCGCGCGCCCCGGGGCACGGCCCAATAGGCGACGAGCCCCCGGAAGTGGTCGATGCGCGCGGTGTCGAACAGCTCGAGCGTGCGCCGCACGCGCTCCACCCACCAGCGGTAGCCGCGCCGGCGCACCGCCGGCCAGTCGTACAGCGGGTTGCCCCACAGCTGCCCGGTCGCCGAGTAGGCGTCGGGCGGCACGCCCGCCACCGCGTCGCGCCGGAAGAGCTCGGGCCAGGTGCGGTGGTCGGCGCCGCCGGGAGAGACGTAGATCGCGACGTCCCCGAGGATGCGGACGCCGCGCTCGGCGGCGTAGCGGCGCAACGCTCCCCACTCGCGCTCGAAGCGGACCTGGTCGGCGACCGCCCCGCGGCTCGAGAACCGCTCCCAGCCGCCGATCCAGTAGGCGTGGCGCTCGCGGAAGTCGGCGATCTCCGCGGCGCTCACCGGCGCCCGCGACTCGGCGAGGAATCCCGGCCAGGCGGCGAACGCCGAGGCCGACTTGTACGGCGAGCGGTAGCGGTCGGGCGGGCCGAGCGGGAGCACCTGCCACCACGACTGGCCGGCGGCGGCCAGCCAGTCGACGAATCGGTAGGCCTCGGAGCCGAGCCGGCCCCCGGGCAGCGAGGTGATGTGCAGCTGGACGCCGCTTGAGCGCTCGAGGTCCACGGTCATACGGTCTCGTTCCGCACGAGGTCCACGGTCAGGCCGATCTCGATGCGCACGAGGTCCACGGTCAGGCCGATCTCGATGCGCTCGACGTCCACGGTCAGACCGGTCTCGTCGCGCACGACGCCCACGCTCAGACGATCTCGCTGCGGACGGCCCACAGGTCCGCGAACGCCGGTTGCATGAGCGTCGAGGCGAGGTAGTCGACGCCCGCCGAGCCGCCCGTGCCGGGCTTCGAGCCGATCATCCGCCGGACCATCTGGACATGGCGGTAGCGCCACTCCATGACGCCCTCGTCGAGATCGACCATGCGCTCGCAGAGCGCCGCCTCGGGGCCGTCGTTGGCGTAGACGCGCAGGAGCGCCGCGCGCACGGCCTCCGAGGGCTCGTAGGCGACCGACACGTCGCGCTCGACGACCGCCTCGGGCACCGGGTAGCCGCGCGCCGCGAGGTAGGCGAGCAGGCTGTCGAACAGCGACGGGCGCGCCATCGCCGCCTTGAGCCGCTCCCGCTCAGGGGAGTCCGGGCGAAACGGCCGCAGCGCGCGTTCGTCGCGGCGGCCGAGCATCACCTCGAACTCCCGGAACTGCCCGGACTGGAAGCCGCTCGCGGAGTCGAGCGCGTCGCGGAACGCCGCGAACTGCGACGGTGTCATCGTCTCCAGCACGTCGACCTGGGCGACGACCGTCTTGAGGATCGTGCGCATCCGCTCGATCGCCCGGGAGGCTGCGGGCGCCGCGTCCTCGGCGAGGCAGCGCTGCATCCGTGCCGCCTCGTAGAGGAGCTGCTTGAACCACAGCTCGTACACCTGGTGGATGACGATGAACAGCATCTCGTCCGGCCGGTCGGTGCGCGGACGCTGCGCGGCGAGCAGCTCGTCGAGCGCGAGGTAGGAGCCGTACGTGAGTCGTTCGCGCCCCGCCGCCGGCTCGCCCCCATCGGCGGCGAGGCGGCCGCCCGGGCCGTCTGCGGATCGTTCGTTCACCCCCTGGTGTTTACCCGATGCGGGATGGCGGTTATGTTCGGGTGGTGGACCTTTTCGCCCACGCCCCCCTGGGCATCCGTCGATGAGCGTCGAGACCTCGGCCCCCGCCCGCGCCGCCGGCCCGGCGCGCGGACGCAGCGAGCCGCCGCGCCGGATCGTCATCCAGTATCCGTCCCCGGCGGTCGATGGCGGCCGCTACGCGGTCAAGCGCTGCGTCGGCGACGTGATCGACGTCGCCGCCGACGTGTTCCGCGACGGCCATGAGATCCTGCGCGCGGTCGTCCGCCACCGCGCGCCCGACGGCACCGTCGGCGAGAGTCCGCTGCACCCGATCGACGCCCATCTCGGCGGCGTCCGCTGGGCCGGCCGCTTCACGGTCGACCAGCCGGGACGCTGGGAGTACACGATCGAGGCCTGGACCGACCAGTTCGGCACCTGGCGCGACGAGCTGCAGCGCAAGGTGGCCGCGGGCCAGGAGGATCTCTCGGGCGAGCTCTCGGAGGGAGTCGTGCTTCTGCGCGCGGCCGCCGAGCACGCCTCCGAGCCGACGGCCGCCGAGCAGATCGAGCGCGCGATCCAGCAGCTCGAGGACCCCGATCTGCGGCCGCACGCCAAGCACGCCGTCGCGCTCCGCGACGAGCTCGCCGAGGTCGTCGAGGGCAACCCGATCCGGCACGGGAGCGTCACGCTCGAGCGGCCGCTCGTCGCCGACGTCGACCGGTTGCGCGCCCGCTTCGGCGCGTGGTACGAGCTGTTCCCGCGCTCCTGGGGCGGGCTGCGGGGCGTCGAGGCGCAGATCCCGCGCCTGGCGGAGCTCGGCTTCGACGTGCTCTATATGCCGCCGATCCACCCGATCGGGCTGACGAACCGCAAGGGGCGCGACAACGCCCCGACCGCCGCTCCCGGCGACCCCGGCTCTCCGTACGCGATCGGCGACGCGAGCGGCGGCCATGACGCGATCCACCCGGAGCTCGGCACCGAGGATGACCTGCGCTCGCTCACCGCGACAGCGGCCGCCCACGACATGGACGTCGCGCTCGACCTCGCGATCAACGCCTCCGCCGACCATCCGTGGCTCACCGAGCACCCCGAGTGGTTCCACCGCCGCCCGGACGGCACGCTCAAGTACGCCGAGAACCCCCCGAAGCGCTACCAGGACATCTACAACGTCAACTGGGACTCGCCCGACTGGCGGGGGCTCTGGGACGCGCTGCTCCGCGTCGTCCTGCACTGGGTCGACTGCGGGATCACGGTCTTCCGGGTCGACAACCCGCACACGAAGCCGTTCGCGTTCTGGGAGTGGCTGATCGACGAGGTCCACGCGGTCAACCCCGACGTGATCTTCCTCGCGGAGGCGTTCACCCGGCGCTCGGTGATGCGACACCTCGCGAAGATCGGCTTCACCCAATCCTACACGTACTTCACGTGGAAGAACGGCCGGCACGAGCTCACCGAGTACGTGTCCGAGCTTGCGTACTCCGGCGAGCAGGAGTACTTCCGGCCGAACTTCTTCACGAACACGCCCGACATCCTCCACGCCTACCTGCAGGAGGGCGGGCGGCCGGCGTTCGAGGCGCGGCTCGTGCTGGCGGCGACGCTCAGCCCGAGCTACGGGATCTACTCCGGCTACGAGCACTACGAGAACGTGCCGGCGGCGCCGGGCTCCGAGGAGTACCTGCACTCCGAGAAGTACGAGATCCACGAGCGCGCACTCGACGGCCCGCTGCTGCCGATGGTGAGCCGCCTCAACGAGATCCGCCGCGCGCATCCGGCGCTCCAGGAGCTCTCGAACATCACGTTCCTCGACACCGGCAACGACGGGCTCATCGCCTACGCGAAGCGGACCGGGGGCGACACGATCATCACGGTCGTGTGCCTCGACGCGCACGTGCCGCAGGAGGGGATGGTCGCGATCCCCGCGTCGGTCGGGGTGCCGCCGGCGTTCACCGCGCACGACCTGCTCTCCGGCGAGCGCTACGCGTGGCGGATCGGGCACAACTTCGTCCGCCTCGCGCCCGGGTGGCGGATGGCGCACGTGCTCACGGTGGAGCTGTGATGGGACGCTTGCTGCCGCACGTGCCGGTGGAGCGCGCCCGGAGGGATCGCTGACCGTGTCGGTCGGTCCGCAGACGCTCACCCACCTGCTCGCCCGGGAGGCGCCCGGCAGCCGGCTCGCCCCTGCCGGCCAGCCGAGCGGCGCCCCCACCGGCACCCAGAACACGGCCTGGTTCGAGCCCGAGCCGCTGTGGTTCAAGCGCGCGGTGTTCTACGAGATCCACATCCGCGGCTTCTTCGACGGCAACGGCGACGGCTCGGGCGACTTCCGCGGGCTGATCGAGAAGCTTGACTACCTGCAGTGGCTCGGGATCGACTGCATCTGGCTTCTGCCGTTCTACGAGTCGCCGCTGCGCGACGGCGGCTACGACATCTCGGACTTCACGAAGGTGCACCCCGACTACGGGACCGTCGACGACGTCCAGGAGCTGATCAACGCCGCCCACGCACGACGGATCCGCGTGATCGCCGACATGGTGATGAACCACACGTCCTCCGACCATCCGTGGTTCCAGGAGTCGCGCTCGAGCCCGGACAACCCCAAGCGCGACTGGTACGTGTGGTCGGACACCGACGAGCGCTACCAGGCGGCGCGCATCATCTTCACCGACACCGAGACGTCGAACTGGACGTACGACCCGGTCGCCGGCGCCTACTACTGGCACCGCTTCTTCTCCCACCAGCCGGACCTCAACTACGACAACCCCGAGGTCCACGACGCGATGCTCGGCGTGCTGCGCTTCTGGATGGACATGGGGCTCGACGGCTTCCGGCTCGACGCCGTCCCCTACCTGTACGAGCGGGAGGGGACGATCTGCGAGAACCTCCAGGAGACCCACCAGTTCCTCAAGAAGGTCCGCCGGGTGATCGACGAGAACTACGCCGACCGCGTCCTGCTCGCGGAGGCCAACCAGTGGCCGGCCGACGTCGTCGAGTACTTCGGCGACGACGACGAGTGCCAGATGTGCTTCCACTTCCCGGTGATGCCGCGGATGTTCATGGCGGTGCGGCGCGAGCAGGCGACCCCGATCTACGAGATCCTCGAGCGCACCCCGGAGATCCCGCCCGGCTGCCAGTGGGGGCTGTTCCTGCGCAACCACGACGAGCTCACGCTCGAGATGGTGACCGACGACGAGCGCGACTACATGTACAACGAGTACGCCAAGGACCCGCGCATGAAGATCAACCTCGGCATCCGTCGCCGCCTCGCGCCGCTGCTCGACAACGGCCGCGACGAGATCGAGCTGATGACCGCGATCCTGTTCTCGCTGCCCGGTTCGCCCGTCCTCTACTACGGCGACGAGATCGCGATGGGCGACAACATCTTCCTCGGCGACCGCGACGGCGTGCGCACGCCGATGCAGTGGACCGGCGACCGCAACGGCGGCTTCTCGCGCGCGGACTTCGCCCAGCTTTACGCGCCGCCGCTCATGGACCCGGTCTACGGCTACCAGGCGGTGAACGTCGAGGCGCAGCTGCGCACGCCGACCTCGCTGCTGCGCTGGATGCATCGGTTCATCGCGCTGCGCAAGGAGCATCCGGTGTTCGGAATGGGCACCTACGAGCCGATCACGACCTCCAACCCGCGGATCTTCGCCGTGCTGCGCCGCTACGAGGAGGACCTCGTGCTCTGCGTCCACAACCTTGCCCGCTCCGCCCAGGCGGTCGAGATCGACCTCTCGGCGTGCGCCGGCCGCTACCCGGTCGAGCTGTTCGGGCGCAGCCGCTTCCCGCGGATCGGCGAGCTGTCCTACCTTCTCACGCTCGCGCCCCGCGGCTTCTACTGGTTCCAGCTCGTGGAAGAGGGCGAGGAGGCGATCTAGGAGTGCCCCAGCGGGCACGCAGCGACGACAGGGACCATCGATGAGCGACGAGACGACAACCCAACCGACCACCATCTCCGGCCTCGACGCGGAGCGGATCGCCGAGTGGCTGCAGGAGCAGCGCTGGTACGCCTCGAAGTCGCGCGGGATCTCGGCGCTGCAGGTCGACGAGGACGTCGAGATCTCGGACGAGCCGCCGGTGCGCGTGCTCATCGCCCAGGCGCGGTTCGCGACCGGCGCGCACGAGCTCTACCAGCTGCCGATCGCGCTGCTGCAGCCGGCGCGGGCCGCCGGGAGCTCGGCGATCTCGCCGGCGGGCGACGGACGGGTCGCGGTCGACGCGGTCTCCGATCCGGAGCTCGCGCGGGCGCTGCTTCGGGCGATGGCGGCCGGGCTGTCGGCCGAGACCGCCGGCGGCTGCATGCGCTTTCGCCATGTCGAGGAGAGCGGTCCGCTGCCCCTCGACGCGCCCGCCCGCCCGATGGGGGTCGAGCAGTCGAATTCCTCGACCGTGTTCGGCGACGAGACGGTGCTCAAGGTGTTCCGGCGGGTCGAGCCCGGGATCAACCCCGAGCTTGAGGTGCTGCGCTTCCTCACCGCCCACGGCTTCCCGAACATCGCGCCGCTCCACGGCTGGTACGAGTACGAGGGCCGCTCGCTCGCCGCGACGCTCGGCGTCGCGCAGCGGTTCCTGACGGGCGCGACCGGCGGCTGGGAGCTCGCGCTCGAGCAGATCCGCACCGATCCCGCGGCGTTCATCAACTCGCTCGGCTCGCTCGGCCGGGTGACCGCTCGGCTGCACAACGCGCTCGCGTCCGATCCCGGCGACCCGGCGTTCGCGCCCGAGGAGCCGAGCGCCGAGTCGCTGTCGCTGCTCGTGGCGACGATCGACGAGGACGTGGAGCGGATCTTCGTGCGGCTGCCGGAGGACGAGCGCGTGGCGCCGATCCTCGGGCGCGGCCAGGACGTGCGTGAGCACATCGCGCAGCGGGCCCAGCTCGGGGTCGGCGGCCGGGCGATCCGCACCCACGGCGACTACCACCTCGGCCAGACGCTCCACCGGCGCACGCCCGACCCCGACGCCGCGTGGACCGTGATCGACTTCGAGGGCGAGCCCGCGCGACCGCTGTTCGAGCGCCGGCAGAAGGCCTCGCCGCTGCGCGACGTCGCCGGCATGCTGCGCTCGTTCGCCTACGCGACCTCGGCCGTGGCGATCCTCCACGGGCAGCCGGCGCCCGGCCAGTTCGAGGACCGCGCCCGCCAGACGTTCCTCGAGCAGTACTTCACGACGATCGAGCCGGCGCTCCTGCCGGCGGGCGAGGCCGCGGTGCTCAACCTGCTCGCCGTGTTCGAGCTGGAGAAGGCCGTCTACGAGCTGCGCTACGAGCTCGACAACCGTCCCGACTGGCTGCCGATCCCCGTGGCCGGCATCGCCCGACTGCTGGAGGCCGCATGACCCCGTCCAAGACCGCGACCCCCACGCCCGCGCCCGCCGAGCTCGACCGCCTCGCGCGGCGCGAGCACCCTGAGCCCCACGCCGTCCTCGGCGCCCACCCCGGCCCGGACGGTCGGGTGATCATCCGCGCGATGCGCCCGTCGGCGCAGGCGATCTCGGTGCTCGTGGACGGCGGCAAGCCAGTCCCGCTCACGCAGATCCACCCGGCCGGCATCTTCGAGGGCGAGGTCGCGGGCGAGCTCCCGTTGAGGTACCGGCTCGAGGTCGACTACGGCCCGGGCGGGACGTTCACGATCGTCGATCCCTACGCGTTCCTGCCGACGATCGGGGAGCTCGACATGCACCTGATCGGCGAGGGACGCCACGAGGCGCTCTACGACCGGCTCGGCGCGCACGTGCGCACGATCGACGGGATCGGCGGCACGGCGTTCGCGGTGTGGGCGCCCGCGGCGCGCGCGGTGAGCGTCGTCGGCGACTTCAACTCGTGGGACGGGCGCATCCATCCGATGCGCGTGCTCGGCTCGAGCGGGGTGTGGGAGCTGTTCGTGCCCGATGTCGGCGAGGGCCAGCGCTACAAGTACGAGATCCTCTCGGCCGACGGGGAGCTCTTGCTCAAGGCGGACCCCTACGCGCAGGAAACCGAGCTTCCGCCGAAGACGGCGTCGGTGATCGTCACCCCCCGGCACCGCTGGTCGCCCGAGGACGGCGCGTTCCTCAAGGCCCGCGACGCCGCGCAGCCGCTGCACGAGGCGATGTCGATCTACGAGGTCCACCTCGGCTCCTGGCGGCTCAACTCGCTCGAGGACAACCGCTCGCTCACCTACACCGAGCTCGCCGATGAGCTCTCGGCCTACGTGGCGGATCTCGGCTTCACGCACGTCGAGCTCCTGCCGGTGATGGCGCACCCGTTCAGCGGCTCCTGGGGCTATCAGGTGACCGGCTACTACGCCCCGACGCCGCGCTACGGCAGCCCCGACGACATGCGCGCCTTCGTCGACCGCCTGCACTCGAACGGGATCGGAGTGATCCTCGACTGGGTGCCCGCGCACTTCCCGCGCGACGCGTTCGCGCTCGCGCGCTTCGACGGCTCGGCGCTCTACGAGCACGACGACCCGCGGCGGGGCGCGCACCCGGACTGGGGCACGCTCGTGTTCAACTTCGGCCGACACGAGGTCCGCAACTTCCTCATCTCCAACGCGCTCTTCTGGCTGCGCGAGTACCACGTCGACGGGATCCGCGTCGACGCGGTCGCCTCGATGCTCTACCTCGACTACTCGCGGCGCGAGGGCGAGTGGGTCCCGAACGAGTTCGGCGGCCGCGAGGACCTCGACGCCGTCTCGTTCCTCAAGCAGCTCAACGAGACGATCTACGGCGCGGAGCCCGGGATCGTCTCGGTCGCCGAGGAGTCGACCGCCTGGCCGGGGGTCTCGCGCCCGACGTACCTCGGCGGCCTCGGCTTCGGCTTCAAGTGGAACATGGGCTGGATGCACGACACGCTCGCCTACTTCCAGCAGGACCCGATCTACCGCCGCTACCACCACCACGAGCTCACGTTCTCGCTCATGTACGCGTTCAGCGAGAACTTCGTGCTGCCGCTCTCCCACGACGAGGTCGTCCACGGCAAGGGCTCGCTCTACTCGAAGATGGGCGGCTCCGACCACTGGCAGAAGCTCGCCAACCTGCGCGCGCTCTACGCGTACATGTGGGCGCATCCCGGCAAGAAGCTCCTGTTCATGGGCCAGGAGTTCGCCCAGAAGGACGAGTGGTCAGAGCAGCGCTCGCTCGACTGGCACCTGCTCGAGTTTGCCGAGCACTCCGGCATCCAGGCGCTCGTCCGCGACCTCAACCGCGCCTACCGGGCCGAGCCGGCCCTCTGGGAGCTCGACGCCGACCCCGAGGGGTTCTGGTGGCTCGAACCCAACGACGCCGACAACAACGTGCTCGCGTTCGCCCGCCGCTCGGCGGACGGTGCGCGCCTGCTCGTGTTCGTCGCCAACCTCTCCCCGGTGCCCCGCTACGGCTACCGGATCGGCCTGCCGCGCGCGGTCCCCTGGCGCGAGGTGCTCAACACCGACTCCTCCTACTACGGCGGCTCGGACGTCGGCAACCTCGGCGGCGTCGCGCCCGAGCCGATCCCCTGGCACGGCCAGCAGGTATCGGCCGAGTTGACGCTGCCCCCACTTGCGGGAATCTGGCTCGCGCCGGACGCGTAGCCGCTTTGAGATGAGCACCCCGATCGAGGAGAGACTCGCGGTCTACCCCTGGGAGCGCACGCTCGGGGCGCGCCCGCTCGGCGACGGGCGCACCGAGTTCCGCGTGTGGGCGCCGCGCGCCGAGCGGCTGATGCTGCGCCTCGCCGGCGACGACTACGAGCTGCAGCCCGCCGGCTTCGGCGTCTACGAGGGCGTCCTGCCCGCCGACCCGGGCGCGGAGTACGCCTTCCTCGTCGACGGGCGTGAGCTTCCCGACCCGTGCTCGCGCTCGCAGCCGGGGGGACTGCGCGGGTCCTCCCGCGTGTTCGACGCGCGCGGGCTGCCGGGCGCCGACGACGGCTTCCGGGCGCCGGCGCTCGATCGGCTGATCGTCTACGAGCTGCACGTCGGCACGTTCACGGAGGCGGGGACGTTCGCGGCCGCCGCCGAGCACCTCGCCGAGCTTGCCGAGCGCGGCATCACCGCGATCGAGCTGATGCCGATCGCCGAGTTCCCCGGCGCGCGCGGCTGGGGCTACGACGGCGTCTACATCTCCGCGGCGCAGTCCTCCTACGGCGGGCCGGAGGGGTTCGCCGAGCTCGTCGCCGCCGCCCACCGCCACGGCCTCGCGGTCATCCTCGATGTCGTCTACAACCACGTCGGCGCCTCCGGCAACCAGGCGCTCGAGGCGTTCGGCCCCTACTTCACCGACGTCTACGCGACGCCCTGGGGCAGGGCGATCAACTACGACCAGGCCGATTGCGACCCGGTGCGCGAATGGGTCTGCCAGAGCGCCGAGGGCTGGGTGCGGGACTTCGGGGTCGACGGCCTGCGCCTCGACGCGATCCACGCGATTCACGACCAGGGCGCCGAGCACATCGTCGCCGAGCTCGCCCGCCGCGTGCACGCGATCCGCCCGGACGCGCTCGTCATCGCCGAGTCGGGCATGAACGACCCGCGCGTCATGCGCCCGCGCGAGCGCGGCGGCTTCGCCTGCGACGCGGCGTGGGCCGACGACTTCCACCATGCGCTGCGCACGCTCATCACCGAGGAGCGGGACGGCTACTACGCGGACTTCGGCACGCTCGCCCAATTCGCCAAGGCGCTGCACCGCCCCCACGTCGACGACGGGAACTACTCGCCGTTCCGACGCCGGCGCTTCGGCGCGCCCGCCGACGACGTGCCGGTCGCGCGCTTCGTCGTCTTCTCCCAGAACCACGATCAGGTCGGCAACCGCGCCCACGGCGACCGGATGCCGGCCCCGGCGCGGCCGCTGGCGGCGTTCTGGACCCTGCTCTCGCCGTTCGTACCGATGCTGTTCATGGGCGAGGAGTACGGGGAGCTCGCGCCGTTCCAGTTCTTCACGAACCACATCGATCCCGACATCGCCGAGGCGACGCGGACCGGCCGGCGCGAGGAGTTCGCGTCGTTCTCGTCGTTCGGCGCCGACGTGCCCGATCCCGAGGACCCGGCGACGTTCGAACGCTCGAAGCTCACCCGGCGGCCCGATGCGGTGCTCGACCGGCTCTACCGCGATCTGATCGCCGCCCGGGCGCGTCTGGAGCCCGGCGATTTCGAGGCCATCGAGTTCGACGAGGACGCGGGCTGGGTGCGGGCCCGGCGCGGCCCGCACACGCTCGTCGGGAACTTCGCCACCGGCCCCACCCGCGTGCGCTGCGAGGGGACCGTCGTCGAGCTCTCCGCCGGGGGCGAAACGCATCTCGACGACGGATACATCACACTGCCGGGCATGTCTGCGGCGCTCATCCGATGACCGACGTCTGGCCGGGACGGCCGTTTCCGCTCGGTGCGCGGTGGGACGGACGGGGCACGAACTTCTCGATCTTCTCCGAGAACGCGGAGCGCGTCGAGCTCTGCCTGTTCGACGAGGAGGGCGTCGAAACGCGCGTCGAGGTGCCGTTCAAGCGCGCGCACAACTGGCACTGCTACCTGCCCGGAATCGGGCCCGGACAGCGCTACGGCTACCGGGTCCACGGGCCCTACGCGCCCGACGAGGGCCACCGCTTCAACCCCTCCAAGCTCCTCATCGACCCCTACGCGAAGGCGATCGAGGGGACCGTCGACTGGTCGCAGGACCCGAACATCCTGCCCTACGTCGTCGGCGCCGGCGAGGACGACGCCGACCTCGAGCGCGACGACGAGGACGACGCGACGGTCGTGCCGAAGTCGATCGTCATCGACGAGGCGTTCGACTGGGAGGACGACCGTCCGCCGAACATCCCGTTCGCGGACACGATCATCTACGAGACCCACGTCCGCGGCTTCACGATGACCCACCCGGACGTGCGCGAGGAGCTGCGCGGCACCTACGCCGGCCTCGCCTCCGACCCGGCGCTCGAGTATCTCAAGGATCTCGGGGTGACAGCGGTCGAGCTTTTGCCCGTCCACCACATCTGCGACGAGGCGTTCCTGCACGAGCACGGCCTGACGAACTACTGGGGCTACTCGACGATCGGCTACTTCGCGCCCCATTCCGAGTACGCGGCCACCGGGCGGCGCGGCGAGCAGGTGCGGGAGTTCAAGGGCATGGTCAAGGCACTGCACAAGGCGGGCATCGAGGTGATCCTCGACGTCGTCTACAACCACACCGCTGAGGGCAACCACCTCGGGCCGATGCTGTCGTTCAAGGGCGTCGACAACGCCTCCTACTACCGCCTCGTGCCCGACGACCCGCACCACTACATGGACTTCACCGGGACCGGCAACTCGCTGAACGCCGTCAATCCCGCGGTGCTGCGGATGATCATGGACTCGTTGCGCTACTTCGTGATCGAGTGCCACGTCGACGGCTTCCGCTTCGATCTCGCCTCGGCGCTTGCGCGCGAGCTCTACGACGTCGACCGCCTGTCGGCGTTCTTCGACACGATTCATCAGGACCCGGTCCTCTCCCAGGTCAAGCTCATCGCCGAGCCGTGGGACGTCGGGCCCGGCGGCTACCAGGTCGGCAACTTCCCGATTCTGTGGTCTGAGTGGAACGGCGTCTACCGCGACCAGATGCGCGACTTCTGGCGCACCCAGGCGCCCGTCGGCCAGCTCGCCGAACGGCTCTCGGGCTCCGCGGACCTCTACGAGGCGGACGGCCGGGACCCGTTCGCGTCGATCAACTTCATCACCGCGCACGACGGGTTCACGCTGCGCGACCTCGTCTCCTACAACGAGAAGCACAACGAGGCCAACGGCGAGGACAACCGCGACGGGACCGACGACAACCGCTCGTGGAACTGCGGCGCCGAGGGCGAGACCGACGATCCGGAGATCCAGCGTCTGCGCCTGCGCCAGCAGCGCAACTTCCTGACGACCCTGTTCGTCTCCCAGGGCACGCCGATGCTGCTCGGCGGCGACGAGATCGGTCGCACCCAGCGGGGCAACAACAACGGCTGGTGCCAGGACTCCGAGCTGTCCTGGTACGACTGGAACCGCGACGGCGAGCGCGACCGCATGCACGCGTTCACGCGACGTCTCATCCGCCTGCGCCGTGAGCACTGCACGTTCCGCCGCGACTCGTTCCTGCGCGGCCACGAGGTGGACGGGAGCTCGCTGCCGGACGTCTGGTGGTTCCGGGCCGACGGGCGGCGGATGACCCCGCGCGACTGGGAGCACGGCGAGGCGGCGCTCGGCATGTTCCTCAACGGCGATGCGATCACGAGTCGCGGGCCGCAGGGGCAGGAGATCGACGACGACACGTTCGTCCTGCTGTTCAACGCCCACTTCGAGGATCGCCAGTTCCGGCTGCCGCGCGCCAACATGGGCCGGCGCTGGGAGCTTGAGCTGTCGACCGCCGAGCCGGACGCCGAGGCGGGCAGCGCCTCCTACGGGCCGCGGGATCTCGTCGACGTGATCGCTCACTCGATCACGATCCTCAAGCGGGTCGAGTGATCCGGCCGGGAGGACGCGGGCTTCGCGTGAACCGCCCGGGACGGCACCCTCCGCGTGCACCGGTCGGGACGCGGGCTCCGCGTGAACCGCCCCGCCTGACGGGTAGACGGTGAGCGTGACGTCCCGACGCCCGTTGCGGGCGACCTACCGCCTGCAGCTGACGCCGGACTTCGGCTTTGCCGCCGCGGGCAGGCTCGTCCCCTACCTGCGCGACCTCGGGGTCTCCCACCTCTACCTCTCCCCCTCGCTCCAGGCCCGTCACGGCTCGACGCACGGCTACGACGTCATCGACCCGACGCGGCTGTCCGAGGATCTCGGCGGCGAGCCCGCCTTCCGCGCGCTCGTCCGCGACGCGCACGCCGCGGGCCTCGGGATCGTGCTCGACATCGTCCCCAACCACATGGCGACCGATGAGCACAACCGCTTCTGGAGCGACCCGGAACTCCGCCGACGGTTCTTCGACGTCGACGAGACGACCGGGCGCTGGCGGCGGTTCTTCGACATCGATGAGCTGGCGGGCGTGCGCCAGGAGGACCCGTCGGTGTTCGAGGAGACGCACCGTTTGGTCCTCGGACTGGTGCGGGAGGGACTCGTCGACGCTCTGCGGATCGACCACCCGGACGGGCTCGCCGACCCGCTTCAGTACTTCGAGCGACTGCGCGACGGCGGCGCCTCGGTCGTCTGGATCGAGAAGATCCTCGAGTCCGGTGAGTCACTGCGCGACTGGCCGGTGGCCGGCACCGTCGGCTACGAGTTCCTGAACGACGTCTGCGAGGTGTTCGTCGACCCGGCCGCGGAGAGCGCGTTCGACGCGCTGTGGGTCGAGCTCTCCGGGGACGCGCGCCCGTTTGCCGAGGTGGCGCTCGAGGCCAAGCGCAAGCAGGCGTCCACCACGTTCCGCCCCGAGCTGGAGCGACTCGCCCGGACGCTCTCGCCAACCGGGGGTCTCGGCGCGCCGCGCGCCCCGTCCACCGCGTCGACGGCGCTCGATCCGCCCCCTCGCGCCTCGTCCACCATTTCGATCGAACTACTAGGTGCCGCCGTGGCGGCGTTCCCCGTCTACCGCTCCTACATCCGCCCGGGCGAACCGATCTCCGACGAGGACCGGGCGGTCGTCGGCGAGGCGGAGCTGCCGGCCGAGGTCGCGGAGTTGCTGCTCGGCGAGCGTGACGCCTCCGCCGAGTTCGTCGTGCGCTTCCAGCAGACGACACCGCCGGTCGTCGCCAAGGGCATCGAGGACACGGCGTTCTACCGCTACGGCCGGCTGCTCTCGCTGTGCGAGGTCGGCGGCGACCCGGGGCGGTTCGGGATCAGCGTCGAGCGGCTGCACGCGGCCAACGTGGAGCGGGCGCGGCGCTTCCCGCTGGCGATGCTCACGACGATGACCCACGACACGAAGCGCTCGGCCGACGTGCGCGCGCGGATCACCGCCCTGACGTGGCTTGCCGACGAGTGGCCTGAGCGTGTGCGGAGCTGGATGTCCCTGACCGACGAGCTGCGCTCGGTGGACGGCGCGCCCGACGGTCTCGAGCGCTACTTCCTCTTCCAGACGCTTGTGGGCGCGTGGCCGATCGAGCGCGAACGGGTCGCCGGCTACATGGAGAAGGCGCTCCGGGAGGCGAAGCGCAACACGAACTGGATAGAGCAGAACGAGTCGTGGGAGCGCGGCGTGCGCACGTTCGTCGAAGCGCTCTATGAGCACGAGCCGTTCCTGCGCGACTTCGAACCGTTCGTCGCGCGGCTCGCCCGGCTCGGGGACCGCGTCGCGCTCGGCACGCTCGCGCTCAAGCTCACCTCGCCGGGGGTGCCCGACCTCTACCAGGGCGACGAGCTGCCGCTGCGCGCGCTCGTCGACCCCGACAACCGCCGGCCCGTCGACTGGGACTGGCATGAGGCGATGCTCCGCCGGGTGATGGGCGGCTCGCCGCCCGACCGCGACACGATGAAGCTGCGCCTGTGCGCGCAGCTCTTGGGGCTGCGCATCCGCCGCCCGGACTCCTTCGGGCCGGACGGCGCCTACTCGCCAGTCGACGCGGGCCCGGGCGTCGTCTGCTTCACCCGGGGCGAAGGCCGCGAGCAGGTGCTCGTCGCGGTCGCGGTGCGTCGTGAGGTGGGCGGCACGCTCGGGCCGATCGGCGGCTCCTGGCGCGACGTGCTGAGCGGCGACGGCGTCTCGCTCGTGGAGCCCGTCAGGCTCGCCGACCTGCTCGGCGCCGACGGCATCGCCGTGCTCGACCGCGGCTGACCCGATGAGTCCCGCGCGCGGGAACAATCGACGCATCCACCCCAGGAGAGGGCGTGCCGTGTCAATCGTTCCCGGGGGCCGAAAACGATCGACACAGCAGCCCCCGACGCCGCGTTCATGTGTCGGAGACTCCCGGGCACGACGGCATCACCCTTCGGCGCGGCGGGCTGGTCCGCCCCGTCACCACCTGTCGTGAACGTGCTCCCGGATGAGCCGGTCGTAGACCTCGCGCACGCCGTCGAGCTGATCGGGTGAGAGCCGCGGCTGGGCGGCGGCCGCGGCGTTCTGGCGGGCCTGCTCGGGATTGCGGGCGCCGGGGATCACGGTCGAGACGCCCGGCTGGTCGATCACCCAGCGCAGCGCGAACTGCGCGAGCGGCTGGCCGGGGCCGAGCAGCTCCTTGAGCTCGGCGACCGCCCGCAGGCCGACCTCGAAGGGGACGCCGGAGAACGTCTCGCCGACGTCGAACTGCTCGCCGCGGCGGTTGTAGTTGCGGTGGTCGCCCGGCGCGAACTCCGTGTGCTGGTCGTAGCGCCCGGACAAGAGGCCCGACGCGAGCGGCACCCGCGCGATGATCCCGACCCCGTTCTCCACGGCCGCCGGAAGCACCCGCTCGAGCGGCTTGAGCCGGAAGCAGTTGAGGATGATCTGCACGGTCGCGACATGCGGGCGCGCGATCGCCTCAAGCGCCTGCGCGCAGGTTTCGACCGACACGCCGTAGGCGGCGATCCGCCCGTCGGCGACCATTGCGTCGAGCGCGTCGAACACCGCGTCGCTCGTGAACACGGGATCGGGCGGGCAGTGCAGCTGGACGAGATCGAGCCGCTCGACGCCGAGGTTCTCGCGCGAGCGCGCGTTCCATGCGTCGAAGTTCTCGGCCGAATAGTTCTCCAGCGCCTGTTCGGCGCGCCGGCCCATCTTCGTCGCCACGAGCACGTCCGGATGCTCGGCGGCGAACGCGCCGACGAACCGCTCCGAGCGCCCGTCGCCGTACACGTCGGCGGTGTCGTAGAACGTGACGCCGGCCGCGTACGCGGCCTCGAGCGTCGCGCGGGCGTCCTCCGGGGCGACCTCGCCCCAGTCGGCGCCAAGCTGCCAGGTGCCGAGGCCGATGACGCTCACGTCGCGGCCGAGGCGGGGAATCGTGCGTGTCTCCATGACCTCATGGGTAGCACGCGGGGCCGGTGCGAGCGTTTCTGTGGCTCAGCGCCCCGGGTTTGACAGGCATCCACCACTGGCACCTCTTGGTGCCAACGAACGAACCAAACGCGACACTAGGCGGGCTCCCAGCGCCAGCCGTCGTTGTCGGTGCAGACGATCGGCTCGCCGTCGCCCGCGATCCCGTGCATCCCGTGGTCCGCGTCAGAGCAGTACTCGCCCGGCTCGTAGCAGTGGCCGGCGCTCGACAGTGGGTGGCAGCGCGCTCCGGTCGGTGCCGGCGTGCCGGTCGTGGTCGTCGTGCGGGTCGGGATCGTCGTGCGCGGCGGCGCGGGTGCCGGCCGGTGGGCGCTCCCCGTCCACGGGTCGGCGTGGGCGAAGTCGGAGTCGAACGTCGCCGCCGCCCGGCCGATCGCGCCCCGGCCGCCGTGAGACGAGCGGATGATGACCCCGAGCTCGCGGTTCTCGGTGAGCGAGGTGACGCTCGCGTTCTGAGAGCCGAGGAACATCGAGCGACCCGTGCCCGCGGGGTCGTCGAGGATGAGCTTCTCGTGGATGTAGAGCGCGCTCGCATCGTCGGGGAAGACGCGCACGCGGCAGCCCGCGCGCCCGAGCTCATCGAACGCGGCCGCCCACTCCTGCGAGCGGGTCATGACGATCCGGCAGTCGACGCCGCGCCGCGCATCGGCGGCGAGCGCGGCGATGATCGTGCGGTCCGCAAGCTCCTCTGACTCGAAGTCGACGCTCGTCCGCGCCGCCCTGATCTCGGCCGCGAGCGCGGACTCGGCCGTCCGGCCGCCGGCGCCCGGCGACCACACGAGCCCGGGGGCACCGACCGTCTGTGCGGCCGGGTCGCCCGACGGGCCGGCGCTCCAGTCGCGGGCGAACGTCGCCTCGATCGCGCGCACCTGGCTCGGGTCGGTGTCGACGATCTCCGCGTCGCGACTCGTCGCGTAGTAGCGGGCGGTGAGGTTCGCACTCGAGACATCGGACGTCCGCCCGTCGAACGTCGTCGCCTTGATATGGAAGATGTAGCCGGCGGGCGCCCACCGGACCTCGACCCCGTGCGCGCGCAGCGCGGCGTACGCGCTCGCGTTCGCCGTGCCGCCGTGGTACGCCCGATCGAGCAGCACGCGGACCCGCACGCCGCGTGCGGCCGCCGCCTCGAGGTTGCGCTCGGCGGTCGCGTCCGACAGCTCGTACATCTCCACGTCGATCGTCCGACGGCTGTGCGCGATCTGCGCGTAGAAGCCGCCGAAGCCCGCTTTCGGGTACTGGACGAGCCGGTAGTACGCGGCCGCGCGCGCCGCGACGTGGGCGCGGGTCGCACGCTGAAGCCGCGCACGGCGTGCGGGGCGCTGGCCGGCGCCGCCGCGTCGGGTCGATCGCTCCCGGAGGGGACGCCCGTGGTGGCGCACCGCGGCCGCCGCGGGGCGACCAACGGTCGCGGAGCCACGCTGGTGCGCGACCGCTCCGCTTCCGCACGCCGCCGTCAGCGTCGCCACAGCCGGCGCGGCCGCCGTCACCGCCACGCGTCGCATCCTCGCCCCCAACCGCCCCATCGGGCCACAGCGTAGAGCAGGGCGACGACGTCAGGGCAACGGGCGCGATAGCGTCGCGGCCCGGATGCGCGTGCTCATGTTCAGCTGGGAGTATCCGCCGGTCGTCGAGGGAGGGCTCGGGCGGCACGTCCGCGGGCTCGCCGAGCAACTCGTCGTCCAGGGTGTCGAGCTTCACATCGTCAGCCGTGGCCCCGAGGCGATCCAGTACGAGGAGCGGCAGGGCGTGATCGTCCACCGGATCGCCCAGCCGCCGTTCCCGCGCGACGCCGACGCGTTCCTGCGCTGGGTCGCGGACATGAACCGCGAGATGTCGGCGCTCGCCGACGGCCTGGCCACCGAGCTCGAGATCGACCTCGTGCACTCCCACGACTGGCTGGTCTCGGACGCGGCGCGGGCTTGCGCCCGCGACATCGAGCGGCCGTGGGTGGTCACCGTGCACGCGACCGAGCACGGCCGCCACCAGGGCTGGGTGAATACGCATCCGCAGTCGGCGATCCACCGCGCCGAGCGCGCGATGGCGCGCGGAGCCGACCGGATCATCACCTGCTCGCGGTACATGCGCGGCCATGTCGCCGAGGTGTTCGGGGTTCCACGGCGGCGGATCACGGCGCTGCGCAACGGCATCGACCCGACCGCAGCGACGCCGCCCGTGGACGTCGCCCGCGCCCGCGCTGGCCTCGCGGCTCCCGACGAGCTGCTCGTGCTGCTCGTCGGGCGACTTGTGTACGAGAAGGGGTTCCACGTCGCGCTCGACGCGCTGGCGCCGCTCGTGCACGGGAGCGCGCCGCTCGTGCACGGGAGCGCGCCCCTCGTGGACGGGAGCGCGCCCCTCGTGCAGGCGGGCGCGCCCTCGGCGGGCACGCCCCCGCTCTCACGTGCACGGGCGGCCGGCGCGCGGCCGCGGGTGCGCTTCGCGGTCGTCGGCACCGGCACCGCCGAGCAGGAGCTCCGCCTCCAGGCCCGGCGGCTCGGCCTCGAGCGCGCGGGAGCGTTCCTCGGCTGGGTCGGCGATGAGCGGCTGCGCGAGCTCTACCGCGCGGCTGACGTGTGCGTCGTCCCGTCGCTGTACGAGCCCTTCGGGATCGTCGCGCTCGAGGCGATGGCCGGCGGCTGCCCGTGCGTCGTCGCCGACACCGGCGGTTTGCGGGAGATCGTGCCCGCGGGCGAGCGGGTCGGCGTGCGCGTCCCGCCCGACGATGCCGGCGCACTCCGCGACGCGCTGTCCCGGCTGCTCGGCGACACGCGGCTCCGGGCCCGGCTCGCCGCCGAGGCGCTGGAGCACGTCGGGACGTTCGACTGGCCGCGGGTGGCTGAGGCGACGCGCGAGGTGTACGCGCGCGTGTGCGCTCAGGTTCCCGCGCGGGCCTGATCACCGCCGTCGCGCGGGGCGGCGGAGGAGCCACCGTCGGTGTCCTCGCTCTGCACCGCCCGCAGCTGGGCGAGGTCGAGCGCGGCGAGCAGCGGCTGGACGGACACTCGCATCGCGTCGGCTGCGGTGTCAAGGCACGCGGCGACCGAGCCGGGTGAGGGGTCGTTCTCCATCGCCACCGACATCAGGCCGGCGAGCCGCTGCGCGCGCTCCAGGAAAGTGCGAGCCGTCGGGCTCTCGATGAGCACCGGCGCACTCACGAGCAGCATCGCCATGTAGGTCCGCAGCTCGTCAGCGGCGGGCTCGCGCCGGGCGGAGCCGCCGAGCGCCTGCTTGACCAGGTCGACCGTGCGCCCTGCCTGCCGGCTGACGATCGCCGCCTGGGCGGCGATGACGAGCCGACGGTCGTGCTGCGCGCGAGCGGACACGACGCGATCGACGATGAGCACGGTGATGAGCAGCACAAGCACGGACGTGAGCGCGGCGGTGGTGAACGCGTGCGTGTCGAACCAGGCACGCACGCCGCGGTCCACCAGGTCGACGACGACGAGCGCGATGAGCACCGGCGCGATCAGGATCGTGATCAGGCCCGGCTGCCGGAAACGGACGGCGCTCGCCGCCAGGGGCGCGCCCGCCGCCGTGCCGCCCCCAGGCCCTTCCCGGTCGGCTCCGCTGCTCAGCGCGCGCCGCCGCGGCCGATTCGGAGCACGACCCGGGTCGGCCGCGTGGGGCGAGCGAGCGAGAGGAAGTCGCGCACCGGGCCGCCGCGCCCGCAGAACGGGCAGCGGAGCGCCGCGTCGAGCGTCATCCGGCCGGGCCCGATCGCGACCGGCGCGTCGCACGCCGGGCAGGTGATCGTCGCCTCCCCGAGCCGGTCGTCGCGGGTCGCGCGGCGGTGCTCGACGAGCCGTTGATCGGAGCCGCCGCGGCCCGGCTCGGAGGTCCAGCTGCCGCCGCTCAGGAAGCTCACGGCTCGAGTGTAGGCCCGTCTCAACCCCAGGGTTGAGACGCGTGAGATCTCCACCCGCGAATCGACCCTGGGCCCGATGTGCGGGCGGCGAGCGCGCGGGAGGATCCTCCCATGTCACTCACCTCATACATTCTCGACTCCGCACTCGTCCTCATCGTCCTCCTCCAGATTCGGGAGAAGGCGCTCTCGACCAGGACGCTCCTGCTGCCGCTCGCGATCGTCGGCGTCGCGGTCTCCAACTACTTCACGACGCTGCCGACCGCCGGCAACGATCTCGTCCTGATCGCCGCCACCGGCCTGTTCGGCCTGCTGATCGGCACCGCCTCGGGCGGCGCGTCGATCATGCGCCTGCGTCCCACCGACGGCGCGGTCACCGTGCGCGCCGGCTGGCTCGCGGGCTTCCTCTGGGTGCTCGGCATGGGCCTGCGCTTCGCCTTCGCCGTCTGGGTCAGCCATTCCGGCGCCGCGACGATCGGCCGGTTCAGCGCCGCCCACGCGATCACCGGCGGCGCCGCGTGGACCGACGCGCTGCTGCTCATGGCCCTCGCCGAGGTCGCCGGCCGGACGGCCGTGCTCGCCGCCCGCCGCCAGCGCGTCCTGAACGGCGCTCCGGCACTTGCCGCCTGATTTTTTCTCCGCGTGTTCTGTGAGCGGGTCCGCCGCGGTGCCGGCGGACCCGCCGTCGCGTGTCCGTCGGCGGGGCCGCCACGCGTCTCCGTCGGCGGGGCCGCCACGCGTTCTCCGTCGGCGGGGCCGCCACGCGTTTCCGTCGGCGGAGCGGCCACGCTTCAACGAGGCCGACGCGTGCCACGCGTCGCTCGCGGAGGACCCGGCGGCTCACGTGTCTCCTCGGATCGGGGCGTGGCGGAGGAGGCGCCACCGGGGTGGTCGACGCCACCGCGGTCCTCGAGCCCGCTCACGCCGGCTCAGGCGAACGGTAGGGTTCCGGGCGATGCCGTTCTTTGGGCACCGGACCCGGCATGAGCGCGAGTGGGACGAGGCGCGAGCCGCCGCGCAGGAGGATCTCGTCGCGCTCGGAGACGACATCCGCTCGCTCGAGGTCGACATCGGCCTGCCGGGGGCCTCGGCGGAGGCGAAGCAGCGCTACGAGCAGGCGCTACAGGCCTACCAGCGAGCGAGCGAGATCTTCGACCGGGCGAAGCGCCCGGAGGACCTCGCCCCGGTGTCGGAGACGCTCGAGGAGGGTCGCTACGCGATGGCGTGCGCCAAGGCCCACCTCGAGGGGCGGCCGCCGCCCGAGCGCCGGCCACCGTGCTTCTTCGATCCTCGCCATGGGCCGTCGACCGAGGACATCACGTGGGCTCCGCCGAACGGCGCCCCGCGGCCCGTGCCCGTGTGCGCCGCCGACGCTGTGCGGATCCGCGAGGGCTTCGCGCCGCACGGGCGACAGGTGATGGTCGATGGTCGCCCCACGGAGTACTGGAACGCGCCGCGGCACTATGGCCCGTGGGCGGGGGGTTACTTCAACGGCTTCGGGGGCGGGCTGCTCTCGACGCTGCTCATGGGATCGGCGCTCGGCGCCGGGCTCGGCCTCGGCGAGGAGATGGTCGGCGACCTGTTCGGCGGCTGGGGCGACGGCGATGGTGGCTGGGGGGACGGAGACGGCGACGGGGGCGATGGTGACGGCGGGTGGGGCGACGGGGACGGTGGAGGCGACGGGTTCGGCGACGGCGGTGACGGGTTCGGCGGTGACGGGTTCGGCGGTGACGGCGGGCTCATCTGATCGCGTCGCGCCGCGACGCCGGCTGCCGCGTTTCCCGACCAGTAGCGGGCCAGCCCGCGCGCCCGGCGCGCGATCGATGCGTCCAGGCCCGTGAGCCATCGTTGTTCCGCGGCGGTCAGGTCGGGGTGCCACAGGTCCACGATGAGCACGATGCGGTCCTCATCGGTGCGGTTCCATGCCTCGTGCTCGAAGTGGTCGTCAAAGACCAGGCAGCGCCCCTCGACCCAGTGGCGGACATCCTCCCCGACCCTGATCGCGCAGTCTCCATCGGGCACGACGATCCCGAGGTGGCAGCGCAGCCGCAGGTTCGTCGGTCCGCGGTGCGCCCCGATGTGGGTGCCCGCGCGCATCCGCGAGACATAGCTGAGGCCATCGAGCGTGCGCACGGCGCCGTGCGCCTCCAGGCCGTGTGAGATGACCGGACACGCGTCGCAGGTCTCGTGGCGGCGACGGCCGCGCTCGTAGAGGAAGGCGACGTCCCAATCGCCGCGGCGAGCGATGCGCTCGCTCTCCGGCTGAAACGCGAAGCTCGGAAGGGCGAGGATCTCCGCGCGGATCGCCGCGAAGTTCGCCTCCAGGTAGGCCGCGAGCGGGAACCCGGCGGGATCGTGCCACGGACGGGCGGCGAGTTCGGGATAGGCGACCGCGCCGCCGCTCTCGCACAGCGATTCGACATAGCGCTGGAAGCGCCTGCGGGCGACGCGGAGATCGCGCGGCCCGATGCCGGCGCCCGTCTCCCCGGCGCCGGCACGCTCCGCCTGCGAGGTCTCGACCCGCGGATCGGGCGCCGACGCCACGTCCAGCAGCGCGCGGGGATGCGCGGCCGCCGGCCGGGAGGCACGCGGAGCGGGCGGCGGGTTCTCAAACCGCGCCGCCACGCGCTCCCACTCCGCGAACCCGAGGCGCTTGTCCCAGGCGAATCCGAGGCCGGCGAGCCGCTGGCGTGCCTGGCGGCCCCAGGCGCGTGCGGCGTCGGGCTCGCCCGCGGCCCACGCGAGCTGGGCCTGCCACACGCACGGCTCCGGCACGACCGGGCAGCCGGCGACGACGAGCCCGAGCAGCATGGCACGCGCCCCGGGGTCCTCCGCGCGCTCAAGCGCCGCCCGGTACGCACGCAGCGCGTCGATCTCCTCGTCATCGTCGACCAGCGCGAGCGCGGCGAGCGACGCGGGCAGACTGACCGCGGCCGAGTCCGACACGACCGACGCGATCCGTCCGAGACGCGCGAGGCACCGGCCGGGTGAGCCGTCACCGGCGCGCGCCTGCTCGGCGAGGTTGGCCATGTGGATGACGACGAGAGCATCGAGCTCGGCGGTCGTCGCCGCCTCCGGCCACGGAAAATCCCGCGCCCATCGGTAGGTGCCGGCGAGCAGCGGACCGCGCGGCGTCACGCGGAACAGGCGGGCGAGACGCGCGGCCTCCTCGCCGGCGATCGCCACGACGTCCTGATGGCGCTCGAGGTCAAGGAGCCGCGCCCGCCGCGCGTCGGTGCCGTAGACGCTGTGCAGAAGGCCGGCCCGGCACAGACTCGCGGGCTGGCCCCAGCGCGCGAGGATCGCGCCGGTCTCGACGAGATGGGCGTAGAGCGATCGGCCGCCGGCGTGCGGTGCGGCCTCGGCCCCCGCGCGCCGCAGCAGCTCGAGGATCCGTTCGGCGACGGGGTCGCCCTGGAGCACGGCGCTCCCGGATCGCGCGCCGCCATCCGTCTCGGCGGCATGGTGGTCCGTCCTCTCTGTCTGGGCGTCTCGCCCTCCGGGCGTGTCGCTCATGCTCACGGCGGCGAGCGTACCGCCGACAGCGACACCCGCAGTGGACAGCCCCAGGCGGTTCGGGTGCCCGCTGCGCGCGGACCGTGGCGTAGACGCGGCTCGATGAGCGCGCTCGTGCAACTGTCGGAGATCCACCGCGTCTCGATCGAGGAGTACCACCAGATGATCGGGAGCGGCGGCCCGTCCGAGGACACGCACGTCGAGCCGATCGACGGACTCGTGGTGGACACGAGCCCGAGAAGCCCCGAACACGAGAACGCGCTCCGCTGGTTGATCCGCTGGGTGGCGACGCACCTCGACCTCGATGGGTTCGACATGATGTTCTCCGGCTCGCTGACGCTCGGACACTCCGAGCCCGAGCCCGATGTCGCGATCATCGAGCGCCGACCTCCGGCGCTGTCACACCCTCGGATGCGCTGCTCGTCATCGAGATCGCGCGCACCTCGCGCGACCGTGACCTGCGCACGAAGCCGACGATCTACGCCCCATGCGTCGCGGAGTACTGGGTCGTCGACCTCGAGCGCTCGTGCGTGGTCGTGCACCGCGACCCGGTCGACGGCGCCTACCGCGACGTGACGCTCCCCGAGCGCGGCGCGGAAATCGCCCCGACCGCGCTCCCGCTCGCGCCGCTCGACACCGACGCCCGGTTCGCCACCGCGTTCGCCGAGCACTCCGGCTGACGCACCGTCGGCGGCGCCCCCGATCCCACACGCACCGGCGCGCCCGCCTGCGCGTGGGTGAAACCGAGCAGCGGGCGCGGACAAGCTCGCACGCGCCGCGCGCCGGGGCGACGGGTGCGTGATCTTCATCGCCGCCGGTCGGCGGGGCGGCAGTCCTGTACGACCGCACCGTTTCGCCGACGGCGGGACCCCGGCCCGACCGAGCCGGACATGTCGCGCGCCGAGACGGACGTCGATGACGGCGCTCGGCGACGCGGGGGGAGGACGCGACGGGCGGCTCGCGTGCCCGCCGGAGCGAGCGGGTGGCAGAGCGTGCGGAGCGGGCACGCGCGCAGCCCCGGCGGTCGTTGCGCCGCGGCGATCGAACCCCCCTACCACGGCGACCCGCGCCCCGACCAGCGCATGAAAAAGGGCCCGGCGTCAGCCGGGCCCTCTCCCAAAGAACTGCGGTAGCCGGGATGCGGCCTACATCATCCCCGACATGTCGGGCATGCCGCCGCCGGCCGGAGCGGTCTCCTTCTCCGGGACCTCGGCGACGATCGCCTCCGTGGTGAGGATGTTCTTGGCGATCGAGGCGGCGTTCTGCAGCGCCGAGCGCGTCACCATCGCCGGGTCGATGATGCCCCGGTCGACGAGGTCGACGATCTCGCCGCTGACGCCGTCGAGGCCGTGGCCCTTCTTCGCCTTGCGGACGTCGTTGACGACGACCGACCCCTCGAGGCCGGCGTTCTCCGACAGCTGGCGGAGCGGCTCCTCGAGCGCGCGGAGCACGATCGCCGCGCCGGTGCGCTCGTCGTCGATCTCGAAGGAGTCGAGGTCGATCGCCTTCTGGGCCGCGAGCAGGGCGGAGCCGCCGCCCGGGACGATGCCCTCCTCGAGGGCCGCGCGGGTGGCCTGCAGCGCGTCCTCGACGCGATGCTTCTTCTCCTTCATCTCGGTCTCGGTCGCCGCGCCGACCTTGACCACCGCGACGCCGCCCGACAGCTTCGCCAGGCGCTCCTGCAGCTTCTCGCGGTCGAAGTCGGAGTCGGTCGTCTCGATCTCGGACTTGATCTGGTTGAGCCGGCCCTTGATCGCGGCGGCGTCACCGGCGCCGTCGACGATCGTCGTCGTGTCCTTGGTGACGACGATGCGGCGGGCGCGGCCGAGCTGCGAGAGCTGGGTGTTCTCGAGCTTGAGGCCCATCTCCTCGGTGATGACCTCGCCGCCGGTGAGGATCGCGATGTCCTCCAGCATGCGCTTGCGGCGATCGCCGAAGCCCGGCGCCTTGACGGCCACACCGGTGAACGTGCCGCGCAGCTTGTTGACGACGAGCGTCGCCAGCGACTCGCCCTCGACGTCCTCGGCGATGACGAGCAGCGGGCGGCCGGACTGGATGACCTGCTCCAGCACGGGCAGCACGTCGCGAACCGAGCCGATCTTGGAGTTCGCGATGAGGACGTACGGGTCCTCGAGCACGGCCTCCATGCGGTCCTGGTCGGTGACCATGTAGGGCGAGATGTAGCCCTTGTCGAACTGCATGCCCTCGGTGAACTCGAGGTCCATGCCGAACGTCTGGCCCTCCTCGACGTTGACCACGCCGTCCTTGCCGACCTTGTCGATCGCGTCGGCG
>DATGKS010000023.1:0-5472 GCA_035294545.1 Solirubrobacteraceae bacterium | reverse complement strand
TCTCGGCGATCAACCTCACGAACAACACCATGCGCTGGCAGATCCCGGGGATGGCGAACGGGCTCGGCGACTGCTACAGCGGCGTCCTCTCCACCGCCGGCAACCTCGTCTTCACCTGGTGGAAGGGCCGCTCCGACCTGGCCAACGTCCTTCCCTCCCAGGGGACGACGCAGCAGGGAGCGGCGACGCTGCTCACGCCGGGGGCGCAGCTCGACGCCTACGACGCGACCACCGGCAAGCTCCTCTGGACCTGGGGGATCCCGAACGACACCTGCATCTCCCCGGTCGTCACCTACGAGTACAAGGGCAAGCAGTACCTCGCGACCTACCACGGCGTGGCGCAGGCCGGCTACCCCGGCGCCACCGCCAGCGGCATGCGCGACCAGCTCACCGTCTTCTCGCTGTAGCGACGAGACGACGACCGGCGTGGAGGGAGCCCGAGCCGGGGCTCCCTCCACGCTAGGCTTTCCGCGGGGATGGCGAAGAGACGGCTCCGGCTTGCGCTCGCGGGGGGTGCGGTCGCCGCGGCAGCGGGCGCGGCGATCGGGCTCGTGCTCGCGCTCGGGGGCGGCTCGACGAGGCTCTCGGACGCCGACTACGCGCGCCTCTTCCGGGAGAGCCGCATCGGCGAGCCGATGGCGGCCGTGCTCGCGCGCTGGCCGAAGGACGTCTACCAGCAGTACGCCGACAACCTGAACGACGAGTGCTACGAGTGGCAGGACAACAGGCTCGGCAAGGGCTCGAACCTCGCGTCCCACCTCTACAACCTGTGCTTCAAGCGGGGCGTGCTCCGCTCCAAGGAGGTCTTTTGAGGGTGATGCGCTCGCAGCGGCTCCGGCTCGTCGCGCTCGCGGTCGCGACCGCGTTGCTCGCCCCGGCGGCGGCGCTCGCCGCGGCGCGGACGACCGAGCCGGGCAAGAACGTCCTCGTCTACTTCGTCTACACGAACCAGCGGCTCCAGTACGCGATCTACCGCGAGGGGCCGAACGGGGTGAACGACCTCTTCCTCGAGAAGTACGTCGTGCGCGGGGACTTCGCCACCTTCACGGTGATCAACCGCTCGAGCAAGACGCACAGCTTCGCCTTCATGAAGAAGCGGTTCACGCTGAAGCCGGGGCGCAAGGCGCGCTTCTCCACGTCGCTCCTCCTCCGCGGGGCGTTCCCGTACTCGAGCCCGGGCGAGCCGGGGAAGGCGTGGAACGGCGTGTTCCCGGTCTACTGACCGCCGCGCCGGGGCCCGGGCCGCGACCGTCGCGACCCCCGTTCCCGCGTCGTTGCGCCGAAAACCGGGCGGTGGTATGTTCCGCCCGGCACCGGTTCTCCCGGTGGCTCGTGTCCCGCGATCGGAGGAGGGAGGGCTCTGGCCGTGAGAGGTAGCGCTTCGAACCGTGTGCTCAGGACGTCGCTCTGCGCTGCGGCGCTCGCGTCGCTCGGCCTGGTCGCCGCGGCGACGGCCGGAGCGGTGACGATCACGAGCTGGACCGGCGGCAAGGCCGCGGTGCCGCAGGTCGTGACGGCGTCCGGCAACTGCCCCGGCACCGTGGTCACGATCAACGGCAGCGGCTTCGTCAGCGACGGCGGCACCCCCACGGTGACGATCGGGGGCGTACCCGCCGCGGAGGTGATCGTCGGCTCCGACACGACCCTCTTCGCCCGCGTCGGCGCCGGCGCTCAGACGGGCAGCCTGTCCGTCACGACCCCGAAGGGCACGGCGACCTCGCCCGTCCAGGTGATCGTCTACCCGTGCCAGTCGACCGCCGCCGCGACGACCGCCCCGCAGATCGCGGTCGTGCGCCCGCTGAAGCGGAAGGGCGGCAAGAACGTCACCCTGATCGGAAGCGGTTTCGTCGGCACGACCTCGGTGACGGTCGGCGGGATCAAGGCGGCGTACGCGATCCCCTCCGACGGCCTCATGTACGTGACGATCCCGACGAGCGCCAAGAACGGCAAGCTCGAGATCGACGTCACGAACAACAAGGGAACGGCGAAGGCGACGGTCACGAAGACCGGCTAGCGGCGCCTCGCCGCAGGTCCGCAGGGTCGCCGGCCTCCCGGGTCTCCCGGGGGGCCGGCTCGTCTCGGGCGCTGCTACGATCCGTGCAGGCGCTGTCCCGACGGCGCCCACCCAGTTCCGTCAGCTCGAGGGGAGGCGAGAGAAGACGATGAGGCGTCTACCTTTGCGGCTCGCGGTGCCGGCGCTCGGCGGCTCGGTCGCGGCCGGGCTCGGGATCGTCGCCGCGTTCGGCAGCGGAGCCGCGCCGGCGGCGCAGCGGACGGTCGCCGTGAAGGCCTCGGTGATCACCGTGACCCCGGGGAAGCCGTCGGAGCTTGCCTTCAAGCTCTCGAAGACCTCGATGATCCCGACGGGCACCGTCACGTTCAAGGTGACGAACCTCGGCGTCGCCTTCCACAACTTCAAGGTCTGCACGACGCCGGTCGCGAGCCCCTCCGCGGCGAAGAACGCGTGCGTCGGCAGGGCGACCGCGGTCCTCCACCACGGCCAGTCGGCGACGCTCACGGTCACCTTCTCGAAGAAGGGGCTGTACGAGTTTCTCTGCACCGTGAGCGGGCACGCCGCAGCGGGGATGAAGGGGCTGCTCGGAGTCGGCGTCCCGGTGACGGTGGCGCAGGAGAGGATGGCAGCCCACGCGAGCTCGACCTCCGCAGGGAGCTCGTCCTCGTCGAGCTCGACTTCGGGCTCGGGCTCGAGCGGCTCGAGCAGCCCCCCGACGACCACGACGACGCCGAAGTCCTCGGGCGGTGGCGGGGTCACGGGCGACACCTCCGGCTGCCCGCCCGGGGTCACGATCAAGTCGTCGGGGAACGCCGATGCCGACGGCGACGAGCTCGGCACCGAGCCAGACGACGGCGACGGCTGCGTCTAGCCGAGTCGGCCCGGCGGTTGAGCGAGCGATCTGCGCCGGGAGGGGCGCCCGCGAGGGTGTCCCTCCCGGCGGCGCGCCGCTACGGGTTCTTGATGTCGACCGCGACGAGCCCCTTGCCGTTCAGGTAGGTGCGCCCGCAGATCACGAGCTTCACGCTCGGCGGGCCGAGCAGCGGCGCTGCCAGCTCGAGCGTGCCGGTCGAGCCCGCCCGGCACGCGCCGCCGTCCGAGCGGGCGACGACGACGCTCAGGCGCAGGACCGAGCCGTAGGAGTGCTCGAACGCGATCGGGGAGCGGACGCGGATCGTCGTCTTCGTCCTCGTCCCCTTGCCGACGACCGAGAGGACGAAGCTCTCGGCCGAGAGGTTCTCGATCGCCCCGACGTTGATGCCCGACGAGCTCGGGGTGGTGGTGAAGGAGCCGGTCGTCTTGGCGCTCGAGACGAGACCGCCGTGGGAGGTGGTCGCGGTGAAGCTGAACACCCACATCGCCGAGAGCGCGACCGGCTTGCCGTTGCCCGCGAGCGAGCAGCCGTGCGCGAGCGGCTGCGCGTCGTGCAGCATCGTGTCCGCGATCGCCTCGAACCGCGGCACGTCCGCGCGGGAGAGCTGCGCGAGGTCGTCGTCGAAGGTCGCGAGGCTCCAGGTCCTGGCGCCGATCACGCGGTAGACCCGGTCCCTGTCGTTCCACGCCTGCGGGGCGAGGCTCGCCGCGGGCGGCCGGTGGGTCGAGCTGCAGCCGACGTCGAAGTCGTTCCAGGGGTTGAGGTCGATCGGCAGGGCGTAGCGCACCTGCACGGCGATGCTCTTCCCGTCCGCGGTCGCGTAGGTGCAGCTCACCTGGACGATCGGGGCGCCGAAGAGCTGCGTGAAGGCCCCGTTCTCGAGCGCGGTGTCCGGGGTCAGGTCGCTCCGGCCGCCCTGGCCCGCCGGCGGGTTGAACCAGCCAGGCGGCGCGGCCGGGCAGGGGATGCGCGCGTCGGCCGCGTCGGCGTAGGGATCGCCGGCCGCGCCGGCCCAGGCGGCCGCGGCGAGGCAGGCGGCGGCCGAGCAGAGGATCGCGCAAGCCAGCCGCGCCCGGATCACGACGCCGCACTATCGCACGCCGGGGCCCGCGGCGCGAGGGCCCGGGCCCGCCGCCGGGCCGCGCGCGGGGAGGCCGATATACTCGCCCCCCGGGATGGCTCGCGCGCAGAGGAAGGACCGCCGGGCGCGGCGCCGGCCGTTCGCTTCCCGGCGGCGCGTGCTCCTCGCCGCGGGCGCGCTCGCGCTCGCCGCCGCCGGTGGCGTCGGCTTCGCGCTCCTCTCCGGCGGCTCGTCGCCCTCGACGGCGGTGCCGGTCGCGACCACCTCGCAGCCGCTCGCCCGCCTCGCCGGGCACCCGCTGCTCGCGCCCGAGTGCGCGCCGATCAAGGGGCCGGAGTGGGTCTACCCGCTCGGGCCGCCGGTGCGCGGGCTGCCGCCCGTGGTCGCGAACATCCGCAGCAACCTCTACGAGGTCTTCGCGATCCACTACAGCTGCGCCAAGGCCTCCGCCTGGATCCGCAAGCTCTACCACCGGCGCATCCCGATCCGGTGGAACGGCAACGTCACCGTCCTCGACGGCCCGCCCGGCTACTACTGCTCGGCCTACCCCGACGCGCACGGCCTCGCGTACGCGGGCGGCTGCCAGTCGAAGGGGGGCGGCGGCTGCGTCGTCGGCAAGGTCGCCGCCGGCCGCCCGTACGCGAACGGCCGCGGCTGCAAGCTCACCGGCGGCGACAAGGCGTTCGGATGGAACTGGAACGTGGCCAACCGGCGGGTGGTGTTCGCCCACGACGCGAAGGGCGTCCTCCACCTCTTCCACGTCTCCGGGGCCGACACGAACGTGATGTTCCGCTACCTCCCGAACGCGTACGAGCTCCAGGTGCTGAACACGAGCGGCATCGGCTACCTGAACGGCTTCACCTGGGTGCCGTCGCCCGGGTGGAAGGTGACGAAGCTGACGAGCGTGAAGGGTGCGAGCTGCACCCTGTCGACCGTGGGCGCGGGGAAGATCACCTGCAAGGGCAGCGTCGACCCCCCGACCTGCCTCTGCACCGGCGACGGGGGGATGGTCTCGATCACGTTCACCGCCGTGCCGACCAGGAAGCAGGCGGGTTACCTGTTCGGCGGCTCGCCCTGGCAGTTCAAGATCACGAAGATGACGCCGGTGCCGTACCTGATTCCCGGCACGCCCGACGAGGCCGCCAAGCGGGACGGGGTCTAGTCAGTCCGTGAGTATTGCGGCCCGCCGCGGTCGCCCCTACCATGCCTGGCGCGGCCGTGGCCGGGCTCGTGCCGGCACGGGCGTCCAGTGCACTGTGGGGTACGACGAACCGGGATTGGAGGAATCGAATGGCGAGCACCTTGCGGATCAAGGTGAACGGTCTCGTGCATGGTGTGACCGCGAGCCTGGATACGCCGCTTCTGTATGTGTTGCATAACGAGTTGCATCTGCATGGGCCGCGGTTTGGGTGTGGGCTTGCGCAGTGTGGGGCGTGTTCGGTGTTGCTTGATGGGAAGGAGATCCGGTCGTGTGTGACGCCGGTGGCGGCGGTGTCGGGGCGG
>DATGKS010000022.1:0-19270 GCA_035294545.1 Solirubrobacteraceae bacterium | reverse complement strand
CGAACGCGGCAACCCGCTCGGGTCCCGGCGAGAGCAGCAGGTGGAACGTGTTCCCGAGCACCATCTCGAAACCGAGCGCCTCGACGTCGCGCGGCTCGAGCGTCTTCACCGCCCCCCGGGTCGCGAGCGGCACGAACGCCGGCGTTCGCACCGTGCCGTGCGCGAGGCGCAGGACGCCGGTGCGGGCGCGACTGCGGGCGTCGCGGGTGCGGATCTCGAACATCGCGGCCCGAGCTTAGGCGGCTCGCACCACGCGTGCCCGGGCCGGCCCCGGTGGCCGGCCCGGGCGCTGAGAATGCTGCGGCGCGGGCTTATGCGGCGATGGGCTCGGCGGTCTCCGACATCGGGGCGTCGCGCTCGCCGGCCGGCGAGGGCTCGGCGGTGTCGATCGCCTGCGGCGCGGAGCCGGTCGTGATCGCGATCGTGCGCGGCGTCACGCGCTCGGGCTTCGGAACGGTCACCTCGAGCACGCCGCGATCGATACGCGCCGTGATCGCGTCCGCGTCGACGCCCTCGGGCAGGCGCACCGAGCGGCTGAAGCGACCGCTCGCGCGCTCGTAGCGGACGTAGCCGCCCTCGCGCCGCTCGGACTGCGCGCGCCGCTCGCCGGTGATCGTGAGCACGTCGTCGTCGAGCGTGACGCTCAGGTCGTCCTCGGAGACGCCGGGCAGGTCGGCGCGCACGATGTAGTGCGTATCGCTCTCGACGATGTCGGTCGGCGGGGCGAACCGTCGCGCGGGCGCCGCAAGGCCGGTCGGAGTGTCGAACAGCGAGGTGAAGAGCCGGTTCATCGGGACCGGCTCCCAGCGAATGAGTGCCATCTGGATCCCCTTCGAAATTCGGGTTGGTGATGCATGAAGCATTATGAAATCTCAGTGTAGCCGTGTCAAGTCTGCGGATGCCGATCCGCCGCCCCCAGATCCGCTCAGAAGCGCCCGCGGGGCTCTCGTCCGTCGGGTGGGCCTCGCCCATCCGAATCTGTCGCAGACACCGCGCCGGGCGCCGGACCTGCGACGTAGCCGGGCGAAGACGCCCCGTGCGGAGACAGGCGCGCGGGCGGGCGGCGCGCGGCGGGCAGCGCGCGGGCGGTGGCGGGCGGGTGTTTCGGCGTGCGACCCGCCGGGCGCGCTCAGGCGATCAGCGATCGGCCGGTCATCTCGGCCGGCGGCTGCATCCCGAGCATCTCAAGGAGCGTCGGCGCGACGTCGGCGAGCACCCCGCCGGGGCGCAGCGACAGCCCGTCGACGGTGACGATCACCGGAACGGGGTTCAACGAGTGGGCCGTGTTCGGCGAGCCGTCGTCCTCGAGCATGTGGTCGGCGTTGCCGTGGTCGGCGGTGATGAGGAGCGCGCCGCCGCTCGCCACGACTGCCTCGACCACCTCGCCGAGGCAGCGATCGACGGTCTCCACCGCGGTCACCGCGGCGGGGATGACGCCCGTGTGCCCGACCATATCGGCGTTGGCGAAGTTGATGATCCCGAAGCGGAAGTCGCCGTCGCGCCAGGCCGAGACGAACACCCGCGCCGCCTCGGGCGCGGACATCTCGGGCTTGTGGTCGTAGGTGGGGACGTCGCGGGGCGAGTCGACGAGCGAGCGCTCCTCGCCCTCGTAGGCCGTCTCCTCGCCGCCGTTGAAGAAGTACGTGACGTGCGGGTACTTCTCGGTCTCCGCGACGTGCAGCTGCCGGCCGCCGGCGGCGGCGACGACCGCGCCGATCGTCGTCGCCGGGCGCTCGGGCGGGAACGCGACCGGATACGACCAGTCCTCGTCGTACTCGGTCATCGTCGTGTAGCGCTCGACGAGCGGCGCGTCGCCGCGGTCGAAGCCGTCGAACGCGGGATCGCAGAGCGCGAGCGTGATCTCGCGCATCCGGTCGGGCCTGAAGTTGAGCCCGATCACGGAGTCGCCGGCCCGGATCCTCGAATCGTCCTCTCCCACCCGTGTCGCGGTGATGAACTCGTCGGTCTCCTCGCGCGCATAGGCGTCGCGGCAGGCGGCCGCGCCCGACATCGCAGCGTGAGCCGCCTCGCCGAGCACGAGCAGCCGCCACGCCTGCTCGACCCGCTCCCAGCGCCGGTCGCGGTCCATCGCGTAGTAGCGCCCGATGACCGAGCCGATCCGGCCGACGCCCGCCGCGTCCAGCCACTCCTGGACCCGCTCGAGGTACCCGGCGCCCGCCGTCGGCGACGTGTCGCGGCCGTCGGTGAACGCGTGCACGACGAGATCGGCGACGCCGAGCTCGGCCCCCATCGCGATGAGCGCGCGCAGGTGCTCCAGGCTCGAGTGCACGCCGCCGTCGGAGACGAGGCCGATGACGTGCACCCGCCCCGCGCCCGCCGCCGCCGAGAACGCCTCGCGCAGCACGCCGTTCGCGGCGAGCGAGCCGTCCTGCGCGGCCGCGTCGATGCGGGTGAGGTCCTGCATGACGACCGCGCCCGCGCCGAGGTTGAGATGACCGACCTCGGAGTTGCCCATCTGGCCCTCGGGCAGGCCGACCGCGCGCCCGCACGCGGTGAGCGTCGTCGTCGGATAGCGCGCCCACAGCGCGTCGAACACGGGCGTGTCGGCGAGCGACACCGCGTTGCCAGGTCCCGCAGGAGCGAGCCCCCAGCCGTCGAGCACGACGAGCGCGGCCCGCGGCACCGGAAGGCCGCCCGGCCCCGCCGGCGGATCGCTCACCGGGCGGCTCCGTTCCGGTTCACGACGCGGCGGCCTCGATGATCGCGGCGAACGCCTCGGGGTCGAGCGAGGCGCCGCCGACGAGCGCACCGTCGATGTCCGGGCAGGCGAGCAGCTCGGCGGCGTTCTCGGGCTTCACCGAGCCGCCGTACAGGATCCGCGTGCGCTCCGCCTGTGCGCGGTCGCGTCCGGCGACGAGCGCCCGCACGAACGCGATCGCCTCCTGCGCCTGCTCGGCGGTCGCGACCTTGCCGGTCCCGATCGCCCAGATCGGCTCGTAGGCGATGATGACCTCGCCGAGCCGCTGCTCCTCGACGCGCGCGAGCCCCTCCTGCACCTGGTGGCGGAGCTTGCGCTCGGTGTCCCCGGCCTCGCGCTCCTCCTCGGTCTCGCCGACGCAGAGCACGACCTGAAGCCCCGCGGCGAGCCCCGCGGGCACCTTGAGCGCGAGCGCGCGGTCGGTCTCCCCGCACTGCTCGCGGCGCTCGGAGTGGCCGAGGATGACGCCGCTCACGTCGAGCTCGACCAGCATCGGCGGCGAGATCTCGCCGGTGTGCGCGCCGGCGTCCTCCTGGTGCATGTTCTGCGCCCAGACCGCGACCTGCGAGCCGCGCGTCGAGTCGACCATCGCCGCGAGCGCCGTGTATGGCGGGCAGATCGAGATCTCGACGCCGCTCACGGTCGCGACGCGCGGCAACAGAGCGCCGATGAACGCCTCGGCCTCGGCGATCGTCTTGTGCATCTTCCAGTTGCCGGCGATCACGGGCACCCGACTCCGGCCGGCGGACGTCGCGGCGGTCATGCGAGCGCGACCACCCCGGGGAGCTCCCGCCCCTCGATCAGCTCGAGCGCGGCGCCGCCGCCGGTCGACAGGTGCGTGACCCGGTCCGCGAGGCCGAACTGGACGAGCGCCGCGGCGGAGTCTCCGCCGCCGACGACGGTCACCCCGGGCGCCGCCGCGACCGCCTGCGCGACAGCGCGCGTCCCGGCCGCGAACGGCGGAAGCTCGAATGCGCCCATCGGGCCGTTCCAGAAGACGGTGCCCGCGCGGGCGATCTCCTCCGCGTACGCCTCGGCCGTCCGGCGCCCGATGTCGAGTCCCATCATGCCCTCCGGGACTTCGATCCCGTCAAGCTCGCGCGCCTCCGCGTCAGCCGCGAACCGGTCGGTGATCACGAGGTCGGCGGGGAGCTGAAGCGTCGCCTGCGCGGACATCTCGTCGTCGAGCAGCCGCCGCGCGAGCTCGACGTCCTCCTCGGCGCACAGCGAGTCGCCGACCGCGTGGCCCTTCGCCCGCAGGAACGGAAAACACATCGCCCCGCCGATCAGGATCATGTCGGCGCGCTCCAGGAACGCCTCGATCACGCCGAGCTTGTCCGACACCTTCGCTCCGCCGAGCACCGCGACGAGCGGCCGCGCCGGAGAGCCGAGCAGCTCGCCGAGCACCGTCACCTCGCGCTCGAGCAGCAGCCCCGCGGCCCGGTTCTCGATCAGCCGCGCCGCTCCCTCTGTCGAGGCGTGAGCGCGGTGCGCGGCGCCGAAGGCGTCGTTGACGTACACCTCGGCGAGCCCGGCGAGCGCCGCCGAGAGCTCAGGGTCGTTCTTCGTCTCTCCGGGCTCGTAGCGAATGTTCTCGAGCAGCAGCACGTCACCCTCGCGCAGCGCCTCGGCCATCTGCCGGACCTCCGGGCCGCTCGCGCCGGGCGCGAGCGTCACGCTCGCCTCGAGCAGGTCCGAGAGGTGCGCGGCGACGGGCGCGAGCGACAGCCCCGGGTCCCGGTCCTTCGGACGGCCGAGATGCGAGACGAGGATGAGCGCCGCGCCGCGCTGCAGCAGCGCCCGGAGCGTCGGGATCGCCGCGCGGATGCGCGTGTCGTCGGCGACCGTCACCGCGTCGCCCGTCCGATCGAGCGGCACGTTGAAGTCGACCCGCACGAGCACGCGCCGTCCCCGCAGGTCGCCGAGGTCCGCGAGCGTCCTCACCCGCGACCTGGCTGGTCGGTGTGTCCGCCGGCGGCCACGGCCACTAGAGCTTCTGGACGAGGTCCGCGACGCGGTTGGAATAGCCCCATTCGTTGTCGTACCAGGCGACGACCTTCACCATCGTGCCGTCCATCACCGAGGTGAGCGCCGAGTCGACGATCGAGGAGGCGGGGTTCTTCACGATGTCCGAGGAGACGATCGGGTCCTCGGTGTAGAGCATGAGGCCCTCGAGCGGCCCGGACTCCGCGGCCGCCTTGAGCGCGCCGTTGATCTCCTCGACCGTCGTCTCGCGGCCGGCCTCGATCGTGAGGTCGACGACCGATCCGGTCGGCACGGGCGCCCGCACGGCGAACCCGTGGAGCTTGCCGTTCAGCTCGGGGATGACGAGCCCGATCGCCTTGGCGGCGCCGGTCGAGGCCGGGATCAGGTTGACCGCCGCGGCCCGCGCGCGGCGCAGGTCGCGGTGGGGCATGTCCTGCAGGCGCTGGTCGGCGGTGTAGGCGTGGATCGTCGTCATCAGCCCGTGCCGGATCCCGACCGTGTCCTGCAGCACCTTGGCCACCGGCGCCAGGCAGTTCGTCGTGCACGAGGCGTTGGAGATCACCCGGTGGGCATCGCGGTCGTAGACCTCGTCGAAGTTGACGCCGAGCACGACCGTCGCGTCCGGCCCGCTCGCGGGCGCCGAGATGACGACCTTGTCCGCGCCCGCGTCGAGGTGCTTGGCGGCGTTCTCGCGATCGGTGAAGCGGCCGGTCGACTCGATCACGACCTCGGCGCCGAGCTCCGACCACGGGAGCTGCGCGGGGTCGGTCTCGGCGAGCACGCGGATCTCACGGCCGTCGACGACGATGCCGGCGTCCGTGGCGCTCAGCTCGCCGGGGAACGGCCCGTACGTCGAGTCGTACTTGAGCAGGTGGGCGATCGTCTTCGGGTCGACGATGTCGTTCACCGCCAGCCACTCGATGTCGGCGCCGCTCTCGTGCGCCGCCCGGAACACGTTCCTGCCGATCCGGCCGAAGCCGTTGATTGCCACCCGTACCGCCATGCACGCTCGCTTTCTGTTCCCGCCGGTGTTCTCGAGGCCGGGCGGGGACGCGCAGAGCGGACCCCGACCCCGCGACACGTTAGCTCACGCGTCGCGGGACCTCGGAGCCGGCGCGGCGACCCGCGACCGGCGACGGCCGGGTATCGCGTCTCACACATGCTGCGTGTCCGGACAACCTCACTACCCGCCCGCGGAGGAGGTGGCGAGGTCGAGCACCGTGAGCGAGTTCGCCGGGAACGTGTAGCTGAACCGCGTGCCGAGCGAGCCGGACAGCGGGCTCGTGTGCGGCGCGACCCGCTCGGGGTCGCCGAGCGAGTTGTGCTCGCCGGGCGTGCCCGAGAGCTCCGTCGCGGTGCCGCCGCGCGCGCCCGCGCCGAGCCCGGCGAGCGAGACCTGCGTCGTCGCCGGCGCGGAGCCGTCGTTGACGACCGTCAGATACGTGTGCCCGGGGCTCTCGGTCGCGACCTGGAAGAGCGTCCCCGTCCCGCCCGTCACCTGGGTGCCGATCACCTGCCGGCCGAGGTTGTCGGAGAGCATCTGCTGGGCGTAGTACGACGGTGAGCCGTAGCTGTTCAGCGCGTTGTAGCCGATCAGGTTCGTCGGCCAGCTCGGCGCATTGACGTTGACGAGCAGCGGCGCGTAGGAGGCGCCGAGCACGAGGTCGGCGTTGCGCACGGTGCCGGTGAGGAACGCCGACTCCCCGAGCGCGTCGGCGAGCGTGCCCGTCGGGCTGCCGTTCGTCGTCGCGTACTCGCCGACGATGATCCGCGGCCCACTGCGGCTCATCGAGTCGAACAGGTGGGCGTTGGAGGCGAAGTACGCCGGATCGCTGTTGTAGTAGTGGTCGTCGACCGCGTAGGCGGGGGCGCTCGTCACCGGCTCGGTCGCGATCAACTTCAGCGACGGGTCGGCGGCATGGAGCGCGTCGTAGAACATCGGATAGCGGTACGCGTTGTAGCTGCCGCTCGTGTCGAAAAAGTCCTCGTTGCCGATCTCCACCATCTGCACGTTGAACGGCGCCGGGTGGCCGTCGAGCGCGCGCTGGTGGCCCCAGTAGCTCGTCGTCGGGCCGTTCGCGTACTGCAGCTCGTCGACCGCGGACTTCACGTACGGCGCGAGCTGGTCCTGCGGGACGACCGTGCCGTCGAGCGTGTACCCCGCCCACACCGCGAGCACCGGCTGGGCGTGGAGCTCCTGCGCGAGCTCGAGGAACTCGAGCAGGCCCATCCCGTCCTGGGACCAGTAGCCCCAGGCGCTGTTGAAGTGGCCGGGCCGCCGGGTGAGCGGGCCGATCGTCGTCTGCCAGTCGAAGCGGGTGGCGATCGTGTCGCCCTCCAGGTAGTTGCCGCCCGGGATCCGCAGGTAGCCGGGGTGGAGCGCCGCCAGCTTCTGCATGAGGTCGATCCGGAAGCCGTTCGCCTGGTCGTCGTAGGTCGGCGGGAACAGCGACATGAACGTAAACCAGTCGGTGCCGCCGGCCGCCGCGCGTGCCCGTGCGCTCACCACGAAGCGGTTCGTGAGCGTGCTCGGGATGCCGGAGGCGGTCGTCAGCGTCGCCGTCTCCTTCGTCCAGGAGCCGCTCGGCGCCGGCAGCGTCGCCGACGCCCACACGCGCCCGGAGTCGCTCTCGAGGTCGACGGTGAGCGGCGCCGAGGTCGCGGGGCCGCTCCCGCGCACGTACAGCGAGACGTGATACGTCGTCGAGGGACGGACGGGGATCCCCCACCAGCCGGAGTTGGCGACGCCGGCCCGCCCCTGGCTCGCACCCGCGGGGACGCTCAGCTTGAGGCTCACCGGGTTCGCCTTCGTGAGCGGGTCGCTCTCGGTGAGCGCGATCGTCGCCCCGCTCGAGCCGACGACCGAGTAGCCGGTCGGCTGGCTGGAGCTCTCCTTGAGGTCGCGGTTGCGGATCAGCTCGGCGTACAGGCCGCCGTCGGTCGAGTAGTTGATGTCCTCGAGGAACTCGCCGAACTGCGTCGGGTTCGTCTGCGGCCCCTTCTGGGTCGCGTCGACGGCGAGCTGCCCCGGCCCGGCGAGCGCCGCGATCTGCGCGCCGCTCAGCGCGCCCCGGTACGTGCGCACGTCGTCGATTCGGCCGGAGACGAAGTCGGTGTCGGCGTGGTAGAGGGAGCGTCCGACCGCGAGCGGTCCGGTCGCCGCCCAGCGCGGCACCCGCTTGACGGTCTGGGCGAGCGTCCCGTTCACGTACAGCGAGGCGGTCCGCGCACCCGCGTTGTAGACGCCGGTGAGCAGGTACCACTCGTCGGGCTGCGGTATCACCTTCGCGTCGGTGGCGATCACCGCCCCCGCCGCCGTCGACTCGTAGTTCGGCAGCGTGAACGCGAACTGATGGGTGTCGGCGCGCAGCTGCAGGAAGAAGCCGCTGATGTCCGAGCCGGTGCGGTCGGCCTCCGGCACCCCGTCCTGGCTGACGAACGTCTGGTAGCCGTTCGTGTTGTCGAGGTACACCCACGCGGAGACGGTGAAGCTGTGGGCGGTGTCGATCACCGGGTCGGCCGTCTGCGCGTACTGCTCGCCTGCGCCGTTGAGCGAGAGCGCGTACGGGCCGACCGTGCCGGGCCCCCAGCCGGCGCCGTTCTGGAGGGCGAGCGGCTCGCCGCCGGACACGCTGTTCGCGGCCATCGATCCCGAGCCCTCGTCGAACGTCCAGTGGCCGGTGAGCGCCGGTGGACCGGTCGCCGCCGAAGCGGCCCCGGTCGTCGTCGACCCGGTTCCGGTCGTCATCGACCCGGTTCCGGTCGCCGCCGAAGCGGCCCCGGTCGCACAGCAGAGGACGCAGATCGCGGTGCACACGGTCGCGATCACGCGCAAGAACCTGCCTGACATCGCCTCGCTCCTTCGTCGCGGCCGGGCTCCCGACCCGGCCATCGCACCCGCAGGTACCCCGCTCGCGGCCTGCGCAAACGTATGCGTGAAAACGTATGCACCCATGCAGCACGCCACGCGGGGAGCGTGCGTCGACCTGAGGCCGAATACCCTTCCCCGCTCGCTGTCAGCGCCGGGAGACGATCTCGACGCGCAGCCCGTCGGGGTCGGCGAGATAGGCCGCGTAGTAGCGCCGCCCGTACTGCGGCCGCTGCCCCGGGGCGCCGCGATCGCTGCCGCCGTGCGCAAGACCGGCGGCGTGGGCGGCATCGACGGCGGCCTTCCCGCTCGCCCGCAGCGCGACGTGCCCGTAGGCCGGTCCCGGACCGACGCCGCGCACGACGAACCACACCGTCGGCGCGTTGATGCCGTAGGCGACTGCATGCTCGGACTCGTGCATGCGCCGCGCCCCGAGCGCGTGGAACAGCGGGTCGTAGAACCGGGTCGTGCGGAGGAGGTCTGAGACCTCGAAGCCGATGTGGTCGATCACGCCGGTCGCGCGATGTCGCGGTGGGAGACCTCGACGAGGTACGCGTCCTCGTCCCGGTAGCGCGCGGCCAGGTGCTCGGCGATCGCCACCGACCGGTGGCGGCCGCCCGTGCAGGCGATGACGACGAGCAGGTGCGCCTTCCCCTCGGCGAGGTACTGCGGCAGCAGGTAGTCCATGAGCGGCAGCAGCCGCTCGTAGAAGCGGGTGAGCGCGCCGTCGCGGTCGACGTAGGCGACGACCTCCGGGTCACGCCCGGTGAGCGGCCGCAGCGCGGACTCGTAGTGCGGGTTGGGCAGAAAGCGCACGTCGAACAGCAGGTCGGCGTCGCGGCTCGCCCCGTACTTGAAGCCGACGCTCTGGAAGGTGACCGCGAGATGGCCGGGCGTCTTGCTCGGCAGGAGGTCCTCGGCGATCCGCCGGCGGAGCGTCGCCGCGGACATCGCCCCGGTGTCGAGCATGACGTCGGCGCGGGCGCGCAGCGGGGCGAGCAGCTCACGCTCGCGCGCGATCCCCTCGGCGACCGAGCCGTGCGGGGCGAGCGGATGGCGCCGCCGGGTCTCCTTGTAGCGCGCGATGAGCGTCGGCTCGTCCGCCTCCAGGAACAGGATCCGGTAGCGCACCCCGCTGTCCCGCAGCCCGTCGAGCATCGCCGCCAGCCCGTCGAAGTAGCTCCCGCCGCGGGCGTCGGAGACGACCGCCGCCCGCTCGACCCGCGAGCCCGAATGCATGAACAGGTCGACGAGCGAGCTGATCATCTCCGAGGGCAGGTTGTCGACGCAGAAGTAGCCCTCGTCCTCGAACACCGCCATCGCGGTCGACTTCCCCGCCCCCGAGAACCCGGTGATGACGACGAGGTCGGTGAGCGCGGTCGCGGTCTCCATTCGGGCTACAGCTTAGGGTCGCGCCGGACGCGGGCGGGCGCCGCGCGCGGACGACCCCTCGCTCAGACGCCGGACTTGTGCAGCTCGCGGTACATCTCGCGCGCGAGCTTCCCGGGGACGCCTGGCACCGCCTCAAGCTCCTCGCGCGAGGCGGCGAGGATCGCGTCCGGCGATCCGAAGTGCGCGAGCAGCGCTCGCTTGCGGGCCGGTCCGACGCCCGGCAGCTCGTCGAGCACGGAGGCGGTCATCGCCCGGTCGCGGCGGATCCGGTGGTGGGTGATCGCGAAACGGTGGGCCTCGTCGCGGACGCGCTGCAGGAGCTGCAGCTCGGGCGTGTCGTGGGCGAGCACGAGCGGCTCGGAGCGCCCGGGGAAGAACACCTCCTCGATCCGCTTGGCGAGCGAGACGACCGCCACGCCCCGCTCGCTGAACGCCTCGAGCGCCCGCATCCCGGCCGCGAGCTGGCCCTTGCCGCCGTCGATCACGATCACGTTCGGCAGCGCGGCGAAGCTTGGGTCGTAGTCCTTGTCGTGCGGCGAGAGATCGCGGTGGCGCTCCCACTGGGCGACGCGGCGGCCGAGGATTTCCTCCATCGCGGCGAAGTCGTCGGGCCCATAGTCGTCGTCGGAGCCGTCACCGACGGTGCGCACCCGGAAGCGCCGGTAGTCGGACTTCTTCGGCGCGCCGCCCTCGAACACGACCATCGAGGCGACGGTGTTCGTCCCCATCAGCGTCGAGATGTCGAAGCACTCGATCCGCAGCGGGATCACGTCGAGGCCGAGCGCCTGCTGCAGCCCGTCGAGCGCCTCCACCCGCTGCTGGCGGCGGCGCTCGGAGCGGAGCTTCTCCTGATCGATCGCCAGGCGCGCGTTGCGCTCGGCCAGCTCGAGGATCCTCCGCTTGTCGCCGCGCTCGGCGGCGCGCACCTCGACACGCCCGTCGCGCCGCGCGGCGAGCGCCTCCTGCAGCGGCTGCAGCTCGGTGAGCTCGCGCTGGACGACGATCATCGGCGGCACCGACATCGCGCTCGCGTAGTACTGCAGGATGAACGCCTCCGCGATCTCGGCGATCGAACTGTCGGTCGCGTTGTCGAGGTAGAAGCTCTGGCGGTCGGAGAGCACGCCGTCGCGGACCTGGAAGACCTGGGCGTTCGCCTCGCCGTCGCCCTCGGCGACCGCGATCGCGTCGAACGAGCCCGCGCCCTCGTGGGCGACCCGCTGGCGCTCGAGCAGCGAGCGGATCGCGCGTAGGCGGTTGCGCTCCCGCGCCGCGTCCTCGAAGCGCTGCTCGGCAGCGGCGAGGCGCATCTCGTACTCGAGGCGCTGCTCGATCTCCTTATAGCGGCCGGACAGGAACGCGATGACGCCGTCGATCGCCCTGCGGTACCCCGCGCTGTCGACGTAGCCGACGCACGGCGCCTCGCAGCGCTTGATGTAGTAGTCCAGGCACGGCGAGCCGCTGCGCCGGCCCGGCGTGGGGCCGTCGCAGGAGCGGAACATGAACACCTTGCCGAGCACCTCGAGCGTCGCCCGCACGCGCTTTGCGTTCGAGTAGGGGCCGAAGTACGCCCGGTCGCGGCGGTGGCGCTCGCGCGTGAAGTAGACGCGCGGGAACTCCTCGTCGAGTGAGATCGCGATGTACGGGTAGGACTTGTCGTCCCGCAGCCGGATGTTGAGGCGCGGCCGGTACTGCTTGATGAAGTTCTGCTCGACGAGCAGCGCCTCCGATTCCGTGTGGACGACGAGCGCCTCGATCTGGTCGATCATCTGCAGGATCTCCCGACCCGCCCGCGTGCTCGGATTGGAGAAATGAGAGGCCACGCGCTTGCGGAGCGACTTCGCCTTGCCGACGTAGATGACCTTGCCCTTCGCGTCGCGGAACAGGTAGACGCCGGGCTCGTCGGGAAGCTCGCGACGCCGGTCGGCGGAATAGACGGCCATCGCCGCCTCAGGATAGGTGTGGCACGCCGCCGTTCCCGGATCGCGGGCGTCGTGGGGATCGAGCGGGATGAGGCGTCGCTGCGGGCGTAGCGCTCCGGTTCCGAACCCCCGCGCCATGCGAACAGCGGCGCGAATGGTTCAGTAGCGGCGCGCCGACAGCAGCACCCAGATGCCGGCGTAGATCGCGGCGGCGATGAGCACGAGCCAGGCGACCGAGCCGAGCGGGGACTGCCAGAGCCGGCTCGTGGCGGTGAGCGTCACCGCGATCACGCCGATCGCGATGTAGAGCAGCGCGCGGCGCCGATCGCCGAGCAGGTAGAGCGTGTTGCGGTGCTCGCGGTAGGAGACCGACGCGACCCAGGCGAGCGCCGCCAGGAAGATGAGCGTGACCGCGGTGATGACGACGCGCGCCGCGGTGCCCCCGCCGGGGACGATGTCGACGATCGCGGCGATCGCGAGCACGATCGCGATGTTGCGCACGTCCTTGAGGGCCATACCGATACGGTACCCGCCCGCCCGTCGCCGCGGCGGGCGGTCTATCCGGCGACCGCCTCGTAGCGCTCGTAGAGCTCGGCGACCCGCTGCTTGGCCTCCTCGTGGCGCGCGGTCGAGCGGGCGCTCGCCTCGGGCGTCGCCCAGGCGGCGGGGTCGGCGAGCTCGTCCTCGACCGCCGCGAGCGCGGCCTCCGCGGACTCGATCTGCTCCTCGAGCCGCTTCGCGCTCACGCCGCCGCGAGCCTGCGCGGCGGGCGGCTTCGGCTTCGGACCCGGCTTGGCTTTGGCGGCTTTGGCGGCAGTGGGCTGCCGCTTCGGCGCCGGCGGCTTGGCGGCCCGCTCCGCACGTACTCGCAGGTACTCCGGCCAGCCGCCGACATAGGAGTGCAGCTCGCGATCGTGCAGCTCGATCGTGCGCGAGCCGACGGCGTCGAGCAGCGCGCGGTCGTGGGAGACGAGCAGCAGCGAGCCCGGGAACGCGGACAGCGCCGCCTCGAGCGCCTCCCGGCTCTCGAGGTCGAGGTGGTTCGTCGGCTCGTCGAGGATCAGGAAGTTCGCGCCCGAGTGGACGAGCACCGCAAGCGACAGGCGCCGGCGCTCGCCGCCGGAGAGCCCGTCGAGCGGCTTCTCCGCGTCCTCGCCGCTGAACAGGAAGCGCCCGAGCAGCGCGCGGGTCTCCCCCGGCTTCAGGCCCGTGAGCCGCTGCGCGGCCTCGAGCACGGTGCGCGCGCCGCCGGCGTTCAGCTCCTCGGCGTGCTGGGAGAGGTAGCCGATCTGCACGTTGTGGCCGACCCGGAGCTTGCCCGTCTCAAGCTCGCGCCGGCCGGCGAGCGTCTCGATGAGCGTCGTCTTGCCGGTGCCGTTCATGCCGACGAGCGACACGTGCTCGCCGCGCTCGAGCCACATCTCGACGTCGTCGAGGAGCAGCTTGTCTCCCGCGGTCAGCGTCGCGTCCTCGAGCTCGAGCACGACCCGGCCGCTGCGCGCGGGCGCCTTGAACGCGAACTGGAGCCCCGCCCCGTCCTTCGGGTCGCGGGCGATTCGCTCCATCTTGTCGAGGCGCTTCTGGCGCGCCTGCGCCTGGCGCGCGCGCGTCCCGGCGCGAAAGCGGGTGACAAAGCGCTCGAGCCGCTCGATCTCGGCCTGCTGGCGCTCGATCGCGCGCCCGAGCGCGAGCTCGCGCGCGGCCTTCTCCTTGCGCCACGCGTGCCAGGTGCCGGCGAAGAAGCGGCTCCGGACCACGCCCTTCGGGCGCGGTGCCCCCTCGAGCTCGAGCACCGAGGTGCCGACCGACTCGAGGAACCAGCGGTCGTGGGCGACGAGCACGACGGCGGCGTCGAGCGCGATCAGGTGAGCCTCGAGCCATTCGAGCGACTCGATGTCGAGATGGTTCGTCGGCTCGTCGAGCAGCAGCAGGTCGGGGCGGCCGGCAAGGGCGCGACCGAGCGACGCGCGCGTGAGCTCACCGCCGGAGAACGTCGACAGCGGGCGGTCGAGGTCGGCGCGCTCGCGGAAGCCGAGGCCCCGGAGGGTGTCGAGCGCGCGGTCGCGCCAGTCGTAGCCGCCGGCGGTCTCCAGGCGCGCCTGGGCCTCCGCGTAGCGGGTGAACGTCGCGTCCGCATGGTCGCCCTCGGCCATCCGCTGCTCGAGCGTCGCGAGCTCCCGCTCGAGCGCGACCAGCTCGGCGGCGCCCGACAGGATGTAGTCGCGGAGCGTGATCGAGCGCTCGCGCGGCGGGCGCTGGTCGTGGAGCGCGACCTTGACTCCCTTGGCGAACACGAGCTCGCCGCCGTCGACGGACGCCTCCCCGGCGAGCATCCGCAGCAGCGTCGTCTTGCCCGCGCCGTTGCGCCCGGACAGCGTCATCCGGTCGCGGCGCTCGAGCTTGAACGAGACGCCCCGCAGGAGCGGCTCGCCGGCGATGTCCTTGGCGAGATCGGATGCGATGACGACGGCCATGGTGCTGCGTCGATGGTAGGCGGGCCCACGCGAGATGTCCGGCGGCTGACCCGCGGGCGCCGGACGATCAGGTACTGTGTGCGGCGATGCGCCGGACCCGATTTCTCGCCGCCCTGACGACGATCGCGGTCGTCGCGCTCGCCTATGCGCCGAGCGCCTTCGCGGGCGTGCGCGACAACGGCGGCCAGGGCTGGTACGGCGAGACGACCGATCCCGTCGTGACGAACATGATGTTCATCTGCATCGCGTTCTTCCCGGTGATCATCATCATCTTCTCGACGATCCAGTGGTACCTGGACAAGCGCAAGCACGCGCGCTACGACGCCGAGAAGGCCCGCGCCACCTCGCCCGAGTGGCGCGGCGGCTGGTAACCGATATCGGGGTTCGTCGGGCGAGGCGCTCGGCGGGGCTGGCCAGGAGGGACGAGGGAGCGGCCTCCGGGCCGTGACCGAGGAGTGACGCCGCCAGGCGCGGCGAGATGCCGCCCGGCGGATCCCGATCAGATCTTGAAGACCTCGAGGAGACGGGGCTCGGTCTCCGCCTCGATCCGGGCGATCACCTCGATGTGGTCCTCCAGGCCGGAGCCGCGGAGCTTCTCGGCGAGCAGCTCGTCGACCTGGAAGATGCCGGCGCTGTTCGACATCGCGATCTCGACGCGGACCGGGCGGTCCTCGCCGGGAACGATCTGGACCTCCTCGATCGCGTAGGCGGAGATCGAGTGGATGTTGTGCTGGCCGGCCTCGAACGGGATGCGGGAGCGGCCGCGGGCCATGTCGAGTGCGTCGGCGACGCGCACGATCCCCGCCTCGACGGTGAACGGCGCGCCGTCGGAGCGGTGGCCGATGATCGCGTGCAGCGACTCGGCGACGACGATCGAACGCTCGGGCTCCTCGTAGACCTCGGCGAGCAGCTGTCCGAGCTTGTCGGCGGTGAGGAACAGGCTGTAGCGCTCGTGGTCCCGGCGGTGGATCGACATGCCGACGCAGTGCATGAGGCAGCCGGCGGCGATCACGACCTCGGCGTCGCGCTCGGTCATCCCGAAGTCGGCGACGACGCTCGGGACGACGCCGCGGCGGAACAGGAGCCGGGCGAGCCGCAGGCCGATGTTGAGCACGATCTGGATGTGGACCCAGGAGTGGTCGCTCATCCCGAGCCGACGGGTGGCGTTCACCGCCGAGACATGCCACCACGCCTTGAGCTGCGTGTCGGCGTTCACCGCCTCGAGCAGCCGCTCAAGACGCCGGTTGCCGCGCGTCGGGACGCGGATGTGGACGCCGGCGAGGGCCTCCCGGGGCGGGATGACGGGGTCGCTTGGAGTCATGTCGCGAGTCCCTCCCCGGGGGCGTGCCCGCCGTCCGCCGCGTCGCGCGCGCCGCCACCTCCGTCCTCGGCGTCGAGCGACACGCCCTCGCGGATGCCGCCGCCACCTCCGTCCTCGGCGTCGAGCAACACGCCCTCGCGGATGCCGCCGCGACCGACGGACATGGGCGCGCCGAGCCGCTCGCCGAGCGCCCGCAGGATGAGGATGCCCGCCGGCAGCAGGCGCGCCCGCTCGGCATCGATGCCGTGCCGGGCGGCGACCGCGGCCGCCGGCTCGGCCGTGAGCACGACGAGCGCCCGCTCGAGCGACGGACCGTCGAGCGTCGGTCCGGTCACCCGCCGGAGCGATGTCGCGCTGCCGCCGACCGCGACCGCGCCCGCGACCGGCGGCGGGTCGAGCTCCCGCACGACGGCCGCCACCTCGGCTCGCGCGGCGCGGATCTCCCCGTCGGCCGGCGGATCGCCGTGCAGGTGCCGGTGCGCGATCGATCCGGATCCGATCGGCAGCGAGCGCCACCACCTGATCCTGCCCGGAGCATGCCCGACGACGACCTCCGAGGATCCGCCGCCGACGTCGAGCACGCCGAGCGGCTCGGGCGGGGCGCCCGCGAAGGTGCCCGCCGCGCCGCGGAACGCGAGCCGCGCCTCCTCCCGGTCGGAGAGCACCGAGAGCTCGAGGCCGGTCTGCTCGCTCACCGCCCGCACGAACTCGGCGCCGTCCGCGGCATCGCGGATCGCGGCGGTTGCGACCCCGCGGATCTCGCCGGCGCCGAGCGCTCGGGCGGCGTCGATCTGGGCACGGACGATCTCCGCGACCTCGCGCCGCTTCGTCTCCGGGATCGTCCGGTCCTCGGTGAGCGCCGCTCCGATGCGCGTGAACACGCGCTCCTCGTGGATCGTGACGAGGCCCGCGCCGTCGGTCTCGGCGACGAGCAGCCGGGTCGTATTGGAGCCGATGTCGATGCAGGCGCGGCGCACGCGCCCCGCAGTCTGTCAGGCCGGCGTGCCGGAGCGGATCTCGGCATCGTCCTCCGTGTCGGAGGCCGGCCCCTTCGCACCGGTCGTCGGACCGCGGGCCGCCTCGGCGGCCGCGAGCGCCGCCAGGCCGATCGCCGCGAACGCGACGCTCGACACCGCGCTCACCCCGAACGCGAAGCGCACCGAGACGAGCGCGGCGACCACTCCGCCCGCCAGGTAGCCGACCCCCGGAGCGATGAGCATCAGCGACTGGTTCAGGCTCATCGCGAGCGCCATCCACGACTGCGGCACGAGCACCTGCAGCTCGACGCCGAACAGGACGCTCGCCAGCCCGTTGCTGAGGCCGGCGAGCACGGCGCCCACGAGCGCGACCGGGAACGTCGGCGCGACCGCCATCACCGCGAAGCCGGCGGCGCCGAGCACGATCGCGACCGCGATGAGCAGGCGTGAGCTCGCGTGGCGCAGCCGAGCGTAGGCGAGGCTGCCGACGAGCGCCGCGCCACCCCAGACCGCCATGAGCACCCCGTAGCCGGTGGAGCCCGCGTGCAGCGTGTGCACGGTGTAGACGACCTCGAGCGGCGTCGGGATCGAGAAGCAGATGAGAACGAGCGTCTGCATCGAGAGCATCGCCGCCACCGGGCGGTCGTGCCGGATGTGGCGGATGGCGGCACGGAGACGGCCTCGGGCGGGCCCTTCGTGGACCGTGCGCGCCGGGATCGAGCGGGACAGGAGCGCGAGGCCCATGACGATGAACACCGCGCAGTTGAGCAGCAGCGCGGCACCCGCGCCGCCGATCGCGGTGACGAGACCGCCGAGCAACGGGCCGACGAGATAGGCGGCGGAGAACGACATGCTCGCGACCGCTCCGCCCTCGCGCACGAGCCCCGCAGGCTTGAGCAGCTCGGTCCGGGCCGCGACCGAGAGCGAGCGCGCGCCGAGCGCGAGCACGCCGTCGACGACGACGATCACGAGCATCGGCGCGAGCCGGAAGCGGGTCGTCAGCCAGGCGAGCAGCGCGTAGAGCAGCGCCTCGCTCCAATAGAGCACCGGCAACGTCACCCGCGGCGAGCGCCGATCGAAGCGGGCGACGAACGGCGGGCCGAGCAGCGCCGGGGCGAGCTGGGAGCAGAGGAAGAAGCCGGTCGTGCCGAGCACGGAGCGAGTCCGGTGGTAGACGAGCACGGCCAGCGCGATCGTGCCGACGAACCAGCACATCTCGTTGAGGCCGTACGCCAGCGCGAGGCGCCAGTATCCGCGCAGCGTCACGAGCTCCCGCAGCCGACGCCGCTCCCGCTCGTCCCCGGGTACCTGCTCTCCCATGCCGCGGACACGATACCGGGCGGGGCGTTCGTCGCCCAGGATCCTCGACGCGACGACGACCCGGTCCGCGCCGCGGCGCGCGATCGCATCGGCCGGCGGTGCGTCGACTACGCTCGTCTCATCCGATGAGCGCCTCCTCCGGCACCGTCTCGCTCGGTCGCGAGAGCTCCGACGACGGCTCGTTCCGCCGCCAGGCGAGCCGCTTCCGGGAGCTCGTCTCCGCCGGTGAAGACGCTCGCTTCCCGGTCGAGGCGGGCCGCTACCACCTGTACGTCTGCCGGGCGTGCCCGTGGGCGCACCGCACGCTGATCGGCCGTGCGCTCATGGGTCTTGAGGACGCGATCGGCGTCTCCTACGTCGACCCGATCCGCGACGCGCGCGGGTGGGCGTTCACCGGCGGCGAGTACAGCGACCCGCTCAACGGCTTCCGGCTGCTCGCCGAGGCCTACGCCGCGACGGATCCCGGGTTCGACGGACGGGTGAGCGTGCCGGTGCTGTGGGACACCCGCACGGGCACGATCGTCAACAACGAGTCGGCGGACATCCTGCGGATGGAGGAGACGGTGTTCGCGCCGCTCGCCGCGCATCCCGTCGACCTGTATCCGGAGGGTCTGCGCGCCGAGATCGACGAGCTCGACGCGTTCATCTACGACAACGTCAACAACGCCGTCTACAAGACCGGCTTCGCGACCCGTCAGGAGGTCTACGACCGCGAGGTCGCCTCGCTGTTCCAGGCGCTCGACAGACTCGATCTGCGCCTCGCCGACCGTCGCTTCCTGTTCGGCGAGCGTCCGCTGGAGACCGATTGGCGTCTGTTCACGACGCTCGTGCGCTTCGACGCCGTCTACCAGGTCCATTTCAAGTGCTCGATCCGCAAGCTCGCCGAGTACGAGCATCTGTGGCCGTACGCTCGAGACCTCTACCAGTGGCCCGGCGTCGCCCAGACCGTCAGCTTCGACGAGATCCGGGCGCACTACTACCGGACCCACCCCCAGATCAACCCGTCCGGCATCGTCGCAGCGCTGCCGGCCGCCTCATTCGAGGAGCCGCACGGCCGCGGGTGAGCGACGCGCCGGCCGCGTCAGGAGCGGCGGCGCAGCAGCCGCAGCGCGGCGAGGAAACCGATCACGAGCGCGGCCAGCGGGGCCGGGTTCTCCTTGGCACGCTTGAGCGCGACCGATCCGACCAGCGAGAGGGCCGAGATCGGCTCGCTCTCGGGCGCGGAGCTCGGCGGCGGCGGGGGCGGCGCGGCGGCCGGCGACTGGGTGTTCCGCAAGCTGCTGTCGGTCACGGC
>DATGKS010000021.1:0-24876 GCA_035294545.1 Solirubrobacteraceae bacterium | reverse complement strand
ACCACCGACGCCACACTCGGAGCGGGTCGCCGACCGGATCGAGCAATGACGCGCTCCGAGTGAGCGTCGGCGGCCCGCTCTGAGCGCCAGACGCGGCAAGGAGCCGGTTGAAGTTCCCGGAGACGCCGCGGAGCGCCGCGGGCCGATGGCGTCGGTGCCGCCCTGGGAGAGCACGTTCAAGACCCGCCCGCCCCGCTTTGGCCGGCGGGTCTTCTTGCGTCTCGGGCCGGTAGGCTCCGCCGGTGGCCGGCGGTGCAGCTCGGCGGCGAGTCGGCCAATCCCGACCGCTCGGCCGTGCGCGGGGGCGCTCCACTCTGCGCGCGTGTCGCTCAAGCCTGCGCCCCGGCGCCGCTCAGGCCTGCGCACGGGCGGCGCTCAGGCCCGCGCACGGAGCGCCGCTCAGCCCTGCGCGCGGGCGGCCTCGAGCGCCGCCGGCGGGTCGAGCGTCCGCTGCCCGCCGTCGGGGCCGGAGGTGGTCATGAGCGTGAGCGCGCGGTCGGCGAGCTCGGCCGCCTCGGCGCCGCCGAGCGTGTCGTCGCGCAGCGCCAGGGCGAGGAGCACGCCGCGCATCAGCTCGGGGTCGGCGAGGTCGGGCGGCGGGCCCGGGGCGGGCAGCGCGCGCAGGCGCGCGACCAGCCCGGACGCGGTCTGGTCGAAGCCGCGGGAGAAGAGGCCGCCGCGCGGGTGGCGGTCCTCGATGACGAGCGAGACGCCGCCCGTCGCCGGGTCGACGAGGCGTGCCTTCGAGCGCAGCCCGTGGCGCTCAAGCGCGAGGCGCCAGCCGGAGAGGCGGCGGTAGCCGAGCTCGGCGGCAAGCGCCACATAGGCGGCGGCGGCGCGGTCGTCGGCGCGCGTGTGGTGCAGGACGATCTGCGTGCCGGCGTCCGGCAGCGCGGGGTCCGGATCGGGCGCCACGAGCAGGAACGCCTGCGGCCCCAGGCGGCCCGCGCCGACGCCGCCGACGTCGGCGAGCAGCTGGTAGCCGCCGAGGCCGAGCGCGCCGACGATGCCGGGCGGCAGCGGGTGCTCGGCGAGATATCCAGCCGTGAACGCCATGATCGCCTCCTTGGCCGCCGTGCGGGCCTCAGTTGCCGAGCAGGCCGCCGATCACGCTGCCGAGCGTGTCGCTGCCCTGCTGCGAGGCGCCGCCCGCGCCCTCGGCGACCGGCGGGTGGTAGTAGGCGCTCTGCAGGCCGACGCGGCCCGGGCCGGTGAAGCGGTTGAAGACGAGGTTGCCGGCGCCGCCGCCGAGCAGGCCGGTCTTGAAGCCATAGACCTCCTGGGACATCTGGACCGTGTGGTCGCGGTACACCCAGCCGCCCGGCTCGATGTCGATCGACTCGCCGGCGTCGAGCATCTTCTCGAACACGTTGCCGTAGCCGTGGACCCAGACGACCCCCTCGTGGTCGGCGGCGTAGAACTCGTCGACGAAGAAGCCGCCGCCGTACAGCATGTTCGCGAAGCCCTTGATCCGGCTGTAGTCGTACTGGACGTTGCCCGTCGCGGCGAGGAACTGGTGCTCGCGCACGACGATCCCGTCGCCGGCGCCCAGGTGGAGCGCCGCCACGTGTCCCGGGGCGTCCCGGCTGAAGGCGATCTCGCCCGGCGACTGGGCCTCGATCAGGAGCAGCGGCATGCCGCCGAACACGCGACGCTTCAACCCCTTGCGCAGCGGGTGCAGGCCGATCGCCATCGTCGGGTGCTTCCAGAGCAGCACGTGGTGCTCGAAGTACACGGGGATGCGCCCGTCGAGCGCCATGTGCAGGACGGGGACGAGCTCGCCCTCCAGGCGGTAGCGGAGCCCCGGCGCGGTCCCCTCGCTGATCGAGGTCGGCAGGATCGTCGGCGCGGTCGGCATCTCGCTGGCTCCTCAGGTGACGAATGTGGCGCCGTCCGGCGTCCCGCGCCCGGCGGTCGCCCACGGCCCGCCGCGCGCCACGCGCGGCCGCGCCAGCCTACACGGGACGGGACGCCGAACACAGGCCCTTCGCGCCCGGATTTCGGACCGATCACCCTAGACTGCGGCGCACGATGGGCTCGATCTACGTCACCGGCCACCGCAACCCCGACGCCGACTCGATCGCGTCCGCGATCGGCTACGCGGAGCTCAAGGGCCGGATCGATCCGAACAACCGGTACGTGCCGGTGCGCTTGGGCGAATGCAACCACCAGACGCGCTGGCTGCTCGAGCGCAGCGGCGCCCCCGAGCCGCGACACCTCCCCCACGTGCTCCTGCGCGCCCGCGACGTGATGAAAGAGGAGTTTCCGGTCGCATACGTCGACCAGCCGGTCCGGGAGGCGGGACGGGCGCTCGCGCGGGCCGATCTGGAGCTCGTGCCGGTCGTCGACTCCGATGGCGCGCTGGCGGGCGTGCTCACCGAGCGCGCGCTCGCCCGCCGCTACGTGCGGGACTCGCAGCGTACCTCGACCCTGGAGGAGGCGCCGACGCGGATGTCGGCGGTCGTCGAGGTGCTCGAGGGGACGGTCGTGTGCGGCGGGGACCGCCTGCTCTCCGGGCGCGTATGGGTGTACGCGATGGATCCCGCCAGCGACAGCGGAATCGCCGAGGGCGACATCGTCGTCGTCGGCAACCGGCCCGATGCGCTGCTGCGCGTGATCGAGCTCGGCGCGGCGCTCGTCGTGCTCTCCAACCGCGCCGAGGCGACGCCCGAGGCGCTCGCGGCCGCCGAGCGCCGGGGCACCGCGCTTGTGAGCTCGCCGCTCGACAGCTACGTGTGCGGGCGGATGGTGACGCTCTCCTCACCGTGCAGCGCGCTCATGGAGTCCGACCCGCTGATCGTCCCGCCGGACTTCCTGCTCGGCGACATCGCCGAGGAGCTCAAGCGCCGCCACGACGGCGCCGCGGTCGCGGTCGACACCGACCACCGGCCGGTCGGTCTCGTCACCCGCCAGGACCTCGTCAACCCGCCGCGTCGCCGGGTGCTGCTCGTCGACCACGCCGAGCAGTCGCAGTCGGTCGTCGGGATCGACGAGGCGGAGATCGTCGAGATCCTCGACCACCACCACATCGGCTCGATCGAGACCCGGATTCCGGTGGCGGCGACGTTCGACCCGGTCGGCTCCACGAGCACGCTCGTCGTCGAGCGCTTCCGCAACGCCGGCATGGAGCCGAGCCGGCCGGCCGCGATGATGCTGCTCGGCGCCGTCCTCTCGGACACGGTGATCCTCAACTCGCCGACGACGACGCAGCGCGACCGGGCGGTCGTCTCCTACCTGGAGCGCGTGCTCGCACTCGACGCCTCGGAGCTCGGCCGCGAGATGTTCGAGTCGACGGCGGACGTCTCGGACCTGTCGGCTGAGGAGATCATCACCCACGACGCGAAGCGCTACCAGATCCGGGGGGACCAGGAGATCTGCATCGCGCAGATCGAGGTCGTCGGCGACGCGCTCTCCGAGCGTCGCCGGGAGCTGCTCGACACGCTCGCGGCCGGCCGCGAGGCGCGGGACCTCGCGCTCTACGCGCTGATGATCACCGACGTCGTGGCCAAGGGCACCGAGATGCTCGTCGCCGGTGACGTCCAGGCGGTGGCGCGCGCGTTCGGCACCGAGGCGAGCGACTCGACGATCGAGCTGCCGGGCGTGATGAGCCGCAAGAAGCAGGTCGCGCCGACGCTCATGTCGGCGCTGTAGACGACGGTCAGGCGACGAGCTCGGGCAGCTCGACGACGGGCGCCTCGCCCCACAGCTGCTCCAGCCGATAGTGCTCACGCGTTTCGGGCGTGAACACGTGGACGACGACGTCGAGGTAGTCGATCAGGATCCAGCGTCCCTCGGTGAACCCCTCGACGCGGCGCGGCAGCAGCCGGTGACGGTCCTTGAGGCCGGCGTAGATCGCGTCGTGGATCGCCTTCGCCTGGCGGTCGGAGCGGCCACTGCAGATGAGCAGGTAGTCCGCGTAGCCGACGAGGCCGCGCAGGTCGAGCGCGACGATGTCGAGCGCCTTGCGGTCGGACGCGAGCTCCGCCGCCTCGGCGAGGATCCGCTCCGGATCGAGCTGTGCGGGATCGGGACGTGGTGCGGGGGTCATGCTCTCCCTGGTGGGTCGTGATCGGGGCTCTCACGGTAGAGGCCGTGGGCGTCGATGTAGTCGCGGACCGGATCGGAGACGAGGTAGCGGATCGACTGTCCGCAGCGGACTCGGCGGCGCAGCATCGTCGAGGAGATCCCGATCCGGGGCATCGTGAAGAACACGGCGCGCTCGCCGCCCGGCAGCGAGTCGAGCGCGCGCTCGACCTCGTCGCGCGACGTGCCCCGACGCTGGGCGACTGCGACCGTCGAGAGCGCGAGCACGTTCTCCGGCTCGTGCCAGTCCGGGAGGCCGGCGGCGATGTCGCCGCCGAGGATGAGCACCGGCTCGTCGTGGGGAGCGTGCGCGCGCAGCTCCCTGAGCGTATCGACCGTGTAGGACGGGCCGTCGCGGCGGAGCTCCATGTCGCTCACGCTGAAGCGGTCGTCCCCGGCGACCGCCAGACGGCAGAGCTCCAGGCGGTGATGGGCGCCCGGCTCGTGCTCCACCGGCTTGTGCGGCGGGATCCTGGCGGGCACGAACATGACCCGCCCGAGGTCGAGTTCGATCATCGCCTCCTGCGCGCAGATGAGGTGCGCGATGTGCGGGGGGTTGAACGTCCCGCCGAGGATTCCGATCCGCATCGGCTCAGCTCACCGCGACGGCCGCACGCCACCGAAGGCCCATCCGGAGTGGTCGGGCCCGACCACTCAGCCGCGGATCTGGCCGGTTCCCTCGATCAGGTACTTGAACGTGCACAGCTCCCGCACGCCGATCGGCCCCCGCGCGTGGAGCTTCTGGGTCGAGTTGCCGATCTCCGCGCCCATCCCGAACTCGCCGCCGTCGGTGAACCGCGTCGAGGCATTGACGTACACGCAGGCCGCGTCGACCCCGAGCTGGAATGCGCGCGCGGCGCCGGCGTCGGCGGTGACGATCGCCTCCGAGTGGCCGCTGCCGTGGGCCGCGATGTGGTCGATCGCCTCCTGCGCCGAGTCGACGACCGCGACCGCCATCTCGAGCGCGAGGTACTCGGTGTCCCAGTCCTCGGGCACGGCGGGGGCAATCTCCACGTCAGGGGCGGCCGCGATCGCGCGCGCGTCGCCGTGGAGCGCGACCCCGGCGTCCTCGAGCTCGGAGAGCACGCGCGGCAGGAATCGCTCGGCGACGCCTGAGTGGACGAGCAGCGTCTCGGCCGCGTTGCACACTCCGGGTCGCTGCAGCTTCGCGTTGTGGACGATCGCCCGCGCCATCTCGAGGTCGGCGGCGGCGTCGACGTAGACGTGGTTGTTGCCGGAGGCGGCGAACATGACCGGCACGGTCGCCACGCCCTTGAGCGCTGCCTTCAGCCCCTCTCCCCCGCGCGGGATGATGAGGTCGATCGAGTCGGTCTGGGTTGCGAGCTCGGTGAGCTCGGAGCGATCTCCGGCGGCGAGCAGCGACACCGCGCCCGCGGGCAGACCGGCCTCGGTGGCGACGCGGATCGTGACCGCCGCGAGCGCCGAGTTCGAGTGCACGGCCATGCTCGAGCCGCGCAGCACGACCGCGTTGCCTGACTTCAGGCAGAGTGCGGCGGCGTCGATCGTCACGTTCGGCCGCGCCTCGTAGACGACCGCGATCACGCCGAGCGGAACGCGGACGCGCCGCAGCCACAGCCCGTTCGGGAGCACGTGGCCGTCGATCACCTCGCCGACCGGGTCGGGCAGCGCGGCGATCTGGCGCACGCCGTCGGCCATCTGGCGCAGCCGATGCTCGTCGAGCGCGAGGCGGTCCATGAGCGCGTCGGACAGGCCGGCATCGGCGCCCGCCTCGAGGTCGCGCGCGTTCGCGTCGAGGATCGTGTCGCCGTTCTCGACGATCGCCGCCGCGATCGCCTGGAGCGCCCCGTCGCGCACCGACGCCGGGAGCGCGGCGAGCGAGCGGGCGGCGTGCCGAGCGGCGGCGCACGTCTCCGCGATCGAGGTGGCTGTCGAGGCCATGGCGTGACAGCGTAGTGGCTCGGGCGCAGCCCGGCGGCGCCTGCACGCCCCCGGGCACAGGCCGTCGGCGCCGCCGGTCAGCCGAGCACGAAGTAGTCCCGGTGGATCGCCTCCTCGGGACCGTGCGGCAGCCGGGAGCGGACCGCGCCCGACTGCAGCCCGCGGACCGCCCGCAGCTCCTGCGCGGAGTAGTTGCAGATCCCCTTGCCGACGTACGCGGGGCCGTGGGTGATCTCGACCGCGTCGCCGGCGTCGAACTCGCCCGTCACCTGGACGATGCCGACGGGCAGCAGCGACGTTCCGCCGTCCCGCAGCGCCCGGGCGGCACCCGCGTCGACGTCGACCCGCCCGCGGGCGGGCTTCGCGTACTTCAGCCACAGCTTGAAGCTCGAGTAGCGGCCCGGGCGCGGCGGAAACCACGTGCCGAGCGCGCCCGTCTCCGCCTCGCCCGCGGCGATGCGGCCGATCGTCCCCGGCTCGAGCCCCGAGGCGATCACCGTCCCGACCCCGGCGGCGGTCGCCATCTCGGCGGCGACGACCTTCGAGCGCATCCCGCCGGTGCCGAGGGGCGAGCTCTCGTGGCCGATCTGCAGCTCCTCGAGCACTGAGAAGTCCTCGACGCTTCTCACCCGCTCTGCGGCCGGATCGCGCCGTGGGTCGGCGGTGAACACGCCGCCCGAGTCGGTGAGCAGCAGCAGGCGGTCGGCGCCGAGCAGGATCGCGACCTGCGCGGCGAGGAAGTCGTTGTTGCCGAACGAGATCTCGTCGGTCGTCGTCGTGTCGTTCTCGTTGATGATCGGCACGACCCGCCACTCGAGCAGCTTGCGGAGGGTCTGGCGGGCGTTGAGATAGTGCGTGCGCGCGCTCATGTCGAAGAACGTGAGCAGCACCTGCGCGGTCGGGACACCGCGGGCGCGGAGCAGCTCGTCGTAGACCTGGTAGAGCTTGCCCTGTCCGACGGCGCTCGCGGCCTGCAGCTCGTCGATCGCGCGGGGCCGCAGCGCAAGCTCCATGACGCCCATCCCGCGGGCGATCGCGCCGCTCGTGACGATCACGACCGAGTTCCCGGCGGCCTGCAGCGCGGCGGCCTCGTCGCAGATGCGGGCGAGCACCTCGTCGCGGACCGCGCCGTCGTCGCGGGCGACGATCGAGGACCCGAGCTTGACGACGAACAGACTCATCGGGCCGGCGGTCGACTCACGCGTCGGGATCGAGGTCGAACGCGACCCCGGCGATCTGGACCTCGTCCCCGGCGCGGAAGCCCTGGGCCTCCAGCTCGCGGAGCACCCCGATCCCCTTCAGGCGCCGCTCGAGGTGCGCGAGGGCCTCCTCGTTGTCGAGGTCATAGCGGGCGAGCAGCCGCTCGATCCCCTCGCCGTCGACCGCGTAGACGCCCTCGCCGGCGCGCCGCACGGTGTAGCGCCGCGGCGCCGCGGGCCGAAACACGCGATGCTCGGCAAGCGCCGGGGCCTTCCCGTCAGGCGCCGTCGCCCCGGACGGCGGCGGGGGCGTCTCCGGCACGCGCTCCAGGAGCGCGTCCGCGAGCGTCCGGAGACCTTCGCGCGTCGCCGAGGAGGTGAGGATCACGGGCACCTCCGGGCCGAGCTCGGCCGTCCACCGGTCCCGCGCCGTCTCGGCGTCGCCGGGCGGGACGAGGTCGGCCTTGGAGAGCGCGAGGATCCGCGGAAGCGCCGCCAGCCTCCGGTCGTGCCGGGCGATCTCGCGCTCGACCGTCGCGTGGTTCTCGAACGGGTCGGAGCCGTCGAGCGGCGCGAGGTCGAGCACGTGGACGAGCAGGCGCGTGCGCTCGACGTGGGCGAGGAACTCGTGGCCGAGGCCGGCACCCTCGCTCGCGCCCTCGATCAGCCCGGGGATGTCGGCGATGACGAGCTGGCGGTCGTGCGCGTCAAGCGTCCCGAGCACGGGCGAGAGCGTCGTGAACGGGTAGCTCGCGACCTTCGGCTGCGCGCGCGTCAGCCGCGAGAGCAGCGAGGACTTGCCGGCGTTCGGCAGCCCGATGAGCCCGACGTCCGCGATCAGCTTCAGCTGCAGGGTCAGCCACGACTCTTCCCCCGGCAGCCCGCGCTCGGCGAACCGCGGCGTCTGGTGGGTCGGGCCCGCGAACCGCTTGTTGCCGCGGCCGCCCGGGCCGCCGCGCGCGATCACCGCCCGCTGGCCCGGGACCGTCAGGTCGTGGGTGGTGCCGTCGCGCTCGACGACGACCTCCGTCCCGGGCGGCACCGCGAGCTCGAGCGCCGGCCCGTCCTTGCCGTGGCGGAGCGCTCCCTCCCCGTGACCGCCCTTGCGCGCCCTGTAGTGCGCCTTGCGCCGGAACGTCTCGAGGTCGCGCAGCGAGCCTGAGCAGACGAGCACGACGTCCCCGCCGCGCCCGCCGTCGCCGCCGTCCGGGCCGCCCCGGGGGACATGGGCCTCGCGCCGGAACGACAGGCAGCCGTCGCCGCCCGAGCCCGCCTGCACGTGGATGCGCGCGCGATCCTGCATGAGATATGAATGATCCTATGGCCGCGACGTCCGACCCCGTGCTGCTCGTCACCGGCGCCTCCTCGGGGATCGGCGCGGCATCGGCGCGCGCGGCCGCGGAGGCCGGATGGCGGGTCGCACTCGCCGCGCGCTCCGTCGACCGCCTGGAGCGGCTCGCCGCCGAGCTCGGGGGGCCCGAGCGGGCGATCGCGGTCGGCTGCGACGTCACCGACTTCGCCAGCCAGCAGGCGATGGTCGCCCGCACGGTCGAGGTATTCGGCACGCTTGACGCCGTGTTCGCCAATGCCGGCATCGGCTCGCGCCCGGGGATGAGCCGCGAGCCGCCCGAGCAGTGGCGCGAGCTCGTCCTCACGAACGTGCTCGGGCCGGCGTTCACGGTCCGCGCCGCGCTCCAGACGCTCGAGCGCACGCGCGGGCATCTCATTCTCACCGGCTCGCTCGCCGCGCGCTTCATCCAGCCGGGCTCGCTCTACTCGGCGACGAAGGCGGCGGTCGCGACGATCGCCGAGACGACCCGCGCCGCCGTCGTCGGGACCGGCGTGCGGGTGACGCTGCTCTCCCCGGGAGTCGTCGACACGCCCCTGTTCGCGCGGCCGCCGAAGGTGTCGCTCACGGCCGAGGACATCGCGCGCGCGGTCGTCTACGCGATCTCCCAGCCGGCGCACGTCGATCTCGGCGAGATCGCGCTGCGGCCGCTGTCGCCGCCGGCCTGAGCCGCGCTACACGGCCGCCGCGCCGCCGGGCACCTCGACGCCGCAGTGTGAGCAGCGCGTCGCCGCGATCGGGAGGTCGCCAGACAGGCACTCGGGGCAGGACTTCGTCGGCGCGGGCTGGCCGAACACCGTCTTGCCGCGGCGGGCCTGGTAGGCGCGGTAGGGGACGACGATCAGGAAGTAGATCACCGCCATGAAGATGACGAAGTAGATGATCGCCGAGATGAACGCCCCGAAGTTGAGCAGCTGCCCGTTGACGTGAACGCCGAGGCCGACCTTCCTGCCGCCGCCGGCCGCGTTGACGAGCGGCGTGATGACGTTGTCGGTGAACGCTTTGATCAGCGTGCTGAACGCGAGCGCGATCACCAGGCCGACAGCGACCACGATGATGTCGCCCTGCATCAGGAAGTTCTTGAACCCCTTCATGCTTCCCGCTCCTCCCCGAAAGAACAGTGAACGGGCCAAGCCTATGGGTGGCGCGACCGGGCGGGCAAGCCGCGCAACGCGCCTTGCCTGCCGGCACCGCGTCTCGCCGCGGCGAAGCGCGCCCCGCGGAGCGCCCGCGCGCGGCGAGCGCGACGCCGGGCGGCTATTCGCCGTCGGCGGGCGCGACCGAGATGACGCGCCCGCGGCGACCGGTGCGGAACTGCACGGTCCCCGCGGACCTGGCGAAGATCGTGTCGTCCTTGCCGATCCCGACTCCGTCGCCGGGCTTGAAGCGCGTGCCGCGCTGGCGCACGATGATCTCGCCGCCGCTCACGGTCTGGCCGGCGAACACCTTCACGCCGAGGCGCTTGGCGTTCGAGTCGCGGCCGTTGCGGCTCGAGCCGAGGCCTTTCTTATGCGCCACCTTCCACCTCCGTCTTCGCCGCCTGGCGCCGGGAGCGCGACCGCGCGGGCTGCCCGGCGCCGAGCGAGGTGATCTCGATCCGGCTGAGCTCCTGGCGGTGGCCGGTGCGCCGCTTGTAGCCGCGCTTGGGCTTGAACTTGACGACGCGGAGCTTCGGGCCGCGCTCGTGGGCGACGATCGTCGCCTGCACGGTCGCGGAGGCGAGCGCGTCGCCGTCGGTGAGCGTCTCGCCGTCGACCAGCAGCAGCGGCTGCAGATCGACCGTCGCGCCCTCGTCGGCGGGGAGCCGCTCGACGAGCAGGGTCTGTCCCTGCTCGACCCGGTACTGCTTGCCGCCTGTCTTGATGATCGCGTAGCTCATGGTCGTCCTCGGGTTGCGCACCCCGACTCGTTTCTACTCCGCGCCCGCGGCCGAACCGGCCCGAGCGCTCGAACGGCGCCGTCCGCCTCTGCGGCCGCGGCGCCGAGGCGAGGATTCTAGCTCGCCGGACTCGCCATCCGCCTGATCGCCGCCGCCGGCGCCGTCCCGGTCGGCGTTGCCCGCGTCGACGAGCGTCGCGGTCGCCTCCGTGCGGCCGACCTGCTCGATCCGCACGAGGTGCTTCTCGCCGACGTGGCGGGTGGCGTCGGCGATCGAGATGATGTAGCCGTCGATCTTCGCCACCCCGGCGCCGGCCGTGTACATGTGGGGCTCGACGATCTCGACGTAGACCTCCTCGCCCTCGCGGAAGGGCAGCGCGCGCTCCAGCACGGTCTCCCGCTCTCCCTCGAGCAGCACCGCGAAGTGCTCGAGCGGAAGCCCCTCGGAGCCCTCGAAGTGGAACCATTTGCCGGTCTCCTCCTCGATCGCGCGCAGGACGCGGGCGTCGTTGCCGGTGAACTCGGCCGACACGCGCGGGTTCATCTGCAGCAGGATCGCGTCGGCCTTCACGTCCTTGGCGAGGTCGCGCATCCGGCGCTCGAACTCGATCGCGATCGTCTCCTCGGACTTGATCACGCCCTCGCCCTCGCACGTCGGGCACGGGCGGGTCATGATCTCCCGCACGCCCTCGGTGACGTTCTGGCGCGTCATCTCGACGAGCCCGAGCGGGGAGATCTCGACGACGAACGTCTTCGTGCGGTCCTCGTCGAGCGCCTTGCGCAGCGTCTTCAGCACGGCATCGCGGTTGCGGGCCCGCGCCATGTCGATGAAGTCGATGACGATGATCCCGCCGATGTCGCGCAGCCGCAGCTGGCGCACGACCTCATCGGCGGCCTCGAGGTTCGTCTTCGTGATCGTGTCCTCGAGGCGGGCGCTCTTGCCGCGGCCGATGAACGAGCCCGAGTTGACGTCGATGACGGTGAGCGCCTCGGCGTAGTCGATCACGAGGTAGCCGCCGCTCGGCAAGTCGACGCGGCGGCTGAGGGTCGAGGCGAGCACGTCGTCGACCCCGTAGGCCTGGAGCAGCGGTTCGGACTCGGTCCAGAGCTCGACCTGCTCGACGAGGTCCGGCGCCGTGCGGCTGAAGAACGAGGTGAGCCGGCGGTGCTGCTTCTCGTCGTCGACGACCGCGCGCTCGAACTCGGCGGAGAAGATGTCCCGCACGACGCGGACCGAGAGGTCGGCCTCCTGGAAGACGAGCGCGGGCGCGCTCGACTCCTCGACGCGCTTGGCGAGCACCTCGCCGAGCTTGAACAGGTAGAGCATCTCGCGCTCGAGGTCGGCGCGGTCCGCGCCCTGGGCCGCGGTCCGGATGATCGCGCCGCCGCCCTTGAGGTCGAGCTTGGCCGCCTGCTTGCGCAGCCGCTCGCGTTCCTTGTCGTCGAGCCGGCGGCTCACCCCGATCCCCTCGCCGTAGGGCGCGTACACCATGTAGCGCCCGGCGATCGTGAGATCCATCGAGAGGCGCGCGCCCTTCGTCTTGAGCGGATCCTTGACGACCTGCACGACGATCTCCTGCCCGGGCTTGAGCAGGTCGGTGATGTTGCGGCCCTCCTTCGCCGAGCCACGGCCGCGACGGGGCGCCTCGACGCCCGGAAGCACGATCTCGTCAACGTGCAGGAAGCCGTTCTTCTCAAGGCCGATGTCGACGAACGCGGCCTCCAGGCCGGCGAGCACGTTGTCGACGCGCCCCTTGTAGATGTTGCCGACGATCGAGCGCGCGCCGCGTCGCTCGAGGTAGAGCTCGGCGACCCGGTAGTCGTCAGCCGGCTTGGCGCCGCGGCGGCGCCGTGAGGGCTGGGCGGCCCCGGACTTGCGAGACGACGGGGTTCCGGTCGCCTCCAGCAGCGCGACGCGGGTCTCGCCGCGGTCGACGCTGACCAACACCTGTTTCTTCAATTTTGGTCATTCCTTTGAAAGTCTCTTCGAGCAGCCTCTTCGTTGCGGGCGCTCGGTTTCTATGAAAGTAGCGTGCGTCCCTTCGCCGCCATCGCGGCGCGCCCCTGCACGTAGATCGACTGCAAAAGGCCGATCCCCAGGAAGCTCGTGATCACCGAGGAGCCGCCGTAGCTGACGAGCGGCAGCGGGACGCCCGTGATCGGCGCGATCCCGATCGCCACGCCGACGTTGACGAACACCTGGAACATGAACATGGCGAGGACGCCCGCCGCGATGAGCGAGCCGAACAGGTTCTTGGAGATCGTGATGATGCGTAAGGCGCGCCACATGAGCAGCGCGTACAGCCCCAGCACGATCGCGCAGCCGACGAACCCGTAGATCTCGCCGAGCGACGCGAACACGAAGTCCGACGTGTTGACCGGCAAAAAGCCCTCCTTCGTCTGCGTCGCATGGATCCCCTGGCCGGTCTTCTGCCCGGAGCCGAGCGCGGTGAGCGACTGCTGGATCTGGTAGGAGGGACTCGGCGCCCCCGGGCAGGACTGCTTGGAGTTCGGGTGCAGGAAGGCCGTGATCCGCTGCAGCTGGTAGCACTTGAGCACGTGCACGCCGACCGCGGGCGCGACGACCAGCGCGATCGTGATCGACACCGCGAACAGCGCGACGAGGCCCGAGAGCTGGCGAAACGACGTCCCGGCGAAGAACAGCACCGAGAAGCCGATCGCCACGTACACGAGGCCCGTCCCGAGGTCGGGCTGCGGGATGACGAGGATCGCGCCGACGAGCGCGAGCAGCATGATCCGGGCGGTCGTGCGCCGCTCGTGCATGTGCCGCGCGCGGTCGACCATGAAGCCCGACAGCGCGATCGCCATCAGGAGCTTGCCGAACTCCGATGACTGGAAGTTGACGAGCGGGAGGGGGATCCAGCGGTGCGCGCTCTGCTGGGCGGGCATGCCGTAGACGACGAGGTTGAGCACGATCATGAGCGCGTAGGCGCCGTACTTGAACTCGCGCAGGCGCGTGTAGTCGATCCGGCTGACGAGCAGGCAGAGCACGAGCCCGATGCCGGCGTAGATCATCTGGTGCTCGGCGACCGACTTGCCGGCGGCGCCCCGCAGGGTGAGCGCCGAAGCCGCACACAGGCCGAGGCCGGCGAGCAGCAGCAGCGGATCGAGCAGCGGGACGCGCGGGCGGTTCTGGGCCGCCGTCTCCTCGGCCGGGGTGAGCGCGGAGATGCTCAATTCGTCTGCGAGCTCCCGGCCGTGTACGGGCCCGGCCGTCCGTAGAACCACTGCGAGAGCATCTGGCGCGCGACCGGCGCTGACGCCACCGCACCGAAGCCGCCGCCCTCGACCCACACGACGATCTCGATCGGCTTCGACGTCGCGCTCGCCGGCACGTAGCAGGTGTACCAGGAGTAGTCCTTCTCGATCCCCTTGTCGGGACCGCTCGTCGGGATGTACTGGGCGGTGCCCGTCTTGCCGTACACCGGCTTGCCGAAGTTCGTCATCACGTCGGCGGAGGTGCCGCCGGGGGACTGAGCGGCCTCGTGCAGTCCGGTCTGGACCGTCTGCAGGTACGTCGGATTGATGTGGAGGTGGCGCAGCGGCGGGAACGACAGCTTCTGCAGGATCGTCCCGTCCGGGGCCTGGATGTCCTGGCCGAGGTGGGGGCGCACGATCGTGCCCCCGTTCTCAACCGCCGAGTAGACGACCGCGAGCTGCAGCGGCGAGACCCCGTCGTCGCCCTGGCCGACGGCGGCGTTGATGTTGTCGCCGACCGTCCAGGTCGTGCCCGGGACCGCGATGCCGCACCCGCCGGTGCCGGTCGCCGCGTCGTACGGATGCTTGGGCGAGCGGTGGTAGCCCTTCCGCGGGGTGGCGCTGATGCCGCCGTGGCCGTTCGTGTAGCGGTAGGGCCCGGTCGCCCGCTCGCAGTCGACCTCGAGCCGGACCCGCTGGTCGAACCACGCCGGCGTCGGCATGAGCCCGTCGCTCACCTCGGCCGGGGGCAGGTCGATGTGCGGATTGCGCCCGACCCCGAACAGGTGCGCCCATCTCTGCAGCGCCCCACCCTGGGGTCGGGGATTGTTGAGCAGGTCGCCGAGGTGGTAGAAGAACACGTCGTCCGACAGCTTGATCGCGGTCGTGAGGTCGATCGGGCCGTTGGCGACGTGCCCCGCGTTGTGGAAGCACGGCGGGATGCCCGAGCCGGCCGGGCAGAACTCGCCGGTGTCGTCGTAGATCCCGCCGGTCGTCCAGACGCCGCTCTGCAGCGCCGCGATCGACGTGATCGCCTTGAACGTCGATCCCGTCGGCACCGCGGACTGGGTCGCGCGGTTGAACAGCGGCGCGTTCGAGGAGCTCGAGAAGAGACGGTGGGCCTCCTGCGGGGAGATCTGGCCGGTGAAGATCTTCGGGTTGAACGACGGGTTCGATCCCATCGCATAGATCGAGCCGTTCTGCGGGTTCATCGCCACGAACGCGCCGCCGAGGCCGCCGTTGAGGTCGATCGAGTGCTGGAGCGCCTGCTGCCCGACCTGCTGGAGCTTCACGTCGAGCGACGTCCTCAGGTTGTCGCCGGGGATCGGCTCCACCTTGCGGCCCTGCCCGACGGCGATGCCGGAGGCGTTGACGAGCACGTTCTGGTGGCCGTACGTGCCCCGCAGGTACTTGTCGTACTCGTACTCGAGGCCCGACTGTCCGACGATCGCGTTGAGGTTGACGCCCTTGAAGTACGGTTGCGAGTGCTCGGCCTGGGTGAGCCGCCCAACGGTCCCCAGCGTCTGCGCGGCGAGCGGGCCGAACGGGTAGCCGCTCGTCGTCGCCTGCTCGATCTCGACGCCGCGGAACTCGGTCGCGCGCTCGGCGACGTAGTACTCGAGATCGTGGCTCACCGGCTCGGCGACGGTGACATCGGCATAGCGGTTGAGCGCGATCGACTGCGCGACCGTGCACGCGATCGGCGAGAGGTCCCGCGTCGTCGACGGCGGGCACTTCGTCGTCGACGTGTTGCAGCTCGGCGGCGGCACCGCGACGACGCACGGCCTGGGCTTCGTCGATTTGTGCAGCAACCGCGCGAGCCGGTCGTAGACCGCGTCGTCCTGCGGGAAGTGGTCGAGCAGGTTCGTCGGGTTGACCTTGACCGGCAGGCTCTCCGGCACGATCACCGCCGCGAGCTGGGTCGTCGACGTGACGAGCGCCGTCTGCCCGTTGCGCGCGAGGATCTCGCCGCGCGGGGGCGCGATCGCCACCTGCTGGGTCGTGTTCTTGGCCGCCGCCTCGACGTAGTGGGGGCCGCTCAGCACCTGCAGGAACCACAGGCGGAAGAAGATGATCGCGAACAGCCCGAGGATGATCGAGCCGACGATCCCGACGCGCAGCGCGAGCGCGGGGTTGAGGTTCGCGCGGGCCCGGGGGTCCTCGGGCGGCTCGGTGAAGCTCATCGGCGACCGTCCCGGGGGAGCTGACCGGCGAGCCGCGCCGAGGGCTGCGACAGCGGCGAGAGGCCGCCGGTCGTGTAGGCGCGCCGGCGCCGGCGCCGCGGGTCCTCGGGCAGCGCCGGCTCGACGACCCGCTTCACGAGCGCATAGACGGGGAGCGCGATCAGGGTGTTGACGAGCACCGTGATGAGGATCTGCTGCAGCAGCAGGAAGCTCACCGGCGAGTCGACGCCGAGCAGGAACTGGAGCACGGTCATGCCGATCCCCGCGAACGCGGTCGCGCCGGCGCCGAGCACGAGCGGCACGAGCCCGTGCGCGGGGTCGCGCAGCTCCCGCAGCCGCCCGCACCAGTAGCCGATCGTGATGTAGAGCAGCGAGGTGATCCCGAGCGTCTGCAAGAGCAGCGTGTCAACGAGCAGGCCGGTGAAGAAGCCGACGATCGCGCCCGGCAGCGAGCCGGTGAGCAGGCCGATCGACATGACGACGAGCGGCGTGATGTCGGCGTTGACCCCGAAGATCGAGATCTGCGCGATCACCGCCTCCTGCACGACGACGGCAACGATCACGAGCAGCGCCACCCGCGCCGTGAGCCGACCCGACCACATCTCGATCACCGCGTGCTCGCCTCCTGGCCGGTCGCCTGCGGGCGGGTGAGGATCTGGACGGCGGTGAAGCGGCGGATCGACGCCTTCGGCGCGACCGGCACCTGGCCGGAGTTGAGCAGTTCGTTCTGGCCGAACGCGGACACGCGCCCGATCGGGATCGCCGCCGGATACAGCGAGCCCGACTTCGACGGGTTGGCCGGATCCGTGAACCCGGCGGTGATGACGAGGTCGCCCGGATGGATGTTCGCGTTGTGCGGCAGGTAGGAGAGGACGAGGTTGTTGCCGACGACCGGCTGCAGGATGCCGGTGCTCGTGCCGTGCACGTTCTGCCCCTTCGGCACCACCATCGCGGCGACCTCGACCGTGTGGTCGGTGATCAGCGATACCTCCGACCACGAGCCGCCGACCTGCGTGACCTTGCCGACGAGCGCACCGTCGGAGAGGACCGGGTCCCCGGGCTCCACGCCGCTGCCGGAGCCGGCGCTGACCTCGACCTGCTGATACCAGAGGCTCGGGTCGCGGTTGATCACCGAGGCGGCGACCGGGTGATAGCTGCCGGCGCCGATCGCCTGGTCAAGGGCGATCTCTCGTCGCAGCTGCGGGAACTCCGCGAGCTCGAACTTGTAGATCGCGTTCTGCTGCGTGAGCTGGTCGTTCTGGGCGCGCAGCTGCGCGTTCTGGGATTTCGCGCGCAGCGTCGTCGAGATCCAGTCCGAGATGTCGCGGAACGGCGAGAGGACGGTCGCGGCACCGTCCTGGATCGGCGAGACGACCGCGACGACCCCGCGCTGGATCGAATGCAGAGGACTCGAGGAGGACTTGCCGAAGTAGGCGGTGAGGAGCACGACCGAGACGACCACGAGCAGCGCGAGCACCGCGCGCCTGCGTCTGACCACTTTGTCGTGCACTGAACCTGAGCTCTCCGGGTGTGTCCGGGGTCGGTCGCCGCTTTCGCGAAGCTACTACCGGCGGCGACGGTTGCGGGAGTTCTTGCTCGAGCGGTGGATCGCCTCGAACTCCTCCAGCGAGCGGCCCGACCCGACGGCCACGCACGTGAGCGGGGACTCCGCCAGATGGGCCGGCATCTGCGTCTCGTGGCGCAGGCGCTCCTCGAGCCCCTGCAGCAACGAGCCGCCGCCCGCGAGCATGATCCCGCGGTCCATGATGTCCGAGGCGAGCTCGGGCGGCGTGCGGTCGAGCGTCTGCTTGACCGCGTCGATGATCTGCGAGACGGGCTCCTCCAGCGCGCCGCGGATCTCCTCGCTGGTGAGGATCACTGTCTTCGGCAGGCCGGAGACCATGTCGCGGCCGCGGATCTCGGCCTGGACCTCCTCCGGCATGACGTGCGCGGAGCCGATCTCGAGCTTCACCTCCTCGGCCGTCTGCTGACCGATGAGCAGCTTGTACTCGCGCTTGACGTAGTTGATGATCGCCTCATCGAGCTCGTCGCCGCCGACGCGGATCGACTGCGAGACGACGATCCCGCCGAGCGAGATGACCGCCACCTCGCTCGTGCCGCCGCCGATGTCGACGACCATCGATCCGGTCGGCTCTCCGACCGGGAGCCCGGCGCCGATCGCGGCCGCCATCGGCTCCTCGATCAGGTACGCCTGCCGGGCGCCGGCGCTCAGGCATGCCTCCTCGACGGCGCGCTTCTCCACGCCGGTGACGCCGCTCGGGACGCACACGACGACGCGCGGATGCGCGAAGCGGTTCTGATGGACCTTCTGGATGAAGTGGCGGAGCATCTCCTCGGTCACCTCGAAGTCCGCGATCACCCCGTCTTTGAGCGGCCGGATCGCTGAGATCGTGCCCGGCGTGCGCCCGAGCATCCGCTTCGCCTCGATCCCGACCGCGTGCACCTCGCCGTTGCGCGAGTCGACGGCGACGACGCTCGGCTCGGAGAGCACGATGCCGCGGCCGCGAACGTAGACGAGCGTGTTGGCGGTGCCGAGGTCGACCGCCATGTCGCGGCCACCGAAGCCGGTGAAGTAGGAGAAGAAGCCCATGGTGATCCGAGTCGAGGCGAGCAGCCGAGGATGCGGCGGAGTGCGCCCGGTCCGCGCTCGCGGTGACCGCATCCGACCGCGGGCGAGTCTATCGAAGCGCCGCCGCTCGCCACGGCCGATCTCGGCCCCAGTTCGCGCAAAAGCGCTGGAAATGTAAAACCTTCTTAACTCTCACCGGGTTGCACGCGCTCGTGCACGCCCTGCGGGGTCGTTCTCAGGTCCCGGGCGGACGCTTCGAGCAGCCAGGGCGCGAGGTCGACGAGCGTCGCCACCGGCAGCCCGACGACGTTGAGGTAGTCGCCGTCGATCGTGCTCACGAGCAGCGCGCCGCGCTCCTGGATCGCGTAACCGCCGGCGCGCCCCCGCCACTCCCCCGTCTCCACGTAGCGCTCGATCTGCGCGGCGGTGAGGGCGCGGAACCGCACCCGCGTGCGCGCCGCCGCCGTCCGCACCTGCTCACCCTCGATCAGGCAGACGCCGCTCAGCACGACGTGGTCGCGGCCGGCGAGCGCCGCGAGCGTCGCCCGCGCCTGGGCGGCGTCGGCGGGCTTGTGGAAGATCCGCCCGCCGAGCGCGACGATCGTGTCGACGCCGAGCACGGCTGCGGGGAGCTCTTCTCGGCCTGAGCCCGGCGAACCTGCCCCGCGGACACCGCGGCGGTCGCTCGCCGCGCCGACGTCGAGCCGGTCGGCGACCGCCCGCGCCTTGCGGTACGCATTCTCCAGCACGACCTCCTCCGGCGGCCCCTCGACGAGCTCCCGCACCGCGCTCGGCTCGACGGCGAACCGCGCGCCGATCTGGGCGAGGATCGCCCGCCGCTGCGGCGAGGCGGAGGCGAGCACGAGCCGCGGGCTCGCCGCCGGGGCGGCGTCGCTCACGCCGCGACGATGCCGATTCAGCCGAGATCGGGGAAGAACAGCGCCACCTCGCGCGCCGCCGACTCCGGACCGTCCGAGCCGTGGACCATGTTCTGGCCGACCGCGATCGCGTAGTCGCCGCGGATCGAGCCGGTGGCCGCCTCGAGCGGGTTCGTGGCGCCGATCACCTGGCGGGCGGCGGCGATCGCGGACTCGCCCTCCAGCACCATCGCGACGAGCGGCCCGGACGTGATGAAGTCGACGAGCTCGTCGTAGAACCCCTTGCCCTCGTGCTCAACGTAGTGCCGGGCCGCGAGCTCCCGGGTCATCGTCATCAGCTGCAGGGCGACCAGCCGCAGGCCCTTGCGCTCGAAGCGGGCGATGATCTCCCCGGTGAGGTTGCGGGCGAAGGCGTCGGGCTTGACGAGGATGAGCGTGCGCTCCATCGGCGATGGTCTCCTTGCGGGTGTGGGATGCGGTGTCGGGCGCCGTGCCGGCGCGGCCGGGAGGCTAGCGTGGCGGCGCCGGCGGCCAGGCGGCCTGCGACTCCCGGCGGTCCATCGAGAGGTCCGCCCGCCGCGCCACCGGGAGGCCCGCCACCACGCCTCCGGGAGCCCGCCACCACGCCACCGCGAGCTCCGCCACCACGCCACCGCGAGCTCCGCCCACTACACCTATTGGTTTACTGCGAGACGTTTAGATGCCCGGGAACGGCTGCTCGGCCGTCTCTTCGGCGCTCACGCGCCGGCGGCGCTGGCGGCGCGGCGCGATGCCCTCGCGCCCGACGCCGACCTCGGCCTCGCAGTATGGGCACATCTTCCACATCGGGTCGAGCGGCCGGCCGCAGTTGTGGCAGGGGTCCTTGAGCTTGCGCATGCAGTTCGGGCAGCGCAGGAACTCCCGCTCCACCTCGTAGTCGCAGTGCGGGCACAGGTGGTAGCCGAGCTCCGCGAGGCGCGCCTCGGCGGCCTGCATCTCGAGCTCGCGTTCCCGCACGTCGTCGAGATACTCGGGCGGACGCACGATCAGGTAGACGATCGAGCCGACGTACGGTGCGATCGACGCGATCGTCGCGCAGGCGACGAGCAGCGGGTCTGCGATCCGGCGGCGCGCGTCCGAGTACGTCCAGAAGATGAGCGCGAGCCAGATGACGACGAGGAACAGGATCACGAGCTCGACGGCGAGGTTGAGCGCGCTCGTGTGGATCCCGAAGATTGCGTAGGAAAGCATGGAAGGGGCGGAGTGTAGTGGTCACTGCGCGGACCGGCGCCTATAGGTACGCCGCCGCCGCGCCGGATCCTGTGCAGCCGCTACAGAAACAACCTGCCGAACAGATACCCGATTCCGAAGAAGACGATGATCACGATCGCGACGGTGAGTGCGACCAGCCCGATGATCTTCAGGAAGCCGGGGTCGGTGCGGGGCTCCGGCTCGCTCATCGGCGCTCCCGCTCATTCAACGTGCTCCGCGGCCCCCTCATAGGATCGACGCGCTCCGCGGCCGGTCGCCCGCGAGCAGATCGCCGACGAGCTTGAGCGCCCCGGTGGCGATGACGACGCCGCCGGCGCCTGCGAGCTCCCGTGCGCGCCGCAGCGCCTCACGGGGGTCCGACACGATCTCCCCGTGCGGACCGTGCACCTGGTGGGCGAGCGAGAGCAGCGTCCCCGGCGAGAGCGCCCGCGGGTTGCCGGCGTGCGTGAGCACGAGCTCGTCGACGCTCCCGCCCAGCGCGGCGAGCATCCCGGCGGCGTCCTTGTCGTCGAGGATCGAGACGACCGCGACGACCCGGCCGTGACCGGCGACGAGATCGGGCAGCGACTCGACGAGTGCACGGATCCCGTCCGGGTTGTGCGCGCCGTCGACGACGGTCAGCGGCTCGGAGTCGATCTGCTGCATGCGTCCGGGTACCTGCACGGTGGCGGCGGCGCGCGCGACCGCGTCCTCGTCGAGCGCGCCGAGGAAGGCCTGCGCCGCCGCCCGCGCGAGCGCGAAGTTGCGCCGCTGGAAGGCGCCGGGCGCGGCGACCCGCACCCCCGGATCGGCGGGCGCGCGCACGATCCTTGCCCCGCGCTCGGCCGCGACCCGCTCGGCGACCTGCTCCGCGTCGGGATGCAGCCCCGCGCCGAGCACGAGCGTCCCGTCCGGCCGCACGACGTCGAGCTTCTCGCCGGCGATGTCCGCGATCGTCGGCCCGAGCCATCGCGTGTGGTCGAGGCCGACGCTCGTGAGCACCTGGACGGCCGACGGGATGACGTTCGTCGCGTCGTAGCGGCCGCCGAGCCCCGCCTCGATCACGGCCGTCTCGACCTCCCGGCGCGCCATCTCGGAGTAGGCGGCGGCGGTGAGCGCCTCGAACTGGGTGACGCGGTCGTCGGGGCCGGCGGTCCGATCGACCTTCTCGGCGGCGCGCCGGGCCCGCGTGACCGCGGCGCCGAACTCCGCCGGCGTGAGGTCCCGGTCGTCGATCCGGATCCGCTCGCCGAACGAGACGAGATGCGGCGAGAGGTAGGCACCGGTGCGCTGGCCGTGCTCCCGGAGGATCGCCGCGATCATCCGCGTCGTCGAGGATTTGCCGTTCGTGCCGACGACGTGGATCGATTCGAACGCACGCTCGGGGTGGTCGAGCGCCGTCATCAGCCGGCGCATCCGCTCCAGCCCGAAGCGCATCCCGAACAGCTCCAGGGACAGCAGATAGCGCTCGGCCTCCTCCCCGGTCATCGTCATCGCGTCACAGCGCCTCGAGCTCACCCTTGAGGCGCGCGAGCTTGTCCCGTTCGCCCTGCACGACGGCGGCGGGCGCCTTGCGCACGAATCCCTCGTTCGCGAGCCTGCCCTCGGCCCGGCGGATCTCGGCCTCGAGCGTCGCGCGGCGCTCCTCGCGCCGGCGCGCCGCGGCACCGAGATCGAGCTCGCCACCCGGCAGGATCTCGACCGCTCCCCCGGGGACGGCGACGCTTGCCACCGGCGCGTCCGGCCCGGCGCCGTCGAGCGTGATCCGGGCCAGGCGGGCGAGGTCGGGGGCGGTCTCCTCGTAGCCGGTCGCGCGCAGCCGGGCGCTGAGCGTCGCGCCGGGCCGCACGCCCGCGGAGCTGCGCCAGCTGCGCAGCGACTGCACCGCGTCGATCAGCTGGCCGAGCGCCGCCTCGGCCGGCTCGTCGATCTCTCCGACCGGCTCCTCGCCGACGGTGCGCGCCGCCAGCAGGCCCTCGGCGCCGGGCACGAACGACCAGATCTCCTCGGTGACGAACGGGATGATCGGGTGCGCGATCGTGATCGTCTCGGTGAGCACGTGCAGCAGCGTGCGCTGCAGGGCCCGCTCCCCCGCGCGCAGCCTCGGCTTGACGATCTCCAGGTACCAGTCGCAGAGCTCGCCGTAGACGTAGTCGTAGAGCGCAAGCGCCGCGTGCGGGAGGTCGAAGTCGGCGACCCGGTCGTCCATCGTCGTGCGCATCCGCTGCAGGCGGCTGAGGATCCAGCGGTCCTCGAGCCGCGCCGGCTCGGCGCGTGCGCGCAGGGACCCGGCCTCCCACCCGCCCAGGTCTCCTCCATCAGCTCCCGCCTGCCCGATCGAGGTGAGGATCAGCCGCGACGCGTTCCACAGCTTGTTGGCGAGCTGCTGGCCCTGCGCGACCTTGTCCTCGGAGAAGCGCACGTCCTGGCCGCTCGACATCGCCACGAGGCCCCAGCGCAGCGCGTCGGCGCCGTAGGCGGGGAACTGGCCGGGTCCCCCACCGGGCCGTTCGGCGAACACCGGCGGCCGCGGACCGCCCTCGATGAGGTCGATCGGGTCGATCCCGGTGCCGAGCGATTTCGACATCCGGCGGCCGTCGGGCGCCTGGATGACCGAGTGGACGTTGACGTCGCCGAACGGGACGCGGCCCGTGAACTCGAGCCCCATCATGATCATCCGCGCGACCCACAGGTTGATGATCTCCCGCGCGGTCGAGAGCACGTCTGTCGGGTAGAAGGCGGCGAGCTCAGGGGTTTCGTCGGGCCAGCCGAGGGTCGCGAACGGCCACAGCGCGCTTGAGAACCACGTGTCGAGCACGTCAGGGTCGCGCGTCCAGCCGTCGCCCCGCGGAGGCTCGATCCCGACGTACGTCTCCCGGCCGCGGTACCACACGGGCAGCTGATGGCCCCACCACAGCTGTCGGCTGATGCACCACGGGCGGATGTTCTCCATCCAGTCGAGGTAGATCTTCTTCGAGCTCTCGGGGTGGAAGCGGACCGTCCCGTCCTTGACGACCTGGATGGCGGGCGCGGCGAGCTCGTCCATGCGCATGAACCACTGCAGCGAGATGAGCGGCTCGATCCGCTCGCCGCTGCGCTGCGAGAACGGCACGTCGTGCTCGTAGGGCTCCTGGCGGGTGATCAGCCCCTGCTCGGACAGCGCGGCGACGACCCGCCGCTGGGCCTCGGCGACCGTGAGACCGCGGTACTCCTCGGGCGCGGCGTCGGTGATGCGGCCGTCCTCACCGATCACCGACGGCTGGGGCAGGTGGTGGCGGCGGCCGATCTCGAAGTCGTTCGGGTCGTGCGCCGGGGTGATCTTGAGCGCGCCGGTGCCGAACTCGGGCTTGACGTACTCGTCGGCGATGATCTTCAGCTTGCGCCCGACGAGCGGCAGCACCGCGGTCTCCCCGATCAGCCGGCGGTAGCGCTCATCGTCGGGGTGGACCGCGATCGCGGAGTCGGCGAGCATCGTCTCGGGACGGACGGTCGCGACCGTGATCGCGCCTGAGCCGCTCGAGAGTGGATAGTCGATGTGGTACAGCGTGTCGGTGACCGTGTGCTGCTCGACCTCGAGGTCGCTGATCGCGGAGCCTGAGCCCGGGTCCCAGTTGACCATGTAGCGGTCGCGGTAGATGTAGCCCTTCTCGTAGAGGGCGACAAAGACCCTGAGCACCGCCCTTGCGTAGGCGTCGTCGAGCGTGAACCGCTCATGGGCGTAGTCGAGCGAGGCGCCGAGCCGCTTGAGCTGGGAGATCATCGTCCCGCCGTACTCCGCACGCCACTCCCAGACGCGCTCGACGAAGCGCTCGCGCCCGAGCTCCTTGCGACCGATGCCCTGGCTGAGCAGCAGCTTCTCGACCTGCGTCTGGGTGGCGATCCCGGCGTGATCGGTACCGAGGATCCACTTCGTCCGGCGGCCGCGGGCGCGCGCGTGCCGGATGAGGAGGTCCTGGATCGTGCCGTTGAGCGCGTGGCCGAGGTGCAGGACGCCGGTGATGTTCGGCGGCGGGATCGCGATCGAGTAGTTCTCCTCCGGCGTCCCCTCGGGCGGCGGGCTGAACAGCCCCGACTCGAGCCAGCGGCGGACGATCCGCGGCTCGACCTCGGCGGCCTCGTAGCGGGTGCGGTCCTCGAGCTCGGACATGGACGGGGTGAGTGTAGGAGTCGGTGCCGGACCCGGCGCCCCGTTGTGGATCACGCCGCCGCCCACAGCATCGCGCCGCCGCTCCCAGCCTCGCCATGAACGCGTGAGCCCGCGCCCACCCCTCGGGTCACGCCGCCGCCCACAGCATCGCGCCGCCGCTCCCAGCCTCGCCATGAACGCGTGAGCCCGCGCCCACCCCTC
>DATGKS010000020.1:0-14625 GCA_035294545.1 Solirubrobacteraceae bacterium | reverse complement strand
AGCAGCAGCGAGCGCTCGCGCAGCGCCTCGCGGACAAGGTGGAACTCGAGCTGCTCGAGGTAGCGCAGGCCGCCGTGGATGAGCTTCGAGGAGCGGCTCGAGGTGCCCGACGCGAAGTCGCGCGCCTCGACGAGCCCGACCGACAGCCCGCGGCTTGCGGCGTCGAGCGCCGCGCCCGTCCCGGTCGATCCGCCGCCGACGACGAGCACGTCGAACGTCTCGGACCGCAGACGCTCGATGGCCCGGCCACGCTGCGAGGGATTGAGCGAGCTCGCATCCGGTTGAGGGCCGGCCATCGCCGCTGAGCTTATCGACGCCGCCGGCCAGGCCCGATGGGGCAGCGAGCGATCACCGAACCGCTCGGCGACCGGCCACGTTCAGCTGGTGACCGGCGGGGGCTTACGGGGGCGCTCACCTGGGCAGGCTCCGGGACGTCCGTCGGCGACAGAAAGGGCACAGATGCAGGCAGGCAGGCGCTGGAGCTGGCAGCGGTCGACGCTCGGGGAGCTCGTCGCGGAGTTCCTCGGGACGATGATCATCCTGCTGTTCGGGGACGGGAGCGTCGCGATGGTCGTCGCCGGGCTCAACCAGTCCGGGCGCGGCACGAAGGCGTTCGTCTCCCAGGCCGACTGGCTGATCATCGGCTGGGGCTGGGCGCTCGGCGTGATGTTCGGCGTGTGGGTCGCCGGCGGGGTGAGCGGCGCCCACCTCAACCCGGCGGTGACGCTCGCGCAGGCGCTGCGGCGCCGCTTCCCGTGGCGCAAGGTCGCGCCGTACATGATCGCCCAGGTCGTCGGCGCGTTCGTCGCGGCGGCGATCGTCTACGGCGACTTCGTGGGGGCGATCAACAGCCTCAACCACGCGATGCACATCACCCGGGGCGCCCCCAAGTCGCTGGCCACGTACTCGATCTTCGCCACCTTCCCGGCGCCCTACCTCGGCTCCTGGGTGACGCCGTTCCTCGACCAGGTGCTCGGCACGGCGCTCCTCGTCGGCCTGATCTTCGCGGTGATCGACGAGTACAACGCGCCCGTGAAGGGCAACCTCGCGCCGCTCGTCATCGGGCTGATCGTGTTCGCGATCGGGATCTGCTTCGGCACCGACGCCGGCTACGCGATCAACCCGGCCCGGGACCTCGGGCCGCGGCTGTTCGCGTTCGCGGCCGGCTGGGGGAAGGTCGCGTTCCCGGGCGACTACGGCAACGTGAACACGTACTTTTGGATACCGATCGTCGGTCCGCTCGTCGGCGGTGCGGTCGGCTGCTGCCTGTATGACTGGCTCGTCCGCGACGTGCTCATCGCCCGGGGCGCAAAGCCCGAGCCGGAGGTGGTCGAGACGAGCGGCGCCGACACCCTCGATGTATCGGACTCCGCCACCACCCCCGACTCCGGAGGAGCGAATGCCTGACCAGAACGCAGCCGTCGACCAGGGAGCGGGGAATGCCTGAGTACATCGGCGCCATCGACCAGGGAACGACGAGCACCCGCTTCATCCTGTTCGACCGGGACGGGAAGATCGTCCACGTCGACCAGCGCGAGCACGAGCAGATCACCCCGAAGGCCGGGTGGGTCGAGCACGACGCCAAGGAGATCTGGACGCGCACGCGCGAGGTGATCGGCGGGGCGCTCGCCGCCTCCCCCGCCGAGGCGGGCGACATCCGGGCTGTCGGGATCACCAACCAGCGGGAGACGACCGTCGTCTGGGATCGCGAGACCGGCGAGCCGATCCACCACGCGATCGTCTGGCAGGACACGCGCACGAGCGAGCTCGTCCGGGAGCTCGCGGGAGACGAGGGCGTCGACCGGCTGCGCGCGGACGTCGGGCTTCCGCTCTCGACGTACTTCTCGGGGCCGAAGATCCGCTGGCTGCTCGATCACGTCGACGGCGCCCAAAAGAAGGCCGAGGACGGGCAGCTCATGTTCGGCAACATGGACACCTGGGTGCTCTGGAACCTCACGGGCGGCACGAACGGCGGCGTGCACGCGACCGACGTGACGAACGCGAGCCGCACGATGCTCATGAACCTCGAGACGCTCGACTGGCACGAGCCGAGCCTCGAGCTGATGGGGATCCCCCGCTCGATGCTGCCGGAGATCCGTTCCTCGAGCGAGACCTACGGAGAGGCGCGCGGCTCGGCGATCGGCGGCGTGCCGATCAGCGGCATCCTCGGCGACCAGCAGGCGGCGCTGTTCGGGCAGACCGCGTTCGACACGGGCGACGCGAAGAACACGTACGGGACCGGCTCGTTCCTGCTCGTCAACACCGGCGAGGAGATCGTCCACACCGACAAGCTGCTCACGAGTCCCGGCTACAAGCTCGGCGATGAGAACGCGACGTACGTGCTGGAGGGCTCGATCGCGGTGACGGGGGCGCTCATCCAGTGGCTGCGCGACAGGCTGAAGATCATCTCGAGCGCCCCCGAGGTCGAGGACCTCGCACGCTCCGTCGAGGACAACGGCGGCGTCTACTTCGTGCCCGCGTTCAGCGGCCTGTTCGCCCCCCACTGGCGCGACGACGCCCGCGGCGTGATCGTCGGGCTCACCGCCTACGCCAACCGAGGACACATCGCGCGCGCCGCGCTTGAGGCGACCGCGTGGCAGAGCAAGGAGGTCGTCGACGCCGCCAACGCGGTCGCCGACGTGCCGTTCACCGACCTGCGGGTCGACGGCGGCATGACCGCGAACGAGCTGCTCATGCAGTTCCAGGCCGACGTGCTCGGCGTGCCCGTGATCCGGCCCGCGGTGACAGAGACGACCGCGCTCGGCGCCGCCTACGCCGCCGGCCTCGCGGTCGGGTTCTGGTCAGACCAGGATGAGCTGCGCGAGCGCTGGTCAGAGGACAAGCGCTGGGAGCCGCAGATGTCCGAGGAGGACCGCGAGGCGCAGTACGCGCAGTGGAAGAAGGCGGTGGAGCGCACGCTCGACTGGGCGGACTGACACATCCCGGTCCGCGCGCTCACCACGCGTCAGCGGGCCCTCCCTGCGTCGTGATCGTCGCGCCAGGTCAGCCGCGGCGGGTGTCGCGCAGCAGTCGCGTCCGCGCGCGCCTCAGGCCGCAGGCGTCGAGCATCGATGCGCTCTCGGCGACGATCTGGCGCACGCTCGAGCCGAGGTAGATCCACCTCGGGTTGCGGTGCGCGACGAGCACGAGCTTCGCGACCGATGCCGACGCCGAGGCCTCGAGCGCGGCCATGCCGGCGGGGTGGGAGCCACCGAACGCCCCCAGCACGTACGCCTGGCCGCAGGCCGTCGAGATCCCGCTCGTCGCGGAGTCGATGAGATTCGCGTCTTTGAGGGGTGGCTGGGGAGGGGGCGCCCCGCATCCGGCGAGCGCCGGCGCGAGCGCCGCGGCCACGGCGAGCGTGGCCAGCCGGCGCGACCGTCGCGCCCTGACCACCGCGGGGTTCATCGCACGAACACCAGCGTCGCCCCGCCGAGCAGCGCGGCGCCCGCGGTCCACCACGCGATGTAGTCGCCGATGTGGCCGCTGTGCAGGCGGCGCAGCGTCCACAGCGCGGCGCTCACCGCGCCGAGCAGCCGCTTTGGCAGCCGCGCCCGCAGCGGACGTCCGAACAGCCCGAGCGCCGCGAGCGACAGCGCCCCGACCGTCGCGCCCGCGCCGTAGAGATAGTCGAAGCCCTCGACGTGGCTCGTTGCCTCGTGCGGGAGCTCGACCGTGCCGTGGAGCACCCAGGCGATCACGCTCGCATGGTCGACGAAGTGGCCGGCCGCGACCTCGATGCCGGGCACCGCGCCCGGGATGACGCCGACGACGATCGCCCCGATGAGCAGCAGCGCGGGCACGACGAGCATCGCGAGCGGCGTGCGGTCCGACGGGGCGTCCTCCTCGTCCTCCTCCTCGCGCGCCTGGTGCGCCTGGCGGGCCTCGGCGGACTCAGCCGGGCCCCAGCCGCGGAACACGCGGCCGGCGACCCGCAGGACCGCGCCGCCGGTGAGCATCGAGGAGATGACGAACACGCTCGGCAGCCACGGGAAGCCGGCGTCGAGCGCGGCGCTGTCGAGCAGCGACTTGCCGAAGAACAGCGTGACGACCGGCATCGCCGACAGGAGCAGCCCTCCGACCGCGAACAGCACTCCCGTGAACGGAGTGGCGCGCCCCCGGCCGTGCAGGTCGAACTCGTCGACCGAGTGGAAGCGGTGCAGGAGCACGCCGGTGAGCATGAAGAGCCCCGCCTTCGTGAAGCCGTGGCCGATCACATAGACGGCGACGGCGGCGACCCCCTTGGCGCTCAGCAGCCCGAACCCGCACACGAACATGCCGACGTGGCTGATCGTCGAGAACGCGAGCAGGCGCTTGACGTGGCGTTGCGCGAAGCACATGACCCCGCCCCACAGCGCGGTCGCCGTTCCCATGCAGATGAGGATCACGCGCAGCTCATCGGCGTGCGGAGCGAGCGGGCCGGCGAAGATCGTCCAGTAGATGCGGGCGACCGCGTAGATCCCGAGCTCGACCATCACTCCGGAGAAGAGGACGCACACCGGCGCGGGTGCGACCGCGTGCGCGTCGGCGAGCCAGAAGTGGACCGGCACCGCGGCGGCCTTGGTGAGGAAGCCGATGAAGATCAGCGACATCGCCACGAGCACGAGCGGGTCGGCGGCGTGGTGGTCGAGCGCGGCGCCGATCTGGGCCATGTTGAGCGCGCCGGTGCGCGCGTAGAGGAGCGCAATCCCGATGAAGATCGCGTAGGCGGCGATGCTGTTGGAGATCGCGAAGTTGATCGCCCCCTGGATCGGCCCCTGCTCCTCGTTGTGATGCGCCGTGAGCGCGTAGGCGGTCGCGCCCATCAGCTCGAAGAAGACCGCGAGGTTGAACAGGTCGCCGGTGAGCGAGAAGCCCGCCATCGCGCCCATGAACACGAGCATCAGCGCCTGGAACATGCCGTCGGCCGCCTCGAAGTACCGCCACGAGTACACGAGCGAAGCCGTGACGAGCAGCGCCGAGAAGGTTGCGAGGCCGGCGCCGATCGGGTCGATCGAAAGCGAGATGCCGATCGCCACCGCATGCGTCGGACGCCAGCCTCCCATCCAGTACGCGAACGGATGGCCGTGGGCGGTGTGGGCGAGCAACAGCGCACAGAGCGTCACCACCCCGACCCCGACGCCGGTCGCCAGGCCGTCGGTCATCAGCCGGGGCAGCCAGCGCCTCACCGCGACGATCAACGCGGCGGCCATCAGCGGGACGGCCACCGGGAGGGCGGTGATATGCATCGCGCGCGTCAGTCCTGCAGCGCGCGCAGCTCGTGCGGGTCGAGGCTTCCGAACCGCTTGTGGGCCTGAACCGCAAGCGCGAGCAACAGGCCGGTGACCGTCGCCTCGATCACGATGTCGGTGAGCACGAGCACCTGCACGACCGGATCGACCGCCCGGCTCACCGCTGGAATGTCGGCGAAGATCGCCGCCTTGCCCCCGTGGACGTAGCCGACGCTCAGCAGCAGCACGTACGTCCCTGACTGCACGACCGTGAGCGAGATGATCGTGCGGATCAGGTTCGAGCTCGAGACGACGCCGTAGAGCCCGACGACGAACAGCCAGCCGGCGACCGCGTAGGGGAGAAAGCTCACTCCGCGCCGCCCTTGACGACCATCGCCTGGTCGAGGAACTCCGACCACGCGACGAGGAACGCGCCCGAGACCTCGAGCCCGATGAGCACGCTCACGACGTCCATCTGGCCGCCCGACAGCAGGTGCCCGGGGATGCCGAGCGGCAGCGCGTCCTTGAGGAACACGCCCGTGAGCACGAGCCCACTGATCCCCAGCAGCGCGTACCCGGCGGCCCCGAGCGCGTCCGCGACCTCGACGAGCACGTGCGGCGCGATCCGCTTCATCCGCAGGTAGCGTCCGGCGAGGAACACCGGCAGCGGTCCGGCGCCGAGGATGATCCCGCCCTGGAAGCCGCCGCCGGGGGTGAGCTGCGCGTGGACGACGATGTAGACGGCGAGCGCGATCAGCCCGGGCGTGAGCCCGAGCGCGAGCGCCCGAAGCGCGTGGCTCGCGTCGGCGAACTGGTGCTCCTCGGCATCTCCCTGGTGGGGTTCGGCGCGCTCGCCGCGCATCTCGCGCAGGATGAGCGCGATGCCGAGCACGGAGGCGAACAGGATGTACTCCTCGCCGAGCGTGTCGAACGCCCGGAAGTCGAAGTTGAGCGCGGTGATGAGGTCGGTCGCGTGGCGCAGCGTCACCCCGAAGCCGTCGAGCGCCTGGCCGTAGACGCCCTGGTAGCCGCCGAAGTCGGGCAGGCCGCGGAACGCGATCACGAGCACGGCCGCGAGGCCGGCCCCCGCGAGCCCGAACAGCGACAAGCGGACCGGGCGACTCACTCCTGCTCTTCCTTCTCGCGGGCGCGCTCGGCCTCGTGCTCGCCGACCTTGCGCAGCGCGAGCAGCACCATGAACGGCAGGCCGACGGTCGAGACGACGATCTCCGAGAGGCCCACGTCCGGGTCCTGGAAGACGAAGAACAGCATCGTGAGCGTCATGCCGTAGATCCCGAGGACGAGCACCTGACGCAGCGCGTCGCCCGCGGCGACCACCGCGGTTCCGCCGATCGCGACCGCCGCGAGCGCCACGATCTGCAGCACGGTCATGAGGCTTCCTCGTCCGCCGCGTCGACGATCTGCGCGCGCCAGTCCCCGCGCTCGCGCGTGAGCAGGCTCCGGATCGTCACGTGCGCGAGCACCGGCCCGCTGACCACGAAGAACACGCCGATGAACAGCGCCTTGTCGCCGATCAGCGAGAACGAGGAGTGCACGACGATCGCGACCGACACGAGCAGCGCGCCGTAGCCGACGAGCCCGACGTAGTGCAGGCGGTCGTAGACGTCGCGCAGCGCGCACAGCCCGAGCACCGCAAGGAGCTCGATCCCGACGCCGGCGATGAGCAGCACCGTGGCGGCGATCGTCCGCCAGCTCACGGCGCGCGCTCCATGAGCCGCGCGAACATCAGCGAGCCGACGAGCGACATCGGTGCGAGCACGACCGCCAGGTCGACGAACGGCTGGCGGTTGAAGCCCTCGGCGAGGAGCATGAGGATCGTCGTCGTGAGCACGCCGGCGATCTCCATCGCGAGCAGCCCATGCGGGGCCGGCGCCAGCAGGCACACGACGATGCAGGGGATGAGCGCGCAGCCGAGCGCGGCGGCGGCGATCTCCCACTCGTTCACCGGCGGGGCACCTCAGGCCCTCCCGAGCTCCATCGGGTCGATCGCCTCCCGCCCCCCGGTCGGGCGCAGCTGGTGGGCGAGGATCAGCCCGCGCTCCTTGTCGATCCCGACGACGAACGTGTTCGGAGCAAGCGAGCCCGCCGTCTCGGCGAGCGCCTCCCGGCCGGCGCGGTGGCGCTCGTGCTCACCGCCGGCGGCGAACCGCACTGCCCGGAACGATCCCTGCGCGGGCGGGCGGTGGACAAGGGCCCGCACCGCGAGCAGCGAGACGACCGCGATGTCCCTGGGGATCGTGAGCAGCGGCCGGTGCAGGCGCGTGAGCCAGCGCAGGCGCAGGCTCTCGCCGACGATGTTCTGCTCACGCGCGAGCTCCAGGCCGGTGGCGGCGAGCACCGCCGCGCCCGCCCCGACGATCAGCTCCGGGAGCTCGGTGATGTCGATCAGCAGGAGGTAGAACGCCGCGGCGGCCACCCAGCCCACGCTCCAGGCAAGCGCCCGGCGGGCGGCGGGCGCACGGCGCGTCGGCTCGGGCATGGCGGTCACGTACCCGCGAGCGGGAACATGAATCAGGCCCTGTCCGGAGCCGAGCACGGATGCTCGGACCCGAGCGTGTCGGGCTGTCGGGCGTCGCGGCGGGGCGGCGGACCCGTCGCGCGCAGAGCGTCGAGCGTGCGCACGACGTCGAGCGTGCGCTCAACCCCAGGGGAAGCCGGGGCGGATCCCGACCCGGGAACGCGTAACGTCTGCCGCAAGCGATGCTTCTCACCGGCCTGAACCCACGTGTCGCGCTCCTCGCCCGGCTGGTCATCCTCGGGCTCGTCACCTGGTCGATCGCCGCCGCCTCCGCTCATCCGCCGACGGCGAGCGGCCGCGGCCTGGCGGTCTCGATCCTGCTCGCGGTCTGCCTGGCGAGCGCCGTGCGCTGGCTGCGCAGCGCCGACGAGGACGCCCCCGTGAGGCCGGATGCGTTTGTCATGTCGATCGCCGGCGGCGCGCTCCTCGGCGCCTCGCCCGACACCGCCGCATCGGCGTTCGTGTTCGTGGCGGTCGTGACCGCGGCGCTCCGGGAGGGCCTCGCGCGCTCAATGCAGCTCGTCGCGCTGGGCACGCTCGCGCTCACGGTGACGGTGCTCATCTGGGATCGGGCCTCGCTCGCGCTGCTCGCCTACGCGCTCGGCTTCGCCGCGGCCGGCCTCGCGGCCTCGAACCGGCGCGAGGCCCGCCTGCGCGCCGAGCAGGCGGAGCTGCTGCTCGCCGAGTCCCAGCGCTCGCACGAGGAGGCGCTCCGCGCCGCGCGCCTGGAGGAGTCCGCGCGGATCGCGCGGGAGATCCACGACGTGCTCGCGCACTCGCTCGCGGGTCTCACGCTGCAGCTCGAGGCGACGACCGCGCTGCTGGAGAACGGCGCCGACCGCGACACGATCCTCGCTCGGGTGCGCCGCGCGCACGAGCTGGCGCGCGACGGGCTGCGCGAGACCCGGCGGGCGGTCGGCGCGCTGCGCGGCGACGAGCCGTCGGTCGAGCGGGCTCTCGCGACGCTCACCGCCGCGGAGTCCACGACGCTCACGATCGACGGCGACGCCTCGCGGTTGCGCGGCGAGGTGGGGCGCGCCGTCCTGCGCGTCGTGCAGGAGTCGCTCACGAACGTCGCCAAGCACGCTCCGGGGTCGGAGACCGCGGTCGCGGTCACGATCGGCGAGGAGATCGTCGTCGTCGTCGAGAACCGGCTCGCCGCGGTCCCCGTGCCGGCCGGGCCGCTCGCCTCGAGCGGCGGCGGCTACGGGATCGCGGGCATGCGTGAGCGCGCCGAGGCACTCGCCGGCACGCTCGCCGCGGGACCGACGCCGCACGGCTGGCGCGTCGAGCTCCGCATCCCTTCCGGCGGCGAGGCGTCGATGTGAGCGACGTCGTGCGCGTGTTGGTCGTCGACGACCAGGGGCTCGTGCGCGAGGGGCTGATGACGCTGCTTCAGGCGGCGGGCGGGATCGAGCCGGTGGCCGCCGCCGCCGACGGCGAGGAGGCGGTGCGCCTCGCGGCGCGATATCTGCCGGACGTCGTGCTCATGGATCTGCGCATGCCGCGGATGGACGGAGTCGAGGCGACCCGGCGCATCCGCGAGGCGCGCCCGCACACCGAGGTGGTCGTCCTCACCACCCACGCCGACGAGGACTCGATCCTCGACGCGATGCGCGCCGGCGCGCGCGGCTACCTCACGAAGGACGCCGGCATCGCCGAGATCTCCCGCGCCGTGCAGGCGGCCGCCGCCCACCACGCGTTCCTCGACCCGGAGGTGCAGGCGCGGCTGCTGGAGGCGGCGACGACCGCTCGCCGGCCGGGCGCGGGTGGCCCCGCGGGTGCGGGGGGCTCCGGGGGTGCGGGGGGTCCCGGGGGCGCGGGAGGTCCCGGACGGGCGGGCGGTCTCCGACGCGCGGGCGGGTCCGGCCGGGGCGGCGCCGCGGAGGCGGACGGTGGGCGGCCGCTCCCGGACGACCTCACGCCCCGGGAGGCTGAGGTGCTCCGGCTGATCGCCGCCGGCCTGTCGAACGCCGAGATCGCCGCCGAGCTCGTCGTCTCCGGCGCGACCGTCAAGACCCACGTCAACCACGTGTTCGCGAAGATCGGCGCCCGCGACCGCGCCCAGGCGGTCCACTACGCCTACACCCAGGGGCTCGCCGGCTGACCACGCTGAGGCGACGGCTCGCCCGCGGAGCAGCCTGCCGGACGGGTGCGGCGGCATGGGAGGATCGGGCGATGAGCGACTACATGCAGCTGCCCGAGGACCTGCCCGTGCCCGTCGACGACGGCGCCGCCGACCACCTGCCGGGGACGGCGATGCCGTCCGTCGCCCTGGAGTCGACCGACGGGTCGGTGATCGACCTCGGCGCGCTCGGTCCCGGGCTCACCGTCATCTACGTGTATCCGATGACCGGGACGCCCGGCGTACCGCTGCCCGAGGGCTGGGACGAGATCCCCGGAGCGCGCGGCTGCACCCCTGAGACGTGCGGGTTCCGCGACCACTACGCAGACCTGCGCGCCACCGGCGCCGACCGCGTGTTCGGCCTCTCGACGCAGGACCTCGCCGCCCAGCGCGAGGTCGTCGAGCGGCTGCGCCTGCCCTATCCGCTGCTCGCCGACCCGGAGCGCAAGCTCGGAGCGGCGCTCGGGCTGCCGACGTTCCAGGCGGGCGGCGTGACGCGCTACAGCCGGCTCACGCTGATCCTCGTCGACGACGAGATCGAGCACGTCTTCTATCCCGTGTTTCCGCCGAACGCCCACGCGATCGAGGTGCTCGGCTGGCTCTCGCCGCGCGAGTGAGCCCCCGAGAGCAGGGCACCGGCCGCGGCGTGCGGGCTCGAGCGACGCCGTGGTCAGCGCGCGGACCCTCGTCCCTCAAGGAATGGACGGCGGCCGCCGAGATGATATTTTGATATCAAAAGATTTGCCAACGAAACTTTGGACGCCGAAATGACATCATCCGCCGCCGCCAGGGAGCGCGCTCCTCAGATCGAACCGCACGTGCTGCGCGTCGCGATCGTCGTGATCCTCGGGATCATCATGTCGGTCCTCGACACGACGATCGTCAACGTCGCCCTCCACGACCTCTCCCACGACCTCTCGACATCGCTGTCGGGGATCCAGTGGGTGATCACCGGCTACCTGCTCTCGCTCGCGGCCGTGATCCCGGTGACCGGCTGGGCGGTGCGGCGCTACAGCGCCCGGCGTCTGTACATGATCGCGCTCGTCGTGTTCACGGCCGGCTCGGCGTTGTGCGGACTGGCGCAGACGAGCCAAGAGCTGATCGCCTTCCGGGTCATCCAGGGCATCGGCGGCGGCATGCTCACCCCGATCGGCCAGATGATCCTCGTCAAGGCGGCCGGCCCCCGCAACCTGCCGAAGGTGATGAGCATCATCGGCGTCCCGATCGTGCTCGCGCCGGTCTTCGGCCCGACGCTCGGCGGCCTGCTCGTGCAGTCCGTCGGCTGGCAGTGGATCTTCGAGGTCAACGTCCCCGTCGGCGTGCTCGCGCTCGTGCTCGCGCTGCGGCTGCTGCCCCGGGACGAGGCCGCGGGCGCCGCCGAGGCGGGGCGCCTGGACGTGATCGGCCTGGTGCTCGCCGCGGCCGGCGTCGTCGGCGTCACGTATGGCCTGTCCGAGAGCGAGGCCGCGGGCAGCCTGACCTCCGACCGCGTGCTCATCCCGGTGCTCATCGGGCTCGTGCTGCTCGCCGCGTTCGTCGGGCGGTCCCGCCGGATCGAGCGCCCGGTGCTTGACCTCAGCCTGTTTCGAATCCGTGCCTACGCGGCCGCCTCGGTCGTCACCTTCTGCCTCGGCGCCGCACTGTTCGGCGCGATGATCCTGCTGCCCCTGTATTTCCAGGAGGTGCTCGGCGACAGCGCGCTGACGACGGGCCTGCTGCTCATCCCGCAGGGCATCGGCGGCGGCATCGGCATGTTCCTGTCGGGTCGGGCGACCGAGCGCTTCGGCGCCGGGCGGACCGCGCTGTTCGGCGGCCTCGTGATGGCGGCCGCGACCGTTCCGTTCGTCCTGATCACCGCGACCACGCCCTACCTCCTGCTCGCGGTCGCGATGATCGTCCGCGGCGTCGGCATGGGGTTCTCGATGATGCCCTCGATGACCGCCGCCTTCTCGGTGCTCACCAAGGAGCAGGTCAACGACGCGAGCCCGCAGCTCACCGTCGTGCAGCGCGTCGGCGGCTCGCTCGGGACCGCGATCATCGCGGTCGTCCTGCAGGGCAACATGGCGCACATCGTGCCCGGCCCGCACGTCGCCGCGGCGGTCGCCGGCGGCTTCGGCCACACGTACTGGTGGGTGATGGGGGCGACGCTCATCGCGCTCGTCCCGACCGCGCTGCTCGTCCGGATCGAGCGCCGCTCGGCCGCGAGCGCGGCGCTGGAGGCCGCCGCGAGCGCCGAGGCCGTCGCGGTCGACGAGCGCGTGCTGGAGACGGCGTGATGCTGGAGACGGCATGAGCCGCACGCGCGAGCCCGGGGCGGGCGGCCCCGCCGCCGAGGCCGCACCCGCCGCGGAGGCCGCCGTGGCCGCCTCCGCCGCCGAGCCCGCGACCGCCGCCGAGGTCGCGGCGGCCGCCCCCGCCGCCGAGCCCGCGACCGCCGCCGAGGTCGCGGCGGACCGCGAGGCGCTCGACAGCCTGCGCGAGGCGTTTGCCCGGCTGTTCGCCGCCGAGCGCCGGCTGCGCAGCCGCGAAAGCACTCCCGGTGAGCTCACCCACGCCCACATCCGCTCGCTGCACGCGCTCTCGGACGGGCCGATGACCGCCGGTCAGCTCGCGCGCAGCGCCGAGCTCAACCCGGCGAGCGTGACCGCGATGCTCGACCACCTCGAGGAGGCGGGGATCGTCGAGCGCACGCGCTCCACGACCGACCGCCGGGTGTGCAACGTCGCGCTCACCGACACCGGGCGAGAGCTGCTCGCCGCCAAGACCGCGCGCTGGCGCGCCCGCTGGGCGGAGCGGCTCGGCGCCTACAGCGAGGCCGACCTGGAGGTCGCCGGCCGGATCGCGCGCGACCTCGCCGGGATGCTCGACGCGATCGTCGCCGAGCGCCAGCGGTCGGCCGCCTGAGCGGCGGCGGTCGCGGAGCGCCGGCACCCGGGCGCCTGTGCGGCGGCGGTCGCGGAGCGCCGGCACCCCGCGGCCTGTGCGGCCGCCGTCGCGGAGCGCCGGCGCCCGGCCGCCTGTGCGGCCCCTGGCGATCCGCATCCGCCCGCGCGTTTCCACGCAGCGCCGCGGGTAGCAGGAGCTCCATGACCGCAACCGTCGCACGACAAGTGCTCGAGCGTACGCGCGGGCACATCGTCACCAGCCTGTTCCTGGACCTCGACCCCGGTCGCTTCGCCACTGCGCCGGCGCGGGCCTCGCAGATCCGCTCCCTGCTCGACGAGGCCGGCCGGGCCGCGCAGACGCTGTCCGTCGACCACGCCGCCGCGCAGGCGCTGCGCCGTGACCTCTCCCGCCTGGAGGAGGAGCTCGCGCCGGACGATCTGCCGGCGGCGGGCCAGGGCCTCGCGGTGTACCGCTCGGGGGGCGACGATCCCTCGCTCGTGATCCCGCTGAGCGCGCCGGTCGCGCCCGCGGTGTTCGTCGAACCGGTCGCCCACGTCGAGCCGGTCGTCATCGATCCGGTCGCGGGGCGCTGGTGCGCGGTGCTCGTCTCCGTCGACGACGCGCACATCCTCGAGGGCGCCGCCGGCCGCGTCATCCGCCGCAGCCGCTCGGAAGACTATGTGCGGGGACGCTCGCAGACCGGCGACACCCGGACGCACTCGCGGGAGCAGGACATCGCCGGCCATCTCAAGCAGGTCGCCTCCGAGCTGCGCCGCCGCCACCAGGCCGGGGAGTTCGAATCGCTGATGCTGGCGGGGGGCGTCGAGGCGCTCACCGGCCTCGAGTCCGCCCTCCCCGACGAGCTGTCGAAGATCTACCTCGGGCGCCTGTCGGTCGACCCCTCGGCGGGCTCCGACAGCGACGTCGCGGCGGCCGTTGCGCAGCTCGCCGCGAAGCGGCGAACGGAGGCCGACGCCGCGGCGCTCGCCGAGCTGCGCGACCGCATCGGCGGCGAGCGCGTCGCCGTCGGCGTCGAGGCGGTGCAGGAGGCGCTCGTCGAGCGGCGCGTCGAAACGCTCCTCATGCGCCGTGACTACGACGACCCCGACAACCGGCGCGAGGCGATGGTCCAGGCCGCGCTCTCCCAGGACGCGGACGTGCGCGTCTACGACGAGCCCGATGAGCTCCCACCGCCGCGCCCGGTCGCCGCGCTGCTGCGGTTCTGACGGCTCAGCTCGACTGGCTCGACGTCTTGCCGCCCTTGCGTCCGGCGGCCACCTTCTGAGCCTTGTTGCCGCCGCTCCCGCTCCCGGAGCTCTGACGGCTGCGGCTGCTGCCCGAGCTCTTGCCGCCCTTCTTCGAGGCGTCCGGCGTGTTCGCGATCGCGGCCGCGCGGCTCTTGCTCATGCCCTGCTTGCGCAGGCCCTCGTACTGCTTGTCGTCTTTGACGCTCGGTCCGTGGTCCTTTGCCACCGTGGTCTCCCTTCGTGTGAAGCCGGGTCGTCGGAGGGCTACCCGCTGAACGTCGTGGCACGCCGCTCGTCGTGTCGGCCTCGGGTGGGCCGCCCGCGTCGGTCAGTGGAATGCTTGCTCGCGTGGATGCGCGCTTGACCGAGACGACGCGACACGCCGTGGTGCTCGCGCGGGACGCAGCCCGCGCGCTTGGATTGGACCCGGGTGGACGGCGGGGACCACGTGGTCGCCGCCGCCGTCGCGGGTCAGCATCGCGCGATCGACCGCCACGCGGACCGCGTGTCGATCGACGACGTGCTGCTCGCGCTCTCGACCGAGCAGCGGTCGCTGTTGCGCCGGGCGGGATGGGAGCTCGGCGGGGTGCGGGCGGCGCTGGAGCAGGCCCGGCGGGA
>DATGKS010000019.1:0-25018 GCA_035294545.1 Solirubrobacteraceae bacterium | reverse complement strand
GGCGAGATGTAGCCCTTGTCGAACTGCATGCCCTCGGTGAACTCGAGGTCCATGCCGAACGTCTGGCCCTCCTCGACGTTGACCACGCCGTCCTTGCCGACCTTGTCGATCGCGTCGGCGATGACGTCGCCGATCTCCTCGTCGCCGGCCGAGATCGTCGCCACGCGGGCGATCTGGTCCTTGCCCGAGATCACCTTCGACTGGGTGCCGATGTTCTCGACGACCTTGTCGACGGCCTTCTCGATGCCGCGCTTGAGCGCGAGCGGGTTCGCGCCGGCGGTGACGTTCTTCAGACCCTGGCGGACGATCGCCTGGGCGAGCACCGTCGCGGTCGTCGTGCCGTCGCCGGCGACGTCGTTCGTCGCCGTCGCGACCTCGCGCACGAGCTGCGCGCCCTGGTTCTGGAAGACGTCCTCGACCTCGATCTCACGGGCGATCGTCACGCCGTCGTTCGTGATCGTCGGAGCGCCGAACTTCTTGTCGAGGACGACGTAGCGGCCGCGCGGGCCGAGCGTCACCTTGACGGCGTTGGCGACCGCGTCGACGCCCTGCTCAAGGGCCCTGCGGGCGTCCGCGTCGTACTTCAGTTCCTTGTGTGCCATGTGATTCTTCGTTCTCCTGGGTTGCTACTGGACCTTGGCCAGCACGTCGGACTCGCGGAGGACGAGGAGCTCCTCGCCGTCGACCTTGATCTCGGTCCCGCCGTACTTGCTGTAGAGCACCTCGTCGCCCTCGGCGACATCAAGCGGCGTGCGCTTGCCGGTGTCCTCGTTGACCTTGCCGTCACCGACAGCGATGACCTTGCCCTTCTGGGGCTTCTCCTTGGCCGTGTCGGGGAGGACGATCCCACTCGCCGTGGTCTCCTCCTCCTCGATCGCCCGCACGATCAGGCGATCGCCGAGAGGCTTGAGATTCATGAACCATGACCTCCGTTTGAAGTGTGCTACTGATGCCCGTCCTGCGTGGCACTCGACCATCGAGAGTGCCAGCGCGCGCCACTATAGCGCGTTTCGACGGCGGTTTGGCACTCTCGTGCGCAGAGTGCCAAGAATCGTCCGCCCGGTGCCGACGACCGGTCGCCGAGTAGCCTCGGGCCGTGCCCTCGCCGACCGAGACCGTCTACGGAAAGCACTCGGTCCGCGCCGTGCTCCTCGCCCGACCGGGCGCCGTGCGGCGGATGCTGCTCGGCGGCAAGGGGGCGTATCACGCCGATCTGATCGCGCTCGCGCGGCGCAGCGGAGTGCGGCCTGAGCTTGTCGGCTGGCCGGAGTTCCGGCACCTCACCGGGCTCAGCGACGAGGACAAGCACCAGGGCGCGGCGGTGATCGTGAGCCGGCGGCGACCGCTCACCGAGGCGGACCTCGGGCGGCTGGCGGACGGACACGTCGTGCTCGCGCTCGACCAGATCTCCGATCCCCAGAACCTCGGCACGATCCTGCGCTGCGCCGCGTTCTTCGGAGTCGACGGGGTGCTCGTGCTCAAGAACCGCTCCGCCGAGGTCTCGCCGCTCGTCGCGCGCATCGCCGTCGGCGGCGCCGAGCTCGTCGACACGTTCCGGGTCACGAACCTCGCGCGCGCGCTCGAGCGGCTGCAGTCGATGGGCTACTGGGTCTACGGCCTGGACGAGCGCGGGCCAGCGACGCTCGCGCAGACGGAGTTCGACGCGCGCACCGTGCTCGTCGTCGGGGCCGAGGGCGAGGGCCTGCGCAGGCGCACGCGCGAGACGTGCGACGCGCTCGTGCGGATCCCCGGCGGCCGGCCCGGCCTCGAGTCGCTCAACGCCGGGGTGGCGACGGCCGTCGCGCTCGCCGAGCTGTTCCGAGGGCGAGAGGCCGGCTGAGCCACCCGGCGCGCCCGCCGCTCACGCGCGCGAGACGTACTTCCCCGTGCGGGTGTCGACGCGGACCTTCTCGCCCTGCTCGACGAACAGCGGCACCTGCACCTGAGCACCCGTCTCCAGCGTCGCGGGCTTCGTGCCCCCACCCGACGCGGTGTCGCCGCGCAGGCCGGGCTCGGTCTGGGTGACCTCGAGGTCGACGGCGCTCGGCAGCTGCAGCGCGGCCGGCGACTCGTCGATGTAGAGCACCTCGACCTCGTCGTTGTCCTTGCACCAGCGCAGGTCGTCCGCGAGCGCCGGCACCGGGATCGTGAGCTGCTCGTAGGTCTCGGAGTCCATGAAGTGCGCGTCCGCCCCGTCGTTGTAGAGGTACTGCATGCGCCGCACCTCGGTGCGCACGGAGCGAAACTTCTCCCCCGCCCGGAACGTCTTGTCGATCACGTTGCCGTCGGAGGCGCGGCGCAGCTTCGTGCGCACGAACGCAGCCCCCTTGCCGGGGTTGACGTGCTGGAACTCGAGCACCTTGTAGACGGTGCCGTCGACTTCGATGTGGTTGCCGTTCTTGAGTTGATTGGTCGAGATCATGTTCGTCAGCCCCCTGCTGAGCGTCCGGAGAACTCTGTCCTGAGAGCATCAGGAGCCATCGCCAGGCTACTCGACGGCGCGGGAGAGCCGATGCGCCGCAGGGTCCGGCGTCCGGTCAGAGAGCTGAAAAAGCCGCGTCCGCGGCGGCCTCGATCCGCAAGGCATATCCGGGCGCGTCGCGCGGCAGGATCCAGCGCTCACGCACCATACGCTCCACGGCGGCCGATGCCCGCTCCAGATACTGCTCGCGTCCTGCGGGGTAGCGGCGCGCGATCTCCTCGGGCGCGAGCGGGATCCGGTACATCGGCAGGTAATGCTCGGTCTCATCCGCCAGCTCCCGGTTCGGCGGTCGGCCGTACCGTGCGAGTGGGAGATCGAGCTGGACGGAGCGGACACCGCCGAGCGGGTTGCCGAGCTCGTCGCGCGCGACCTCCTGAGCCTTGTCCAGCTCAAGCCGGCGGCTGGCCGGCGGCGGCTCCCCTTCAGTGACCCAGCGATGAAGGTTCTCCATGGTGGCCGAGAACATCAGCCGCAGCGGAACGTCGGACACAGCGTAGGCTCCCGCCGGTCCCGCCTCCGCCTGCGCGAGCGGGTGACGCCGCTCGGCGAGCTGGAGAAGGTTGGTGCGCGGCACCTCGACGCCGAGATCCTCGTGGGAGGTCCCGGCGACCTCGTACAGCCGGTGGCGGCCGAGCCCCTCATCGATGTCGGCGGCCTGGGGGCCACCGTTGAGCGCACCCTCGTTCTGGGACAGGAACTCGATCACCGGCACGTCGATCGGCCGTAGCCGGCGGCGGGGATCGTCGATCCGCCTCGTGGACGTCGCGGAGTTGATCGGAAGGTACCCGGGCCGCTGCCATGGGCTGGAGATCCCGATCGCGTAACCGTCGAACAGCGGTCCGCCGTCGGGCCGCCGCAGCAGCTCGTGGAAGCCCTCGTTGATGTAGGTGCGCAGAAAGCTGCCGAGAAACGACCAGCCCGACGCGTACACGTGGCTGACCTGGAGATCACCCAGGATCGGCCGGTCCGGTCGGCGCAGCATCGCCGCGACGTCGGAGAACACCGTCCACCGGATGCCATCCTCCTCGGGCCAGCTCAGCGGCGCGTAGCGCCGCGAGTCGAACCAGCGGGTCACCGCCGGGCCCGCAACCGGAGCCTCGAAGGTCGACAGGCCGCGGGAGTGGGCGTCGGTCCCGGTCCCGACGGCCACGTAGGCGGAACCGCTTCCGAGCACCAGCGGCGCCGCCCAGTTCCATTGCACGCCATCCAGGAACGGGTGGATCCCGCTGAGATGAACCCGACCGCAGAAGCCCGCGGGATCCCGCGGGCGGGCGATGAGGAGCCGCGTAACGAACTCCACGCCGCCACGGATGACCTTGGGAACTGCCTCCCCCGATCCGTACACGTCCCCAGCGCCGCTGACGAAGTACTCCTCCTGCACGTAGCCGGCCGCCTCCAACTCCGCCGCCGCCGGCGTGTCGGGAAGCGCGCACGGACTGTAGATGTCCGCCGTCGTGTCGTGGGGGACGGCGGTGACGCTGTCGATCATCCGCGACCCGCCTCGGTAACGACCGGCAGATCGATGTAGGACGCCATGCCGGGGCCGGTGTGCACGGTCACGAGGGGCGGCGGGTCGAATCCCAGGTGCGAGCGCTGGCGGGGATCGGCGCCGGTCACGACCAGGCGCAGCCGACACCCGGGGCGCACGACCGTCGATGTCGGCAGCAGATCGAAGACATGCTCAGCCGGCTCGCCCGGCACGAGCGGCAATGCGTCCTCACGGAAGCTTCGGTGATACGGCAGCCCGAGATAGTCGTAGGGGGCCGTCCCGAGGCGGCGGTGGCTTGAGCGCAGGCGGCCGTGGGCGCGCACCTCGCAGGACCCGTCCGGAGCGAGCTCCTCCAGGTAGGCGAACGTGTCACCGTCGACGCACGTGGAGGAGAGCCAGAGCGACACGACGAAATGGCCGGTGAGCCGCAGCTCCTCGGCGAGCGCCCCGGTGTCGAAGCTCACTCCGTGCCCGTGCTGCGAGCTCGGCCAGAAGGGCGTGACCGGCTCGCCCGTGATCACCGAGTAGTCGACCGCGAAGTCGATGCCCGCCTCCCGCCGAGGGCGCGTGCGGCGCAGCGTGGGACCGCCATCCCGGCGATCCCCGGCATCCAGGTACCAGCGCTGATACTCCATGCCGGGCACCGGCCAACGCGGCGCGCTCGACCAGCGGGACCCGTCCGGCGCGTTGTAGGTGTAGTAGTGGAAGCGGTCCTCGCCGTCGATCCCGTTCTCGACGCCCTTCAGGTAGCGGTCGAAGAAGCGCAGATGCTCGGCGAACATGTCAAAGCAGTCGCTGCGGCAGTGGGTTTCCGGTCCCATCAGGACCTTCACCACGTTGGACAGGTTGGCGGCGGCGACGAACTGGTCGGCGGAGAGCTCGTCGTGCCAGCCCGTCCACCGGTACATCACCGGGCCATCCATCTCGACCGCGTTGCGGAACGTGCTCAGGCTCGTCTCCTCCCAGAACCGACTGCCGAGCGCCTCGGAGCGGTCGTCGCGGAAGGGGATGTCCGACCAGATGTCGGCCATGGTCGAGTTGCGCTCGTGCTCACGGCGGGCGGCCGCGAGCATGGAGCCGTCGGGGTCCTCATCGACGGGCATGCTGTCGACGCCCTGATCGCGCGGATCCTCCGGGCGCGTGTGATACTGCGCCGTCAGCCCGCCGCGGCACACGAAGTCGTAGCGGTTGAAGCAGGTCGCCCCCGGGAAGATCGCCTTCAGGCTGGGAGGCGTGAGGGTCGCGGCGTTGTCCTGGCTGCCGCCCAGGTATGAGCAGCCCACCATCCCGACCGAGCCGTCACACCACGGCTGCGCGGCGAGCCACTCGGTCATGTCGTACGCGTCACGCGCCTCGGTGCGGTCCTGCATGCCGCGCCGGTGACCGAAGGAGGCTCCCTTGCCGCGCGTGTCGACGATCGCGAGCACGTAGCCGTACAGCGTCAGGTCACGCAGCTCCATGTAAAGCGATCCCGTGCACTGCACGTTCCCGTCCTCATCGAGCACGCCGCGCTGGTAGGGAGTGTGAATCCAGATCGCCGGGTGGGGAGTGTCGCTCACCTCGCCGCCCGCGGCCGGGCGATAGAGGTCAACAGCCAGCCGGGTCCCGTCCCGGACCGTCACGTAGAACGAGGTCCGGACCCATGTGTCATACAGCTGTGCGGAGTATCCCTCGTAGCGTCCGGGTGACGAGACGCGGTTGACGGTTGTCATCGGCTCTCCTGTTCGGTCACGTGACGGTACAGAGCAGGTCGAGGGATGTCAAGTCGCCTGATATACGAGGCTCCGGGCCACCGCCGCGCGAACGCATCGACGAGCTCGGGCGCATAGGCTGTGGCGTCATGGGCAATGGCCGCAGGCGTGCCGCCGAACGAGACCTCAACGGGGTCCCGATCAGCTATGCGCTCACCCGTCTCTCCCGAGCCGTCGGGCATCACCTGACCGCGGCCAGGCTGACGCTCTCCGGTCCTCAGGCGATCGTCCTGATCGCGCTGCGTCAGGAGTCGGGGCTGTCCAACGCAGAGCTGGCGCGGCGGGCGCTCGTCTCGCCGCAATCGATGCACGAGGTGATCGCGGAGCTCGAGCGCATGGATCTCATCGAGCGCAGGCCAGATCCCGACAACCGACGCATCCTGCGGGCTGAGCTGACCGGCGCCGGACGGGATCTGCTCACGGGCTGGGATCTGGCGATCGACGACGTCGAGGACCGGCTGTTCGACGGGTTCAGCCCGGACGAGGTGAAGGCCTTCGCCGGCGCCCTGGAGCGGTGCGTGGCGAACATGGGCCTCGACAGTCGTCGCTGAGCGCGTCGGCGCGCCCCGTGCGTCAGATGACATCGTCGCCGCGCAGCTGCGCGATCCTCGCCTTCCCATAGCCGAGGACCTCCTCCAGCACCGCGTCGGTGTGCTCTCCCAGGCGTGGCGCCAGGCGGTCGAAGCCGACGTGTCCCTCACGCATGCGGATCGGTACCCCGGTCGTCCGGAGCCCCTCGATCTCGCCGAGGGTCGGATGCTCGACGGGCATCGTCTCCTCGCGGGCGCACACCCGTGGGTCCCCTACCGCCTCGATCGGAGACCGGATCGGGGCGACCGGCACGCCGACGGCGGCGAGCCGCCGTGCGACCTCCGCGCCGGGCAGCTTCGCCGACCATCGCTCGATCTCCCGCGTCAAGTCGGCGTCGTGATGGACGCGCGCGTCGCGGGTGGCGAACCGGGCGTCCTTCAGCAGCTCGGGTCGGCCCATGACGTCGACGAGCCGCTCGACGAGGCGGTCCTGTGGCGCGACGAGCGCGAACCACCCGTCGGCACAGCGGTAGACGCCGAACGGCGCCAGGCGCGGAAGCGTCGGTCCGGTCCGCATCGGCTGACCGAGATCAGCGAGAGCCTGCCAATCCTCGGTGGCGACCAGCGAGGTGAGCACACCCAGCATCGACACGTCGACGAAGTCGCCCTTCCCGGTCCGATGGCGGCGCGCGAGGGCCGCGAGGATCCCCACGGTCGCCCAGGTGGGGGTCATCACGTCGGCCATCGGCACGCCGACACGGATCGGGGGATCGTCCGGGCCGCCGCTGGAGAGCATCACGCCGCTCAGCGCCTGGATGATCGTGTCCATCGCGCGCACGCCGGGGTCGGCGTCGGCGCCGAACCCGCTCATCGCGCAGTAGATGATCGCCGGATTGGCCGCGCGAGCGACGTCGTACCCCACCCCGAGGCGGTCGGCGGTCCCGCTGGTGAAGTTCTCGACGACGACGTCGGCGGTGCGCACGAGATCGCTGAACACCTCGCGCGCCTCGGGGTGCTTGAGGTTGAGGGTGACGCTGCGCTTCCCCCGCAGGCGGGTGAGCACCGCCAGCGACAGGTCGTCGGGACCGGTCGCGGCGAGGGTGAGCCCGTCGGCGCCGACGTAGGGCGCGTTGCCGCGAGAGATATCTCCGCCGCGCGGATCCTCGATCTTGATGACGTCGGCGCCGAGCCCGGCGAGGATCAACGTGCAGTATGGCCCCGCGAGCGCGCGCGTGAGGTCGATCACGCGGATCCCGTCGAGCGGGGCGGAGGTTGGCGCCCCGTCGAGCGGGGCTGTCGATGGCGCGTCGGTCATGCGCTCCTTTCGTGCCTGGCGGGCCACACCCGCTCCTCGATGAATCGGTCGACCAGGTCCGTGAGCTCCGCCTCGCTCCATGTCCGCCGGTCGACGTTGTTGGCGCGAACGCTCAACACCGGGATCCCCGCCTCCTCCAGGCGCCTGACGCTGAAGAAGTCCTCCTCGCCGAGGCTCACCACCCCGTCGATCCGGTGGAGCTTCGCCTCCTTGAGGTGCCACGCGCTCGACCATGTCGGCATCCGGAGCTCCTCGCCGACGGGAACGAACCGCGCAGCGAGCGCGCGCAGGGGATCGCGGCCGCCATCGAACGAGCGCAGGTACCCGTCGGCGGCGAGTCCGAGGTACATCGACCAGACGAACACGGCATCGTGGCGCTCCTGGAAGTGCTGATAGAGCCCGAGGCTCGACCACAGGCCGCGGCCCAGCCACATGAGTCGCAGCCGCTCGCCGGGGTGAGCGGCGACGCCCTCCTCGACGCGCTCGCGGATCTCGGCGTTGAGCAGTCGCGCGGCGTCGCGCGCCCAGCCGCTGCCGCGGTGCCATTGGGGGATCATCACGGCCGGCATCGTCTCCCCGGCGCTCACCGGCGCGGGGACCGTCCGCGCGACGAGGTCGCGGGTGCCGCGGTTGAGCCGTGCCTGCTCGTTGGACAGGCGCATCGCCTCTGCGAACGATGTCTCGTCGAATCGCCGGCCGGTCGCCCGCTCCAGTGAGTGGATGAGGCCGGTCAGCTCATCGGTGAGCAGGTCGAGCCGCTCCGCCGCCAGGAACTCGTCCCAATGCTCGGGCAGCTGCTCCCACCAGTCGGCCTCCACCTTCCAGCGGACGTCGACCGATCGCTCGAGCGGGTAGAACGCGGCACCTGATCGTCGCGCCCATGTCTCATACAGCTGCCGCATCGAATCGCTCGACAGCGCTCCCTGCAGGATCGTCGGCCGCGGCAGCCCCCCCCACGGCGCCGTCCCGGGGTCGTCGGCGAGCAGCTCGCCGAAGGGAAGCGCGTTGTACTGCTCGAGCGTGTCCGGATACCCGGCGGACGCGAGCGTGCTCAGGTAGCGCGGGCCCAGCTGCTTGGCCGCGATGAGCGAGGACCACCACTGCACGACCACGTAGGGGATGTCCATCGCGCGATAGATCTCGTGCGGGGAATCGGCGCTCAGCACCGCGAACGGCTCACCGTCGGCGACGCGCTCCCGCAGCGCGGCGAACCACGCGCGCTGATACCGGGAGATCTCCGCGGTGCAGCGCAGCTCCGGACGGCGCCGGAGCGCCGAGGCGTCAGACACGAATCGCCCCGATCGTCGAGAGGATCTCCGCGGTCGCCTCGCGCAGCGCGGGACGGTCCTCCTGAGCGAGCCGGACGCTGTGCACCGGAAGATCCGGAAGCGCGGCACGCAGCGCGGGAAGCTCCCAGGCCGAGGCCTCGTCGTCGGGGCGGATCACCTGAAGCACCCCGCGAGCGCCGGAGCGTCGCACCCGCTCGGCAGTGCGGACCACGCGCTCCAAGCCGGCTCGTGCGGAGCGACGCGCGCTGAACTGGTAGCGGTCGACAATGCCGTCGAGAGGGTCGCTCGTCGCGGCGGCGACCTCGCGGCCGTCGTCGCCCCAGCCGTGATCCTCGCCCACGATCGCCGCTCCCGCCTGCTCGATCGCCTCGTAGGCGTGCGTGTCATCGAGATCGGATCCGGTCAGGAAGACCGGCACGACGTCCGTGCGAGGGGGCCCGGCGGCGGCCGCGAGCGCCTCGCGGACGGCGGGACCCGGAAGCATCTGCGCCGCGACGGCGGCAAGCAGAGCATCAGCTCCGGACACCCGGCGTGCGATGCGCAGCTCGTCGAGGGCCGCCAACGCCGCCGCCGTGCGGGCGCTGTCGGCGACGGCCGCGACGAGCTCGGCATCGGAGATCGAACGCTCGGCCCAGCCGCCGACGACCCCGCGCAGGTCGGCGAGGCGGCGCCGGTTGTACCGGGCGCTCGTGCGTGAGGGCAGGCGCAGCATGTCTGAGAACGCGACCGGCGGAAGGCGGTCGGGGCGCTCTGCGGCGAGCTCGCGGAGCACGTAGAAGAGCTTTGTGTGCGCCTCGCAGTCCCGGCCGATCAGCAGGGCGTCGATCCAGCGCAGCCCGCCACCCCACAGCGCCGCGAGCACCGCCGCCGTCGACGGCGTCAGCTCCCGTGCCAGGCCATCCGGCAGCGGTGCGGGCGGCTCCGCGTCGAGTGCAGCCGGGCGGAGTCGCATCGGCAGCATGCCGGCGGCCATGATCAGCTCGCGCGGCGCGCATCCGCCGAGCAGACCGACCACCCGTCCACCCTGCTCACGCCAGCGGCGGGCCGCCACCCAGGGGGCCCGGTAGACGGAGCGCAGCGGCTCGGTCCAGGGCCGACCGGACGTCACCGTGTCGATCGCAACCCGCGACCCATCGGTCGTGCTTCGCTCATCCACCTGCGTCATGGGCGCCATTCCCTGTGCGGGCGAAGCCATGTGAGTTCCGCACGATCCACCCATACCGACCCGTGACACCGATGTGCCACACTTCCAATTTGTCGGCACGCTCGGCTTGACGAGGCGCGGTGTCGACAGTTAACCTCCCCTGTGATCGCGCCGGCCGGCAACAGCCGGTGTACAACAGCGGTTCGCTTCCTCCTCCGGTCGCACGCCGCGCGAGGAGGGACACCCCTGTGAATCATCACCAACGCAGGTCGTCCGGCAACGGCACCCAGCCGAGCGCGACCCTGCCCATTGATGCGGCCGCGAATCGCCTCATCTACACCATCGGGCGGTTTGACCGTGCGCTGCGCACGGAGCTCAATCGCACGCTTGCCCCACTGCAGTTGACGATGTCGGAGTTCACCATCCTCGCCGTGCTCCGGCGGCGAAGCGGCCTGTCGAATGCTCAGCTGGCGCGACGGGCGATGGTGAGCGCGCAGACGATGAGCCAGACGCTCATCTCGCTCGAGCAGCGGGGGCTCGTGCGTCGCCCGGCAGTCGCCGGCACGGAAGCTCACGCGCATCATCGCGCTCGAGCCGTCCGGCTCACGGCCGCCGGAGAGCGGCTGGTCGACGCGAGCGAGCAGGCCGTCGCCGAGGTCGGAAAGGTGGCCTTCAACGAGCTCGCGCCTGAGCATTGGGGAGCTCTGACCGCAACATTGCGCCACGCCACGGAGGCTCTGCGCTCCCTCCCTCCGACGACACCCGAAGGGTGAGGGCGTCCGTTTTCCGGCGCTCATGTGTCCACGGTCCGGATCGCGACACGCTCATCCTCCCAGGCGAGCTCGGTGCGCAGACCCGCCTCCTCGCCGATCGCCCGGACGTAGTCGACCACGCCCTGACCTGACGCCCGATCCAGCGGGACCGGGCGAGCCTCGTCGTCGATCCAGCAGGGGATGAAACCCCCAGTCACCGACCCGTCCGCCTCCAGCCGACAGTCGGCGATCATCGTGTGGCGACTCTCAGGGTTGAACGGGTAGGTGGGCATCGCGGGATCGGGGCGAAAGCCGTACAGCTGCTCGCGCCGGAGCGCCCAGGCCCGCGCCTCGGGCGTGTCACCGTCCTTTGGCGACAGGGCACGTGTCACGGTCACGAAGTTCCCGAGCCCGTGGAAGATCGGCTTTCCCCGGTAGAGCTCGACGCCGCGCAGGATGTGCGCATGGTGTCCGACGACGATGTCTGCGCCAGCGTCGATCACCGCTCGTGACAGGTCACGCTCGTACATCGCGATCTGACTGCGAACGTGGCCGATTCCCTTGTGCAGGGCGACCAGCACGACATCCGCCCGATCCCGGACGGCCGCGACGTCCATTCTCACGAGCTCGACCGTCTCAGGGGTGGCGAACGTGTAGATCGAGGGCGGCCCGCCCGGCGAGGCATGATCGAGCTCGTAATGGGTGAGCACGTTGATATAGGCGCATCCCGCCTTCGAGGCACGCGCCCATCCGTCTTTTGGGCCGACGCAGTTGTAGCTGAGCACCGCGACGGTGACGCCTGCGGCGGACACGATCGCCGGCGCTCGCGCCTCGTCCAGGGTCATGCCGGCGCCGGTGGTCGCGATGCCGAGCTCGTGCAGCTTGGCCACGGTGTCCTCGATCGCGTCGGGGCCGAGGTCGGCGATGTGATTGCCTGCGAGAGTCGCGACGCCGAAGCCCGCGCGCGGCAGCGCCTCGAGATGCTCGGGCCGGGCCGGGGGCGCCGGCACGTCTGTGCTCTGGACCCGCCCACGCGTCGAGTGCGGCACCTCGACCTGGCCGATGACGACATCACCACGCGCCAGGCACTCGCGGCTCGGGTCGAAGAACGAGTCGGGCTCGGGCTCGTCGAGGATCAGATCCCCGACAAGCAGGAGCCGCGCGCTGATCGAACCACTGCGGGTCATCGGCCGCCGGTGGGGATCGCCGCCGGCGCACCCGCCCCGCCGTCGAGCTGGGCGGCGACGTCCTCCGCCCGGTGACAGGCGACGCGGGCGCCTTCCGAGGCCGCGCGGAGCGCGGGCCGCTCGGCGGCGCACCGCTCGGCCGCGAACACGCAGCGGTGCCGGTAGGCGCAGCTGTCGTCGAGCGCAGGCGCGGGCACCACCGGCGTTCGCAGAAGCTCACGGCGCTCCCGCGCTTTGGCCCGCGCTCCAGGGTCGACCCTCGGGATCGCTGCGACCAGACCGCGGGTGTAGGGATGAAGCGGCGCCTCACGCAGGCGCCGAGCCGGCCCCGTCTCGGCCACCCGCCCGCGGTAGAGCACGACGACCTCGTCGCAGAGCATCTCGACGACGCTCAGGTCGTGGGAGATGAACAGGTAGCTGACCCCGTCGCGGTCCCGGAACCGGGTGAGCAGGTTGATGATCTGCGCCTGGACGGAGAGGTCGAGCGCCGACAGCGCCTCGTCGCAGATGACCAGATCAGGCTTGAGGATGAGCGCACGGGCGATCGCGATCCGCTGGCGCTGGCCGCCGGAGAACCGGGAGGGATGGCGTGAGGCGGCGGACGCCGGGATCCCGACGGATTCGAGCATGTCGGCGGTTCGCTGCCGGATCACCGCGCGAGTGAGCTCCGGGGAGCGGTGCACGCGCAGCGGCTCGGACACGCTGTACCCGACGGTCTTGGTCGGATCGAGCGAGCTGTACGGGTCCTGGAAGATCATCTGGATCCGGCGCGCCGGGGGTGCCGACGCCCCGCCGTGCAGCGTGATCGTGCCGGCGGTTCTCGGAGCCAGACCGACGATCGCCCGGGCGATCGATGACTTGCCCGATCCCGACTCGCCGACCAGGCCGACGGTCTGACGGGTCGCGATCGACAGGCTGACGTCATCGACGGCGCGCCGCGTCCGCCCGCGGGGGAGCGGGTAGTCGACCGTCAGGCCCTCGACGTCGAGCAGCGGCAGGCTCACGTCGCCGCCTCCACGGGCGCCGCGAGCTCCTCGGCGCGCACGCAGCGCGCCTGCCGGTCGGCGTCGAACACCGGGCGCAGCGGCACGGGCGCGGCCATGCACGTCTCGACCGCGAACGCGCAGCGGTCGGCGAAGTGGCAGCCGATGGGCCAACCGCGCGGGCTCGGCACCCCTCCGGGGAGCACCTCGAGCGCCGTCGTGTCCGAGCGCCCGCCCGGGCTCGCGTTCAGCAGAGCGCGCGTATACGGGTGAAACGGCTGGGCGAACAGCTCCTCGGTGTGAGCGACCTCCACGATCTCGCCGGCGTACATGACGCAGACGCGGGAGCAGATCTCGGCGACGACCCCGAGATCGTGGCTGACCAGGACGAGCGCCATGCCGGTCTCGCGCTGAAGTCCGCGCAGCAGATCGAGGATCTCGGCCTGGACGGTGACGTCGAGCGCGGTTGTCGGCTCGTCGGCGATCAGCAACTTCGGCCGTCCGGCCAGCGCCATCGCAATCGCGACGCGCTGCGCCATACCACCGGAGATCTGGTGGGGATAGCGCTGGGCGACATCCTCGGGATCGAGGATCTGAACCCGGCCGAGCAGCTCGAGCGCCCGCGTGCGCGCCGACCCGCGACTGCATCTGTCGACGGCACGGACCAGGTCGGCGAGGAGCTTCCCCACCCGAAAGGTCGGATCGAGCGCACGCATCGGCTCCTGCGTGACGATCGCGATGCCGTGCCCGCGCACGCGTCGATACGCTCGGCGACCACCGGCGCTCAGCTCGGTTCCGGCGAAGCTGATCGAACCGGCGGTGACGGCCGCGGTGCGCGGCAGCAGACCGGCGAGCGCCTTGACCGTCACCGTCTTGCCGCTGCCCGACTCGCCGACGATCCCGACCGCTTCCCCGGCGCCGACGGTGAAGGTGACGCCCTGCACGACGGTCGTCTCATCCGCTCCGCTCCCGAACGCCACCGACATGCCCTCGACGTGGACCAGCGCCTCCGCAGGGGCGGCGGCGGGCGCAGGCCGGCGGGCGCGATGCGGCGGACGCCCGCTCGCACCGGCGGAGTGGGTGTCCGCGATCGCGTCGCGGACGACGTCGCCGAGGACGCCGAAGGCGACCACGGTGAGGGCGATCGCCGCCCCCGGGGGCACGATCTGCCACGGTGAGGTGTAGAACGCCGTCACCGCGTCGCCGACCATCCCTCCCCAGGTCGGCGCCGGCGGAGCGGGTCCGAGCGACAGGTACGTGAGACCCGTCTGCACGCCGAGCGCGATCGCGGCGAACAGCGAGGTCTGCACCACGATCACGCCCCGGCACTGGGGGAGGATGTGGCGGAAGATGATGTCGCGCCGGGCTTGGCCCATCACCTCGGCCGCGGCGATGAACGCCTCCTCGCGCACGGCGAGCGCCGCGCTGCGGACGACCCTGGTGACGCCGGCCGCCCCGAGCACGCCCAGGGCAACCATCGCGGTCGACATGCTGCGACCGAACATCGCGAGCACGGCGAGCAGGATGATGATGACCGGGATCGACATCACAAGATCGGCGGTCCGGGTGATCACCCGGTCGACCGCTCCGCCCGTGTAGCCGGCCACGACCCCGAGCGGCACGGAGATGACGAGCAGTGCGAGCACCGCCTCGGCGACGCCGACCAGCGAGGAGCGCCCGCCGTACAGCAGCCGGCTGAGGAGGTCGCGGCCGAGCGCGTCCGTCCCCAGGAGGTGATGGGAGGACGGGCCGCGGTTGACGGCCGAGAGATCCTGGACGATCGGCCCGGAGGGGGCGATCACCGCCGCCAGCGCACACGCGATGATGACGAGCAGCAGGAAGGCGACCGCGCACACCCCGCGCGGGGAGCGCAGGATCGTACGGATGATCCCGCGGGAGGCGGCGGCTTCCGCGGCCTGAGCCGACGCCGACGCGCCGCCGACGAGCGGAGCGTTGATGACGCTCATCGCGTCTTCACCCTCGGATTGAGCAGCCCGTAGCCGATGTCGACGAGCAGGTTGATGCAGACGACGAGCACGGTGAAGTAGAGCCCGACGCCGAGGATGACCGGCAGGTCATGGTCGACGGTCGACTGCGTGGCCAGGCTCCCCAGGCCGGGCAGCACGAACACGCTCTCGATGAACACCGTGCCGCCGAGGGTTCCGATGGCGACGAGGCCGAGCACGGTGATGACCGGCATCGCCGCGTTGCGCAGGACATGCTTGGCGAGGATCTCCCGCTCGCTCATCCCGTTGCCGCGCAGCATCGCGATGTAGTCGGCCTCCAGCGCCTCCAGGATCGAGTCACGCGCCTGCTTGGCGACGGACGCGACGCCGAGCAGGCTCAACGAGCACACGGGCAGCACGAGGTGCTCGAACCACGCGACCGGTGACTGGGCCAGGGTGACATAGCCGGTCGCCGGAAACACCTTCGCCCTCACCGCGAGCAGCACGACGAGCACCGTGCCCACCAGGAACGTCGGCAGCGCGAGGCCAGCCAGCGACACCACGTCGAGCGCCGTGCCAAGCCATCCGCCCCGGTACGCACTGAGGAGCCCCAGCCCCACACCGACGACGGCGCTCACGAGCACGCTGCAGATCACAAGCGAGAGCGTCACCCCCAGGCGACCGTCGAGCAACGAGCTCACGCTCTCACCGCTGAGGATCGAGGTCCCGAGGTTCCCGTGCACGACTCCGGTCAGCCACGTCCAGAAGCCGACGAGAAACGACCTGTTCAGGCCGAGTTGGTGATCGAGCGCGGCGACGTTCTGCGGCGTCGCGTTCTGCCCGAGAATGGTCTCCGCCGGGTTCCCCGGCACAAACGACTCGAGCGCGAAGATGATGAAGGAGACGAGCAGGACGAGCGGGATCGCGGTGAGGATGCGGATCCCGATGATCCGCACCAGCCACCCACCACGCATCCCGCCTCGAACTACTCGGCTCACTTCAGCTTCCAGGACAGCGCGGCCGTCGGCGCCTCGGGGACAGGGTTGGGGTTCATGAATGACTCGTGGACGTTCTCCAGGCTGCGAGAGACGTAGTTGAGCGGTTCGGTGAACACGACGGGCACCAAGGTCGCGGTCGCGTCCAGCTCCATTGCCGCCTTCCGATAGAGGGCGGTCTGAGCCGAACCGCTGAGGGCGTACGCCCTGTTCAGCGCGGCCATCACGTTCGCCGGCGGCGGGAGGTGAGCCGGGTTGAAGATGCCGGGCGGGAGCACTTGGTTGGCGACCTGGTACATATCGGTGCCCGCGCTCGGGAAGATGACCGCGCCGTACTTTCCGCTCTGCGCCGCCGCCGAGAACTGCCCGATTCCGGTCGAGATCACCGCGAGCTTCGCCTTGATCCCGATCGCCGCCAGCCCCTGGGTGATCGCCTGGGAGATCGTCGTGTTGACGTCGATCAGCGATTCGGTGACGACCGGCAGGCTGAAGCCATGCGCGTACCCGGCCTGCGCCATCAGCTGCTTGGCCTTCGAAAGGTCATACCGGTAGCCGGCTCCGGCGGCGTACCCGTTGCCACCTGGCGAGATCACCTGGCCGCTGGGCTGGGTCGTCGAGGCTCCGATCGCCCTGGCGATGGCCGGACGGTTGAGTGCGTACGCGATCGCCTGGCGCACCTTGATGTTCTCCAGCGCCTTCACGGGGTTCTTCTGCGGCGGGATGATGAGCTCCCAGTCGAAGAACGGCTCCTTGAGCACGGTGAGTCCCGCCGACTTGGCCGCGCTCTCGGTCGTGGGGCTGCCCCCGGCGAACGCCACCTGGTTGGTCTGCAGCGCGGACAGGACGGCGCTGGGCTGGCCGATGACCTTGACCTGCACCTGGGAGAACTGAGACGCGGACGGATTGAAGTAGCCCGGGTTCTTCTTGTAGACGTACGTGCTGTTCGCCACCGAGGCCGCATTGTCGTACGTGTACTGCCCGGTGCCGTCGCTCTTGGTGAGCAGCGACTTCGGCGCCGCGAGCCCCTTCGGTCCGATGATCTGCCCGATGCCGGAATATTGATCCATGGTGAGCGCCGCGTCCGGGTTCGCGGTCTTGTACCTGACGAGCACGGTGTGGCTGTCCGGCGCGGTGATGGACGCGATCTGACCCACCCCGCCGACCAGGCCGCCCCCCGCCTTGAGGAAGTACTCCATCGAGGCGACGGCATTCTTTGCCGTCATCGTGGTTCCGTCGGTGAACTTCACGCCTCTCCGCAGGGTCATCTCGAACGCCTTGTGACCTTGGCCGACATAGTGCCATGAGGTCGCCAGGTCGGGAACGAGGCGACCCGTCCCGGTGAGGTAGATCAGCGGGTCGTAGTCAAGCGAGGTGAAGACACTCGAGCCGCCATTTCCGCCGAGGGCGGGATTCAGGCTGATCGGCGGGCCCGCGAACTGGATTGACAGCGTGCTGCCGCCCTTGGCGCCACCGCCGCCCGACGAAGCCGCGGTCCCGGTGGTGCCAGAGCCGCCGCTCCCGCCGCCACAGGCAGCGAGCGTGATGACACTCACGGCCGCGCCCGCCGCGGCGAGCGCGTACTTCACTGCATGCCTGCGGGCGCGCTCCAAGCGCGCACAACCAGCGAGCGCTGACACTCTGCTCCTCTCCTTACCTCTGTTCGGCTGGGCGGTGGCCTCAGCCGGAGCGGTATATTCGGCTACCTGATATACGCTACAAGACCCTGGTCAGGGTTGTCAAGCGGATTCGCGGCGCTCAGCTCAGGCCGCGGCCCGCCTGGTCACGTTCCGGAGCCGCGCTTGCTGACGCGACATCCGGCCGATCGGGTGACAGCGTCACTCGAGATCGCGCTCGAACACGTCCTCGACCGTCTCCGCCCGGCGCACCACGCGTGCGGCGTCGCCGGAGACGAGCACGGTCGCGGGGCGCGGCAGCGCGTTGAAGTTCGTCGCGGTCGCCTCCTGGTAGGCGCCGGTGCCGAGGAAGGCGAGGACGTCGTCCGCCGCGACGTCGGGCAGCGGAGCGTTGGCGGTGATCGTGTCGAACCCGCAGCTGGATCCGACGAGGTCGGCGAGCCCGGTCGCCGGCTGCGAGGCCCGGCTTGCGACGATGTGGGCGAAGCGGTCATGCTCGAGGTGGATGTCGAGCAGGAACATCTCGCTCGTGTCGAGCTCGACGAACCGCAGCGGCTTCGGCTCGGATTCGGTCTTGACGTTGACGACGCGGCTGAGGTGGACCCCCGTGTCGGCGTAGCAGGCGCGCTTGGGCTCGATCTCGAGCGTCGTCTCCGCGGTGATGACCGCCGAGCCCTCGAGCGCGTCGGCCAGGCCGCCGCAGATCGCCTCCGCGTAACGCGCGACCGGCGGGATCGGGTCGTCGTCGACGGCGACCCGGGGGATCGAGCGCCCGGTCGGATCACGTCCGCCGGGGAGGCCCCCGCCGATGTCGAGCTCCCGCGGCACCCATCCCTCCCAGGCCGCGCACAGCCGCCGGACGGCCTGGCCGAACGAGCGCGCCATCGCCTCCCATGCCGCCGGGCTTCGCGTGTGGCGCGCGAAGTGGGCGTGGACGCCGATTAGCTCGACCTCGCTGGCCGCAAGCGCCCGCGCGCCGAGCGGCAGGAGCTCGTTCCAGGGGATCCCCGCCTTGTAGCGGCGGGTGATCTCGGGAGAGCTCGACGATGACCCCGTCGGGGTCGCGCACGTAGGCGACGGTGCAGCCGAGCCAGGGGTCGTGGCCGATTTGGTGCTCATGAGTGACCTTTTCGTACCCGTCGCCCAGGCCGCCGCCGCCCCGGCCGCCGCCATCGCCGCCCGCGCCGCTCCCATCGCCGCCCCCGCCGCTCCCATCGCCGCCCCCCGCCGCTCCCATCGCCGCCCCCCGCGTCCGCCGCAGCGCCACCTCCGCCGAGCCGGACAGCCTCCCCGATCGCCGGATGGCCGGCGGCCGCGAGCCGCGCGAGCGCGCCGTGCACGTCGTCCACCTGAAACGACACGTGGCACGTGCCGGGAGCGTCCGGGCCGGACGCCGGCCCCGCGGTCGGGCCGGTGCCGTAGTCGAGCAAGTCGAGCAGCCGGCCGTCGCCCGTGTCGAGGTCCGCGATCCGCGCCTGCGCGCCCGGCACGCCGACAACCGCGCCCACGTCCTCGGCCTCGCTCACGCCGAGCACCCGCATCCCGAGCAGGTCGCGGTAGAAGCGAAGCGACGCCTTGAGGTCGCCGACGGTCACCCCGACGTGGTGGATGCGCCGCACCGGGTCCGGAGCGCTGTGCTGCTCTGGCGTTCCGGGCCCGCCTCTCCTTCGTCGGCGCTGCAGGTGGCGGCAGCCTATGCCATCCGGTGCGCGCGCACCGTCCGGGCGCCGCTCAGGAGCGGACGGTGGCCGGCATGCGCTCCCGGCGCAGCGAGCGGCCGACGCGCGCCGAGCAGCGCGCGAGCATGCGGTCCGCGCCGGGGAGAAGGGGCTCGGCGACCGGGAGGATGTGCTCGACGAGGCGCGGGATCGCGCGCGGCTCCGTCGGGCGCTGAATGAGGAAGCCCTGGCCGAGCGGGACGCCGAGCCGGCGCATGACGTCGAGCTCGCACTTGGTTTCGATCCCCTCGGCGACGAGCCCGATCCCGGTCCGACCGGCGAACCCGACGAGCGCCTCGGCCATCGCGCGGCGCGCGGGGTCGCTGTCGATCCCCGAGGTGAACAGGCGGTCGAGCTTGATCCGGTCGGGCGCGAGCTCGATGACGTGCCGGAGGCTCGAGAAGCCCGCGCCGACATCGTCGACGGCAAGCCGGATGCCGCGCTCGCGCAGCGGCGCCATCGCGTCTCGGAACGCGGCGTAGTCCTCGAACGCCGCATGCTCGGTGAGCTCGATGAGCAGCCGGCGCGACGGGTGGCCCTCGAGCAGCCGCTCAAGCCGCCCGGATAAGAGCAGCTCGTGGCTGACGTTCAGGCCGAGCTCCAGACCGCCGGGCAGCGTGTCGAGCATGCCGAGCGCACGGCGGATCGCGAGCTCCTCCAGCTCCAGCCCGAGCCCGACGACGGCCGCTTCCCGGAACCAGATGTCGGGCGCGCGAGAGGGCGTCCCCGGGAAGCGCGCGAGCGCCTCCACGCCGACGACACGTCCCGTCTCGAGCTCCACGACCGGCTGCGCAACCATCCGCAGCCGGCCGTGCTCCAGCACCGCGCCGACCCGCTGCCGGCTCCGCAGGTCCTCGAGCGAGCCCGGCTTGATCACGTTCGCAAGGAACTCGCCGACCCGCGTCTCGGAACCTGCCGTCGCACCCGTCGCACCCGCCGCCGCACCCGTCGCACGCGCCGCCGCACCCGTCGCACTCGCCGCCGCGGCGTTGAGCGCCGGCACGGCCTCGATCGCCTGGAACACCGAGCGGACCGCCCGGGCGGTGTCGATCACGGAGGCAAGCGCGACGCCGACGACGCTCGCCACGCGCTCGACGTTCGCCCGCACGTCCGCATCGAACGCAGCGAGCCGCCGGGAGACGATCACGAGCACGCCGATCACCTCCTCGCCGCGGCGCAGCGGCACGCTCAGCAGCGAGCGGGCGAGCGGATCGGCTCGGATCTCCGGCGAGACCCGGGCGTCGACGGTCATGTCGTCGGAGTACTGCAGCTCGCCGCGGGCGATCGCGAGGCCCGAGAGGCTCGTGCGCATGGGAATCGAGCGCCCGACGTGCCGCGCGGTCACGCCCGCGGCCGACACGGTCTCCAGCGCCTCCCCGTGACAGCGCATGATCGCCGCCCCGTCGCAGCTGCCGACGAGCGCGTGGGCCTCATCGACGATCCGCTGCATGAGCAGCGCCGGGTCGAGGTCGTCGAAGATCAGCTCGCCGAGATGCGGTTCGGTCATCGTGTCTTGAGCGCGCGCCCCGCCAACCCGGCGATGCCGCCCCGACGCCATTCAGGCAGACGGACGGGATCCCGTGTCACGTTTCGCCGAATTTGCGCAGGCTTCGTCCGTCAAGACGAAGGTTCTCGCGCAAACCCGCCTTGTTCAGTTGCGCGCGCCGCCGAGCCCGTGGATACGGTCGCGCATCTGGTCGGGCGGCTGCTCGATGATCTGCGAGAAGCGCACGACGGTGACCGTGTCCTCCATCGAGACCTTGCGCCCGTAGATCGACTCGAGGAAATGGACCATCTCGTCGACGCGCCGGAACTCGGGATTGTCGTGCTCGATTTCCCGCGGCGAGAGGTCGCGCACGCGCTTGACCTCGACCTGGTCGATCACCGCGTTGAAGATCCTCTCGCGGGGCGAGTGCTGGTAGCCGATCGTCACCAGCACGCATTCGTTCTTGTGGTACTTGTGCGACTTGTCGCCGAGCCGGATCGTGGCCGTCTTGCGGCCGCGCCGGAGCTGGTCGGCGAACACCGAGGAGTAGAAGTTGAGGACGCGCATCGGCGGTGAGGCTACCGATCCGCCGCCCCGCGCGATAGCGCGCGGCTCACGATCGCCCGCTCACCCTCGTAGGTGAGCTCGCGCGCGGCGTCGTCAAGCCTCATCCAGCGGGCCTCCTCGATCTCGTGATCGTGGTCGGCGAGGTCGCCGGAGCGGTAGCGGAACAGGAAGAAGCGCACGACCTTGTGGACCCGGCGCCCGCCGCGCTCGTAGTCATACTCGATCTCGCCGAGCTCCTCGACGAGATCGGCCTGCACGCCCGTCTCCTCGGCGACCTCCCGGGCGGCGGCCTGCTCGGGCGTCTCGTCGCCGTCCGGGTGCCCCTTCGGCAGGCCGAGCACCCGGCGCCCGTCTGGGGCCCGCTTGACCGGCACGATCGTGATCACCTCTCCGCCGCGGACGACGACACCGCCCGCGGAGAACTCGGCCGCGCTCATGCGGCGGGCGAGTCAGTAGACATAACCCTCGAGGCGCTCCGGCTCATGGACGGTGAGCCGGCCGCGGCCCTGGGTGATGATGCCGGCGCGCTCCAGCACCGCGAGGAAGCGGCTCGCGGACTCGCGCGATGATCCCGCGAGCTGGGCGAGATCGCTCTGCGTGGCGGTGATGAGCACGTCGCGCTCGCCTGCGCCCTGCGCCCGGGCGGCCTGCACCATGTCGGAGAGCACCGCGGCGACCCGGCTCTGCACGGTTTGGAACGACTGGCGCGCGAGCCGCTCGTTCGTCTCCCGCAACCGGCGGGCCAGACCGCCGAGCATCTTCACCGCGATGTCCGGGTGGGCGCGGAGCAGGCGGCGCATGTCCGCGCCGAGGATCGCCATCGCCTCGGTCTCCTCGACCGCCTCCACGGTCGCCGAGCGGCGCTCGTCGTCGAACATCGCAAGTTCGCCGAAGATCTCGCCCGGGCCGAACGTCGCGAGCGTGATCGAGCGGCCGTCGGAATGCTCCCGGACGGCGCGGGCCTGACCGCGGCGCACGACGTAGCACGTGTCGCCCTCGTCGCCCTCGCGGAACACGATCTCGCCGGCGCCGAACGTCCGCGGCACGGTGACGTCGACGACCTGGCCGAGATCCGGCTCGGCGAGCGCGGAGAACGCGGGGACGCCGTGCAGGAGGGCGATCATCTCCTCGCTGGTCGCCGCCATGGTTGCGAGTGGTACCACACCCGGGGGCGCGCGCGGTTTCGACCAGGTCAGGCCGCGCCGGTCAGCCGGTGCACCCCAGAGCGTCGAGGCGGTCGGTCCGCGCGATCAGCCGGTGCGCCCCGGGGCGTCGAGGCGGTCGGTCCGCGCGATCAACCGGTGCGCCCCGGCGCGTCGAAGTCGGGCGCCGTGTAGGGGCCGCCGACCCGTTCAGGTCCCGCGCCGGCCGGGGGACCGCCCGGGTCCGGGTCCGCGGCGAGGATCTTCTCGACCTGGTCCTCGGCATCGTCGCGCGGCTCGTACCCGATCGCTCGACCCTCCTCCAGTGACCACCAGCGCCGCGTGTTCGCCGACACCCCCCACACGATCCGAAAGCCCGGCGACGGTGCGGTGAGCGCCGCCTCGACCAGACGCACCGCGTCCGCGTAGGACAGCCAGCTCCACAGGCACCGGCGATCGTTCGGCTCCGGGCGACAGGATCCGATCCGCAGGCAGATCGCGTCGAGCCCGTGACGATCGTGGTAGAGCGAGCAGAGCGCTTCGCTTGCGACCTTGCACACCCCGTAGTAGCTGTCGGGGCGGGGCGCGAGCGTCGCCGGAAGCTCGGCGCCGGGCTCCGCTGGGCGCTCGGCGAAGCCGACCGCGTGGTTGCTGGAGGCGTAGATGACCCGGGGCACGCCCCGGCGGCGGGCGGCCTCGAGCACGTTGTAGGTGCCCGTGATGTTGATCCGCGCGTAGTCCTCCCAGCTCTCGTCCTCGATCAGGTTCGCGAGGTGAACGATCGCGCTTGCGCCCTCGGCGGCGTCGAGCAGCGCGCCGAGGTCGGCGACCGATGCGGTGATCGTCCGCGCCGCCTCGCCGGGAGCCGGATCGGGCGGCGGAGTGACGTCGAGCAGCACGAGCTCACGGCCCGGACGCGAAAGCTCGGTCCGCAACAGGCCGCCGATCGCTCCGGCGGCGCCCGTGATGAGGATCCGCTCGGTCATCCGGCGCGCGTGCGGCCGAGCGCGTCGCGTGTCCGGGTGACCGCATCACGGGCGGCGGCGGCGAGCATGTTGACGTCGGCGCTCAGCACGATGAGCGTGAACCCCTGCTCGTGGAGGGCGCGGGCGCGCTCCGGGGTCGGGGCGAGGATCCCGGCGGCGAGGTCGTGGGCGCGCGCCGCCTGAAGCACCCGCTCCAGCGCGTCGGTGAACGCGGGCGACTCGAGCTCGCCGGGCACGCCGAGCGAATGGGAGAGGTCGCTCGGTCCCACGAACAGCGCGTCGACCCCGTCGACCGCCGCGATCTCCTCGACGCTCTCCACCGCCTCCGCGCTCTCGATCTGCACGACGGCCGCGATCTCCCGGTTGGCGTCGGTGAACGAGCCGGTGCGGGTCGACCAGCCGCGCGCGCGGTTGGAGGACGCGACACCGCGGTCGCCGACCGGGGGATAGCGGAGATGGGCGACGGCTCCGGCGCACTGGGCCGGGGTGTCGACCCGGGGCAGCATGACGGCGCGGGCTCCGAGATCGAGCACGCGGCCGATGCGGATGCGGTCGAAGGTCTCGGTGCGGACCATCGCCGCCACGCCCTCCGCCTCCGCGGCGAACAGCTGCCCCTGGAGGATCGCCTCGCTCCCAGCGCCGTGCTCGAGGTCGATGAGCAGGAAGTCGTAGCCGACGCTCGCCAGCAGGTTCGTCACGGTCGCCGACCCGAGGCTCACGAACGTGCCGAGCAGCGGCTCCCGGTCGCGGATGCGCTGTGTCAAGGTTGCGGTGGTGGCGGACATTCGCCGCCGACTCTACGCAACCCCTCGACCGAAGCGAGCGCCCGTGCAGATCAGATCCGCCGAGACGATGATCGTCGAGATCCCGTTCCCGTTTCCGCAGAGCGGCACCGGGATCGGCTTCAACGCGTGGCGGAGCCTCGAGTTCGCGCTCGTGCGGCTCGAGGACGAGCGCGGCACCGTCGGCTGGGGCGAGGCGTTCGGCTACTCGACGGTCGAGTCGACGAAGGCGATGCTCGACCGTCTCGTCATCCCGCGGCTTATGCTCGCTCCGGTCCAGGACGTCGCCGCCTGGAACCTCGAGGTCCAGCGGGCGCTGCACCTCCACGGCCGCTACGGGGTGACGCTGTTTGCGATCTCCGGGGTCGACATCGCGCTCTGGGATCTTGCGGCGCGGCGGGCGGGCGTGCCGGTGCACGAGCTCCTTCCGACGCGCACGGACGCGGGCACGGGCGCCGGCGGGGACGCGGGCACGGGCGCCGGCGGGGAGGCGGGCGCCGGCGGGGACGCAGGCGCCCCCTCGGGCGCCCGCCGCTCGGACTTCGCCACGTACGCGAGCCTCATGCGCTACGACGAGCCGCCGCTCGTCGCGCAGGCGTGCGAGGCGGCGCTCGCCAGGGGCTATACGGCCGTGAAGATGCACGAGCGGATCCTCGACTCGATCGAGGCGGGCCGGCGTGCCGTTGGGCCGGACGTGCCGCTCGCCACCGACGTCAACTGCGGTTACGACCTCGACTGGCTCGAGTCCGAGCGGGCGCGGATCGAGTCGGTCGGCCTCGCCTGGCTCGAGGAGCCGATCTTCCCGCCCGAGGACTTCGCCACGCTCCACGCGCTGCGCTC
>DATGKS010000018.1:0-2529 GCA_035294545.1 Solirubrobacteraceae bacterium | reverse complement strand
TGGTCCCGCCGCGATGGAGAGCCGTGAACCAGGTCAGGTCCGGAAGGAAGCAGCCTTAAGCGGTCGCCTTCAGGCGCGTCGGGAGCGCCGGGCCGGAGTCCCGACCGGGAAGAGCGAGCCCCGCGCCCCATTCGACGGAGGGTGCACGGTCCGCTCTGCGACGGAACCCTAGACTCGACCCTCTCCATGTCGACCGGTCCCTCGCTCTATCGACGCCACCGTCCGCGCACGTTCGCGGACGTCGTCGGCCAGGAGCAGGTCGTGCGCACGCTCTCCAACGCGGTCTCCCGCGGGCAGGTGCATCACGCCTACCTGTTCGTCGGCTCGCGCGGGACGGGCAAGACGTCGATGGCGAAGATCCTCGCCGCCTGCCTGAACTGCGTCGACGGACCGACGGTCTCGCCGTGCGGGGTGTGCGAGTCCTGCGTCGCGATCCAGAACGCGACCTCGCTCGACGTGATCGAGATGGACGCCGCCTCGAACAACTCCGTCGACGACATCCGCGAACTGCGGGAGTCGGTCGCCTACGCGCCCGTGTCCGGCCGCCACAAGGTCTACATCCTCGACGAGGCGCACATGCTCTCCCAGCAGGCGTGGAACGCGTTCCTCAAGACGCTCGAGGAGCCGCCGCCCCGGACGATCTTCGTGCTCGCCACGACCGAGGCGCAGAAGGTGCTGCCGACCGTCGTCGACCGCTGCCACCGCTTCGACTTCGGCCGCCCGACCGTCGGCCAGCTGACGGAGGTCGTCAGCCGGGTGGCGGCGAGCGAGGGGATCGAGATCGAGCCGGCGGCGGTGGCGCTCATCGCCCGGCACGCGACCGGCTCGTTCCGCGACGCCCTGGGAACGCTCGAGCAGCTGCTCACGTACGCGGGGGAGGAGCGGATCGTCGCCGCCGACGTGCTGGCGGTGCTCGGCGTTGCCGACGCCGAGCAGCTGTTCGAGGCGCTCGACGCGGTGATCGCCGGCGACGGGGCCGCGGCGCTCCGGGCTGCGGCGCGGCTCACCGCCTCCGGGCGCGACCCCGGGCAGATCCTCCGCGACCTTGAGCTGCACGGCCGGGAGCTGCTCGCGGTCCAGATGCTCGGCGAGGTCCCGGAGGAGGTCCGGGTGACGCCCGAGCGCGACCTGCGGCTGCTGCGCCAGGCGGAGGCGCTCGCGAGCACCGACGCGGTGCGGCTGCTCGACCTCGTCTCAGCGGCACTCGAGGCGACCGCCAACGGCGCGCAGGCGCGGATCCAGCTGGAGCTCGTGCTCGTCAAGGCCGCCGCGCCGGAGGTCGATCCGTCGGTGGCGGCGCTCCTTGCGCGGATCGAGCGGCTCGAGGGTGCGCTCGCCGGGACCCGGTCCGCGCCGACGCCGATTGCGGCTCCCGCGGTGCGGGAGGTTGGAGGAAATGGCCCCGCCTCGGGGTTCAATCCTCCAACCCCGGTGAACACTCCCGAGCCGCAGCCCGCGTCCGGGCCGCCGCGCGCGCCCGAGGCGAAGCCGGCGCCCGAGCCGCAGCAGCCGACGCCCGAGCCGTCGCGCGCGCCCGAGGCGGAGCCGGCGCCCGACGTGCGGCCGGCGCCCGCGGTGCGGCGGGCGCCCGAGGTGCGGCCGGCGCCCGAGGTGCGGCCGGCGCCCGAGCCGCCACCCGCCCCCGGGCCACGGCCCGCGTCCGACGGTCCGCCTGAGCTCGCCACCGTCGCCGCCTGCTGGCCCGCCGTGATCGACATCGTCCGCCGGGACAACCAGCTGCTCGGGGCGCTGCTCGTCGACGCGCGGCCGGTGTCGCTCGAGGGCAGCGAGGTGACGCTCGCGTTCCCCAAGAGCAAGGCGTTCGCCCAGCGCAAGGCCCAGCAGGACGACTACCGGCGCGCGACCGCCGAGGCGCTGCGCTCGGTCGTGGGCGCCCCGCTCAACCTCCGCTACGAGCTGCGCGAGGTCGCCGCCGACGACGGGCCGGAGGGCGCGCCGGCGCAGGACACGGGGCTCTCGCAGGAGGAGCTCGTGCGACGATTGGTGGAGGAGTTCGACGCCCAGGAAGTCCTCGACGATCCCGACCAGGAGGCCTGATGCCCCCCCAGCCCAACATGCAGCAGCTGCTCAAGCAGGCCCAGAAGATGCAGGAGGACATGCTCGCCGCCCAGGAGTCCCTGAAGGACGAGGTTGTCGACGCGTCGGCCGGCGGCGGCATGGTCACGGTCAAGGTGACCGGCGACCTCGAGATCAAGGCGATCACGATCGATCCCCAGGCCGTCGATCCCGATGACGTCGAGCTGCTCCAGGACATGGTCCTGGCCGCCGTCAACGAGGCGCTGCGCTCCGCCCAGGAGCTCGCCTCCTCCAAGCTCGGCGGGATCGCCGGCGGGGGCCTCGGCGGCCTGGGACTCCCGGGCATGTAAGCGTGTACGCCCCGCCGGTACAGCGGCTGATCAGCGAGCTCTCGAAGCTGCCCGGCGTGGGCGGCCGGACCGCGCAACGGCTCGCCTTTCACCTCCTGCGCTCGAGCGAGGACGAGGCGATGGCGCTGGCCGAGGCGATCCG
>DATGKS010000017.1:0-42093 GCA_035294545.1 Solirubrobacteraceae bacterium | reverse complement strand
CTGATCGGGACGATGCTCGACCACTGGCGGGCGGGGTGCGACGTCGTCTACGCGGTGCGCCGCGAGCGCGCGGGCGAATCCCGCTTCAAGCTGACGACCGCCCGCTGGTTCTACGCGCTGTTCGACCATCTCGCCCAGATCGACCTCGGGCGGGACGCGGGCGACTTCCGGCTGCTCGACCGGCGCGCGCTCGACGCGCTGCTCTCGATGCGCGAGCGCAACCGGTTCCTGCGCGGCATGACGGTCTGGGTGGGGTTCACGCAGGCCGCCGTTCCGTACGCGCGCGATGCCCGCTTCGCCGGAGCGACGAAGTACACGCTGCGACGCATGGTCCGCTTCTCGGTCGACGCGATCCTGTCCTTCTCCGACCGCCCGCTGCAGCTCGCGACAGTGCTCGGGCTGATCATCTCGACGCTCGCCTTCATCGCGATCCCGGTCGTCGTCGTCCTGCGGTTGCTCGGCCACTACCTGCCGGGGTTCGGCACGATCACGATCCTCATCCTGCTGCTCGGCGGCATCCAGCTCATCTCGATCGGGATCATCGGCGAGTACGTCGGGCGGATCTACGACGAGGTCAAGGGCCGGCCGCTGTACGTCGTCAAGGCGCGGCGCAACCTCGCCGGCACGGCGGTTGCGGACAGCCCCGGGTCGGAGGCTGTGCGCGACCAAGAGCACACCGATCCCGCACCCGCGGTCAAGCCCCAGCCGGACTGAGGCGCTTGCTCAGAGCGCGAGGAGCCGCTCGTGACCGTCGCCGGGCGGCAGCAGCGGCTGTCCGGCGAGCTCGACCCACGCGTGGGCGTCGAGCACCGCCGGACCGGGCTGGACGGCGATGATCAGCGCGCCGTCGACGATCCCACGGCGGGCAAGCAGGCGCAGCAGGACGAGGGAGCGCACCAGGCACTTCGTCCCGCCTGGCGTGAGCACGAGGGCGCGCATCACGGCGCGGCCGAGACGCACGCCGTCGACGCGCGGGTCGGGCAGCGGCAGCCCGCTGAGCGCCGGCGCGTCGCGCAGCGCGACGACGACGTCCGGCAAGGCGCGGCGCGAACTGAGCGCGCGGATCGCCAAGTAGGCGCGCGCGATCTCCACGCCGAGCGCGAGACGCTGCCCGAGCCGGAGGCGCGGGGCGGGCGCGCTCAGCTCAGTGGTCGCCATCGCCACCTCCTCCGGCCGCCGCGACCGGGGAGGCCACCTCAGGCCCGTGGACGGCCAGCCACGCCGACTGCAGCAACGCTGCCGAGAGTCCGTGGGGCTGGTCGGAGAGCCAGGTCGCCCGCAGCGCGTCCGCGTCGACCACGTCCGGGTCGATTCCACTGCGCCCGTCCCACGCAGCGGCGAATTGCTTCGTGTGGAGCCCGAAGTAGGCGTCGCTGAACTCGGCCTTCGTCTCGCGCGTGATCACCACATCTGGGAGCAACCCGCCGGCGAGCAGGCGCATCACCGCCGTTCGGTCACCGATGCCGAGTCGGCCCCCCGCCGCGCCGAGCGCGGCCAGGAACGCCGGCTCGAGCAGCGGAGCAAACGTCCGCGCCTCATGGTCGCGCGCGTACAGGTCCATCGCGAGCCGCGAGAGGTCCCACATGCGCCGCCGTGCGAGCCATCGCATGCGGGAGCTCCAGGTGCGCGGCGAGCCCGCGACGTCGGCGGCGATCCGCCGGGCGGCCCGGAGATCGTGGGGCGAGCGCAGCCACGGCAGCCACACCCAGCGCCGGCCATGCGCGTAGCGCTCGACGCGGAGCCGCGCGGGCGCCGCCCAGCGCGCGAGCGCCTTGAGGTCGTCGCTATCGGGTGGGCGACGTCGGGCGAGGACCGCTGCGATTGACTGGAACGGCCACCCCCCGAGTACGTCGTCACCTCCAAAGCCGGTGACGACGCTCCCCCCGCGTGCCACCGACGCGAGCGGGACGACCATGTGGGCGTTGCCTGGGTAGAGCACGCCATGCCGACGCAGCCCGTCGACGGCAATCGGGCCGACGAGGTCCAGGTCCGAGCCCTGCGACAGCCGCACCCAGTCCGCGACGCCGAGGGTCGCGAGGACGATCTCCTGCCACTCACGTTCACGGGTCTGCTCGCTGTCGAACTCGAGTGTGACCGGGACCGGCTCGGGGAGCCCATGCCGGCGCGCCTCGCGGACCGCGAGCGCGAGCAGCAGCGAAGAGTCCCTGCCCCCCGAGAACCCGATGACGCACGGGCCGTGCTCGAGCGCGGGGCGGAGCACCGCGCCGAGCACCTCCGATGGATGGACCGCCACCTGCGGCCAGCCGCGCTCGGGCAGCGTTCCCGCGACGAAGCCGATCGCGATCTCGCTCGCGGAGAGCTGGGCGCCGGGACCGACCGCGTCCATAGCGCTCGTCATAGCAGACACGTTCGGCGGATCGACGCCTCCGACTTAACGCCGAGCGGCGGCGCGCGCTCGCGCGCCGCCGCTCGTGACACTCAGGTGCGTCGCCCGCTCAGGAGCCCCCGCCGAAGCCGGCGCCGTCCGTGTACGAGCCCGTGCTGGCCAACGTCAGTTCGGCGAGCGAACCGTGATCGACGATCGCGGGGGCCTCGTAGGTGCGCTGCTGCTGCGTGGTCTGATCATCCTCGGGACGGCTGTCCATGATTTCTCCTTTCATGACCGTCGCCTCCCTCAGTAGCTGACCGGGACGACGCAGGTCTCTGCGAACTCCCCGCTCGCGTACACGAGGCTCTCGGCGTCGCCGATGTAATCCTGACCCTGGAAGACGATGTTGCACGCCTCAGAGTACGACGCGAATCGACCGGGAGTGGCAATGATCTTCTTGCCGCCAGGCTTGTCGTTCGCTCCGGCGCTCGTCTGCTTCTTGGTGAGGTCGGCGGTGCACGTCCCGATCAGCAGGGCGTAGTGGGAAATGCCGGTGCCAAACTCGACGTAGTGCGTCGTGTCCGTCGTGTAGAAGTTCTGGAAGGCGCCGTGGCCCTCAGGAACCGTGCACTCGGAGAACGTGCCCGTGTTGATGACGTGGGCCGTCCCCGTCGGCGCCGCATGGCTCAGCACCGTGTGCATCCGGGACGCGACGAGCGCGTGCTGCTTGGCGGTGAGCTTGGTCCCGTTCGAGAAGCTGTGTCTGGTCGTGGAGGCCAGAGCCGGTCCGGCGGTGACGCCAACTGCCGCAGCGACGACCGCACCGGTTGTCAGGATCTTGCGCCCCATCGCGTTCCTCCTTGCTGTCGTAAAACCCAGAGCGACGTGGTGCCCCCGGGCAAGGGATCCTCACAGTAGACGACTTTCCCCGGGGGGCTAAGGCGGAAAAAAGTTGGAGTCAGCGATCATGCCGAGCAGACGATTGCTGGCCTCGGCAGCGGACTCCCACCCAAGTGGGCGCGACAAGCGCAGAACCGGACGAGCGGCGAGCTCTAAAAGCAGGTCGAACTCCGCCCCGAGCCCGAGCACCCGGCGATGTCGGGCGAGCGCGGCGAGCGCGGGCGCGGGGCCGAGCCGTTCAACGGTCACGCGGGCGCCCCAGCTGAGTTCCACGAATCCCGCAACAGGCCACCGAGCGTCGCACGGATCGAGCGCCAGCCGCCGTCGGCTCGTCGCCCGCACCGCGACCGTGACCCGGTCCTCGAGCCTGAGCCGGCCGACGACCTCGGGTCGCAGGTCGAGCGCGCGCGGGCCCGCCAGGCACTCGTCACCCTCGAGCACGAGCAGGTCATCGACGAGCACCTCGACTCCGGCGAGCGCGAGCGTCGCCAGGAACGACGTCTTGCCGCCGCCGCTGTCGGCCATCACCGCCCACGCGCCGTCGCCGTCGGGGGCGGCGAACGCCCCGGCGTGCAACGTCTCGGCCCCTCGCCAGCGGGCGAACACCGCCCCGACCGGCCACAGGCACGGATGGACGATGTCCGCCTCCGGGACCGGCTCGCGGGAGCGGACCCGCACCTCGGCGCGGGCTCGGTCGACCTCGAGCGTCGCCGCCGGCGTCACGATCGTCGCGCCGTCCTCCCGCACCTCGCTTCCCCGGGGAAGCGGTCCGTCTGTCAGCTCGGTCGTGATCCGGACGGCGGGCCACGCCTCGGCGCCGCGCAGCGCGAGTACCCGCGGCGCGCCCAGACCCTCGATCCGCACGCCGTACGCGGCCGCGACGGGCGGCGCCGACCGGCTCACCGATCCGGCCGTCCGGACCGCTGGATGGGTCCCGGCGTCAAGACTCGGCCGGGACGACCTCGATCAGGCCCCGCTCGAGCAGCTGCGCGCAGAGGCCGAGCACGTCGCCGCGCACCTCGTCCTCGCTGCGGTCGAAGTGCCGCGCGACGGCGACCGCCGCCTCCGACACGGAGCTTGAGCGACCGAGCTCGGTGAGCATCGTCCCCGCCGTCGGGTTGAGGCCGTGGTACTGCTCGGTCTGGAGGTTGAGGACGACCGTCTCGGCCGGGAACTCGCGGAAGACGACATGCTGCGGCACCCGGACGCGCGCGCCGAGCAGGTCCCTGTCTCCTTCGATGCGACCGTTCGCGTCGCCCACGATGCCAGCCTCCGACGATGTCGCCGCCCTGGAAAGCGTCCCGTAGGACCTCCTGTCCAGCCCCCGGGACCGCTCAGATTGTACTCCGCGGGTCGGTGGGCGCGAGCGCGCCTTGGCAGGCCGCTGTCGCCCGGGCCGGCGTCAGCCTCGGTGGTCGACGTCGTCAGCCGGAACCGCGTCGTCGTGCGCATCGCCGGCCGGCAGCGGCTCGGAGTCGATCGGCGCCGCGCCGAGCGACATGATCCCGATCGACAGCCCGAACGCCGGGTTGACGATGAGATCGACCGCCTCGTGGCGCGAGCGGACGCCGAGCTTGCCGAACGCCGAGGACAGATGGCTCTTCACGGTGCTCTCCGCGACGAACAACCGCGCGGCGATCTCGCCGTTGGAGAACCCGAGCGCGACGAGCCCCATCACCTGCTTCTCCCGCGTCGACAGGCCCGGCTGCACCCCGCTGAGGGCGCGGCGCGACGGGACGGCGATCTGCCCGGCACGCACCGCCTCGATCGTCGGAACGAGCGACCGGGCGGCGCGCTCGGCCTGGACGAGGCCGGCCGCGCCCGCGGCGAGCAGCAGGCGCGAGGCCGAGCTGCCGAACCGCTCGCAGACGACGACGATGTGCGTGCTCCGTCCTGCGGTCTCGCGGACGAGATCGACGATCTCCTGGTTCGAGCGTCTCGCCGCGACGACCGTCACCTCGGCCTCCACCTCCCCCTCGCCGGCTCCGCGAGCGGTGTCGTAGCCGGCGTCGGCGAGCGCTCGCCGAAGGTCGTCGGTGTCGAGCCCGCGGTCGAGCACGGCAACCCGCACCACGCCGCGCTCGGCGGCACGGCCGCCCATCAGCCGCCCGCGGGACTCGGACCGAGCGACGGGTTGCTCCGCCCGTCACTCTGTCGGGACGCCGCGACCCGCGCCCGCCCCGCCGCGTCCTCGTCGCCGTTCTCGTGCGCGCCGGCGAGCGCCTCGAGCGCCTCCACGCGTCCCGCCAGTCCGCGGATCGCCTCGGCGACCGGATCGGGCAGGTGGATCCAATCCGCGTCGGGCCCCTCCGGGCGGCGACCCTCGACGCGCACGGGGTGCCCCGGGTTGCCGACGACGGTCGTGTTCGGGGGCACGTCGTGGATCACGACCGAGTTCGCTCCGACCTTCGAGCCGTGGCCGATCGTGATCGGGCCGAGGAGCTTGGCGCCCGAGCCGACGGTGACGTTGTCCTGAAGCGTCGGATGCCGCTTGCCGGTGGCGAATCCGGTCCCCCCGAGCGTCACCCCCTGGTAGAGCGTGACCCCGTCGCCGATCTCGGCGGTCTCGCCGATGACGACGCCCATCCCGTGGTCGATGAAGAACTCGCGGCCGATCCGCGCCGCCGGATGGATCTCGATCCCGGTGACAGCGCGCGAGATCGCGGCGATCAGGCGCGGAAGCAGCGGGACGCGTGCGGCATGGAGCGCGTGCGCCGTGCGGTGCGCGAGCAGGGCGTGCACTCCCGGCCAGAGCGCGAGGATCTGCAGGCCGCTCGCGTCGGCGGCGGCGGGATCGCGCGTGCGGACGACGGCGATGTTCTCCCGCAGCTCCGCGGAGATCCGTGCGAGCGTGCCCGCGCGACGCATGCTCGAAGCGTACCGACGCCGGTTCGCGTCTCCGGCAGCCCGCCGGTCCGAGCCCTCGGGGCAGACGGTCGATCGAGCCCTCGCTCAGGGCGCGAAGAACGGGGTCGAGACGTAGCGCTCGCCGGAGTCCGGGAGCACGGTCGCGATCCGCAGCCCCCGGGATTCGGGGCGACGGGCGATCTGAAGCGCCGCCCACACCGCCGCGCCGCACGACAGCCCGGCGAGCACGCCCTCCCGCCGCGCGAGTTCCCGCGCGGTCTGGATCGCGTCCTCGTCGTCGACGGCGATCACCTCGTCGAGGATCGCCCGGTTGAGCACGGCGGGGATGAAGCCCGCGCCGATCCCCTGGATCTTGTGGGGCCCCGGGGGCCCGCCCGAGAGGATCGCCGAGGTCCGGGGCTCGACCGCGACGATCCGGCAGTCGGGGTTGCGCTCCTTGAGCGCCTCGCCCGCGCCCGTGATCGTGCCGCCGGTGCCGACGCCGGCGACGAACACGTCGATCCGGCCGTCGAGCGCGTCCCACAGCTCCGGCCCGGTCGTCATCCGATGGGCCTCGGGATTCGCCGCGTTGGAGAACTGATCGGGCAGGAACACGTCGTCGCGCTCCGCGAGCGCGCGAGCCGCCTGCACCGCCTCGTTCATGCCGCCGAGCGACTCGGTGACCTCGACCGTCGCTCCGTAGAGCCGCAGCAGCGCCTCGCGCTCGCGGCTCATGCCCTCCGGGAGCGTGAGGATCAGCTCATAGCCCTTGGCGGCGCACACGAACGCCAGCGCGATCCCGGTGTTGCCGCTCGTCGCCTCGACGATCGTCGTGCGACCGGGTTCGACCCGTCCCTCCCGCTCGGCCGCCTCGATCATGGCGACGCCGATCCGGTCCTTCACGCTCCCGCCCGGGTTGAACATCTCGAGCTTGGCGAAGAGCCGCGCCTCCACGCCCGCCGCCATGCGCGTGAGCTCGACGACCGGGGTGCGACCGACGAGCGCGGCGACGTTGCTCGGGATCGCGGTCCTCACCGCTCGGGAATCTATCGCCCGCGATCGGCCGGGCGGGCCCGTGCGGCGCGGTCAGACGTAACCGAGCTCGCGGTTGAGCGGGCCTGCGACCCGCTCGATCCGTGCCCTGAGGAGCAGATCGAGCGAGCGGCTCTCGCTCCGCGCGCGGCTCGGGTCGATCGCGGTGCCGCTCCGCTCCCGGGCGGCCGTGCTCACGATGCGGTTCCGACCGGTGCCGTCGTGATCGAAGCGGTCGTAGTCGAGCACGCATGGATCCCAGTCCTCGCCGAGCCACTCGAACACCCTCCGCAGGGTGTCCTCGGTCGCGCCGACAAGCTGCTCGAAGCGGACCTCCCGGTAGCGGCCGGGGTCGGCGTCGCGCCCGAACTCGCGCGCCTTCTCGACGCTCTCCCGCCACATCTGCGGCATCGCCCAGGCGCGCCGCCAGCCCCAACGCGCGAGCGCGGACGCGGTGACATGCCGCGCGTCCCGGATCACGTGGATCACCTGCGCGTCGGGGAACAGCGCGGTGACGAACTGGAGGTGCTGCGCATAGGCGGGTGTCTTATCCGCCCACCGCGCCTTCCCGCGACGGGCGGCGTAATCGGCCTTGAGGCGGGCGAACGCCTCCCGGTAGGCGTCGTGCCAATGCTCCCTCTCGGCGCCGTAGCGCGCGAGGCGGTCCCAGTGCCGGCCGAGGCTCTCGTCGAGATCCGCCAGCACATGCGTCTCCGGGCCGCAGGCGATCGCGGGATGGCTGTCGAGAATGAGGCGCAGCAGCGAGGTGCCCGAGCGCGGTGAGCCCACGATGAAGATCGGCGGTGCCGCACTGCCGACTCGATGCGACATCACTCCCGTCAACGCAACCATCCCCCGGTTCAAGCCGTCCTGATCCCCGATCAAAGACTACCTGACGTTCATCGAACATCACCATCCCGGTTAAGCGCTACAGTTCATGGTGAGTCATGGCCGACGGGAGATCCGCCGGGACTCAGTCGGACGCACGGCAACGTGCGGCCGATTCACAAGATTGGGCGCACGGGGAGCCGGACGGCCGGAGGCACGTCCCGGGGCAAACGGAAAGGACTCATCGATCGAGATCACGGCAGCGACCGCCGAGGGGCCAGGTGAGAGGACTCGCCCTGGCCGGATGTCCGGCTCACCGGGGCCGGCCTTGAGCCGATCGCTCGCCACACCGAAGAGGCATCGAAGAGAAAGCGCGATTCGCGAGCGTTTCCTGGGTATCGCGCGTTAGACGTAGCAGAGCCTCACCAATCCTCCCATGTTCGACCTCACCACGATCCTCACCCTCCTCGCCCCGGCGGTCGTCGCGCCGTTCGGCTGCCTGGCGATCCTCAAGGCGCTCGCCCGCGCCGAGGCCCGGCGCGAGGCGCGCCCGCCGGCGCGGGTCGAGGTCGTGCCGGGCGGCGCGGTCGCTCCCACACCTGTCGAGGTCGTGCCGGGCGGCGCGGTCGCTCCCACGCCTGTCGAGGTCGTGATCGAGCGGGCCGCCACGCCGGCCGCCGAGGCGGCCCGTCACCGTCAGGTCGCCTGACCTCGTCAGATGTAGTACATGGGCGCGACGGCCGCCCGCAGCTCCTCCTCGGCGATCGAGGCAACCGTCGCCTCGGAGAGGACCGCGCCGGCCGCCGCCGTCGCCGTCGCGAACACACCCTCTGCGCCCGCGCCCAACGGCCCGTCGAGGAGCTCGACCAGCTCGAGCACCGTGATCTCGTCGGCCGGGCGGGCGAGGCTGTAGCCCCCCTTGACGCCGCGCTGGGAGCGCAGGATGCCGGCGCGACGCAGCGTCGCGAACAGCTGCTCCAGGAACTGCACCGGGATCGCACGGCGGCGCGCGAGCTCGGCGAGCGGGACCGGGCCGGATCCGCCCTGGCGGTGGAGCTCGACGAGCGCGCTCAGCGCGTACCGCGACTTGGTGGTGATCGACAGCATCGACTCAGGCGATGCTAACCGGCGCGGCGCCCGCGGGCCCGGGCGCTCGACAGCGCCCGCCGCATGCTCAGAGCCAGCCGCGCTCGGTGGCGATGAGCACGGCCTGCGCGCGGTCCATCGCGCCGAGCTTGCCGTAGACGTTGTGCAGATGGGTGCGGATCGTGCTCGTCGAGAGCCCGAGCTCGGACGCGATCTGCTTGTAGACCATGCCCTTGGCCAGGCGCTTGAGCACATCGAGCTCCCGAGCGGACATCGGGCAGGGCTCCACCTGGCGGGGACGCTCGCCCGAGGAGGGCAGCGGCAGCTCGTACATGACGGTCCGCAGGCTCGCGGGGCTGAGACCGACCGCGCGGGAGGCCTCGAGCATCGCCGAGGGCGAGATCGCGCCGCCGAGGACGTAGTGGGCGAGCATGTCGGCGAGGCGGACGATCGCGGCCTCGTCGCTGGAATCGGGCGCATGGTGGCGCTCGATCACGCTCGCCAGCGTGCGCGGCAGCGCCCAGCGCCGCGCGAGCACGCCGCCGACGAGCGCATGGTCGACTCCGAGCTCACGGCGCTCCTTCTGCAGGCGGTCCTCGGGGGTGCGGGCGTCGCCGTGGACCTGGCCGGGATAGCCGGGATAGGCGTGCACCAGCACGAGCTTGCCGATGTCGTGCAGGAGCGAGCTGACCATCAGCCGGTCGCGATGGTCGTAGCCGATCTCCCGCGCGAGGCGGTCGGCGGCGCGCTGGGTCGCGGTCGCGTGCAGGCGGAAGCGCTCAGGGATCCCCTGCCACACGGCGGTGCGCTCGAAGAAGTCGAACGTGCGCGCCCGGGAGGCGATCGCGTGGACGGTGTGGGGCGAGAGGATCTCGACGCCCGCGACGACGCTCTCGACGCGGCCGCGCGTGCCGCCGTCGACCTGGTTGGCGAGTCGCACGACGGTGACCGTGAGCGCGACGTCCGCCTCGACGGCGGCGACGACGTCGGAGCTCGACGGCTCGATGCCGCCCTCGAACAGGCGCAGGATGCGGTTGCGCGACTCGACGAGGACCGGGTAGGCCTCGAGCGCCTCGAAGGCGGTCGTCAGCCGCCGGCCGTGGCCCTCGTTGTGCCGCCGCTCACGCGACGCGTAGGGGTCGGTCGGGCCCGCCGGGCCGACGCCGGAGCGGTCGACTCGTGCCGGAGTATCGGTAGCCGTAGCCATCGCACCTGACTATCGGCATATGTACGACGATGTTGAGGGATCGCGCCCGATTTATTGCGGTCGCGCAAGCACGGACTGCGCGCGCGCCAGCGCGCCGTCGATGCGGGCGAGCGTCTGCTCGCGTCCGAGCACCTGGAGCGATTCGAAGATCCCGGGCGACACCGTCGTCCCGGCAACCGCCACCCGCACGGGCTGGAAGACCTTGCCGGGCTTGACCCCGCGGGCGTCGACGACGCCGCGCAGCGCCTCCTCGATCGCCGGCGCGTCGAACGGCTCGACGTCCGCGAGCGCCTCGCGAGCGGCGCGCAGCGACTCCACGCCGCCGTCGGCGCCGATCGTCCGCTCGAAGGCCGCCGGGTCGTCGGCCGGGCCGTCGAACAGGAACGCGACGAGCGGCCAGAACTCCGCGAGCGTCTGGATCTTCTCCCGAGAGATCGCGACCGCCTCGCCGAGGTTCGCGCGCCCGGTGCGCTCCTCCAGGCGGCGGGTCAGCTCCTCGGGCGGGAGCTGGCGGATGTAGACGCCGTTCATGTGGCGCAGCTTCTTCTCATCGAAGACCGCCGGGTTCTTGGAGACGCGCTCCAGCCGGAAGCGCGCCGCGAGCTCCTGCAGGCTGAAGAACTCCTCGTCGGAGGCGAAGCCCGCCCCGAGCAGCGCGATGTAGTTGTCGACGGCCTCCGGCAGGTAGCCGGCGTCGCGGAGCTCCTGCACCGAGGCGGCGCCGTGGCGCTTGGAGAGCTTCTTACCGTCGGGTCCGTGCAGCAGCGGCAGGTGGGCGTAGACCGGGGGCTCCTCGCCGAGCGCCTCGTAGACGAGCAGCTGCTTGGGCGTGTTCGAGATGTGGTCCTCGCCACGGACGACGTGGGTGATGCGCGCGTCGAGGTCGTCGACGGCGACCGCGAAGTTGTAGAGCACCGAGCCGTCGGCGCGCGCGATGACCGGATCGTCCATGTTGCGATACGGGAAGCGGGTCTCGCCACGGATGACGTCGGCGACGACAGCCTCGCCCTCGTCGGGCACGTGCAGGCGGATCGCCCCGGATCCCTCCGCGCGGCCGCGGAAGCCGCGATCGGCGCCCTCGCGGGCCTTGAACGCGCGAACGTCGTCGGCGGTCGCGCTTGAGCGGTACGCGTGCCCGGAGTCGAGCAGCTGCTGGAGCGCGGCGGCGTGGCGCGCGGCGTTCTCGCTCTGCATGATCGGCCCCTCGTCCCACTCGAGGTTCAGCCAGCGCAGCGCGTCGAGGATCTGCTCGACGTTCTCCGGCGTCGAGCGCTCCCGGTCGGTATCTTCGATCCGCAGCACGAACGTCCCGGCTCGCAGATCCGGATGGGCGGGATCGTTTCCCGGAGCGTGCGCCAGCAGCCAGTTGTAGAGCGCCGCGCGTGCGCCGCCGATATGAAGCGCCCCGGTCGGGGAAGGAGCGAAGCGAACCCGCATGGACACGATCATCTGATGCTAATCGGCGCGCACGTCTCGCAGGCCGGCGGACTGCCGAAAGCCGTCGAACGGGGGGTCGAGCTCGGCTGCGAGGCGATCCAGATCTTCAATCAGTCGCCGCGCATGTGGCGGCCGACCGCGTACACCGACGATGACTTCGCCGCCTTCCGGGCCGCGATGGATGACTCGCCGATCGAGGCGGTGCTCATCCACGCCGTCTACCTGCTCAACTGCGGCTCGGACGACCCGGAGATTCGCGAGAGGTCGCTCGCCTCGCTCATCCAGTCGCTGCGCGTCGGCGCCGGGATCGGGGCCGCCGGCGTCGTCCTGCACCCCGGCTCGGCGAAGACCGGCCACGTCGGGGAGGCGATCGCCCGGGCGGGCGAGGTGATCGCCGAGGCGCTCGCGGAGACCGACTCGTGCGCGCTGCACCTCGAGGACACGGCGGGCGCCGGCGGGACGCTCGGGCGTTCCTTCGAGGAGCTGGCCGCGCTCATTGACGCCGCCGGGGGCGACTCGCGCCTCGGGGTCTGCCTCGACTCCTGCCACCTGCTCTGCTCCGGATACGACGTCCGCACCGCGGCCGGCCTCGCGGAGACGATCGACCGCTTCGACGAGGTCGTCGGTCTCGAGCGGCTCGGCTCGCTGCACCTCAACGACTCGGTCAACCCGCTCGGCTCCAATCGCGACCGCCACGCCGACATCGGCGAGGGCGAGCTCGGCGACACGGGCTGCGCGGCGTTCCTCGCCGAGCCGCGCTTCGAGCGGCTGCCCTGCGTGCTGGAGACGCCCGGGCCCGACAAGAAGGGGCCGACCAAGGAGGAGGTCGCGCATTGCTTTGAGCTGCGGCGGCGCGGATCGGGAGCCCGCAAGGGCGGGCGACGGGCGGCGGCTCAGACGGGTGAGCGACGGGCGGCGGCTCAGCAGGCCGGCCGGACGTCGCAGAGGGCGGCGCGATGAGCCCCCGCCGAGCCCCGGGCAGCCCCGGCGCGCGCACGAACGGCCCCACGGGCGACGCGCTCGTCGTGTTCGGGATCACCGGCGACCTCGCCAAGCAGATGACGCTGCGCTCGCTCTACCGCCTGGATCGCCGCGGGCTGCTCGACGTGCCCATCGTCGGGGTCGCGGTCAACGACTGGAGCGACCAGCATCTGCGCGACCACGCGCTGAGCGTCGTCCGCGCCGCCGGGGAGGACATCGACGAACGCGTCTGGAAGCGGTTCGCGCGGCGGCTCTCCTACGTGCAGGGCGACTTCGCCGACGCCGCCACCTACGAACGGGTGGGCGCCGCGCTCGGTCGCGCGGAGAACCCGGTGTTCTACCTGGAGATCCCGCCGTCGCTGTTCTCGACGGTCGTCGCCCAGCTCGCCGAGGCGGGTCTCACCGGCACGAATCGGCGGGTCGTCATCGAGAAGCCGTTCGGGCATGACCTCGCCTCCGCCCGCGCGCTCGCCGAGGAGCTGCACAGCCACATCTCCGAGGAGCAGATCTACCGGATCGACCATTTCCTCGGGAAGATGGGCCTCGAGGAGATCCTCTACCTGCGGTTCGCCAATGCGATCCTCGAGCCGGTGTGGAACCGCCGCTTCGTCGACTCCGTCCAGATCACGATGGCCGAGTCGCTCGGGGTCCAGGACCGCGGGTCGTTCTACGACCCCGTGGGGGCGCTGCGCGACGTCGTCGTCAACCACCTCATGCAGATCGTCGCCGCGGTCGCGATGGACCCCCCGGCGAGCGCCAACCCCGAAAGCCAGAAGGACGCGAAGAAGGCCGTGTTCGAGGCGGTGCTCGACGCCGACCCGGAGCACTGCGTGCGCGGCCAGTACCGCGGCTACCGCAAGGTCGACGGCGTGAAGCCCCGCTCGGACACCGAGACCTACCTGGCGATGCGCCTGCAGATCGACAGCTGGCAGTGGGCGGGCGTCCCGTTCTTCATCCGCACGGGCAAGCGGCTGCCCGTGCGGGCGACCGAGATCCGCCTCGTCTTCCACCATCCCCCGCGGCTCCCGTTCATCCCCGCCGGCCGCCGCCGCCCGGCACCCGACCAGATCATCGTGCGGGTCGACCCGAGGACCGGCATCCGGGTCGTGCTCGACGCCCAGCGCGCCGACCATCCGGGCGCCGCCGAGATCCACCTCGACATGGATTTCGCCTCCGAGGGCGGCGAGGGCGCGACGCCCTACGAGGTGCTGCTGCGCGCCGCGCTTGACGGCGACTCGAGCCACTTCACCCGCCAGGACGGCGTCGAGGAGTGCTGGCGGATCATGCAGCCGATCCTCAACGCGCCCCCGAAGGCGATCCCCTACGCGCAGGGCTCCTGGGGCCCGAAGGAGGCCGAGCGGCTCACCGCCGGCCATCTCGGCTGGCAATCCCCCTGGCTGCCATAGCTGACCGGTGCCGTGACCGCCCGCCTGCGCCGCCTGTTCGGCTCGCTCGATCCGCGGATCTACCTGCACAGCTTCACCCGGGACTCGGTGAGGTCCGTCGCCTCGACGGCGGACGCGGCAGATTCGTGACCGCGGGTTGCGGCGACGATCTCCCACACGTCCAACGCGGTGCCGATGACCCACGGTCGTCGGTTCCAATCGACGCCACGAACGCGATGCCCGAAAAGCGCCTGGTTCGGAGCGCCTCCTCCGCAAGGGATTCGACCACCGCACCCTTGCTCCGACGTCGTCGTACAGGTCCTCCGCCTCCACCCCAGCCACCCACTGCGTCACGTCAAGCGGCCCGAGATCGGTTTCGAGGCGGAAGTTTCCGCCGAGCGCCAAGTCCTCTGCACGCGTTGGATCGGCCGGTAGCTCGTTGACCTCGAAGTCACCCATCTCGGCCGGCTCTGCATGAGGCGTGAGAAGCGCGTCGGCGAGGGGAGCCAGATTCTCAGGCTCCGGCGAGGGCACAATGGCAAGGTGTTTGGACGGACGACGGTAGCCATGTGCCGCCACCGCGACGCCGCCGATCAGGATCTGCTTGACGCCACGCTCGTGCAGGAAGCGAAGCAGCGGCTCGGGATCAAGCGCTTCCATCCCGCCGGGCACTGGCCGCCGCATCAGCGACTCGGTTGGCGAACCCAGCCCGGGCGAGCGGACCCGCTGAGCGCCGCCACGCTGACCCACGACGAGCGGCGCCGGAGCGCGCAGACCGCGGAGTCGTCGCGGCCGGACGGGTGACGACCGCCGCGGCTCAGGCGGCGGAGGCGGTCGCCTGAGGGCCGGCGGCGTCGTCGGCGAGGAGCGCGGGGCCAAGGAGGTTGGCGAGCGCGGCGTGGAGCGCGGCGCTCCGGGCGACGCGGTAGGAGGGGCCGAGCTTCAGGCGCCGGCGCCCCGCGGCGGCGCCACCCGCCGGGCCGCCGGCGGCGCCCGCCGGGCGCGCTGGCTCCCGCGGCGGACCGGCCGTGCCCCCCGCCGAGCCGGCGGCGCCGGCGGCGACGTAGCCCGTGGCGAGCTCGATGACGACGTCGGTCTCGCCGGGGAAGCCGGTGAGCAGGTCGCGGAGCTCGCCGAGCGCGCTTGCGGGCAGGGCGGCGGCGTCGAGGCGCAGGCGGAGGGCCTGGCGGGCGCGGGCGGCGGCGCCTCCGGTGGCGGTGGTCGGTCCGCCGAGCGCCGCCTCCTTGGCCTTGGCGCGCTCGATCTCCTCGGGCGTCGGCTCGAAGCGCTCGATCTGCTGGGCGACGAGCGAGGTCGACTCGCGGTCGCGGTGCTCGACCTTGCCGCGGATGAGCACGATCGTGTCGAGCTCCAGCGCCGAGCCGGCGGCCTCCATCACCTTGCCGAACACGATGCACTCGACCGAGTCCTCGGTGTCGGTGAGCGTGATGAAGCTCATCATGTCGCCCTTGCGGGTCTTGATCCGCTTGGCCTGGGAGATCATGCCGCCGACCGTCACCCAATCGCCGTCGCGACGCTCGGCGAGCTCACCGACGGTGACGTCCGCCCTCGCGCGCAGCGCCGGGCCGATCTCCTTGAGCGGATGCGTGGAGACGTACAGGCCGAGCGACTCCTTCTCGGCGGCGAGCAGCTCGGCCTGGTCGAACTCCTCGGCCGGGATTGGGGCGTGGCTCGGAGCGGCGAACGCAGGGGCGCCCGATCCGGACCCGCCGAGGGCGGCGGCGGTCCCGCCTGCGAGGTCCGGGGAGAGGTCGAAGATCGAGCCCTGGCCGATGAGCGCGTCCTGCTGGGACTTCGCGCCGGCGGCCTGGGCCTGCTCGAGCACCGCGAGCATCCCCTTGCGGCTGTCCCCGGTCGACCCGAACGCGCCGCACTTGATGAGCGCCTCGATCGCCTTCTTGTTCACGGCCCGGTTGTCGACCCGCGCGCAGAAGTCGAACAGGTCGGTGAACGGCTGCTCGGGCCCGTTCGGGCCCATCGGGCCGCGCGCCTCCTTGATCGCCTCCACCGCCGCGTGGCCGACGCCCTTGACCGCGTCGAGGCCGAACCGGATGTTGCCATCGACGACGACGAACTCGTGGTCTGAGAGGTTGACGTCCGGGGGCAGGATCTCGATCCCCATCGCCTCGGCCTGCCCGACGAAGAACGGCACCTTGTCCTTTGTCGACATCACCGAGGAGATGAGCGCCGCCATGTACTCGGCCGGGTGGTTCGCCTTCAGCCACGCCGTGCGATAGGCGATGAGCGCGTAGCAGGCGGCGTGGGACTTGTTGAACGAGTAGTCCGCGGACTTCTCGTTCGTCGCCCACAGCGCCTCGATCACCGACTCGGCGGTGCCCGACCGGCGGCAGCCCTCGAAGAACTCGGGCTTGAGCGCGGCCATCGCCTCGCGGTTCTTCTTGCCGATCGCCTTGCGCAGGTCGTCCGCGCGCGCCCCCGAGAAGCCGGCGAGCTCCTTGGAGATGAGCATCGCCTGCTCCTGGTAGAGGATCACGCCCTTCGTGTCCTCGATGATCGGCCGCAGCCGCTCGTCTGCGTAGACGATCGAGTCCGGATCGCGCTTGCCGCGGGCGTACGTCGGGATCTGGTCCATCGCCCCCGGCCGGTAGAGCGCGACGAGCGCGATCAGGTCGGCGAACTCGGTGACGCCGACGCGCCGCAGCGCCTCTCGCATGCCCTCGGACTCGAACTGGAACACCCCGATCGAGTCGCCGCGGGCGAGCATCTCGTACGTCCTCGCGTCGTCGAGCGGCAGCGTGTCCATGTCCGGGCGCTCGCCGGTCGAGCGCTCGATGATGTCGAGCGCATCCTCGATCACGTCGAGGTTGCGCAGCCCGAGGAAGTCCATCTTCAGCAGGCCGAGCTGTTCGACCGGCTTCATCGAGAACTGGGTGACCGTGCGGAAGATCTTGTCGCCGTTCTCGTCGGTCGTGCCCGTATCGGCGATCTGCAGCGGCAGGATGTCGGTGAGGTCACGGTCGGAGATGACGACTGCGGCGGCGTGGATCGAGGCGTTGCGGATGATCCCCTCCAGGCCCTGGGCGACGTCGATGATCTGCCGTGCGGTGCCGTCCTTGTCGACCTCGGCGCGCAGCGGCTCGCCGGGCGCGAGGCACTTCTCGAAGCTCGGGGCGCGGCCCTGCTCGGGATCGGGGATCAGCTTCGAGAGCCGGTCGCCGGTCGCGTAGTCGTGCCCGAGCACCCGGGCCGCGTCGCGCGTGGCCGCGCGCGGGAACATCTTGCCGAACGTGACGATCTGCGCGACCGCCTCCTTGCCGTACTTCGCGGTGACGTAGCGGATCACCTGCTCGCGCCCGCGCACCGAGAAGTCCATGTCGATGTCCGGCATCGACACGCGCTCGGGGTTGAGGAAGCGCTCGAACAGAAGGTCGTACTTGAGCGGGTCGAGATCGGTGATCGACAGCGCGTAGGAGACGATCGAGCCGGCGGCCGAGCCGCGGCCGGGCCCGACGGCGATGCCTGCGCCCTTCGCGTAGTGGACGAAGTCCCAGACGATCAGGAAGTAGGCGTTGAAGCCCATCGAGTCGATCACGCCGAGCTCGTAGTCGGCGCGCTCCCGGGCGGCGGCGGGCACCGGCTCGCCGTAGCGGCGGCGCAGGCCCTCGTCGACGAGCGCCCGCAGATAGGTGCGCTCGTCGGTGCCGTCGGGCGTCGGGAAGCGTGGGATGAGCTGCCCGCCGAGCGCGATCTCGACGTTGCAGCGCTCGGCGATCTCCATCGTCGTCGGCAGCGCCTCCGGCCACTCGGCGAACGACTGCGCCATCTCCTCGGTCGAGCGCAGGTAGAACTCGTTCGTGTCGAACGTGATCTTCGGCGCCGCGAGCGTCGACTTCGTCTGCACGCACAGCAGCGCGGCGTGGTGGTGGTAGTCCTCGCGCCGCAGGTAGTGCACGTCACCGGTGCCGACGAGCGGGCGCCCGAACTCCCGGGCGATCTTGACGATCCCCTCGTTGCACTTGTCCTGCAGCGGAATCCCGTTCTTCTGGACCTCGAAGTACACGTTGTCCGGTCCGACGGCGTCCATCAGCTCCCGCGCGTGCGTCCGCGCGTCGCCCTGCCGGTCCTCGCCGAGCAGCCGGCAGAATCGGGAGGCGAGACAGCCGGTGAGCGCGATCACGCCCTCCCCGTGCTCGGCGAGCTGGGCCATGTCGATCCCCGGCTTGCCGCGGTGGTAGCCCTCGAGAAAGCCGCGCGAGGAGAGCTTGACGAGATTGCGGTAGCCGGTCTGGTCGGCCGCGAGCAGCGTCAGGTGGTAGCGCTCCATCCGGCCCGGCGCGCGGTCGGCGTGGTCGTCGACCATGTAGACCTCGCAGCCGAGGATCGGCTTGACGTCGTGCTTGCGGCACGCCTGATAGAGCTCGACCGATCCGTTCATCACGCCGTGGTCGGTGAGCCCGAGCGCCGGCTGACCGAACTCGGCCGCCCGAGCGGCGAGCTGCTCGATCTTGCAGGCCCCGTCGAGCAGCGAGTACTCGGAGTGGACGTGGAGATGTGCGCAGGTCGCGGTCATCGGGCGGTTCGGCGGCGGCTCACGGATGTGCGTGAGCGACCACGGCCTCGGAGGGTAGGCAACGCTCCGGACGGTCCGGCGCTCAGTGCGCGCCGTGTCCGCTCTGTGCGCGATTTGCCCACGTGCGCACGAGCGTGAGCGGCCCCTGGTCGCCGGTCACGCGCACGCCGGCGGCGCCGGTGCCCGGCTCGACGGCCCCCTCGGCGAACATCTGCCACAGCCGCTCGGGCGGGCCGGAGAGCGCGGTCGCGATCCGTCCGTCGGGCGGCTCCAGCGCGACGAGCGCCGGCCGGCCGTCGCAGATCTCGAGAAACACGGCGTGACCGCGCGCATCGGTGTGCGAGATCGTGAAGCGCTCGCCGCGCGTCCAGGCGGGGTCGATCATTGCCGCGAGCAGCGTGAAGAGCGTCTCCCCATCGGCGGCGGCGCCCGCCGCCTGCAGGGCGCCGATGTCGAGCGGGAGCGCGAGCAGGGCCCGGAGCGCGCTCAATCCCTCGCGGCGTCCCCGCACCCGCGCCAGCCCGATCCGCAGCAGGCGGCGGAGCGGCCCGGCCCGGAGCAGCCGGGCGAGCGGCGCGGGGCCGCCGACGATCTGGACGACGACCTGCTCACGGGCGCGAGGGGCGGCGGAGCGCTCGACCGACACGCCTCGCTCACCGGCGGTGACGAGCACGCAGCCATATCCGGGGCCGAGCACGAGGTCGTAGGCGACCGGGTGCGGCCAGGCGGCGCGCTGGGCGCCGAGCAGCCCGATCACAAGCCGGCCGGCCCGCTCGGGGTCGCGTGCGGCAAGCCGCCGGAACGGCTCCTCGACTGTCGGGGCGCCGACTGGCGCCGCCGAGGTCCCGGGGGCGGTCGGCGCCGGCGGGTCCTCTCCCGCCTCGCGCGGCTGGGCGCTCTCGCGCAGCCGCGTGAGCGCGTCGCTCAGCCGGTCGGGCGTGACCACCCCTCCGGCCGCCGGCGGAGGCTCTGGCGCCTGCGGCCGCAGCTGCTCGATCGCAGCCCGGAGCTCCTCGATCGCGGCGTGCGCGTCGCGCGAGCGCTCGCGCTGGCCGCCGAGCTCTGCCCGGAGGCGTGCGGCGGTCGCCTCGGCCTCGCGACGGCGCCGTCGTTCACGCTCGAGCGCCTCGCCGAGGCACTTGAGTTCCGTGCGCAGCTCGGCGAGCGCGGCGGTCGTCCGCTGCTCCAGCAGCACGCGCGCGGCGAGCCGCGTCTCGGCCTGGACCGCGCGGGCGTGAAGCGCCGCCTCGGCCGCGGCCCGCGCGCGGAGCTCGCGCCTGAGCACGGAGATCGTGTCGTCCTCGCCGGCGAGCGGCCAGTCGGGACTCTCGCCCGTCGCCGAAGCCGCGGAAGCGGCCGAGCCGAGCGCCGCCGACCCCGCGGGCGAGGTGTCGAGCGACGCCGGCCCCGCCGGCGAGGTGCCGAGCGCCGCCAACCCCGCGGGCGAGGTGTCGAGCGATGCCGCTCCCGCGGGCGGCGCGACCGGCTCCGATGGGATGCGCGGCCCGACGGCGCGGCGGGCGGCCCGGAGCGCGTCCTCGGCGCGCAGGCGCTGCTGCTCATCGCCGGCCGGGACCGTCCGCCCGGGGGCCTCCGGGAGCGGTTCGGGTCGCGCCCGGAGGCGGGCGCGCTCGGCGCGCTCATGCTGAAGCGCCCGCTCGAGCGCCGACACACGCTCGCCGAGCTCGTCCGCGGCCCGCTCCGCCGCGTCGGCGCGCCGCCAGGCGCGCTCGATCTCGAGGCTGCCCGATCCGCGCTCGGACCGTGCCTTGGCCACGCCGGCCCCGCCGCTCTGCTCGGCGCCGCCGGGCGGGGCGTCGTGGCCGGTCGGCTCGGCGGGGGCGCTCCGCTCGGATCGAATGGGCGGCGCCTCGTCGGTTTCGGTCTCTGCCGCCGCCCCCGCGGCTGACTCGGGCACGGGCAGCGGCACCGTCACCGTCCCGAGCGCGAGCCACACGTGACCCCCGAGCCCGTGCGCGAGCTCGGCCGGCACGCTGAAGCTGAGCCGCCACGTCCCCGGAGCGGCACCGCTGAGGCTCGGCGGCTCAGGCGTCGCCGGGAAGCGGTGGCGCCGGCCCTCGGCCTCGATCACGAGCATCGTCGGCCCCCGCGACTCGACCCAGCCGCGGCGCCGGCGCCAGCGGCCGGTGACCCTGACCGTGAGCTGGCCGCCGCCGGCGTCGAGCCACTCGACGCTCTCGATCCCGACCGCCGCGCTTGACCCGAGCTCGCTCATGCCGCGCGTGGACGCTACGTCGGGGTCCGGACGGACGGGCACCCTCGTTCTCGCATCGTGCGCCGTTCCCGTGCAGCGCGGCCCCCGGACCGGTCAGCCCGAGGACCCGCTCTCGGGCTCCCCCGGGTCCCCGGCCCGTGATGACCCGCTCGCGGGCGCCCCCGCCTCCCCGCCCCGCAGCCGCTCGGTGAGCGCGCGCGCGTCCGCCAGCAGCTGGCGGGCCTCGCTCAGCTCGTCGCCCGCATGGCCGCTTCGCTCGCGCAGCACCGCGAGCTCACCGGCGAGGCGCTCGAGCTCGCCCCGGAGGCCGTCGGCCTCCGCGAGCGCGGCGTCACGCGCGACGTGAGCGGCGGCGAGCTGCTCGCGCAGGATCGCGGCCTCCTCCGAGCGCCGCCGCTCGCCGGCGGCGTGCTCGCGCAGCCGGGCGGCGAGCTCCCGGGCCTCGGCCTCGGCCGCCTCCGCGCGACCCTCGGCATGGCCCCGCGCGGCCGCGAGCATCGTCTCGGTCTCCTGGCGCGCGTGCTCAAGCTCGGCCTCCGCCTCGTGGCGGGCGGCGGCGACGGCGGACTCCCCCTCGGCGCGGGCGGCCGCGAGCTGCTGGTCGAACTCGGCGCGCGCGCTTGCGAGCCGGCTCTCCAGCTCGCCGCGGGCCGCGTCCCGGTCGGCGCGCGCCTGCTGGAGCTCGGCGCGGACGCCCTCCAGCTCGGCGTGGGCGTCGGCGAGAGCGGTGCGCACGCCCTCCAGCTCCGCACGGGAGTCGGCGAGCGCGGTTCGTGCCTCCGCCAGCTCGGCGTCGAACTCGCGGCGCTGCGCGTCGACCGCCTCCATCAGCCGCCGGAGCTCGGCGCGCAGCTCGGCGTGCGTGCTCGCCACCTCGGGGTCGGCGGTCGCGTCCGCCGCCGCCGACTCCGCCTGCGCAAGCGAGACACGCAGGCGGGCGACCTCCGCGGTGCGCTGCTCGAGCTCGGCGTGCAGCGCGGTGACGGTCTCCTTGAAGAGCAGGTCCGCCAGGGGGCCGGACCGCCCGTGGACCGCCTCCGCCTCGCCCGCGGCGGACACCACCCCGGGGTCGTGCTCGACGACAGCCTCCCGGACCTCCCGCTCTTCGTGAGCCGCGGCGGCGTCCGGCGCGGAGCGCGCCGGCGCGACCCCCGGCGGCGGCACCGGAACGACATCGTCGCCGACCCACAGCACCGCCTGGCCGGGCTGCTCGGGGACCGCCCAGTCCGGGAGCGTGAAGCTCGCGCTGAACCCCGGCGACGGCTCCCCGTCCTCGGCGGCGGCCGCGAAGCGGTGGCGCCGACCGTGGATGTGGACGACGAGCAGCGCCTCGGAGCCGGGATCCTCGCCGAGCGGCGGCTCCTCGCGCAGCCAGCGCCCAGTGAGCCTGAGCCTGACCTGATCCTGCTTGGCACGCGAGCGCTCGACGCGGTCGATCGCGAGCGGGAGCGGTGCAGGGGCGGTCACGGGCATCATCGACGGGAGCTCCGGGCGACCCGGGGGGAGCGGCGGGAGCGTGCTGGCCCTTTCGCGCTCGGCCCGGTCAATCCCTCCCTAAAGGTTCGTAGAGAAACAATCCCGCCAGCTCCGGCAATCCGGGTTCCCCGGCGAAGCTGAACCTGTGTGAAGAAGTGGCCGGCCGGGATCAGTCGCCGGACGCGGCCTGCCTGCCGGCGGCGATCATGCCGCCGAGGAGAGCCGCGCCGAGACCGGCGACCGCGAGCTTGGCGCCGGTGCCGCCGAGCTTGCGCCGCGCGTACCACTTGCCGCCCTGCCACACGAGGAAGCCGAGTGCCTTGTAACCCATGGACCGACCATACCCGCTCCGCGCCTCACCCGAACGTCTCGCTCACCTGCACCCGCCACTCCTCGCTCGCGATCGCACGGAAGCGGTCGGGGAACTCGCGGCGCGCCGCGGCCTGGTCGGCGCCGAGCCGGTCGGCGAGCACGCCCATCGCCATGCACGCCGCCGGGCCGCCGGGCCGCGCGGCCACCTCGTCGGCGAGCGCGGCGACGAGCGTCGCCTGCACCTGCCGGTCCTGATGGCGGCCGAGCAGATCCTGCAGGCCCTTGAGCGCGCGCACGAGCGGCTCGACGACGTCGCGATCGAACAGCTGCATGCCGAACAGCTCAAGCAGGTAGCGGAGGTCCTTGCCGCGCTTGCGCAGCTCGTGGTAGCTCTCGGCCGGGCTGTCGGGCCCGATCGCCTCGCCCATGCGCACGATCCGCGCGTAGACCGCGCTCACCCGCTCGGCGGTGAGCGAGCCGATCGAGCGCTCGGCGGCCGGGCGGTCGTCGGTCGGCAATTCGACGAGCGACTCCAGGAGCCGCTCCCAGTCGGCGAGGAGCTCCCCCGTCCGCTCCGAGCGCAGCGTGCGCTCGAGGTCCCCGCGCGCCCGGCGGCGCCGGTCGGCGAGCGCGACGCGCAGCGGCTCGAGCGCGCCGCGCAGCCGCTCCGGGACGAGCGCGCGCAGCTCCTCGAACTCCTCGACGTGGACGTCGAGGTCGCGCGCTGGGCCGGTCGCGCGCTGCAGCCTGCGGAAGTCCGAGCGCAGGCCCGGCAGATCGAGCGCCGGGAACACCCGCTTGAACTGGCGCTGCACCATCCGCGAGCGGCGCACCGCGATCCGCAGCTGGTGCAGGTACTCGACGTCCTCGCCGGCGATCGCTCCCTCGAGGTTCGCGCCGACGACGTCGATCAGCGAGCGCAGGACGGCGGCGGCGGCCGCGTCCGCGCGCTGGTCGTAGCCGATCGCGACCTCGACCTTCGCGTGCCTGACCTCGGTGGCGGTCACACGAGCAAGGTACCGAGCCGCCCGACGGCCTCGTCGATCTCGGCCCCGGTGACGATCAGCGGCGGCTCGAAGCGGATCGTCGCCGGGCCGGTCGCGTTGAGCACGAGTCGCTGCTCAAGCAGCGCGCGGCGCACGAGCTGCGGCGCGTCGCGTCCCGGAACGAGGTCGATCCCGACCATCAGCCCACGGCCCCGAACCGCCGCAACCCCCGGAAGCTCGGCCAGCGCGTGGCGGAGCCGCTCGCCGAGCGCGCGCACCCGCGCAAGCAGCTCAGGGTCGGCGCAGATCTCGAGCGCGGCGAGCGCGGCCGCGCAGGCGACGGGCCCGCCGGCGAACGTCGAGCCGTGGTCGCCGGTCCGCAGGGCGTCGGCGAGCCGCGGGCCGGTGACGAGCGCGCCGATCGGGAGGCCGCCGCCGAGCGCCTTCGCGCTGGTGAGCGCGTCGGGGACGACCGGCGTCTGCTCGTAGGCCCACAGCGTGCCGGTCCGTCCCATCCCGGTCTGGATCTCGTCGAGGATGAGCGCCGCGCCGGTCTCGTCGCAGGCCTCGCGCGCGGCCAGCAGGACCGCGTCGTCGAGCGGATGGATGCCGCTCTCCCCCTGGATCGGCTCGAGCAGCACGGCCGCCGTCTCATCGCCGACGGCGGCGCGGACCGCATCCGGCGTCTTGGCCACGGCGACGAAGCCCGGGACCAGGGGCGCGAACGGAGCCTGCTTTGACTCCTGCGGCGTCGCCGACAGCGCGCCGTACGTGCGGCCGTGGAAGCCGTCGCGGAGCACGACGATCCCGCCGCCCGGCCGGGCGCGCCGCGCGAGCTTGATCGCCGCCTCGTTCGCCTCCGCCCCGGAGTTGCAGAGGAACACCTTGCCGCCGAGCGAGCGCTCCGCCAGGGCCGCGGAGAGGCGCATCGCCGGGGCCGTGTAGAACAGGTTCGAGACGTGGCCGAGCTCCGCGGCCTGGGCGCTCATCGCGGCGAGCACGCGCGGGTGGCAGTGGCCGACGTTGAGCACCGAGATCCCGGCGAGGAAGTCGAGGTACTCGTTGCCGTGCTCGTCCCACAGTCGCGTGCCCGCGCCGCGCACGAACTGCACGGGCGCGCGCGCGTACGTGGCGACGACGTGGTCGCGCTCGAGCGCCTGCAGCTCGGCGAGCGTCGGCATCGTCCGTCAGGCTCCGAAGATCTTCGTCCCCGACCCGGCGTCGGTGAACAGCTCGAGCAGGAGCGAGTGCGGCACGCGGCCGTCGACGATGTGCGCGTAGCCGACGCCACCGTGGATCGCGTCGAGGCAGGCGGCGAGCTTCGGGCGCATCCCGCCGCCGACCTCGGGCAGGGCCGCCTCGAGCTCGGCCGCCGACACCTCGGAGATCGTCGAGTCCGGATCGCCGGGGTCGCGCAGCCAGCCGGCGACATCGGTGAGGAACATGACCTTGTAGGCGCCGAGCGCCCGCGCGACCGCGCCGGCCGCGTCGTCGGCGTTGATGTTGTAGGAGTTCCCCTCGCGGTCGGCGCCGATCGAGGCGATCACCGGTATGTAGTCCGCGGCCACGTGCCGGAGGACGCCGGTGTCGACGTGCTCGATCCGCCCGACGAAGCCGATGTCCTGCCCGCTCGGCGCGGGCTGGCGGGCGGCGCGGAACAGGAGGCCGTCGTCGCCGCACAGGCCGATCGCCGGCGAGCCGTGGCGGTTCAGCAGCGAGACGATGTCCTTGTTCACCTTGCCGACGAGCACCATCTTCGCCAGCTCGACTGTCGCGGCGTCGGACACGCGCAGCCCGTCGACGAACTCGATCGGGAGCTCGAGCCGCCGCATCCAGCCGGAGATCTCGGGGCCGCCCCCGTGGACGACGATCGGGTTCATGCCGACGTACTTGAGGAGCACGACGTCGCGGGCGAACTCCTCCTTGAGCGCGGGGTCGATCATCGCCGCGCCCCCGTACTTGATGACGACCGTGCGCCCGTGGAACTCGCGGATGTACGGCAGCGCCTCCAGGAGCGTCGTGACGTCGCGCGGGGGCCGCTGCGAGGCGCCGCCCGGGCTCATGTCGTGTACTCGGCGTTGATCGTCACGTACTCATGGCCGAGGTCGGAGAAGTAGCACTCGGCCTCGGCGCCGTCGCCCGGGAGCGTGATCTCGTACTCGACCTCGTCCCGCGCGACCGCGGCGGCGAGCGCCGCCGCGTCGTGGTCGACGCCCGCCGACGCCGAGCACACGGTGACGCCCTCGATCGCGATGTCGACCGGTACGGGGCCCCCGGCGCCCCCGGAGCCCCCCGGCCCGCCGAGGCCCGCCCGACCCCCGACTCCGCCCGGCGCGCCGAGCGCCTGCCCGACCGCCTGGATGATCCGCCCCCAGTTCGGGTCCCCGCCGTACAGCGCGGTCTTGACGAGTGGCGAGTCGGCGACCGCCCGCGCGACCCGTCCGACGTCGTCCGGGTCGCCGCCGCGCACGACCACGCGGCCGACCCGGCGCGCGCCCTCGCCGTCGCGCACGCAGCGCAGCGCGAGCTCGCGCATCACGGCGTCGATCGCCTCCCCGAGCCGGAGCTCGTCCTCGGTCTCGGGCTCCACCGCGACCCCCGTCGCGCCCGAGGCCTGGAGCACGACGGTGTCGTTCGTCGAGAGCTGGCCGTCGACCGAGATCCGCTGAAACGAGCGCTTCACGCACGTGCCGAGCAACAGCGCGCAGGTCTGCGCGGACATCGCCGCGTCGGTCTGCACGAAGCAGAGCAGCGTCGCGAACCGCGGCGAGATCATCCCCGCACCCTTGCACTGGGCGGCGACCGTGACCGTCCCGGAGGGCAGCGTCACCTCGACGCACGCCTGCTTGTCCAGGGCGTCCGTCGTGCGGATCGCGCGGGCGAACGCGCCGCCGCCGTCCGCCGACAGGGCGTGGGCGCAGGCGAGGATCCCGCGGCCGACGTCGTCGACCGGGAGCGGCACCCCGATGACGCCGGTCGAGCAGACCGCCACCTGATCCTCGCGCACGCCGCTCGCCATCGCGGCGGCGCCCTGCATCTTGGCCGCGTGCTCGACACCCCGGCGGCCGGTCGCCGCGTTCGCGTTGCCGGCGTTGACGGCGATCGTGCGAATCCGCTCCAGGGCGCAGCGCTCGCGGGTGAGCGTCACCGGCGCCGCCGGCGCGGCGGAGGCGGTGAAGCGCGCGTCGCTCGTGCAGCCCGGCTCGTCGCAGACGAGCAGCCCGACGTCGGGATCGCCGCTCGGCTTGATCCCGGCGGCGACACCGGCAGCCCGGAAGCCCCGGGGCAGCCCGTGCGGGTCGCGCTCGGTGACGTGCGGCGGGCGCTCCACCCAGCGGCTTTGAAAGAATCCGCCGGCCATCAGATCCCGATCCCCTCGCCCTCGGGGCGCCCGAACATCAGGTTGAGGTTCTGGATCGCCTGCGAGGCCGTCCCCTTCCACAGGTTGTCGATCGCGGCGAACACGAGCACGCGGCCCGTGCGCGCGTCGCCGTGCACGGAGATCCGGCACATGTTCGTCTCCCGCACGTCCTTCACCCCCGGCAGACGCTCGAGGACCTCGACGAACGGCTCCTCCGCGTACGCCTCGGCGTAGAGCGCCCGAGCCTCGTCCTCGCCGAGCGGCCGCGTCGGCGTCACGTAGCAGGAGAGGAGCTCGCCCTGGTCGAGCGGCACGAGGTGCGCGGTGAACGTGATCGGCCCGCGCGCCCCGAGCGCGGCGAGCTCCTGCTCGATCTCCGGCGTGTGGCGGTGCCGGGGGACGCTGTAGGGGTTCATGTTCTCGTCGACGGTGACGAAGTGCGTCGTGTCGCTCGCCCCCCGGCCGGCGCCCGAGACGCCGGTCTTCGCGTCGATCACGACATCGGCGATGACGCCCGCCCGCGCGAGCGGCGCGAGGCCGAGGATCGCCGCGGTCGGAAAGCAGCCGGGGTTGGCGACGAGCTCCGCTCCGGCGAGCGCGCCGCGGTACAGTTCGGGCAGTCCGTAGACGGCCTCCTCGATCAGCTCCGGCGCGGGATGGTCGCGGTACCACTCGGCGTACACGGCCGCGTCGCGCAGCCGGAAGTCGGCGCTCAGATCGACGACCCGCACGCCGCGCTCGCGCAGCTTCGCCACCAGTTCGGCCGCGGCGCCGTGGGGGTAGGCGACGACCGCCGCCTCGACATCGGCGTGGCGCTCGAGGTCAAGCTCCTCGAGCACCCGGCCGACCCGGTGGTGCGGGTAGACGTCCTCGAGCGTGCGCCCGACGTCCGAGCGTGCCGTCACCGGCCCCAGCTCGAACGCCGGGTGCCGGTCGATCAGCCGCGCGCAGAGCGCCCCCGCGTAGCCGCCGGCGCCGAACACCGCAATCCGCGGCCGTTCCCGACCGGCTGCCGGAGGGATCCCGGACCTCCCCGCCTCGGTGATGGCCGCCTCCTCGATCCCGGCCGTCTCGTCGATCCGGGCCTCCTCAGGCATCGCGGACCCGCCCCTCGAGCCGCTCGGCGAGCGCCCGCACGATCCGCCGCCGCCGCCCGGAGACCTCCTCGTCGGTGAGCGTCCGGTCCGGCGCCCGGAAGCGCAGGCGCAGCGCGAGCGACACCCTGCCCTCCCCCACGCGCTCGGGGTCGCGGTAGACGTCGAAGATCTCGACGTCGCGCAGGAGCGGGCCGCCCGCCTCGCGCACGACCGCGAGCACGTCGGCGGCGGGCACCGCGTCGGTCAGCACGACCGCGAGATCCTCCCGGACCTCCGGGAAGCTCGTCACGTCGGCGAACTCCGTCGCGCGCGTGCGCGCAAGCGCGAGATCGAGGTCGAGCTCGAAGCACGCGACCGGCTCCTCGATCCCGAACCGTCGGGCGACGGTCGGATGAAGCTCCCCGACCCAGCCGGCCGCGACCGCCGACCTGGCCTCACGTGCGGCCCCGCCGTCGCGCTCGCCCCCGCCGACGACGAGCTCCCCGCTCCGGCCCGGGTGCAGGAAGGGCGGCGCCTGCGCGCACGGCCGCACGGCCCAGTCGACCCGGACGGCGCCGAGCATCGCGCCGAGTGCGCCCTTGATCGAGAAGAAGTCCGCTCGCGCGGGCTCGGGCTCGCGCCAGGTCGCCGGGCGCACCGCGCCGCACGTGAGGGCGGCCACGTGGTGCGGTTCCGCGGGCGGGCCTCCATCGCCGCTCGGCAGGTAGACCGCGCCGCTCTCGAACAGCGCCAGCGGGCCGGCGCCGCGTGAGCGGTTGCGGCCGGCCGCCTCCAGGAGCGAGCCGAGGAGTGTCGTGCGCAGCCGCGACTGCTCGACCGACATCGGGTTGCGCAGCCGCACGGCCGGGCGCTGCTCGAGGCCGAGCGCGGCGGCGCGCTCGGGACCCTCGAACGACCAGCCGACGATCTCCGACAGCCCGGCGGCGCAGAGCGCGTCGGCGGCGGCGCGGCGCAGCCGCTGGCGCTCGGTGAGCCGACCCGCGGCGCCGTGGCGGGGCGGGAGCGTCGCCGGCAGATGCTCGAGCGCGCCGATGCGGGCGACCTCCTCGACGAGGTCCACCTCGCGGGTCACGTCGCCTCTGCGGAACGAGGGGACAGCGGCGTCGAGCCCGTCATCGGTCTCGCGGCACTCGAACCCGAGCCGCGTGAGGATCTCGAGCTGTCGAGGCCGCGGGACCGACACGCCGAGCAGGCCGCTCACCCGCGCGTCGCGCAGGTGGATCGTGCGCGCGGGCGGGGCGACCCAGCGGTGGCCGTCGGCGGGGTCGGAGTGGGTCGGGCCGCCGACGTCGATCGTCCCGGGCAGCACCCGGGCGCCGCAGAGCTCGACCATCAGCCGGGTGGCGAGCACCTGCGCCTGCATCGCCGATTCCGGCGCCAGGCCCTTCTCGTTGCGGGCGGAGGCCTCGCTGCGCAGCCCGAGCGCGAGCGAGGTGCGGTGGATGTTCGCGCCCTCCCAGCAGGCGACCTCCATGAGCACGCGGGTCGTCTCCTCGGACACCTCGGAGCGGGCGCCGCCCATGACGCCGGCGATCGACGTCGGGCCCTCGGCGTCCTCGATGATCACGATCTCCGGGTCGAGCCGACGCAGCTGGCCGTCGAGCGTCTCCATCGTCTCGTCCGCGCGGGCGCGCCGGACGGTGAGCGCGCCGCCGGCGATGCGGTCGAGGTCGAACGCGTGCAGCGGCTGGCCGGTGAGCAGCATCACGTAGTTCGTGATGTCGACGACGTTCGAGATCGGGCGCTGGCCGGCCGCCATCAGTCGCGCCTTGAGCCACGCCGGCGAGGGCCCGGTCGTCACGTTCTCGTACACGCGCGCTGTGAACCGACGGCACAGGTCGGTCTGCACCGTGATCCGCGCGGCGTCGAGAGCGCCTGGCCCGCCGACGTCCTGCGCCCACGGCGGCGGCGCGAGCGGAGCGCCGGTGACGGCATGAACCTCGCGGGCGACGCCGTAGACCCCGAGGCAGTCGGGCCGGTTCGGGGTGATCTCGAGCACGAGCACCTCGTCGGCGATCGGCAGCACGTCGGCGAGCGGCGTGCCGGCGGGCAACCCGTCGTCGAGCACCATGATCCCGTCGTGGTCGGTGCCGATCGCGACCTCGTCCTCGGCGAGGATCATCCCGTGCGAGGCCTGTCCGCGGAGCTTCGCTGTCTTCAGCCGCGTGCCGTCGGGCATCACCGAGCCCGGCTTGCCGACCGCGACCGTCTGCCCGGCGGCGACGTTCGGCGCCCCGCACACGATCTGGCTCGGCTCGCCATCGCCGGTGTCGACCTGGCACACCGTGAGCCGGTCCGCGTCCGGATGCCGGTGCGCCTCGAGCACCTTGCCGACGACGAAGTGCTCGAGCGCGGTCACGCCGTGGGCCTCGATCCGCTCGACCTCGGTGCCGGTCATCGCCAGGCGCTCGGCGAGCGCGAACGTGTCGAGGTCCGGGGAGCAGTACTCGCGCAGCCAGGAGACGGGGACGCGCATCAGAACTGCTCCAGGAAGCGGACGTCGTTCTCGAACATGAGCCGCAGGTCCGGGACCCCGTGCTTGAGCATCGCGATCCGGTCGATCCCGAGCCCGAACGCGAAGCCCGAGACACGCTCGGGGTCGTAGGCCGGATCGCCGACCTCGGTGAGCACGTTCGGGTCGATCATGCCGGCACCGAGGATCTCGATCCACGCCGTGCCCTTGCAGAGCGGGCAGCGACCCCCGCCGGGAAGGATCCCGCGCACGCACTGAAAGCAGGAGACGTCGACCTCGACGCTCGGTTCGGTGAACGGGAAGAAGTGCGGGCGCATGCGGACCTCGCGCTCGGCTCCGAACACCGCGCGGGCGAACGCGAGCAGCGTCCCCTGCAGGTCGGCGAGCGTCACCCCCTCGTCGACCGCGATCCCCTCGACCTGGTGAAACTGCGGCACGTGGGTCGCGTCGGAGTCCGGGCGGAACACGCGGCCGGGGGCGATCACGTAGAGCGGAGGCGGCGCGGCGCGCATCGCGCGCACCTGGACGGGCGAGGTCTGGGTGCGCAGCAGCAGGGTGTCCGGGTTCAGGAGCTCGAACGGTCCGTCGGACTCGAGGTAGAACGTGTCGGTCTCCAGGCGCGAGGGGTGCGTCGGCTCGGCGTTGAGCGCGTCGAAGTTGAGGTACACGGTCTCCACCTCGGGCCCCTCGGCGACGTCGAAGCCGAGGCCGATGAACACGTCCTCGATCTCCCGCCACGTCTGGGTGAGCAGGTGCAGGTGTCCGAGGTGGGCCGCCGGGTCGGCGGGGAGCGTGACGTCGACGCGGTCGGCCTGCAGCCGTTGTTGCAGCTCGGAGGCGGCGAGCTCACCGGCCCGCTCCTCGATCGCGCGCTCAAGCCCCTGGCGGGCCTCGTTCGCCGCCTTGCCGGTGGCCGCCCGCTCGGCGGGTGCGAGCTCGGCGACGCCGCGCAGGAGGTTCGGGAGCTCGGCCTTGCGTCCGAGGTAGCGGACGCGCACCTGCTCCAGCGTCGCCGTGTCGCCGGCGGCGGCGATCGCCTCGCTCGCCTCGCGGCGGATCCCCTCGATGCGCTCAAGCGCGGTCATTGCGGCGCCATCCTACGAGACACCTCGTACAACGCGACGGTGGCGGCCATCGCCGCGTTGAGCGAGTGGCTGACGATCGGGATCCGTGCGGCGTGGTCGGCGGCCGCGACAAGCTCCGCCGCAAGCCCGTCGCGCTCGGCGCCGACCATCAGAGTCACCCCGGAGCCGGTTCCGCAAGGCCCTTCGGGTGGTGCGAGACCGAGCTCGGCGAGCGGCACGCCGCCCTCGGCGACGAGCGCGACCGTCGGCCGTGGCAGCTCGGAGGCATGCTTGATGCGCACGAGCGGCACCTCGAACACGGCACCCATCGACGCGCGCACCGCCTTGGGGCCGAACGGATCGGCCGTCCCGGGCCCGATCGCGACGCTCGCCGCGCCGAACGCGACCGCGCTGCGGAGGATCGTGCCGACGTTGCCGGGGTCGCCGACCCCGTGCAGCGAGACGCAGAGCGGCCCGATCGGCCGGGCCGCCCAGCGCGTCTCGTAGACCGCAAGCGCCCGCGTCCCGGAGCCGAGCTCCGAGGCGGCGGCGAGCAGCTCGGGCGCGACCTCAACCCCGGGCAGCCCGCTGCCGGCGGCGCAGTAGCGCTCGAGCGCCGACCAGCCGGCCGCGTCGGCGGCGGCGAGCAGATCCTCGCCCTCGGCGACGAATCGCCCCGCGAGCTCCCGGGCACGGCGGCGGTGGGCGAGCCGGCGAAGCTCCTTGAGATGCGGGTTGTGGGCGGAGGTGATGGTCACGGGGGGCGGTCGGTGAGGGCAACAAAAAGGGCGCCGGTCCCGGGAGGGAAGCGGCGCCCGATGAGAGCGGTGCTGGTGTCGGCTTGGCGGGACGTCAGCCGGCGGCCAGCGCCTCACGGGCGCGCTCGGCAAAACGTCGGAACGTGTCGGCGTCGTGGACGGCCATGTCGGCGAGGATCTTGCGGTCGAGCTCGACGCCCGCCTCCTGGAGGCCGTGGATGAACTGCGAGTAGGAGAGTCCGTGCTGGCGCGCGGCGGCGTTGATACGCGTGATCCACAGCTTGCGGAAGTCGCGCTTGCGGTTGCGGCGGTCGCGGTAGCGGTACTGGTCGGCCTTGAGCACCGCCTCCTTGGCGGTCCGGTAGTGCCGGCTCGCGTCGCCCCGGTAGCCCTTCGCGAGCTTGAGCGTCGCGCGGCGCTTCTTGCGCGCGTGGGTGGAGCGCTTGACGCGGGTCATCGCGTCCTGGCCCCCAGCAGCCGCTTGACCTGCTTCTCGTTCTCCTTCTCGATGACCGCCGGCTGCCCGAGTCGGCGCTTGCGCTTCGGCGACTTCTTCTCGGCGATGTGGCTCGTGAACGCGTGGCGGCCACGGACCTTGCCCCGGGCGGTCAGCTTGAAGCGCTTCTTGGCGCCCGAGTGGGTCTTCGTCTTCGGCATCGCGACGGGAGAGTAAAGCAGACGACTCGCGCGAGGCAGCGGTCGCGCCGCGCGATCCCTCCGGGGCTCCCTCAGTCCTCCGCCGCGCGCTCGGCGTCCTGGACCATCAGCGCAATCTGCACGCGGTTCTCGAAGCCGAGCTCGGCGAGCATCGAGGAGACGTGGCTCTTGATCGTGGCGACGCTCAGGTGCAGCTCCTCGGCGATCGCGGCGTTCGGCTTGCCGGCCCCGATCTCACGCGCGATCTGCCGGTCGCGCTCCGACAGCGAGGCAAGGCGCTCGACCGCCCGCCGCTGCCGGGCGTCGGAGTCCGCCTCGCCGGCCAGGCGCTCGATCAGCCGCCGGGTCACCGTCGGCGAGAGCATGCTCTCCCCCGCGGCGACGAGCTCGATCGCGCGCACGATGTCGGAAGGCGGCGTGTCCTTGACGAGGAACCCCGCGGCCCCGGCCCGCAGCGCCCGCAGCACCTGGTCGTCGGTGTCGAACGTCGTGAGCACGAGGATCCGGGGCGGCGAGGGCTGGGTGCGGAGCAGGGCCATCGCCTCGAGGCCGTCGACCTTCGGCATCCGCAGGTCGAGGAGCACGACATCCGGGCGGTGGCGGTCGACCGCGGCGAGCACCTCGGAGCCGTCGCTCGCCTCGCCGACGACCTCCACCTGGTCGGTCCCGCCGAGCATCATCACGAGGCCCGCACGCACGAGCGGGTCGTCATCGACGATCAGCACCCGGGTCGGCTGGTTCATGCCGCGTCACTCTGCCACGGCAGCGTGACGTTCGCGGCCCGGCCTCGCTCCGGGACGGCAGCCTGGTCACGCCGAGGCCTCGCGTCCGTGACGGCAACCTGGTCACGCCGCGGCCTCGCTCTGCCACGGCGGCACGACGTTCACACCGCGGCCTCGCTCTGCCACGGCAGCGTCGCGCTCAGCCGGAAGCCGCCGCCGGGCAGCGGCCCGGACTCGAGCCGCCCGCCGGCGAGCGCGACCCGCTCTCCGAGCCCGATCAGCCCGGTCCCCGAGCCGACGTGGTCGGGGACGTCGGCCTCGCCCGCCCGGCCGACCGCCGGCTGGTTGACGACACTCACGCGCACCCCGCCGTGGCGGCCGCCGACGACCGTCACCGTGACGACGTGGTCGGGCGCGTGCTTGCGGACGTTCGTCAACCCCTCCTGGACGACGCGATAGACGGTGCGCCCGAGCGTCGGCGGCAGCCTCGGCGGATCGAGCGCGGTCGCAAGCCGCACCTCCATGCCGGTCGCGCGGGACTCCTCGACGAGCGGCCCGAGATCCTCGATCGTCGGCTGCGGCGGCTCGAGCGGCCGGTCCGGGTCGGTGGGCTGCGCGCTCGGCGGCGGGACCGCGGGCTCGGTGCGGAGCACACCGATCACCTCGCGAAGCTCCTCCTGCGCGGCGCGGGCGCTCTCGCGGATGACCGCCGCCGCCCGGGCGATCTCCTCCGGCGGCGCGTCGGGATGGAACTCGAGCGCGCCGGCGTGGACCGCGAGCAGCGAGATCCGGTGCGCGAGCACGTCGTGCATCTCCCGGGCGATCCGCGTGCGCTCCGCCTGCCGGGCCTCGGAGATGCGAAGCGCCTGCTCCTCCTGCAGGGTGCGCGCCCGCTCGTGGAGCGAGAGCACGAGCTCGCGCCGAGCGCGCACGAACGCGCCGAACGCCGTGGCGATGATCGTCCCGAGCACCCCGAACGCCAGGTCGGAGGTCGCGTAGCCGCCGCCGCGGGGGTAGATCGCGGGCGGGATCGCGGCCGACAGCAGCGAGAGCGCAAACAGCGTGGCGACCCGCCGCGCCCGGCAGTAGATCGCCGCGCTGAACATCGCCGCGACCGCCGCGCCGCCCGCGCCGTTGCTCACCGCGGCGCCGGTGATCGCGATCAGGCCGACCAGGAACGGATGGCGGCGGCGCACCCAGAGCGCGCCGGCCGTCGGCACGATCATCACGCCGTCGAGGATGAGCAGCGGTGCGGAGACCGCGTGCCGGTCGTTCCACACGCCGCCCGCACCGATGACGAGCGCCCCGACGAAGAGCACGATGTCGACGACCCAGTCGCGCAGCGAGCGCTTCACGACGACCCCCTCCCGCTCGCCGCGGTCGGCGCGGTCGGCGGCGAGCATCGCGGGCAGGATCGCCCGCTGCCAGCGCGGCAGGTGCGCGTGGCCGCGGCCGGCGTCCGCGGCCCCCGCGCGCGAGCCGACCCCCGCGCGCGAGCCGCCGCGTCCACGGCGCAGGCGTCCGGCTCGGCTGTGGCTGGCCATGGCGCAACGGTAGGCCCTCGCGCGCCCGGAGGCCATCGACTTAAGTCGATGCGGGCGCCGACCGTCGGCGGCGCAGATGTGGACCGACGGCCCTGGTCCGGGCGACGGCTCCGCGCGATGCTGCCCGCATGATCGAAGCCAACTCCCTCACCAAGCGCTACGGCGCCCGTGCGGCGGTCCAGGACGTGTCCTTCTCCTGCGCGCCCGGCACGGTGACCGGCTTCCTCGGACCGAACGGCGCCGGGAAGTCGACGACCCTGAAGATGCTCTGCGGCCTCGCGCACCCGACCTCGGGCGGCTCGACGCTGCTCGGCCGGCCGTTCGCCGAGATCCCGAACCCCGGACGGCACGTCGGCGTGCTCATCGACGCCTCGGCGGCGCACGGCGGCCGGCGCGGCCGGGAGACGCTCGCGCTGTCCGCGCAGCTGCTCGGCGTTCCAGAGTCGCGCGTCGACGAGATGCTCGACCTCGTCGGCCTCGACAAGTCCGCGGCGCGCAAGCGCGTCGGCGAGTACTCGCTCGGCATGCGCCAGCGGCTTGGGATCGCCCACGCGCTGCTCGGCGATCCCGAGCTGCTCATCCTCGACGAGCCGGCCAATGGGCTCGACCCCGAGGGCATGCGCTGGATGCGCGGGCTGCTGCGCGACTTCGCCTCACGCGGCGGCACCGTGCTGCTCTCGTCGCACCTGCTCTACGAGGTCGAGGCGATCGCCGACCGGCTCGTGATCATCGCCGACGGCCGGATCGTCGCCGAGGGCACGCGCGACGAGCTCGTCGGCAAGGAGGCGATGACCCGCGTGCGCTCCGCCGACGACCACGCGCTCCGCAGCGCGCTGCGGAGCTTCGCGATCGACGTGACGACCGCGGACGACGGCGCGCTCCTCGCCGAGGCGACCGCCGAGCAGGTCGGCGACGTCGCGCTCTCCGCGGGCGTGGCGCTGCGCGAGCTCGGCCCGAGCCGGAGCGGCGGCCTCGAGCGGCTGTTCTTCGACCTCACCCAGGGGTCGGGCGACGAGGTCCACGCGCCCACCGATCCCCGGGCCGCGCTCGGGATCGCCGATACCGACACCGACGCCCTCCAGGAGACAGTTCGATGAGCGCCATTGCCATCCCCACGATCCCCGCCGGCGAGCGCCGGCCCGGCTTCGCACGCCTCGTGCAGGTCGAGCTGCGCAAGATGGTCGACACCCGCTCGGGCTTCTGGCTGCCGATCGGGGTCGCCGCGATCACGCTCATCACCGTGATCATCACCTCGCTCGTGCACGGCGGCCATGAGGCGACGCTCGCGCACGTGTTCGCCAACTCGACGTTCCCAAGCGCGTTCCTGTTGCCCGTGCTCGGCATCCTGCTCGTCTGCGGCGAGTGGACGCAGCGCACGACGCTCACGACGTTCACGCTCGTCCCCGACCGGGGCCGCGTGCTCGCGGCCAAGGTCGCCTCGAGCGTGTTGTTCTCGGTCGCCGCGTTCGCGTTCTGCCTCGCCTGCAGCGCCGTGTTCGCGGAGCTCGTCGGCAACGCGCCGGGCGGCGCCGGGTCGATCTCGCTCGCCGTGCTCGGCCAGGGGCTGCTGTTCCTGATCGGCTCGATGCTGATCGGCGTCGCCTTCGGCGCGGCGATCCTCATCTCGGCCCCGGGGATCGTGCTCTACCTGCTGCTGCCGACGATCTGGAACGCGCTCACCGCCGCGATCCACGCGCTCGCGACGCTCGCCAATTGGCTCGCGCTCGACAATTCGTTCGACAGGCTGCCGCGCGGCACGCTGAGCGGGTCCGAGTGGGCCCACACCGGCACATCGCTCGCACTGTGGCTCGCGCTGCCGCTCGCGATCGGCTGGTGGCGGTTCCGGACGCGCGACGTGAACTAGTGTCCCGTTTGGCACTGGAGCACTCCGCTCGAACGCCCCGCCTCGACCATGGGCGGCCCCGGACTCCGGGGCCGCCCTTTCGGCCCCGGAGACCCCGCTCGCGAGGCCGCCCTTCACCGCCCGTTCCCCGGCGTCTACGCCGCCGGCCACACACGGGCGACCGAGCGCGGACGCTCGATCGCGGCCGAGATTCCCGGCCCGCTCGGGCTCGGAGAGGCCGCCGGCGGCTGAGAGCCCGCTCAGGCGGTCGCGTCGGCGGGCGCGGAGCTCGTCGCCGGCGTCCGGTCCCCGCCGGAGCCACCGGCCGGCGCCGCGGCCCGCTCGTCGTCGGATCCAGGGGCGGGCCCCGGAGTCCTCGGACGAGAGCCACCGCCGTCCCCGCTCGGCTCGCCACCGCCGCTCGAGCCACCGATCTCGCCGGAGAGCACGGCCTTCGACGGCGCGAGCATCATCGTCATGTTGCGCCCGTCCTGAATCGGCCGCTGCTCGATCACCGCGATCTCCGACAGCTCCTCGGCGAGCTTCTCGAGCAGCGCGCTCCCGCGTTCGGGATGGGTCACCTCGCGGCCGCGGAACATGATCGTCACCTTGACCCGGTCCTTGCCGAGCAGGAAGCGCCGCACGTGCCCCTTCTTCGTGTCGTAGTCGTTCTGCGCGATCTTCGGACGGAACTTGATCTCGCGGATCGTGATCTGCTGCTGGTGGCGGCGCGCCTGCTTCTGCTTCTGCGCCTGCTCGTACTTGTACTTGGAGTAGTCGAGCACGCGGCACACGGGCGGGCGCGCGTCGGGAGCGACCTCGACGAGGTCGAGATCCCGCTCCTGCGCGTAGGCGAGCGCCTCGGCGGTCTTCACGACCCCGATCTGCTTCCCGTCTTCGCCGACGAGGCGAACCTCGGGCACACGGATCCGCTCGTTGGTCCGCGTCTGGTCCCGTTCCGGCGGCCGCCGGTCAAACCTGCGGGGGACCGGCACTTAGTTGCGAGGCACGGCGGGGTGGGTCAAGCGAGGCCGCGCCGGGTGTGGTGAATGAAGATCAACGCCGTCGAGTATAGCGGCGCGGGACGTTCGTCAAGCCCGTTCGCTGACCGCCTGCGCAACCCGCTCGGCGAACGCGCCGACGGGCTCGGCGCCGGTGTCGCCGTCACCGTGCGCGCGCACGCTCACCTCGCGCGCCTCCACCTCGCGGTCGCCGACGACGAGCATGTAGGGGATCTTCCGGAGCTCGGCGTCGCGGATCTTGCGACCGATCGACTCGGCGCGCTCGTCGACCTCCGCCCGCACCCCCGCGCCTGTGAGCTCGGCGAGCACCGTCCGGCAGTAGCCGGCGTGACGGTCGGCGATCGGCAACAGGATCGCCTGCACGGGCGCAAGCCACAGCGGGAACTCGCCGCCGGTGTGCTCGATGAGGATCCCGATGAAGCGCTCGTAGGAGCCCATCAGCGCGATATGGAGCATCACCGGCCGGTGCTCGGCGTTGTCGGCACCGGTGTAGGTGAGATCGAAGCGCTCCGGGAAGTTGTAGTCGAGCTGGCAGGTCCCGAGCTGCCATGAGCGGCCGAGCGCGTCGGTGACGTGCAGGTCGATCTTCGGCCCGTAGAACGCGCCGTCGCCCTCGTTGACCCGGTAGTCGAGCCCCTGCGTCTCGAGTGCTGCGCGGAGCGCCGCCTCGCTGCGATCCCAGAGGGCGTCGGAGCCGATCCGCTGCGGCGGTCGGGTCGAGAGCTCCAGCGAGACGTCGAAGTCGAACAGCTCGTAGACCGCGAAGGCGTACTCCAGCGCCCGCACGACCTCGTCCTGGATCTGGTCCTCGGTGCAGAACACGTGGTTGTCGTCCTGGGTGAAGTGGCGCACGCGGAGCAGCCCGTGCAGCGCGCCGCTCAGCTCGTTGCGGTGCAGCGGACCGGGCTCGGCGTAGCGAACCGGCAGCTCTCGGTAGGAGTGCGGCCGCATCGCGTACAGGCGGCAGTGGCCGGGGCAGTTCATCGGCTTGATCGCCATCGCCCGCTCGTCCTCGGACTGGGTGGTGAACATGTGCTCCCGGTACTTGTCCCAGTGCCCCGAGGTCTCCCACAGCGAGCGGTCGTAGACGATCGGCGTCTTGACCTCGGTGTAGCCGCGCTCGCTGCCCATCTCGCGGCTGAGCCGGACGAGGCGGTTGAACACCGCGGTCCCGGCCGGGAACCAGAACGCCATTCCCGGCGCGGCCTCCGAGAAGTCGAACAGCCCGAGCTCCCGGCCGAGGCGGCGGTGGTCCCGCGCCCGCGCCTGCTCGAGCATCTCGAGATGGGCGGCGAGGTCCTTGGCGCTGAAGAACGCGGTCCCGTAGACGCGGGTGAGCATCTGCCGGGAGGCGTCGCCGCGCCAGTAGGAGCCCGCCACCGACTGGAGCTTGAACGCCTTGATCCGCTTCGTGCTCGGAGCGTGCGGCCCGCGGCAGAGGTCGGTGAACGGGCCGTTGGTGTAGAGCGAGACGGTCTCGGCGGACTCGTTCTTGATGAGGTCCTCGATCAGTTCCACCTTGTAGGGCTGGTCCTCGGCGCGGAAGCGCTCAAGCGCCTGCTCGACGGTGATGTCCTCGCGCGTGAAGGGCTCGTCCGCGTCGATGTGGCGGCCCATCGCCTCCTCGATCGCGGGCAGGTCCGACTCGCCGACGACGACGCCCTCGGGGAAGTCGAAGTCGTAGTAGAAGCCGTTCTCGATCGCCGGCCCGATCGAGATCTTCACTCCCGGGTAGAGGTCGAGCATCGCCGCCGCGAGCACGTGCGCGGCGTCGTGGCGGATGAGGGCGAGCGCCTCCTCGCCGCTGCGCTCGGTGAGGATCTCCAGGCGCGGCCGGCGGCCGTTCGGCGAGCCGTCGAGCAGCGGCCGGGCGAGGTCGCGCAGTTCCCCGTCGACCTTGACCGCGAGCGCCGCCCGAGCGAGCCCAGGGCCGATCGCCGCGGCGGCGTCGGCGCCGGTCGCGCCGTCGTCGAGGGGCAGCGGGGTGCCGTCCGGGAGCAGAGCCTCCATCGCGCGCTGATGCTAAGCGGTTCGGCGCGCGGGGCTCAGCGAGCCGTCACGCGGAAGTGGAACGTCGCGATCGTGCGCGGCGCCATGATGAACATCGGGCACGCGATCGGCGTCGGCGCCGCCGGCATCGCCCGTATCGGCCCGGGCCCGCACGCCGGCTCGACCTGGTAGGTGAGCCGCCCGCGGTAGAGCCCCGTGCACCAGCGACCGCCGAGCCAGCGCGGTCGCAGCCGGTGGCGCATCATCGTCCCCGCCGGGGCGGCGCCAAGCAGGATCCGCCGTGAGCCGATGCACACCGGACGTGAGGGCCCGGAGATCTCGAGCGCCTCGATCGCGCGCTCGTCGCCCGAGTAGCCGGTCGTCATCGGCTGCCGGAAGCGCACGAGCACGCTCGTGTGGGTGCCGATCCTCCGCGGCCCAACGAACACGTGCGTCGTCCGCGGCGCGGGCAGCGGATCGAGCACGGGGCCGCGGGAAGCCGTCACCGCACCGTGCGGATCGATCATGGGCGCCGCCGCGAGCCCGACCGCGGGCAGCGCCAGCGCGACGCTCGCCGCCGTCATACCGCTGAGAACCCGCACTCCCATGTCGGCTCATGATAAAGCCTCGCGATCCGCGCGCGATCGCTACGATGAGCCACTCCGGACGATTAGCTCAGCTGGGAGAGCGCCGCCTCGACAAGGCGGAGGTCGCTGGTTCGAGCCCAGCATCGTCCACTGACAGCCGACTCTGCGCGTCTTGCTCAAACCGTGCGGCTGGACTCAAACTCTGCCTGCGGGCTGAGCGCTCGGAAGAACGACAGTTCCCGCGTCAGTCTGATGGTGCTGGCTGCCGATGAACGGTATTCGATGGCGAGATGCCGCAGTGGGCGTGGAAACACTGGCTGGCGTGAAACTGATTTCGCCAGCCGACCGAGCGTACGGTCTCGGCAACTGCCAGGCCCGTCGAGACCAGCAGCCGCGCCATCCGCGCGACTCGCATCTCTCGGAGGTTCGCCATCGGGCTCATCCCCACAGTGGCGTCAAAGGCGCGAGCGAGTTGGGAGCGCGACAGGTGGACTTCTTCGGCCAGCGCATCGAGGGTCACGGCTCAGCCAGCCGAGCGCGTAGGACGCCGACTGCGGCGACGACGTGGCCTCTCACGACGCCCCGATGAGCGGATGCCGTCGCCCGGTTCGACGAGGACGATCGCTCGGCGTCTGTCAGGGCCCGATCAGGTGGCATCTGCTCGCGCTGCGGTGACGGTGACGGTGGCGTAGGTCATCGTGAAGCTGCCTCCCGTGGCGTCGATGGCAGCGCCGATGCCCGCAAGTAGCTCATCGAGCTTGTCCTGGGGAAGTTGATTGAGCCCGCCAGCGGAGGGCACGACGGACAGCCATCCGTCCCGTGTGTAGGTCCGCTGCCAGTCGAAGCGCCATTGCTCTGGCTCACCGAAGCCGCCTGACTGGCGTATCCCGTCGGTGGTCTTGTCAAAGATTGGTCCATAGGCGTCGGGGCCCGCGAACATGCCTCGGGAGAACGGCGTGTCGGGCAGCACGCGGGCGTGGACCGCCTGGAGAGATTCGGAGAGGCCGGGCGGGAACTGGAAGGTGTTCCAGAACGCCGCGAGCCGCCCGCCGGGGCGGAGCACCTGGGCGGCCTTGGTCGCGCCAGCCACGGGGTCGATCCAGTGCCACGTCTGCCCGGCGATCACGATGTCGAACGTCCGTCCGGCCGGGTCCCAGTCCTCGAATTTCGCGACCTCGACCTCGAACCCCTGGCTGCGGGCCAACTTGGCCATCCGCGCATCAACCTCGACACCGAGCACCTGGGTCGTGCCGGTAGAAGTGGTGTAGCGGGCGCCTGAGGTGGTTCCGACCACCGTGGCGCTCATCCTCGTCGGCTGTTCCCGCAGTCGTTCGAGAAGGAGACACCACGATGGTCGAAGGTCAGAGCATGACGACGGTTGC
>DATGKS010000016.1:0-2234 GCA_035294545.1 Solirubrobacteraceae bacterium | reverse complement strand
ACCTCGCAGGGCGCGTTCTCGCAGTGCATGCACGGCACGGGCTGATGGAGGATCGCCGGCGCGTCGAGGCTGCCGGCGAAGTAGCGGTCGACGCGCAGCCAGTGCATCTCGTGCCCGCGCGCGACCTCGGCCTTGCCCACGACCGCGATGTTGTTCTCGGCCTGACAGGCGAGCACGCAGGCGTTGCAGCCGATGCACGCGCCCAAGTCGATGGCCATGCCCCAGGCGTAGCCGTCGGCGGGCTGCGGGGGATAGAGGGTCACCTCGCGCCCCGGCTCCTCCCCGAGGGCGCGCGCGAAGTCGGGGTGGGCACGCCACTCGGCGAGCGTGGCGACGCGCACGAGCGCGCGCCCCTCCATGGCGTGGTGCGCCTGGGTGCAGGCGAAGGCATGCCGCCGGCCCGTCGGGCGGAGCGCCGCGCCGCGGGCGATGTACAGGGCCGCAGCCGTCCTGAGCGCGTAGGCGTCGAAGCCGACGCCCGTCCCGAGCGCCCCGCTGCGCTGCCGCCCGTAGCCCAGGTGCACCGTCACCGACTCGGGGGCGTGCCCGGGGACGATCCACACCGGCGCGTGCGTGCGGCGCGACCCCACGGCGAGCTCGACCACGTCCCCGTTCCCGACCCCGAGCCGCTCGGCCGTGGCCGGCGCGAGCAGCGCCGCGTTGTCCCAGGTGAGCTTGGTGATCGGCCGCGGCAGCTCCTGGAGCCATCCGTTGTTCGCGAAGCGGCCGTCGACGAGGTAGGGATCGGGCCGGAAGACGAGCTCGAGTCCCGTGGCCTCGGCAGCGGGCGTCGGCACGTCCCAGTCCGCCCGCAGCGCAACCGACCGCGACGGGAGGGCGGTGCCCGGCACCACGCCGTCGTGGAGCGCGCGGCGCCAGAATGCCTCGAAGTCCGCTCCACCCGCCACGCGCTGCCAGTGCTCGCGCACGAGATCGTGGCCCGTGCGCTCGGGCCCCGTGAGTGCCGCGAGCACCTCGTGGGCGGAGCGCCCGCCGTAGAGCGGCGCGATCAGCGGCTGGAGGATCGTCGCCGTGCCGTCGTGCGCGCGGGCGTCGCTCCACGTCTCGAGGGGATGGGCGGCGTTGACGTGCCAGTGGCACAGCGCCGAGGTCTCGTCCTGGTAGAGGCTCAGATGCACGCGCAGCGGCACCTGGGCGAGCGCGCCAGCGAAATCGAGGTCGGCGGGCGCCGTGTAGACGGGATTGCCGCCGAGGATCAGCAGGACCTCGACCGCTCCCGCCCGCATCGCCGCGACGAGCGCCCGCAGCGAGTCGAGCTGCTCCGTAGGCTGGGCCTCGACGGGGTCGGTGTGGATCACGGTGCGCCCGACGTTGCCCAGCGCGTCGTTGATGGCGTGCGCGAGCGCATGGACGGCCGGCGGCTGGTGCTCGCCCGGCACCACCGCGCACGCGCCGCGGTGCGCCCGGAGGTCGGCGGCGAGCGCGCCGAGCCAGCGGCGGTGCGCAGCCACGGCCGACCCAGGCGGCACCGGGGCGACCGCGAGCCCGAGCTCGGCCGCGAGCGCGCGGGCGAACGCCTCGACGTGCGCGGCGGCGAGCGGCAGGCGGTGGTCGGCGAGGGCGCCCGTCGTCGTGGGCATGCTCTCGACGACATAGAGCCGGTTCATGGGCGCGTCCGGCCGGCGGCGAGCGGCAACTTCCCGCGCGTAGCGCAGCCGGCTCGGCCCCACGGCGAAGAGGTCGGCGTCGAGGCTGAGCACGACGTCGGCGCGACCGAGGTCGTAGCGCGTCTCGACCGCGGCCCCGAAGGCCCGCAGGGCCCCCGCCCGGGCCGGGTCGCGGCCGACCGGGTCCCACTGGTGCCACCCGGCCTCGGGGAACGCGGCGAAGAGCGCCTGCAGTTGCTCGGCGAGCGTGGGCGAGGTGACCGTCTCGGTGAGCACGCGCAGCCCCGCGCCGCCGCGCGCACGCTGCCCGTCGAGCGCCGCGCGGATCGCGGCGAGAAAGCCCTGCCAGGTCTGGATCTGGCCGGCGCGGGTGATGGTCTGCGAGCGCTCGGGGTCGTAGAGCTCGAGCAGCGCGGCCTGCGTCGGCGGATCGATGCCACCCAGGCTCGCGGGGTGCAGCGGGTTGCCCTCGAGCTTCGTCGGCCGGCCCTCGAAGCTCTCGGCGAGCACGCCGACGGCGTAGCCGCCGAGCGGCACGGCGGTGGCGTAGACGAGGGGCTCGCCCAGGACCAGCTCCTCGGGCTGCTTGACGTATGGAACGATCTT
>DATGKS010000015.1:0-70011 GCA_035294545.1 Solirubrobacteraceae bacterium | reverse complement strand
AGCTGCTTCAGGAGATCGGCGACGGCCGGCTCCTCGCCGGCGACAAGCTGCCGAACGAGTACGAGCTCGCGGACCGCTTCGCGGTGAGCCGGCAGACGGTGCGCGAGGCGATCCAGAGCCTCGTCGTCAGCGGTCACCTGTCGCGTCAGCGCGGCACCGGCACGTTCGTCACCACTGCGCCGAGCCGGCACGCGCTCGACACGAACGTCTCCTACACCGCGATGATCCGCGACGCGGGCCTTGAGCCCGGCGAGACCGTACTGGAGGTGCTGCGCCGGCCGGCGAGCGCCGCCGAGGCGCGCGCGCTCAGGCTCGGCTCGGGCCAGGAGGTCGTCGCCGTCGAGCGGATCCGCCGGGGGAACGACCGGCCGCTCATCTACTCACGCGACCGGATCCCGGCCGACGTGCTCGGCGACGCGGGGCAGGAGCGGCTGTCCGACTCGCTGTACGCGATGCTGGAGGCGGCCGGGCATCGTGTCGTCGGCGCCACGGCCCGGCTCCTGCCCGTGCTCGCGGATCGACGGCTCTCCGAGCTCCTGCAGGTCGGCGAGGGAGCGCCGCTGCTGCACATCCACCAGGTCGATCGCGACACCGACGACGTACCGGTGATGGAGTCCGACGAGTGGCATGTCGCCGACGCGTTCGACGTGATCGTCAACCGGCGCGCGCCGCTCTGAGGAATCCCGCGTCCGTGTCGCCACGATGCCGCCCCGGACGCGGCCGTGGCGCGAAAGGGCGGCTCGCGGGGCCGGCGAGGAGGGCCGGCCCCGCGCATCCTCGCGGCGGCTCAGGGTCGCTCGACCTCTTACACCTGGTCGAGGCCCCGGTTGATCATCCGGCCGATCGTCTCGTACTTCGCCCGGTCGTTGCGCTTGATGTAGAACGCATAGCCGAGCCCGACGAGGAAGATGAGCACGTCGCCGATCACCAGCCACTTCGTGTAGCTGTAGCCGGAGCCGAGGAACTTGAGGTTCTTGATCGCGAGGTAGAGGACGATCGCCTGGGTGATCGCCGCGATCACCGGAGCCGTGATCGTCGTCCACCAGTGGTGGTCCTGCTTGTGGTGAGTGCGGAAGTAGGAGAAGATCGCGATCGACACGAGCGCCTGGATCCCGAGGATCGAGACGACGCCCATGACCGCCATCAGCCCGTAGACCTGGATGTAGGCGACCGAATCCCCAGCGCCGAGCTTCTTGTCGACGGTGGCGAACAGCGCGAACGCGATCACGATCGCGACCGCGATCGCCGACTGTGTCGTCGATGCGATGTGCGGGCTCTTGTGCTTCTCGTGGGTCCGCCCGAGCGCGCTCGGAAGCACCCGCTCGCGGCCGAGCGCGTACATGTAGCGCGAGGTGGCATTGTGGAAGGCCATCGCGCAGGCGAACGAGCCGGTGATGATGAACCAGCTCAGGCACCCCTTCAAAAACGAGCCCGAGAACTGCTGGGCGGGCGTGAAGTAGAAGTTCGCCGCGTCGTTCTGGGCGACGTATGCGGCGTGGTCGATCGAGGTGTAGCCGGAGATGCCGGCCCAGGAGGTGATCGTGTAGAAGACCCCGAGGCCGATCACCGAGATGTACAGCGCGCGCGGGACGTTGCGCTTCGGGTCCTTGGACTCCTCGCCGTAGTTCGGCGCCGTCTCCCAGCCGACCCACGACCAGAACGCGAAGAAGATGCCGATTCCGGCAGCCCCCGCCGCGATCGCCGAGCCATGGAAGTGCCCGCCGGGGAGGCCCTTGAACGCGTTGATCGGATTGATCGCGGCGGCGGTCACGTGCCCGTGGCCGAACGAGACGATGTCGAACACGATCAGCGTGACGACCTCACACGTGAGTGCGACCCCGAGGATCCGGGCCGACAGCTCGACGTCGAAGTAACAGAGCACCGCGATGAGAGCCGCCGCGAACAGCGCGAACCACACCCACCCGAGATGGATACCGTACTGGGCGGCCTTGATCTGCGCGAAATAGGCAAAGCCGCCGAGCAGTGACACCTCGAAGACGCTGTAGGCGGCGACCATCGAGAACCCGGTCGCCATCCCCAGCTCCCGTCCGAGGCCGTGGCTGATGAAGCTGTAGAAGCCGCCCGCGGTCGTCACCTTGCGCGCCATGGCGACGTAGGCCACGCCGAAGATGGTGAGCACCACCCCGGCGACCAGGAACCCGGCCGGCGCGCCGACCCCGTTGCCGTAGCCGACGGCGATCGGCGTGTTGAACAGCATCGCCGAGATCGGGGCGGCGCCGGTGACGCTCATGAACAGCACCCCGACGAGCCCGATCGCGTTGCCCTTCAGTCGCGAGACGTCGGTGCGTTCGCCGACGTCGACGCTCTCCGCGACCGGGAGCATCCCCTCGTGGTGTGCGGGAATGATCTTTTCCTCGGTACTCACCCTCTGTCTCTCCTCCGTCTCACTGGCGGTCGGCGCTCGGCCGAATGCCGCCATTTGGGTCCGCGCCCGCGGGCGCCCTCTGGCTCTTCTCTGAAACTCAGTCCCTCGCCGTCGACTCCTCCACTGTCCGCGACGCCTCGAGGATCGCCCCGATCTGCGCCTCGAGCCCCGCCCCGGGGACGAAGGCGCCGTCGAGCGCCGCCGTACCGACGGTGAACCCCCAGACACCGCGTCGGGAGAGTGCCGCGATCCGCTCCGTGGAGTCGACCGAGCCGGCGGCGATCACCGGCAGCGACGTCGCCTCGACCACCGCCTCCACAAGCGCGTCGACGTCGCCGTCGTAGCGATACGCGAGCAGGTTGATCCCGTCGACGCCGAGGCGCTCCGCCTCGCGCGCGTCGGCCGCGATCTGCTCGATCGTGCCGCGCAGAAGGCACGGGTGGCCGACGATCCGCCCGACGTACGGGAAGAAGCGGATGCCCGTGCCGTCGATGATCTCGAGCACCGGCTCGATCAGCGTGCCGCCGATCAGATAGTCGGGCCGGAGCTCCGCGGCCACGCGAGCTGAGGAGAGCGTCGCCTCCTCGGTCTCGGAGACGACCTCGAGGTAGCTCGTGTGCCCATCGCCGCGAATGTCGTCGAGCAGCGCTCCGAGCTCGGCGGCCGGCAGGCCGACGTCCTTGCAGCCGAAATGCGAAACCCCGCTGTCCGCCACCGACGCGTAGATCTCACGCGCGTCCCGGATGGTCTCGTCGTCGCGCGTCAGCATGAAGATGAATTCGCTCACCGGTTGACCACTCCCCACTTGGCGGCTCAGGGTCCGCGGAGAGACAGGGTCGCCAGAACGGCAGGACTGTTTCTTCACGGACGACAAGTTGTCTGACAACTCGGAACGGTAGCGGAGGTAGGCTCTCCCGGCAAGGCGCGACGGGCCGCACGGCAGGATCGCCGCCCGAGGAGATCTGTCTCGATGTCGACCAACGCACGTCGCTCCCTCCGCCACCGGCTCGCCGACGATCTTCGGGCGCTCGTGCTCAGCGGCGAGCTCGCCCCGGGCGCCCAGCTGCCGAGCGAGCCTGAGCTCGCGCGTCGGATGCGTGTCTCGCGCAGCTCGCTGCGGAGCGCGATCGCGCTGCTCGAGGAGGAGGGGCTGCTCCGGCCGGTCCACGGGTCGGGCACGTACGTCAACGACCGGCCGCTGCTGCGCGACGACCTCAGTCGCAACCTCAGCGGCACCGAGATGATCGCGGCCACCGGACGCACGCCCGGCGCGCGGCTGACCGAGGCGCGCCTGGAGCCCGCGCCACCCGATGTCGCCGCGGCGTTCGGGCTGCCCGACGGCACGCCCCTGTCCGCGCTGCGCCGGGTGCGCACCGCCGACGACCAGCCGGTCATCGACACGACCGACTGGTGCCGGCCGGAGGTGCTCGACCCGGTGGCGATGGCCGACCCGGTCGACGGTTCGGTCTACCGGGCGCTCGCCGAGCGGGGCCTCGCGATCCATCACGGCGTCGCCACGATGCGCCCTGCGGTGGCCGACGCGCGGATCGCGGAGCGACTCGAGGTGCCGGAGGGCTCGCTGCTGCTGACGCTGTTCCAAACCGACAGCACCGCGGACGGCGTCGTCGCGCTCGTCTCGCTCGAGATCTACCGCGCGGACGCATTCCTGATCAGCGTCTACCGACGCGGCCCCGGGGACGACGCGAGCGCGTAGCGCGACGACCCGCGCGGCTACCGGCGCCACGAACCCACCACCTCGACGGCCTCGGCCCAGCGCCCCCGGCGCGCGGCGCGCTCGCCCTCGGACATCGCCGGCGTCATGACGAGGTCCGTCTCGGCCCCCCCGAGGTCGCCGAACCCCCAGCGACCGACAGCGAGCCCGGCCGCGAGCGCCGCCCCGACGGCGGTCGCCTCGCCTCGGACCGCCCGCCGGACCTCGACCCGACCGAGGTCGGCGAGCCGCCGCAGCACCCACTCCGACCGCGCCAGGCCGCCGTCGACGATGACGCTGGAGAGCGGGATCTTTGACCCGATCGCCTCGAGCGCATCGACGACCTGATGGACGACGCCATCGACGAGGGCACCCGCGAGCTCGGCGCGGGTCGTCGCCCGGGTCATGCCGAGCAGGCCGGCGCGGATGTCGGGGTCCCAGCTCGGCGTTCCAAACCCCTGGAGCGCCGGCACGCAGGCGATCGACCCATCCTCCGCGCCCGCGTCGGCAAGGAGCGCGTCGAGCTCCGCGGGCGCCGGCGCGATGCCGGCGGCGGCGAACCAGTCGAGCGCCGAACCGGCGGCGGGGATGAACCCCTCGGCGGCGTAGCTCGCGCGGCCGCGGAGCCGCCAGGCGCAGGACTGAAGCACGCCGTCGGGCGACGGGATCGCCTCCTCGCCGACCTGGACGAGCAGGAACGCTCCGGTTCCGAGCGTCAGCTTCGCCTGCCCGCGCTCAAGACAGCCGAGCCCGAGCAGCGAGGCCTGCTGATCGCCGAGCGTGGCGGTGAGCCTGACGCCCGCGATCGCCGATTCCGGGAGGCAGACGCCGCCGACCCCGTCGGTGTCGACGATCGGCGGCATCAGCCCTCGGGGAACGTCGAACAATGCGAGCAACTCGTCATCCCAGTCGCCCGCCCCGAGCCCACACAGCAGCGTGCGCCCGGCATTGCCGACGTCGCACACGTCGATGCCGGCGAGCGAGCGGATCAGCCAGCCGGCGATGTCGTGGAACACGAGGCTCCCGGCTCGGGCGCGCTCGCGGGCGCCGTCGACGCCGTCGAGCACCTCGGCGAGCTTGGTCGCGGAGAACGTCGGGTCGAGCTCGAGGCCGGTGCGGTCCCGCACGAGCCGCGCGTGGCCGACGGCGGCGAGCGCCCGGCAGCGATCGGTCGTGCGCCGGTCCTGCCAGACGACCGCCGGATGGATCGGCCGCCCGGACGCGCGCTCGCAGACGACGAACGTCTCGGTCTGGCTCGCGATGCCGAGCGCCGCGACGTCGTTCGCCCCGACGCCGGCCTCTCGCAAGGCGGCGGCGATCGCCCGCTCCGCTGAGGCGGCGAGCTCGTCCGGGTCCTGCTCGACGCGCCCCGGCCCCGGGAACGAGCAGCTCACCGGGACGGCGCCTGAGCCGACGATCCGCATCCGCTCGTCGAGCGCGAGGCAGCGCGTGCTCGACGTTCCCTGGTCGAGCCCGATGACGACGGCGCTCACCGCGCGGCCTCCGTCTCGTGCGGATCGCCCGGCGCTGTGTGCGACGCCGCCGGGTCGGCGAGTTCGTCTGCGCCGGCGAGCGCCGCCCGGTACGCGGCGAGCGCGCTCGCATCGTCGCGCTCGGCCTCGCCGGCGCGCTCCGCGGCGATCCGGCGCTCCCAGGCGGCGACCTCGCGATCGGCGCGCTCGGGACTCCATCCGAGCTCGCCGGCCATCAGCGACGCCGCCTCAGCGGCCGCGAGCGTCCCCCGGTCACGGGTCGTGATCGCGAGCCGCGTGCGGCGCTCGAGCACATCCTCCAGGCGGAGCGCGCCCTCGTGGGTGCACGCGTGGACGACCTCGGCCGCGATGTGGCCGCCTCCGCCGGACAGCGGCTCGGCGAGCTCGGGCCGCTCGGCGATGATCCCGACGAGCTCCCCGGCGCGATCGCCGTAGCGGCGCAGGAGCCGCTCGACGGTCGCGGGCTCGAGCCCCGCCTCGGCCGCGAGGCGCAGGCGGCGACGCCAGGCGGACACGAATCCGTCCGCCCCGAGCAGCGGAATGCGGTCCGTCGGGGACGGCGGCACGTCGGTCAGCTCACGCGCGGCGGCGTCGACCAGGTCGGCCGCCATCACGCGATAGGTCGTGTACTTGCCGCCGGCGATCGTCGTCAGGCCGGGCAGCGGCCGCTCGACGACGTGGCGGCGGCTCAGCCGGGTCGTGTCGGACACGGCCGCGGGCCCGACGAGCGGGCGCAGGCCGGCGAACACGCCGATCACGTCGGCGCGGGCGAGTGGTTCGACGAGGAACTCGTTGGCCTTGGCGAGCACGTAGTCGACGTCCGCGCCGGAGGCGACGACCTCGTCGGGCCCGTGCGTCCAGGGGGTGTCGGTGTCGCCGATCAGCCAGCCTGCGTCGGTCGGGATGACGAACAGGACGCTCTTCTCGGTCCGCGCGAGCAGTCCGGTCTCCATCCGGATCCGCTCGCGGGGGACGACCACGTGGATCCCCTTCGACGGGCGCATCTCGGTCTCGAAGCGCGCGCCCGAGCGCACCCGCACCGCGTCGGTCCACGCGCCGACGGCGAGGGCCACGCTCCGCGCGGGAATCGTGAGCGTCTCCTCGCGCTCGTGGTCGCGGACGACCGCGCCGGTGACGCGCTCGCCGGAGCGGAGGAGCTCGACGAGCTCCGTGCGGGTCGCGATGAGCGCGCCGTGGGCGGCCGCCGTCCGCGCGAGCACCGCCACCATCCGGGCATCGTCCTCGGCGGCATCGTGGAACTGGACGGCGCCGGTCAGCCCGGCGGCGCTCAGTCCCGGCGCCTCGCGGCGGGCGCCGGCGCGCGTGAGGTGGCGGTGCCGCGGCACCGAGCGGCCGCCTCCGAGCGTGTCGTAGAGGACGAGGCCGGTCCCCAGGTACACGCGCTCCCAGCCGCGGCCGCGCAGCGGCCACAGGAACGGCACCGGCGAGACGAGATGCGGCGCGAGCCGCCTGAGGAGCAGCTCGCGCTCGCGCAGCGCCTCCCGGACAAGCCCGATGTCCCCCATCTCGAGGTAGCGCAGCCCGCCGTGGATCAGCTTGCTCGACTTGCTGGAGGCGCCTGACGCGAGGTCGCGCGCCTCGACGAGACCGACGTCAAGCCCGCGCGCGGCCGCGTCGAGCGCCGCGCCGGCGCCGGTGACGCCGCCGCCGACGATCAGCAGGTCGAGCCCCGAGGCCATGCGCTCGAGCGCGGCCGCGCGCGCCCGCGGGTTCAGCGCGCCGTCAGCGAGCATCGCTCGCGCGGACCTCGACCGACGTGGCGACGGCGCTCCCGGCGGCGCGCGCGGAAGACGAGGCCTGGGCGCGCACGACGATCCGGACGCGGTCGCCGCGGAACAGGTCACGCGAGCATTCGAAGGGCGCTCCGCTGTCGTCCCAGGCGGTTCGGGAGATCGAAACGAGCGAGGCATGCCGAGGGATCCCGAGGAGCCGCGCCTCGGCCGGCCCCGCGTCGACGACCTCGAGCCGTTCCTCGGCCTGACCGGGGATCAGCCCGTACTCGGACTGCAGGAGCTCGTAGAGCGAGCCGCTGAGCGCGCGGTCGAGCAGTCCCGGGAAGCGCTCGGCCGGAAACGACGCCCGCTCCAGCGAGATCGGATCGTCGTCGGCGAGACGGACGCGGACGATCTCGTGCACGAGCTCGCCGGGAGCGATCCCGAGCGCCTCCGCGACGTCGACCGGCGCGCCGATCGTCGCGGTCGAGATGACCCGCGCGTCTGACTGGAAGCCCTGGCGGCGCAGGTACGCGGGCAGCCCGGTGAGGCTCGCGAGATCGCGCTCGACCTTGCGCTCGGCGACGAAGATCCCGCCGGTGCGACCGCGGGCTCGGACGATCGTGCCGCTGCGCTCGAGATCGGACAGCGCCGCGCGGACGGTCGAGCGCGAGACGCCGAGGCGCTCGGCGATCTCACGCTCGGCGCCGAGCCGCTCCCCGGGCGCGAGCTCCCCCGCCCTGATCTCGCCCGCCAGCCGGTCGCGCACCGCGAGCACCGCCGGACTGAGCGGTCCGAGCGGCGGCGCACCGAGCCGCTCTGCACCGGCCGGCATCCGTCACGCTCCGAGCGCCGCGACCGACTCGGGGAGGGTCTGACCGCCGTCGACGACGATCGTCTGACCGGTGATGAAGCCCGCCTCGTCGGTGGCGAGGAACAGTGCGGCGTTGCCGATGTCCGCGACCGATCCGAGGTGTCCGAGCGGGATCGACGCCTCCATCGTGCGGCGGTAGTCCTCGCCGAGATCGTCGAGCCCCTCGGTGACGACGTTGCCCGGCAGTACGGCGTTGACCGTGATGCGCTGCCCGGCGAGCTCGATCGCCGCCGTCCGCAGGAAGCCGAGCTGGGCGGCCTTCGTCGCGCCGTAGTGCGACCAGCCGGGGAAGCCGGTGATCGGACCGGTGATCGACGAGGTGAGGATCACGCGGCCGTGGCCGCTGGCCGCGAGCGCCGGGATCGCCGCCTTGACCGTCAGCATCGTGCCCTTGACGTTGATCGCGAAGATCTCGTCGATCTCCTGCTCGGGCATCTCCTCGAGCCTGCTCGACGGGAACACGCCGGCGTTCGCGCAGACGACGTCGAGGCCGCCGAACCGCCCGACGACCTCGGCGACGGCCCGCTCCGCATCCGGGCCGCTCGCGACGTCGGCTTGGACGTAGACGACCTCGCCGCCGGCGTTCTGGAGCTCGGCCGCGGCGGCCTCTCCTCGCTCGGCGTCCCGGCCGGTGATCGCCACCTTGGCCCCGGCGCCCGCGAAGCACGCCGCGATCCCCTTGCCGATCCCCGCGGTCCCGCCGGTGACCATGACGCTCCGTCCCTCGATCGGTGTGAACATCGCTCGTGCTCCCTTCAGTGCGTGGACAGGTACGCCTCGGCGAGCGCGCACGTGCCGGCGGTGAAGCCGGCGCCGAGCTCGGCCGCCTCCGGTGCGAACGTGTGGTGCGAGCCGATCCAGGCGACGAGCAGCAGCCGGCGGAGCATCACGAACGTCTGCAACTCCGTCACGGAGGCGTCGTCGAGCGCGGCCACGCTGCGGTAGCCGCGGATCCAGGCGTCGCGCAGCTCCGGCACGCGCGGATGGTCCTCCATGAACGAGACCGTCGTCGCGAAGTCGTACATGAACCACGAGGCGCCGCAGTCGTCGAAGTCGATGAGGAGCACCTCGGAGCCGTTGACGAGCAGGTTCGCAAGCCGCATGTCGGCGTGGATCAGCCCGAACCGCTCCGGGCCGCCGCCGAAGCGCTCGAGGCGCGTGCGGATCGTCTCATCGAGCCGCTCGAGCACGCGGCGTTCCTCGAGGCCGATCCCAAGCCCGTCCTGCCACGCGCCCCAGTAGCCGCTCGGACCGATCGAGTGCTCGTAGTCCCACGGCGGCCGGGTGAAGCCCGCGGGGGCGCGCCAGCCGCGCAGGTGCTCGTGCATGCGCGCCGAGATCGCACCGAGCCGCTCGTACTGCTCGAGCGCGCGCACGCCGTCGTCCATGTCGACGACCGTCCCGTCGAGCCACTCGAACATCACGGCGTTGCGCGCCTCGACGCCCGGCGCCTGCGCGGGCACGACCCGCGCCCCGTCGGGAGCGGCGATCGCGCGCGGCGTGTGAACGACGCCGTCGGTCCGGAGCGCGTCGATCCACGCGAGCTCGGACTCGATCTCGGCGACCGTCCGGTAGCCGGGCCGGTGGAGGCGGAGCGCGTAGCTGCGGCCGCTCCCCGGATCGTCGACCTTGTAGGTGTGGTTCTCCGAGACGTTGACGAGCGTCACCCTCGCGCCGTCGCCGATCCCGAAGCGGGCGAGCGCCGCCTGCGCGAGCGCGTCGACGGGGTCGCGATCCGGCTCGGCGGGTTCGGCCATCAGTGCTCCCTGCCGGTGACCGAGGCGGCGACCCGTTCGATCTCCTCGCGCGCGGGCGCGAGGTCCGTGAGCGAGCCGGCGAGGTAGACGCGGCCGGCCGCGCCGATCATCGAGACGCTGATCAGGGTCAGCCCGGGCGCGGCCCGCTCGGCGGCGTTCGCGGCGGCGGCGGCGTAGAGCGCCGGGACGAACTCGGCGACGAGCAGGTTCTCGCCGGGCATGATCATCGACGCCTCGCGCACCCGGTTGAGGATCACCGCGTGCTGGTCGGTGACGTTCTCGATCACCTCGATGTACGTCAGCCGCGGCCGCAGCGTGTCCTCGGCGCGGGCGCCGATCCCGGCGAGGATCGCCTCCCCGGCCCGCTCGACGACGTCGGGGCGCTCGTGATGAACCTCGAGCACGCCGAACTGGCGCTCCACGAAGTGGATGCCCGGCTCGGCATCCGGCACCGCCTTGAGCGCGAGGTCGATGACGCGCTCGATGGCGAGCGCCGGCGCGACCTCGACGATGAGGGCGGTGTCGCCCTCCTTTGCCGGATAGCCGCGGGCGCGGGTCGGCGTCCCCAGGTACGCGGCGAACTGGGGCGCGAGATCCGGAAGTGACAGGTAGACGCGGAGCTCGACCGGATTGGCGTGCGCCGGATCACCCGGCGCGCGAGCGCTCGCCCGTCGTGCGGGGGGGGCCACTGCCTACTACGCGGTCGCGGTGAAGTGCTTATCGAGCTCGTGGTGCGGGCGCGGGATGACGTGGACGGAGATGAGCTCGCCGACCGTCGATGCGGTCTCAGCCCCGGCCTCGGTGGCCGCCTTGACGGCTCCGACGTCACCGCGCACGACGACGGCGACGAGCCCATCGCCGACCTCTTCGCGGCTGATGATCGTGACGTTCGCCGCCTTGACCATCGCGTCCGCCGCCGCGAGCGCAGCGACGTAGCCCTTCGTCTCGACCATGCCGAGTGCTTCGTTCATTTTCCTGTCTCCTTGGTGGATTTCTGTGCGCGCGTCGATTGACTGCGGATCGGCGTCGGCCGCTTCCGCGTCGCCGCCCGCGTCGGCGGCGGCGGTGGCGGTGGCTCGGTCTCGCGCTCGGGATCGAGCGAGCCGATGATCAGCGCGTCGACCGGGGGGTGAGCGGCGCCGAACCAGGCGGAGGCGACCGATCCGGTCGTCACGAGCACGCGCTCGCCGACGCCGCTGCCGAGCACGTCGAAGGCGACGAGCCGCGCCCCGTCGTCGGTGAGCACCTCGAGGAAGGCGCCGCGCGGGATCGAGTCGATCCGCCGCGTCGCCCATACCGACCCGGTGACGGTCGCCTTCAGCATTGCGCCTCCCTTTCGATCCGGACGCCGAGGGTGCGCGCCGCCTCGCGCGCGAGCGGCGTGAGCACGGCCGCGCGTGCGAGCACCAGGCGGGTGCCGGCGGCGTGCGCCTGGCGGACGTGCCGCTCGGTCACCGCGCCGCGCGCCACGTGCTCGGCCGGCAGCGTGTCGGAGGCGGGGGCGCCGACCGGCGCCGTCGTGCGGTGCAGGCGGAAGCGAAGCCGCCCGGCCTTGATCGCGAGCCGGTCGCGCGGGCTCTCCAGTCGCGTCACGAGCGAGCGCACGAACGTCTGCAGGTCCTCATCGGAGTCGATCGTCACGGTCTCGACAGTCGCGCCCGCGGGCGCCGGCCGCCGCCGGGCCGGGACCGCGGCACGGGCCCCGGCCGCGCGGTGGAGATGAACCCCCCTCGGTGCCAGCTCCTCCAATGGAGGATCCGTCCCCCGGACGCGCGGAGATGCGGATGGGGCGCCGGGCGCGCCGGAAGTGTCGGGGGCGCCCGCGCCGATCACCTCCCCGGGCACGGGCGGGGCGCTCCACGTCGACGGCCGCAGGACCGCGGCGACCGGCGGTGCGGGCACGAGCGGGACGACCTCGGGCTCGGCGCCGGGAGCGCGCGCGGCACTCCGGCGCTCGTGGCCGTGTGGAGCGGCGTGGCCGTTCGGGCCGGCGTGGCCGTTCGGGCCGGCGTGGCCCGGACCGGCGTGGGCGTTCGCGTGCCCGTGGCCGTCGGTGCGGCTGTGCCCGTTGCTCGCCGCGTCGCCGTTCGCACGGGCGTGACCGTTGGTCGCCGCGTCGCCGGGCGCGCGGGCATGCCCGCTCCGCTCCTGGCCGCCGACGACATCGGGGAGCAGCTCCCGGAGCGCGTCGCGGATCGCGTTCCGCATCGCCTCGTCGGGGTCGCGCGCGGTCACTGTGCCTCCTCCAGGGCGGCGGTCGCCGCCTGGGCCGCGGTGCGGACGTCCGCCTCGGCGCCGCTCAGGTAGACGCGGCCGGTCGCACCGATCATGCGGTAGTCGACGACCTTGATCCGCGCCGCCTTCTCGGCCTCGTTCACGGCCTTGATCGCATACGAGGCGGGCTGCATCTCGAGCACGAACAGCGACTCGCCCGGCAGCGCCATCGATCCGAGCTTGTTGCGGTTGATCAGGAACGCGTGCTGGTGATCGAGTCGCGAGATCAGCTTCGAGGCGAGGATCTGCGGGGCGGTCGCCTCGTCCGGCCCGGTGCCGAGCGCGTCGAGCATCGCCTGCACGGCCGACTCGACCGCCGAGGTCTGCCGCGAGTGAAACTCGAGGTAGCCGAAGTGACGCTCGACGACGAGGATCCCCGCCTGCACCTCGGTGTACTTGAGAACGACGTCGGTGAGCGGCTCGATGTCGAGGCCGGGCGCGATCTCGATGATGCCCGCCGCCATCCGCGTGCGTGGGAGCCGTCCGCGAATCCAGGTGCCGAGGTAGCACATCGTCTGGGGCTGCAGCTGGTCGATGAAGATCGAGGAACGCAGCTCCGCCATCAGCGCGCCACCACCTCTCGGAGCTCCTCGATGATCAGCCGGCGGATCTCCTCTCGCAGGACCGCCTCCTCGGGGGCGGCGGCCGGGGAGGGCTCCGGCCCGAGCGGCGCGATCTGCCGGCGGGCCGGCGCCGCCGCCGCCCACGGCTCAAGCCCCACGAAGTCCCCGAACGGCTCGGCGGGATCCTTTGCGTAGGCGATCTGCGTCCACTGCAGGAGATCGCGCGGCTGCAGGTTCTCGGTGAGCGACGAGCGCCCGAAGAAGCCGGTGCCGATCGTCATCGTGGGGGCGAGGTTCGTGTCGAGCCCCGCCGAGCCCGTGCTGCCCGGCGCGTTGACGGCGACGCGCAGGACCCGGACCGTGGCGCCGTAGGCGAGGATCGTCTCGGGGCTGCGGGAATGGATGACCGCGGAGTGCCCGGCGCCGCCGAGCCGCAGGAGCGCGCGAGCGGCGTCGATGCCGCGCTGCGCATCCGGCGCCTGCACCATGCCGAGCAACGGGAACAGCTTCTCGCGCGCGAGTGGCTCCTCCGGCACGATCAGCTCGAACGGCGCGATCAGGACCTTGGTGCCACGCGGCACGCGGATCCCGGCGGCGTCCGCGAGCATCGCGGCATCCTTGCCGGCGAGCTTCGTGTTGATCCTCCCCTCCGGGTAGCAGGTCTCGCGGATCCGGTCGGTCGCCTCGCCGTCGAGCACGGCTCCGCCCGCGCGCCGGAATTCGGCGATCAACTCCGACCCGATCGACGACTCCGCGATGACGGTCGACTCATTCGTGCACAGAATCGAGTTGTCGAACGACTTCGACTCGACGAGGCACTCGGCCGCGCGCCGGATGTCGGCGGTCGCGTCGACAAGCGCCGGGACGTTGCCCGGCCCGACCCCGAGCGCCGGGTTGCCCGAGCGGTACGCGGCCCGCACGACCGCGGTCCCGCCCGTCGCGAGGATCAGGTCGACCCCCGGGTCGGCCATGAGCGCCTCGATCAGCGGGATCGTCGGCTCCTCGACGACCTGCAGGCAGCCGTCCGGCGCGCCCGCGGCGACCGCCGCCCGTGCCATGAGCCGCACGGCCTCGGCGCACGTCCGGCGGGCCATCGGATGGGGCGAGACGACAACCGCGTTGCGCGTCATGAGCGCGCACAGCACCTTGAAGTAGGTCGTCGCAACCGGATTCGTCGACGGGGTGAGCGCGAGGATCACGCCGGCGGGCTTCGGAACCTCGAGGAGCTTGCGGCCCGCATCGATGCGCACGCCGACGTAATCCTCGTCCGCGTAGCGCTCCACCAGGCCGCGGGAGCACGCCTCGTTCTTGCGGCGCTTGTGCTCGGCGACACCCATCCCTGTCTCCTCGACGGCCTCGTGAGCAAACCTTTCCGCGTTTTGGTATGCGACCTCGGCGGCGGCCTCGACGACTGCGCGGGTTTGGTCCCGGTCGTAGGCGGCAAATGCGGTGGCCGCCCAGCGGGCGCGCTGGAGCATCATGCGGGCGCGCGGGGCCCCGGGCGCCTCGGGGGCGCGAGCGTCGCGGATCCCGGCCTCCAGCGTGCTCATACCGCGACCGCCGCCCCGCGTCGCGATTCCGTGCGCGCGTCGTGCAGCGCGCGCTCGATCCCGACCGCGGTGCGGTCAAGCACCTCGTCGACGAGGTCGGGGCCCATGAGGATGCCGGGCTTGAACTGCAGGACCTGCGGGTCGAGCGTCGAGAAGATCGCCCACACCCCGTGCTCGTAGAGCCGCCGCATGACGAGCTTGGCGCCCTGCGGATGCGCGAACTCGAGGCCCATGACGACGCCGTCCTGGCGAATTCCGGTGAACCAATCCGGATACATCTCCTGGATCGCGCGCAGGCCGGCGCGGAAGCGATCGGCGATGTAGTGGACCATCGAGCGCACCTCCGGCCGGCCGCAGATCTCGAGCACCTTCAGCCCGACGATGCAGCCGAGCTCCGCGCCGCCGCCGGTCGAGATGTGGCCGAACCCGTCCTCCTTCAACCAGGCCGAGCATTCCTCGGAGACGACGACGGACGCGATCGGGTACATGCCGCCGGTGATCCCCTTGCCGACGACCATGATGTCCGGTTCGATCCCGGCCTTCATGATCCCCCACATCTCGCCGGTCCGCATCAGCCCGGTCTGGACCTCGTCGGCGATGTAGAGCGCGCCATGTCGCTCGCAGAGCCGCTTGACCGCCTGCAGATAGCCGGGTTGCGGCAGCGGGAACCCATACGTCGCCGGAATCGTCTCCATGATCACCGCCGCGACGTCGTCGCCGCGCAGCGCCGCCTCCATCGCGTCGACGTCGTTGAACGGAACCTGCACGAACTCCTCGGGCCGGTCGGAGAGGAACAGCGTCGAGAAGCGATCGTCGCCGGCCGCCACCGCGAGCCCGGTGTGGCCGTGGTAGCCCTTGCGGATCGAGACGATCTTGCGTCGCTGCCGCGTGTGGCGCGCGGTCTTGATCGCGATGTCGATCGCCTCTCCGCCCCCCGCTCCGTAGATCACCCGGCGCATGTTCGCCGGGGCGGTCGCCACCAGCGCCTCGGCGAGCGCGGTCCGCGCGAGCGCGGGGAAGTGGTGGTTGCCGATGTCGAACCGGCTCATCGCCTGCTCGAGCGTCGCGATCAGCTCCGGGTTGCGGTGCCCGAGGTTGTACGTGCCGCCGTTGAGGTGCATGTCGATCAGGCGCCGGCCGGCCATGTCCCAGAACAGGTAGCCCTCGCGCCGATCGATCACCAGGTCGACGCCGGCCTCCTGCCAGAAGCGCGTCTTGTCCGGATTCCAGAACTGCTCGGACCTCTGCAGGAAGTCCGCCTTGGAATCGAACGAGAAGAAGCCGTAGTCGTACATGGACGTTTCCGGCCCTCCGACACGGACCGTCCGGAGGATCGGCGCACCATACCATTAGTTCGCTTCTCGCGCAGACCTTTTAATAAAAAGATCTACTCGATTCAGTCGCCGGGGGTGGCGGGCGCGGAGGCCGACGCGCGACGCGGATCCACTCAGCAGCACGGTGGCGCGTGGGGCTGGCCGCGGAGCGCGGACGGCGCGGGCTCAGACCAGCAGCATGCCGGCCCGCTCGAGCTGCGCCGCGAGCCGCAGCAGGACGGTCTCCTGGGGCGCCATGAACTGGATGCCGATCGGCAGGCCGTCGGCCGTCTCGGCGAGCGGGAGCGAGATCGCGGCGAAGCCCGAGACGTTCGCCATCGCCGTCCATCCGGTCGTCGCGAACTCGACCCGGAAGAACGCCTCGGTGCTCCCCCGCGGTTGGCCCAGATGGCGCAGTGGCGGCGGACCGCCCGTGAGCAGGGTCGGGACCATGAACACATCGACGTCGGCGAGCCCCTGCGCGAAGCGCCGGCCCTGTGCGTGCATGGCCGCGACCGCGCCGGCGTACCGCTCGCCGCTGACGTGCCTGCCCTCCTCCAGCATCTCCCACGCTGTCGGCTCCAGCTCGTCGCGCTCCGGCGGGCGGCCGAGGGCCTGGTGGGCGAGCGCGTACAGCTCGAGGTTCGACACCTGATGGAGCACCGCGACGGCATCGACGACGGCGTCGGTGTCGAACTCCGGCGCGCCCGGCTGGAGGTGGTGGCCGAGCCCCTCGAGCGGCGCGAGCAGCGACTCGACGGCGGCGCGGGTGTCCGGGTGGGTGTCGCCCTCCGGATGGGTGTCGCCCGGCTGGGTGTCGCCCTCCAGCCGGGTCTCGCCGCCGAACGGCCCGTCCGCGCTCCAGCGGATCCGCAGCGGCTCCGGGTCACGCTCGATCGCGCTCAGCCACGACTGCCCCGGCGGGATCGCCGTGTACGGATCCCCGGGCGCAGGGCCGGCGGTCGCGTCGAGCAGCGCCGCGCAGTCACGGACCGTCCGCGTGAGCGCGTGCTCGTTGCCGAGGCCCGCGACCGACTCCGACTCGGGGGCGAGCGTCTTGCGACCGCGCGTGGGCTTCAGGCCGATGACGCCGCAGGCCGAGGCCGGCACCCGGATGGAGCCCGTCGCGTCGCTCCCCGACGCCGCGGGCACGAGCCCGGCCGCGACCGCGACCGCGGAGCCGCCACTCGACCCGCCGGGCGAGCGCTCGGGCGCCCGCGGGTTCACCGTCGCCCCGAACAGCACGGGTTCGGTCGTGCAGTGGTTGCCCCATTCGGGCGTGTTCGTCTTGCCGGCGATGAGCAGCCCGGCCCGCTCGTAGCGCGCGACCACCTCCGAGGTGTGCGCGGACACGTGGTCGCGAAGCGCGACCGAGCCCATCCGCTCGGGGGTCCCGGCGAGCGGCTCACCGAGATCCTTGAGCAGGAACGGCGCGCCCGCCAGCGGGCCGTCGCCGAGCGGACCGCGCGCCCGCTCGCGGGCCCGGTCGAACAGGTCGCAGATCACGGCGTTCAGGCGGCGCTCGGACTCGATCCGGGCGATCGCCGCGTCGAGCAGCTCAAGCGCGGTCGCCTCCCCGCGCCGGATCAGCTCGGCGTGTGCGATCAGGTCAAGTCTCGCGAGATCCACCACGGCTCGGGCATCGTTTCACGCTTTTTCCCTCGGAGAGGACGAAAATCGACCAATCCTCCGCCGCCCGGCCGCCTGTCGGGCGCGCTCGGCATCAGCCTGTCGGCGCTCGTCGCGCGGGCCGAGCGGGACGAATCGCCGATCGCCCGCCGCGGCGAGCAGCCGGTGTGGGTCGACCCGGCGAGCCGCTACGTGCGGCGGGCGCTCTCGCCGCGACCGGGTGGCCGGCTTGAGCTCGTGGAGATCGAGCTGCCCGCAGGAACGGTCGTCGGCTACCCGAGTGAGGCGGCGCTTGCCGCCGAGCAGCAGATCTGGCTGATCGAGGGAGACCTCGTCGTGCGCGAGGATGATCGTGAGCACCGGCTCGCCCGTGGGGACTGCCTCGAACTGAGACCCGGGACCGCCCGGGTGTTTCGCACCGACGACGGGTGCCGCTACCTGGTGGCGTACGCGCGATGATCCGGCGCGCGGACCCCGCCGACGCCGGCGCCTGCGCCGAGCTGTACGCGCCGTACGTGCGCGACTCGGTGATCTCGTCCGAGGCGGAGCCCCCGACGGTGTCCGAGATCCGGCGGCGCATGGACGGCGCGCACCTGTGGCTCGTCGCCGAGGAGGGATCGGAGATCGTCGGCTACGCCTACGGAAGCCCCCACCGCGAGCGCGATGCCTACCGGTGGGCGGTCGACGTCGCGATCTACCTGCATCCCGAGCGCCGCGGGCGCGGGCTCGGACGGCGGCTGTATGCGGAGCTGATCGAGGGCCTCCGGGAGCGGGGCGCGTGCGTGCTCTGCGCCGGGGTGGCGCTCCCCAATCCGGCGAGCGAGCGCCTGCACCTGAGCCTCGGGTTCGCCGAGGTCGGCACCTACCGCCGGATCGCGTACAAGTCCGGCCGCTGGATCGACACCCGGTGGTACGAGCTCGAGCTGCACGCCGACGGCGACACCGACGCCGAGCCGCCTGCGCGCGATGCCCTGCGCCTGCCGCACGAGCGCTCCGCCGCCGCGCTCGGGGCAGCGCTCGAGCTCGCCCTCCGCCACTCCGCCGACCGGCGAATCGCCGCCGCCCGGGCCGCGGACGCGATCCGCGCCCACATCCCGTGGCGCTGGGTCGGCATCTACTCGGTGTCGGACGGCCGCGTCACGAACGAGGCATGGAGCGGACCGGCGCCTCCCGCCCACCTCAGCTTCCCCGCCACCGCCGGCCTCACCGCGACCGCCGTCGAAACCGGCGAGACCGTCGTCGCGAACGACGTGACGCGCGATCCGCGATACCTCGCGAACCAGGCGCACACGGGCTCGGAGATGATCGTCCCGGTGCTGCGCGCCGGCACGGTGGTCGGCACGCTCGATGTCGAGAGCGACTGCGCGAACGCGTTCGGCGAGCGCGACCGGGCGCTCGCCGTCCAGCTCGCCGGGCATCTGGCACCTCTGTGGACGGTGTCCCCAGCCGCGCCACGACGCGGCGCGGGCGCATGCCCGGCCAACCGGCGGTCGCACCGATGAGCGCGCTCGGCACCGGCGGCACGTCGCGGGCCCCGGCGCACGGCTGCCACCGGGGCCCGGAGCTTCATCGAGGATCTCGCCTTCGCGGGGGAGGCGGGCCGCTCACGCTCGTGACCAGACGGGTCGCGCCCCGTGTCCCGTCGCTTCGGGCCGCGTTCCGCCGCCCGACGGCTACCGCGGCGGCGGCCGCCAATGGTGCGGATCGCGCCCGCTGCGGTCCGCGAGCGCCCTGCGCCGCTCGTAGGCGCGAAGCTCCGCCTCGAACCCCGCCCACCAGTCGCCGCGGAGATCCCGCGGGCGCCGGCGCAGGCGCCGCGGCCAACTGACCGTCACCTCGGACGCAACCACCCGCGCGAGCAGCGCGCAGAGCGCGACGAGCACGACGATGCCGAGGAGCGCGATGATCATCGCGTCGGCGCTGCGGGAGCCTCGGGCATGCCCCGTGGTTACCCGGGCGCGGAGTGCGACACCAGTACCGGCGGTGAGTGTCAGTCGACGAACGGTCAACCCGGACCGCTGGATCGGTGACTGTCACCTCACGAACCTTCCTCCCGGTGCGCATCGTTTGCCGGCAAACGTGTGAGCGTCCTCGTCGTTGGAAGGGGTACTCGACCAGGTGCCCGTTGCACATCGTAGGTCTCACGACTTCTGAGGAGGTATCCCATGAGCACTGGAACGCAACCCACTCAGCGACCGACCACCAACGGGGTGACCGCCGAGCTGAACGCGTGGCGTGATCACACCCGGGTGTTCCTGCAGCCGATCGCGGCTCCGTCGATCCTGGGCCTCTACGGCTTCTCGGTGGCGACCTTCATCGTCACCGCCTACCTCGTCGGCTGGTATGGCACCGCGACGTCCCCGCTGCTCATCTTCCCGTTCGCGGTCGCCGCCGGCGGCATCTTCCAGGGGATCGCCGCGATCTGGTCCTACCGGGCGCGTGACGGCCTGGCCACGGCGGTCCACGGGATCTGGGCCGCGTTCTGGCTCGGCTGGGGATTTCTCGAGTTCATGATTGCGCTGAAGCTGATCCCGGCGCCCGCCCGGAACGCGATGGTGCCGGAGCTCGCGTACTGGTTCTTCGCGCTGGCCGCCGTCACCGCGGCGGCGACGGTCGCCTCGCTGGCCGAGAACCTCAGCCTCACCGCGGTGCTCGCGCCCCTGGCCGCCGGCTCCGCACTGCTCGGCGTCTTCTACATCGCCGGCGGATCCTTCTGGATCCACATCGGGGGCTACGTGACGATGCTCTCGGCGTTCACCGCGTTCTACGCGGCCACCGCGATGATGACCGCGAACAGCTTCGGTCGCGTCATCCTGCCGGTCGGCAAGCTGCGCAAGGAGCCGGACATCCCCGGCGGGCATCCCAACTATCCGATCGAGTTCGAGCTCGGCGAGCCGGGCGTCCGTCACGGACAGTAGTCACACGACACACCGTCCTCCACCGCGGGCGAGGCCCCACCTCGGGCCTCGCCGGCACGTGGCCGGTCTCGCGACAAGCTGCTCGTGCGTAGGGGCCGACGACCGGGGCGACCCGTCCTCGAAGCTCAGCGGCGGGCGGCCGTTGAGGAGCCGGTTGGCGAAGATCGCGAACACACCCGTGCGGGGATTGGACAGCGCCTGATCGGGGCCCGGACACGTTGCAGACACGCAGAGGCGGCTCTCCATCGGCCACGAGCGCGCCCGCAGGGTCGCGGTAGCGCCGCCGGCGCTCCCCGGGTTCAATGTCTTCTTCTTCCGGTGGCTGATCGGCGGGGCCCCGGGGAAACCTCGACGCCCATGGTCGTCCGCCGTCACACCGCAGACACGGTGGGCCGCGGCTGGTACGCTGGCGAACGAACGACGCGGCCGTGGCCCTCGCGATCGTTTCCTGACACCGGCCGTGGGTACTGCGAGGGCGTGGCTGGCTGTGAAAGCGGCGCCGTGCTCGTGACGGGTGCGTCCGGCCTGATCGGATCGCACGTCGTGCGGGCGCTGCTCGAGGCGGGCTATGTCCCGCGCGGGTTCTCCCGCCACGGGCCGCCACCCGACGGCGCCGCCGACTGTGAGTGGGTGAGCGGCGACGTTCGGGATCCGGAGGCGGTCCGGGCGGCGGCGCGCGGGTGCGCCGCGATCGTGCACTGCGCCGCGCTCTACTCCTACGCGCGCGCCGCCCGGCCCCAGATGCACTCGATCAACGTGCGTGGGACGCGGAGCGTGCTCGCCGCGGCCACGGCCGAAGGCGTCGAGCGGGTCGTGGTCACGAGCAGCGCGGCGACCTGCGGACCCGTGCCCGGCCGCCCCGCCACCGAACGCGACCGTCCCCCGGAGTGGGAGCTCGTCGTTCCCTACAAGCGCTCGAAGCTCGCCGCCGAGCGCGTGGCCGCGGCGGCGGCCGAGACCCAGGACGTCGTGATCGTCAACCCGACGACGACCGTCGGAAGCGGCGATCGGGGTCCGACGCCCTCGGGGCGGATCGTGCGCGACGTCCTCCGGCGGCGGATCCGCGGCTACCTGGCCGGCGGCGGGCTCAACGTCGTCGCCGCACGCGACGTCGGCGAGGGCCACGTGCTCGCGCTCGCCCGGGGCAGACGCGGCGAGCGCTACCTGCTCGGCGGGGAGGACGTGCCGATGGACGAGCTGTTCTCGCAGATCGCCTCCCTCGGCGGGGTGCCCGCGCCCCGCATCCCGATCCCGTATGCGGTCGCGCTCGCCGCGGCGGGCGTCGTCGAGGCGGTGGGCCGCCTCACCGCCCATGAGCCATCGCTGATGTCGCTCGACGAGGTCCGGCTCTCGCGGCTGCCGATGTACTTCTCGAGCGCGAAGGCGCGGCGCGAGCTCGGCTACGCGCCCGCGCCGATCCGGGTCGCGCTGAGCGAGGCCGTCACGTGGTTTGCGCAGCGTGAGCGGACCCGCCACCGGACCTGGCTTCTCGCCGGTGGACGTACAGCTCGTCTCGCCCGGGGGGCCTAGCGTCGGGCGACGGGGCCGCGGGCAGCTCGTACGGCGCCGCGCGCAGATGGTCCGCGTACTGGCGCTCGGCGTTGTAGACGGAATTGAACCTCCACAGCGACCGCAGAAAGTTCGTCTGCCCGTGCGCGACCTGGCGGGCGATGATCCCGGCCACCTGCCGGGCCGCCGCGAGGCCGAGGTGCTTGCGGTTGATGACCGACTGGGTCCTCACGAGCTCCTCGTAGAAGCGAGGCAGCGGCAGGCGTGTGGGCAGCACCGCGTGCTGGATGTCGAACAGGCGGTAGTCGCGGGTCGTGAGCTTCGAGGACTCGCCATGCCAGAGCTCGGTCCCCGGATACGGGGTGATGACGGTGAGGTGCACGATCTCCGGCACCGACAGCGCGAACTCGCGGACGAGCTCGAACTGGCGCTCGTCCCATTGCGGGTCGACGATCAGGTTGATCGCCACCGTGATGTCGAGATGCCGCGCGAGCTCGAGCGCGCGCAGATTGAGGTCGGGGCTGACGCGCTTGCGATACAGCTCGAGGCCGGTCTCGTCGAGCGCCTCGATGCCGAGGAACATGTACGTGAGCCCGAGCCGCCGCCAGCGGTCGAACACGTCGCCGTTGCGGAGCAGCACGTCCGCCCGGGTCTCCAGGTAGTAGCGCTTGCGGATCCGGCGGCGCTCGACCTCACGCGCGATCGCCTCCCCGTGCTCGGCCTTGATGAACGCGACATCGTCGACGATGAACACGTTCGGCTCGGCGATCGACTGAAGCTCGGCGGCCGCCGCCTCCGGGCTCGTCCGGCGGTACGCGCGGCCGTAGAACGTCCACGCTGAGCAGAACGAGCAGTCCCACGGACACCCGCGCGTGAACTCGATCGACGCGCACGGATCGAGCTCGCCGATGAAGTAGCGCCGGCGTCGGCGCGTGAGGTCGCGCGCCGGCGGGCACTCGTCGATGCTCTGAAGCATCAGCGGCACGCCGCGCCCGGTCCCCTCAGCCGATACGACGCCGGGCAGCTCGGTGAGCGCACCGCCCTCCCGGGCGCAGGCGAGCAGGAGCGGCGTGATCGCCTCGCCGTCGCCGCGCACGACCGCGTCGAGTGCCCCCTCGGCCTGGGCGAGAACGTGCTCGGCGATGAACGACACGCTGTGCCCGCCGGCGAACACGAAGCACCTCGGCAGCCGCCGCTTGACCGCCTTGGCGAGGTCGAGCGCCTCGGGCACGTTCGCGAGGTAGTTGAGCGAGAAGCCGACCGCCTCGGGCGCGAACCGGTCGAGCTCGCGTGCGAGCTCCCGGTGGGAGAAGACCTGCAGATCGACGACCCGCACGTCATGGCCGGCCGCGCGCGCCGCCCCGGCGACCCGCTCCAACCCGAGCGGCTCGAGGCGCAGGAATACCTCGGAGTACATGAGCGGGCTCGGGTGGACGCAGAGGACTCTCATGCGGCGCTCCACATGCGGCAAGCGTTGCCGCACTGACCGCGCCCAATCAGATCGTCGCATCCGCCGTCATCTCTCGAACCTCGGAGGGCGCGGGATGATGCCGCCGGGTAGGTCGCGCGTGTGCGTGCGCTCGTGCTCTCCGCGCCCGTGGGCGAAAGCCACGCGGCGATGGCGCGCGCGCTCGCCGCCGACCTGCGACGCCTTGATGCAAGCGCGTCCGTCACGGTGCTCGACGACCTCTCGGTGCTCGGCCCCCGGCTCGGTCGCCTGCTCGAGCGAGGCTTCCGCCGCCACCTCGGTGAGGCGCGCCGCTCCTACGACGTCGCCTACCGCCTGTTCACCGGCGTTGCTCCGGCGCGCCGCTTCGGCGAGGCGGCGCTGTATCGGCTGGGCGGCCAGGCGCTGGCGGCGACCGTCGCCCGCCACGAGCCCGATGTCGTCGTGAGCACGTACCCGGTGCTCAACCCGGTGCTCGCGGGCCTGCGGCGGAGCGGGCGCGTCGGCTGTCCCGCCGCCGCGGTCGTCGATCCGCTCGGCGGCCTCGGCTTCTGGGTCGCACCCGGCCTCGACCTGCACATGCTCCACCACGCCGAGGCGCTCGAGGAGGTGAGGCGGCGGGCCGGGGGCGGCCGCGTCGTCGCCGTGCGGCCGCTCGTGCGCGAGGAGTTCTACGCGCGCGATGGCTCGGCCGCGCCGGTCGAGTCGGCCATCCCGGCCGGGCGGCGGCTCGTCGTCGTGTCCGGCGGCGGCTGGGGAGCGGGCGACCTCGACGGCGCGATCCGCGCCTGCCTGCGGGTCGCGGACACGCACGTGATCGCGATCGCGGGCCGCAACGAGCGCCTCCGGGAGGAGCTCGCGGCGCGCCACCGGGCCGAGCCCCGGGTGACCGTGCGCGGATTCGTCGAGCGGATGGCGCCGCTGCTCCGCGCGGCCGACGCGCTCGTCACCGCGACCGCCGGGCTGTCCTGCCTCGAAGCGCGGCTCTGCGGCTGCCCGGTGGTCTGCTACGGCTTCCTCGTCGGGCACGTGCGCGACAACACCGCCGCGCTCGCCCGCCACGGGCTCGCCCGGGTCGCCGCAACCCCCGCCGAGCTGGTCGATGCGCTCCAGGCCGTCCTGGCCGAGGGTCGGCCGCCGGTCGCCGACCTCGCGTCGCTGCCGCGGGCGGCGGAGCTGGTGGCGGCGCTCACGTGACCGGACGCCGGGGCTCCGCCCATGAGCCATCGCCGCGGGGCGGGCGTTGACACGCCGGCCGCCACGGCTGCGGGGTTGGCTTCACCGCGGCGCCGCCTCGATGACGACGACCGTCGGGGGGCCCGCACGGCTGCGGGTGATCGCACTCCTCGCCGCCGTGCTCGGCCTCAACACCGCCGACAGCGCGACCGTCGGCTCGATCGCATCCGAGCTCGAGCCGGCGCTGCACATCAGCAACCCCGAGATCGGGCTCCTCGTCGCGGTCACGACCGGGATCGGCGCGATCGCGACCCTGCCGGTCGGGGTGCTCGCCGACCGGGTCAACCGGGTGCGGCTGCTGTGGATCAGCATCCTCGTCTGGTCGGCGGGGATGATCGTCAATGGCCTGTCGGTGTCGTTTGCGATGCTCCTGCTCAGCCGACTCGCGCTCGGCGCGGTGGTCGCGACCGCGGGACCGGCGACGAGCTCGCTCACCGGCGACTACTTCGGGCGCGCGGAGCGCGGCCGCATCTGGGGCTACATCCTGAGCGGCGAGCTGCTCGGCACCGGCATCGGCTTCCTCGTCTCCGGGAACCTCGCGTCGGTCGCGACCTGGCGCGCGGGCTTCATCTGGCTGGCGGCGCCGGGGCTGGTGCTCGCCTGGGCCATCCGTCGCCACCTGCCCGAGCCCGCGCGCGGCGGCCAGAGCCGGCTCGTTCCCGGCGAGACCCGCATCCGGCCGGTGCGGGAGCTCGAGGGCGCCGCCCCCGGCGGGGGCGCAGAGCCTCCGGGGGAGGGCGACGCGGATGCCCCGCGGGAGGGCGACGCGGATGCCCCGCGGGAGGGCGCGGACGCCCCGTGGGAGGGCGCGGACGCCCAGCCGGAGCGCGAGCCCGAGCCGGTCGTCCGCGAGGTCGAGCGGGAGGAGATCGCGCCCGACGAGCGCCTCGTGCTCCACGAGGACCCGACGGGCCGGCCGCTGTGGTGGGCGGTGCGCCACGTCCTCTCGATCCCCACGAACCGCGCGCTCATCATCGCCTCCGCGCTCGGTTACTACTTCCTGCAGGGGCTGCAGACGTTCGCCGTGCTCTTCCTGCGCAGCCGCTTCGGCCTCGGCCAGTCCGCGGCGAGCACGATCCTCGTCGTGCTCGGCGCCGGCGCGATCATCGGCGTGCTCGTCGCCGGTCAGCTCGGCGACCGGCTGATCGCCCGGGGGCGCATCAGCGCGCGGCCGGTCATCGGCGGCGTGGCGCTCCTCGTCGCGGTCGCGCTGTTCCTGCCGGCCCTGTTGATCTCGTCGCTCGTCATCGCGGCGCCCCTGTTCTTCGTCGCGGCCGCAGGTCTCGGAGGGTCGAATTCGCCGCTCGACGCGGCGCGCCTGGACATCATGCACTCGCGGCTGTGGGGTCGTGCCGAGGCGGTGCGGACCGTGCTCCGCACGTCGCTTCAGGCGATCGCGCCGCTTGCGTTCGGCTACGTCTCCGCCGCGTTCGGCGGCCGGGGCGCGAGCTTTGCGCAGACGAGCTCGCCGCGGAGCACGACCGCCCTGGACCGGACGTTCCTGATCATGCTCGTCCCGCTCGTCGTCGCCGGCGTGCTCCTGCTCGTGCGCGCGCGGATGACCTATCCGCGGGACATCGCCACCGCGGCGGCATCCGAGCGCGCGACCGAGCCGACGCGGAGGGTGTCCGGCTGACCTGTCGCAGCACCTCGCACTCTGCGGCGGGCCGCGCGTTCGCTCCGTGACACTCGTCCCCGCGGAGCGGGTTCGGACGCCCGCCGAGCGGGCAGATGACCGTCCATCGGCACTGGACAACGAGAGGTCGCGCGATGTCTCAGGTTTCTCCACCCAACTACAAGACGATCACCCTCGGCCGGGGCAAGCACGCCTCGCCCTATGAGGGGGCGTGTGTGATGGAGCTGGCGTCGATGATCGCCGGTGAGCCGTTCAGCGACCACCCGGCCTCGGTCTGCCCCGTGATCGCGGGGTTCCTCCGCGTCTACAACGACTCGCTCGACGACCGCCGCCGCCAGGACCTCTACCGCTACGCGTCGATGGCGATCGGGACGCGCGGCAGCCGCGAGGTCGAGGAGCGTCGCGTCGCCCGCTGCCTGGAGTGGGCGAGGGAGATGAGCCGCCGGCGCAGCTGGTTCGACCGCCTCCAGCACCCCGTGCGGATCGCCCGCGGCTGGGACCGCCTCGCCGCCGCCGCCGGCTGCGCCGCCGCGCACGAGATCCGCCGGCACTCCGACGACACCCACGCCGCCGCGCTGTCGTTCGTCGAGGAGCTCTGCGCGATGTCCGACCCCGAGCCGCGCTCGTCGGCGGCCGGGCGGACCGCGGGGCCGACCCGGGTCCGGGAGCGCGTGTCGCCGGGCTCCGGGGTGAGCTCAACCGCCTGACGGATACTCGATCCAGGTCTTGCCCGCGACGTCGCGCGCCCGCGCGAGGGCCCGCCCGACGGAGGCGAACGGCACGGGCCCGTTCAGGATCCTGCTCGGAGCGACCTCGCCGGCGGCGAGCAGCGCCAGCGTGTCACGAAAGTCCGCCGGGTGGTCGTAGATGAGTGAGCCCCGGATCTCGAGCTGATCGCGGACGATCGCGGCGAACGAGACGGTGACCTCATCATGCGGGATCCCGATCAGAGTCACCGTGCCGCCGGGCTCGGCGAGCTCCAGCGCCGTTCGCACCCCGCCGACCGAGCCCGAGGTCTCGAACACCGATGGATAGCGCGTCCCGTCGGGCTCGGCGGCGACCGCGCCGAGCCGCTCCGCGAGCGCGCGGCGGCCCGCTTGGGGCTCGACGATCGACACGCGCGCGCCGAGCGCGAGCGCGAGCTGGCAGACGAGCAGCCCCTGCGAGCCGGCCCCGACGATGAGGCAGTCGCCGTCGCGGGCCAGACGGCTGACCCGCACCGCGCTGCGCGCGACCGCGAGCGGCTCGGTGCAGATGAGGTCGGCGTCGCTCACGGAGGCGGGCGCGGGCCAGGCGAACTGCGCCGGCACCGCGACCCGCTCCTGCAGCAGCCCGGGCGCATTGATCGCGACGATCACGCGGTTGGGACAGGTCGAGGTCCGGCCCGCGAGGCATGCGTCACATCGGCCGCAGGGATAGTTCGGCTCGATCACGACGCGCTCGCCGACCCGCCGCTCGGCGACCGCGGCGCCGACCGCGACGATGCGACCGATCCCCTCATGCCCGATCAGCCAGGGGAAGCCGCCCCCGACGGGACGCGACCCGGACCACAGCTCCAGATCCGAGCCGCAGATCCCCAGACCGGTGAGCTCGACGATCACCTCTCCCTCGCGGGCCGCGGGCTCCGGCCAATCGTCGACGACCACCATCTCGCGCGGTCGCGTGAGCAGCGCCGCCTTCATCCGCTCAACCGGTGCTCGTGTAGTAGTACTTGCGCGCCGTCGCCGAGTCGGCCTGCGCGGCGCTCACCACGACGTTCGGCAGCTCGACCCGCTTCCTGATCCGCGAGCTGTGCCCGGTGAGCGCGTCGTAGCCGTACTCGACGCCGAGCGCCCCCTCCTTTGCGGGCTGCTGGATGACGAGCGCGGAGATCTGGCCCTTCTTGAGCAGCGAGACCTCGGGCGGCGAGGCGTCGTAGCCGACGTTGATCGCCTTCTTCCCGGTCGCCACGAGCGCCTGGGCGACACCCTCGGCGTTCGGCTCGGCGGCGCCGAAGAACGCCCCGATCCCCGGGTGGGCGCTGAGCAGCGAGCGGGCGGTCGTCTCCGAGGAGGTCGGCGCCTGCTGCGTGTACTGCGTCGAGACGATGCTGATCCCGGGATACGCCCGCTTCAGCTCCCGCTTGGCGCCCTGCAGGCGCTGGACCTGGGTCGTCGCGGTCGCGCTGAGGCTCATGAGCGCCACCTGGCCCCGGCCGTGCAGCGCCTTGCCGATCACCCGACCTGCCGCCTCGCCGCCCTGGATGTTGTTGGAGGTGACGGAACTCACGACGCCCGAGGCGTTCGCCAGGCCCGTGTCGACGAGCACGACCTTGACCCCCTCGCTCATGCAGCGCGCGATTGCCGGGCGCATCGCCGACGGATCGGTCGGGGCGACGAGCAGCAGGCTTGGGCCGCGCGAGCACACGGCGCTCACGACGGGCGTCTGGGCCGCCGGGGCGAAGTCCGCCGCCCCCTGCGTGCTGTAGCTCATTCCGAGCTTCTGCGCCTCGGCCTTGATGCCGGCGCCCATCGTCTCGTAGAACGCCACCCCGGTCGCTCCCGGGATGAACACCACCGAGTAGTGCTTGGCGCCCGAGCCGTGGCTCGCGCCACCACTCGTCTGCTTCTTGCCGCCGCCGCCGCAGCCGGCGAGCGCAACCGAGGCGCCGCCGAGGCAGAGGGCGACCGTCGCCGCGCGACGCGGCGTTGCTCTGAACATGATCTCTCCTTCCGGGGGTGAACGTTTCGGCGCGCCGGTGGGGCGGGCCGCCAGCCGTCGGGCGGCGTTACGGCGGCTGCGCGTGGCCGATCACGACCCCCTCCGGACGGCGAGCCGCCGCCCCGTGCCGAGCTGGTCGACGTAGACGGCGGCGATGAGCACCGCCCCGACCGCGACCAGCTGCCAGAACGAGGGCACGTTGATGATGATGAGGCCGGTGAGGAGCACGGAGATGATGAGCGTCCCGATCACCGCCCCGGCGATCGTCCCCCGGCCGCCGAACAGGCTCGCGCCGCCGATCACGACCGCCGCGATCGCGTTCAGCTCGTCGTCGGAGCCCGAGGTGGGCGAGGCGGCCGCCAGCCGGGCCATGACCGTCATCGCGGCGACGCCCGCGAGCGCGCCGGACAGCACGTAGATGCGGCGCAGGTGCCGGCGGTCGGCGACGCCGGCGCGGACCGCGGCCTCGCGGTTGTCGCCGATCGTGTAGGTGAGCGCGCCGAACCGGGTCCGGGCGAGCACGAGCCCGGCGGCCACCGTGATGAGGGCGGTCGCGATCACGATCACGGGCACCCATCCGCCGAGGTTGTCGTTGCCGAGGTTGCCGATCGCGAGCGGCAGCACGGTGATCTCCTGGCCGTTCGAGATGAGGTCGGCGAGGCCGGTGCAGATCCCGAGCGTGCCGAGCGTGACGACGAACGGCGGAATGTCGTACTGCGCGATGAGCACGCCGTTGACGAGGCCGACCGCGGCGCCGACGAGGAGCGTGACCGCGAAGCCGATCGCGGTCACCGCCACCGGCGCGCCGGTGGGAACCCCCGCGTGAGAGAAGAAGTGCTCCATCACCCAGGCGCCGCACATCCCGGACAGGCCGAGCGACGCGCCGACCGACAGATCGATGCCGCCGGAGACGATCACGAACGTCTGACCGACCGCCAGCAGCATCACCTCGGTGGCGGCCGATGAGGTGTTCAGCCAGTTCGCCTGGCTGAGGAAGTGCGAGGAGTCGATCGAGAAGGCGAGCACGATGACGACGAGCACGCCGAAGATCCAGTGTTCGCGCACCCAGGCGAACGCCGATTGCGCCGGCGCGCGGCGCGCGCGGTCCTCGCTCGCGTCGATCGATGGGACCGGAGCCCGCAGCCGCGGAGTGCTCATCGCTCCTCCCGGGCCAGCTGGGCGCCGGTGATGTGACCGACGAGGTTCTCGGCGGTGAGCTCGTCGCGCTCGAGCGTCGTGACCACCTCACCGAGGCGCAGCACGGTCACGCGATCGCAGACCTTCATCACGTCGGGCATCTGATGGCTGACGAGCACGACTGCGACCCCCTGATCGCGGATCCGGGCGATGAGCTCGAGCACCTCGGCCTGCTGCTCGACACCGAGCGCGCTCGTCGGCTCGTCGAGCAGCAGCACGCGCCGGCACCAGGCGGCGGCGCGTGCGATCGCGAGCGCCTGACGCTGTCCGCCGGAGAGCTCCTTGCAGATCGCGTGGACATTCGGGATTCGGGTGTGCAGCCGCGCCAGCTCCCGCTTCGTCGTCTCGGTCATCGACCGGTGGTCGAGCCAACCCAGCCGGCGACCGAGCCACCCGTCGACGCAGCGCTCGCGCCCGAGGAAGAAGTTGGCGACGACCGTGCGCTGCATCGCGAGCGCGAGGTCCTGATAGACGGTGCTGATCCCCGCCTGAACCGCGTCCATCGGCTTCTCGAACCGCCGCGGCACACCGTCGAGCACGATCTCGCCCGACGTCGGGCGCTGCACTCCGGCGATGATCTTGAGCAGCGTCGACTTGCCTGCGCCGTTGTCGCCGACGAGCCCGAGAACCTCTCCGGCGCGCGCCTCGAGGTCGACCTCGTGCAGCGCTCGCAGGCCGCCGTAGTACATGGAGACCCGCCGGACGCGGAGCACCGGCTGCGCGCGCGTGGGGTCCGTCCCGCTCACGCCGCACCTGCCGTGACCGGCGCCGCCGCGCGGCCGCCGTCCGCCTGGGCGGCGCGCTGGGCGGCCATCCGGATCGGCGCGTTGGCGGCCGCGTAGCCGTCGTAGGCGCCGCGGCGCTCGACGACCTCGAAGAACAGGCGTCCGCCGATCGTCGGCGTGTAGAAGTGCAGGAACTCGCCGTGCGCGTCGCCATCGTAGAGCACGCTCAGCTCCCGCATGCACCGCACAAGCTCCGGCGCGAGGTCGAAGCGGGCCGACAGGTCCTCGTAGTAGTTCGCCGGGATCGCCAGCGGCGAGAACCCGGCCTCGAGCAGCCGGGCCGCGACGCCGAGCACGTCCGCGCAGGCGAAGGCGACGTGCTGATGCCCGGCCGTCGCGTCCATGCCTCCGCCAAGCACGGGCACGTTGAGCGCGAGCCGCACGCTCCCGTTCGCGCTGCTCATCGCGCGGCTGCGCACCAGGCCGGTGGGCGCCGACAACTCGAGGCTGCCGCCCGGTTCGAGGTCGAGCACCGACCGGTAGAAGAGCACCGCCTCGTCGAAGTAGTCGAACGGCTGCGCGAGCGCCACGTGGTCGATCGCCTCAAGCCGGGCGTCCCGCCGGTCGCCCACGGCGAGCGGCTCGAAGTCCTGGAGCCAGCCGCGTGCCTCGGGACGCTCGTCGCTTGAGCAGAAGAACACCGAGGTGCCGTCTGGGGCGGCGACGGCCGCCAGGTCCGCCTCGTCGGGGGCGTGCTGGCGGGCGAGGATCGGCGCGAGCAGAAGCTCGGCGCGCCGGGACGAGCGCTCCGGATCCTCGCTCTCCACCGCGAGGGCGGTGATCCCGGGCGGTGAGGAGGCGCCCGCGTTGAGCAGGACGCGCAGGTCCCGCTGCTGCCACATCGTCACCGGCTTGGTGCGGTGCTGGGCCGCCTGGGCGAAGCCGAGCGCGTGCAGGAGCCGCTGGATCTTTCCGGCCGACGTCGGCTCGACGGCGAGCTCGACGAACGCGTAGCCGCGCAGGCACGCGGGCGGCGGCAGCGGCCGCCGCCCGGCGCCGCGCAACCGCTCCTGCAGCACGAGCAGCGAGCGCATCGCGTCGACCGCCATGCGCTCGGGGTCCGCCTGGCGGAAGACGTCGTTGAAGACCTCGAGCGACAGCGGCCCCTCGTACCCGGCCGCCAGCACACGATCGGTGAAGTCGGCGAGATCGAAGCCGCCCTGTCCCGGGAAGCAGCGGTAGTGACGGCTCCACTGCAGCACGTCCATCACGAGGTGGGGCGCGTCGGCCAGCTGCACGAAGAAGAGCTTCTCGGACGGGATCTCGGCGATCGCGTCGAGCGGCGCCTCGCGCGAGAGGATGTGGAAGCTGTCCAGGCAGGTCCCGAGCGCCGGATGGTCGGCGTCGCGCACGATCCGCCAGGCGTGGTCGTACGTGCTCACGTGCGTGCCCCAGCCGAGCGCCTCGTAGGCGACCCGCATTCCCCGGCGGCCGGCGCGCTCGGCGAGCGCGCGCAGCTGATCGGCGGCGCGGGCGTCGTCGTCGAGCGCCGAGGCGGAGACGTTCGAGCAGACGAGCAGCGTGCGGGCGCCGAGCTGCTCCATCACGTCGAGCTTCGCCTCCGCGCGCCGCAGGTTGCGAGCGCGCTGCCCGTCCTCGACGCCCTCGAAGTCGCGCAGCGGCTGGTAGAGGTCGATCGACAGCCCCTGCGCTGCCGCGGCGTCGCGGATCTCCGCCGGGGAGAGGCGCGAGCCGATCAGGTCGGGCTCGAACAGCTCGATCCCGTCGAATCCGGCATGGGCGGCCGCCGCGAGCTTGTCCTCGAGCGTGCCGCTCAGGCAGACGGTGGCGATGCAGGTGCGCAGTCCTCGGTCCTCCAACCTCGGTCAGCCGGCCGCCCTCGAAATCTCGATCGACCGGCGGGCTATGGACTAACTAGTCCGTTATATATCGAGAGCGACGGTCACCTGTCAAGCGGCCCATAGAATCGCGAGCATCCGACGACGGCACGAGAGAACCTGATGTCAGCCTCAGACGTCGAGCGCGCGCCGTCCGCCAGGCGGGAACGCAATGCCGTTCAGACGCGCCGGGAGATCCTCGCCGCCGCCACCCGGGAGTTCGCCGACCGCGGCTACGACGGCGCGCGCGTCGACCAGATCGCGGCCGCCACCCGCACCGCGAAGCGGATGATCTACTACTACTTCGGCAGCAAGGAGCAGCTCTACATCGAGGTCCTGGAGCGTGCCTACACCGCGATCCGCGATGCCGAGCAGTCGATCGACGTCGAGCACCTCGACCCGATCGCCGCAATCCGCCGCCTCGCCGAGCTCACCTTCGACCACCACGAGGCGCACCCGGACTTCATCCGCCTCGTGAGCATCGAGAACATCCATCGGGCCGAGCACCTGCGCCGCTCCGAGCGCCTCACCAGCCTCAACACCCCGGCGATCGAGCTGATCGCGACGATCCTGGAGCGCGGTCGCGCCACTGGCGCGTTCACCGCCGAGGTCGACGCGGTCGACCTCCACATGATGATCAGCGCCTTCTGCGTCTTCCGCATCGCCAACCAGCACACGTTCGGCTCGCTCTTCGGGCGCGACCTGACGAGCCCCGGGCTCCGCAATCACTACCGCACGATGCTCGGCGACATGGTGGTCGCCTATCTGGCGAGAGGGCGGCCCACACGCCCCTGAGGCCGACCGGACCGGCGCGCCCACAAGCGCGGGGGACGCAGCTCCATTGGACAAACCACCGTCCGGCTGAACACTCAGCCACGCCGTGCTGCCGGATGCGGGCGGGACCGCCTGCCTGTGTTCAGCACTGATGTACACTACCGCCATGGCAGAACCACGCATCGCTGTCGTCGGTGCCGGGGCGAACGGCGCCTCGATCGGCGCCGACCTCACGCGGGCGGGCCGCGACGTCACGCTCATCGAGCAGTGGCCCGCGCACGTCGAGGCGATGCGCCGGGCCGGGATCCGGATCAACCAGCCATCGGGCGCGCGCACAACGGCCGTCCGAGCCCTTCACGTCTGCGAGGTCGCGACTCTGCGCGAGATGTTCGACATCGTATTCATCGTCGTCAAGGCGTACGACACGCGCTGGTCGTGTGAGCTGATCGCGCCGCGCGTGGCACCGGACGGAGTCGTCGTCGGGCTGCAGAACGGCATCACGACCGACGACATCGCCTCGGTCGTCGGCGCCGAGCGCAGCCTCGGGGCGGTGATCGAGATCGCCGCGAACATGTTCAAGCCGGGGGTCGTCGAGCGCCAGACCGGGCCGGAGGCAACCTGGTTCAACCTCGGATCCCCCGACGGCGCGTCGGCCACGCATGTCGAACCCGTGGCCGCCGTGCTGCGCGCTGCCGGCGCCGTGGAGGTGACCGAGGACATCAACTCGGCGAAGTGGATGAAGCTCGTCGGCAACGCGGCGGAGTTCCTGCCCAGCGCGATCCTCGATCTGACCCTGGTCGACGCGATGCGCACCCCGGGTATCCGGGAGTTGGCCGACGCCGCCGGCCGCGAGGCGTTCGCAGTCGGGCTCGCGCGCGGCCATCGCATGGTGCCGCTGTTCGGATCAGCCGACCTGGAGCAGCATGGAGCGGAGACGTACTCCGTCGCGGTGCTTGACGCGATCCTCGACGGTTGGTCGTTGCCCGATACCCGCGTCGCGCTTCTCCAGGACTGGGTGAAGGGCCGCCGCGGAGAAGGCGAGGACATCAACGGGCTCGTCGTCACCGAGGGTGCTCGGCTCGGCATCGCCACCCCGGTGAACGAGGTGCTGGTCGACTTCTCGCGGCGGATCGAGCGCGGCGCGCTCACGCGCGGACTGGCCAACGTGGAGCCGCTCATCGCCGCCGCGCGCGACGCCCGCGCCGCGTGCGTCTGACCTCCGCCGCTCAGGGAATGACCCGCTCGGCGCGCAGTCGCGCGAACAGATCATGGAACGTGCGCCGGGTGTCGCGGAAGCCGAGGAACCCGAGCGTGCGGCTCTTCGTCATGTCGGCGAACGTCTCGACCTGGCGTCCGAGGTCACTGTCCGTGTGCCACCAGGATGCGAGCTGCGAGAGCTCGGTCGGCCGCAGGCCGTGGCGCTCGACGATCGCGCCCCACTCGTCCTCGCGCCCGCGCATCTCCTCCTCCAGCGAGCGGGCATGGCCCGGGTAGGGACCGGTCCGTACGCCGAGATCGGTGGCGATCACCTCCCACATCCGCCGCCAGCGGAAGACGTCGCCGTTGACCGTGTTGAGCGCCTGGTTCGCACCGGCAGGCGCCGTGGCCGACCACAGCAGCTGCTCGGCGAGCAGGGTCGCGTCGGTGACGTCGGTGATCCCCTCCCACTGCTGCGGCGAGCCGGGGAACACGAACGGGCGGCCTGCCTCGCGGCACATGGTCGCGTAGACGGCAAGCGTCACCCCCATGTTCATCGCGTTACCGAGCGCCCAGCCGATGATCGTGTGGGCGCGGTGCACGGACCAGGTGAACCCGTGTCGCGCCGCCGCCGCGAACAGGATGTCCTCCTGGTCGTAGTAGAAGTTCTCGTAGGGGACGCGGTCCATCTCCTCGCGGAACGGCGTCTCGATCGGCGTCTGCGCGTACGCCTCGAACGGACCGAGGTAGTGCTTGAGGCCGGTGACGAGCGCCACGTGCTCGAGCGTCCCCTGCGGACCGAGCGCGTCGAGCACGTGGGAGAGCATCGCGCCGTTGACCCGGCGGTTCTCGGTCTCGGTCTCGCGCCGCTGCCAGGTGCAGTAGAAGACGTGTGTGTAGCCGCCGCCTGCGAGCGCCTCGGCGACCGCGTCGCGCGCCTGAAGGTCGACGAGCAGCTCGGAGGTGCCGGGCGGTCCCTGACCAGGGCGGCGGGCGAGGCCCGTCACCTCCCAGCCGTCCGCGAGCAGACGGGCCGCGGCGTTGTAGCCGCTGATTCCCGAGACTCCGACGACGAGGGCGCGGCGTGCGTTCATTCCTGCACCTCCACGAGGATCTTGATTGCGCGCCCGGCGGGATCGACGAGGACCTCGAACCCGTCACGCACGATGTCCGCCAGCGCGATTTGGTCGGTGATGGTCCGCTCCACCGGGAAGCGGCCGCTGCGCACCATCGCGATGATCCGCGGCCAGTCGTAGACGCGGTAGCACCAGGTGCCGACGATCGTCAGGTCGCGCTCTGACCAGACCATCGGCGTGACCTCTGCGGTCCCGACGTGCAATCCGGTCTGCACGACCGTGCCGGCCCGCCGCGTGGACAGGACGCAGTCGTTCAGCGCGCGTGCGTTGCCCGCGCACTCGATCGCGACGTCGACCCCGACACCGCCGGTCGCCTCCCGCAGGATCTCGGCGACCGGCTCCCGTCGCGGGTCGAGCACGGCGGCGGCGCCGAGCCCGTCGGCGAGCGCCGCGCGCTCAGGGTTCGGTTCGGAGAGGTAGACCGCGCCGGCGCCGGCGGCGTGCGCGGCAAGCACGGCGAGGGCGCCGATCGGTCCGGCCCCGGTGACGAGGACGGCGTCACCGGCGCCGACCCGACCGCGGCGCACGCCGTACTCGGCGACCGCGGCGGGCTCGATGAGGGCGCCCTGCGCGTCGCTCAGCTCCTCCGGGAGCACTGCGACCTGGTATTCACGCACGACCGCGAGTGCGCCGAGACCGCCCCATGCGTCGCTGAGGCCGGTGCATGCCATCCGCTCGCACAGGTGCCCCCACCCGCGGCGACAGCTGTAACAGCGCCCGCAGAAGATGAGCGGCATGACGGCCACTCGATCTCCGGGAGAGGCGGCCGTCACCTCATCGCCGACGGCGACGACCTCGGCGGAGAACTCATGTCCGAGGATCTGGGGGTTGACCGCGCCGGTGAGCGCGTGCGGCGCGACCGGGGTGACGATCGGCCCGGAGGTGTACTCGTGCAGATCGGTCCCGCAGATGCCACACAGCCGGGGCCGCAGGAGCAGCTCGTCGGGACGGAGCGCTCCCGTCGGTGCGCTCACCTGCTCGACCCGGATGTCCCGGGCCCCGTGGTACCTCGCCGCCCGCATGCTCATGCGACGAGATGCTCGCGAATCGAGGCGATGATCGGGTCCGTCGTCGGCAGGAACGCGTCCTCGAGCGTCGGGCTGTAGGGAGTCGGGGCGTCCGCGGTCGTCAGCCGCCAGGCATCGTCGAGATGCTCGAGCGCGGTCTCGGCGAGCTCGCCGAGGATCTCCCCTGACCATCCCCCGGTCCGCGGGCCCTCCTCGACGACCATGAGCCGATTCGTGCGCTGCACCGACTCCCGCACCGCGTCGTGGTCGAGCGGGCGCAGCGTGCGCAGGTCGATCACCTCGACATCGACCTCCCCCGCGAGCGACTCGGCCGCGGCGAGGGCGTCGTGGACGGACTTGGAGACGGCGACGAGGGTGAGGTCCGCGCCGGGGCGGACGGTGCGCGCCCGGCCGAGCGGGATGAGCTCCTCGCCATCCCCGGGATCGTCCTCCTTGAGCGAGTACAACCGCTTGTGCTCGAGGAAGACGACGGGGTTCTCGTCCCGGATTGCCGCCTTGAGCAGGCCCTTCGCCTCCCGGGGGGTCGCCGGCGCGACGACCTTCAGTCCGGGGATCCCCTGGAACCACGGGATCGGCATCTGGGAGTGGATCGCGCCGAAGCGCCCACCGGCCCCGACGGCGGAGCGCACGACAAGCGGCACGCTCGCCTGCTCGGCGGACAGGTACCAGAACTTCGCGGCCTGGTTGGCGAGGCTGTCCATCGCGAGGAACAGAAAGTCGCCGAACATGATCTCGATGACCGGTCGCAGACCGCTCACCGCGGCGCCGAAGGCGGCGCCGGTGATCGCGAGCTCCGAGATCGGGGTGTCGAAGACCCGCTCGCTGCCGTGGCGCTCGTCGAGCCCCTTGGTGACGTTGAACACGCCGCCGGCGGCGGCGACGTCCTCCCCGAAGAAGACGACCGACTCGTCACGCGCGAGCTCCTCGTCAAGCGCGTCGCGGATCGCGTCGCGGAATTCCAGGGTGGGCACGTACGCTCCTTTCGTCGGGCAGGTGTTCAGACGAGCAGTCCGAGCGGTGCCTGCAGCCGCTCCCGGACGTCGGTGATGAAGCGGGCCGCATCCGCCCCGTAGAGGATCCGGTGATCGGCGGCAAGGGTCACCGTCATGACGCGGCCGACCGTGAGCCTGCCGTCGCGCACGATCGGCCGCTCCGTGGCCGCTCCGACCGCGAGAATCGCCGCCTGCGGGGCGTTGATGATCGCCGAGAACCGATCGACGCCGAACATGCCGAGGTTCGACACCGTGAACGTCGCCCCGGCGAGCTCCCGCGGAGTGATCTCCCCGCTGCGTGCCCGGGCCGCGAGGCGCCGGCTCTCCCGCGCGATCTCAGCCAGCGGCCGGCGATCTGCATCCGGGATCACGGCGACGAGCAGCGCGTCCGGCGCGGCGACTGCGATCCCGACGTTGACCGCCTCATGGAGCTCGAACGCCTCCTCCCGATAGACGCCGTTGGCCCGCGGGTGCTCGCGCAGCGCGAGCGCGCACGCCCGCACGACCATGTCGTTGACCGAGGGCAGCGGGTCGAGATGGGCGGCGAGCTCCTCGCGCAGCCGCAGGCAGGCGTCCATCTCGATCTCGACGGAGACCTCGAAGTCCGGCACGGTCGCTCGCGACTGCGCCATGCGCTGGGCGATCGTCCGCTGGGTCCGGGTGAGCGGCGTGCGCTGCACGTCGTTCGACCGCCCGATCGGCGGCCACCCGTCGGCGGTCGCGCGGGCGCTCGCACCGGTGGGGCGCAACCCGGTCGCGTCGCCGGCATGGGCCTCGACGTCGGCCTTGACGATCTGGCCGCGTCGTCCACTTGGTCGGATTGCGGCGAGAGCGAGACCGAGCTCCCGCGCCATCCGCCGGGCGATGGGGGTCGCGAGGACGCGGTCCCCCCGGACCGCGGGCGCTGGAGCCTTCGCCGCGCGCGGTACCGGCGGCTGCTCAGCCTCGATCTGGAGCTGCGCCTCGTGGCCGGATCGACCGCCTCCGTCGGAGATCTCGCTCCCGGGGGGGAGCAGCCGGGCGATCGGCTTCCCAAGGGTGACGGTCGCTCCCGTCTCGGCAAGGATCTGCAGGATGCCGGCGCTCTCGGCCTCGTATTCCATCGTCGCCTTGTCGGTCTCGATCTCGACGATCGCCTCTCCGACCGCGACCTCCTCGCCGCTCGCCTTCAGCCACTGGACGATCGTCCCCTCCTCCATCGCATCCGAGAGTCGCGGCATCGGGATCTCGACGCTCTCGGCGGTCGCGCTCATGCGACGGGCTCCTCTCGATACTCCGATGCGGACTCGGCGGGATCGGGGTACGGAGCGGCAAGCGCCCGCTCGGCGATCTCCGCCATCTGCGCCGCGGCGTCGGCTGCCACCTGCTCGAGGCGATCGGCGGGAACCCCCTCCGCGGCGAGCCGCTCGGCGGCGACGGTGAGCGGGTCACGGGCGCGCATCTCATCGAGCTCGCCGGGTCGGCGATACGCACCCGGATCGCTGCGGGAGTGACCAACGAAGCGGTAGGTGAGCGTCTGCAGGAAGGCGGGGCCGGCACCCGAGCGGGCATGCTCGACCGCCTTCCGGGCTCCCGCGCGCACCGCCCATACGTCCATCCCGTCGACGGTGCGCGTCCACATCCCGAGGGCCTCCGCGCGCGCCGGGATCTCACCGGCGGTGACGTCCTCGATCGGGGTGAACTCCATGTAGCGGTTGTTCTCGCACACGAACACGACCGGGAGCTCGAGCACCGCGGCGAGGTTGAGGCACTCGGCGAAATACGCCTGATTCGAGGTTCCCTCCCCGAAGAACGCGACCGCGACCGCCTCGGGTGAGCGGCGCTTGAGCGCGAGCGCCGCGCCGGTCGCGGCCGCGATCGAGCCACCGACGATCCCGAAGCAGCCGATCAGCCCGTGGGCGAGGTCGATCACATTCATCGAGCCCGCCCGGCCGCGGCAGATGCCGCTCGCCCGGCCGAGCATCTCGTCAAGCAGCGCCTGAGGGTCGACGCCCATGGCGAGCGCGTGGCCGTGACCGCGATAGGTGCCGGCCGCCTTGTCTCCGTCACGCAGACAGGAGCACACCCCGACCGCGCCGGCCTCCTGGCCGATGTACAGGTGGGTGGTGCCGTGGACCTCTCCCTTCTGGAAGAGCCGTTGCACGGTCGTCTCGAACTCACGAATGAGATACATCCGCTCGAGCAACTCGAGATCGAGTTCGGCGTCGATCGGCTCGGCGGCGGTGGGGGTCGTGTGTGCCATCGCGTCAGCTCCGGGTTGGGGTTGGGCGGCGGTCGGTGCGGGCGGCGAGGTAGGCCTCGATCCCGGCGCGGCGTTCCCGCGGGCGCTCGTAGGCGACCTCGACGAGCTCGAGTGCGTTGCCGTCAAGGTCGGTGAAGTAGACCCAGCGCCACCCGGCGAGCGGTCCCTCGTCGATGACGTTGACGTCGGAGAGGAAGCGCACGCCCCTGGTTTCGAGCTCGCGCTTGCGCGCCTTTGCGTCATCGACCGCGAACGCGACGTGCTGGGCGCCGAGCGCATTCTGGGGCAGCGGCGCGTCGACCGGCGACGCGGGCCGCGCATACTGCAGCAGTTCGAGCAGACCGTCGCCGAGGCGCAGCAGCACGCAGCGCAGCGCGGCGCCGGGCACCCCAACCGCGGGCCCGAGGCTCTCCTGCGCGAAGAGCTCGCTCGGCTCGGAGGCGAGCTCGAGGCCGAGGATGCCGTGGTAGAAGTCGAGCGCGCGATCGATGTCGGACACCGTGATGCCAACGTGGTGCTGGCCGTTCATCCGATCGTCCCCCTCGCCGTCTCCCGCAGCGCCTGGGCGACCGCGGCGAGGTCGACGTCATCGCCCTGCGAGCCCCGGGCCGCGGCGATCGCCTCCCGGCTCGCGCGGGCGGCGGCGAGCTCGAGTCCGAGCGTGCCCGCGAGCGATTCCAGGAGCTCGAGGTCCTTCTCCATAAGCGAGAGCGGGAACGCGACCGGCCCGTCGCTCGGGAAGACGAACGCCTCGCGCTTGTACTGCACGAACGGGGAGCCGACCGCGCTCTGCACGATCGCCTCGTAGGCGAGCGCGCGGTCGATCCCACACCGCTCGGCGACGACGAGCGCCTCGGCGACGGCCTGATTGGTCGCCGCGATGAGGCCGTTCAGCCCGAGCTTCATGGCCGCCCCGGCACCCGAGGGTCCGAGCCACAGCTGCGCGCGGGTCATCGCAGCGAGCACCGGGCGCACCTGCTCGAAGCGGCTCCGGTCGCCCCCGACGAGCGTCGTGAGCGTCGCGCTCTCGGCGAGCGCGACGCTGCCGGAGACCGGAGCGTCGAGCAGCGTCACCCCGTGCTGCGCCGTCCGCTCGGCGAGGCCGCGGGCACGCGCCGGGCCGATCGTCGACATCTCGATGCAGGTGCTCCCGCCCCGCGCGCCCTCCAGCACCCCGTCCGGGCCCTCGATGACCGCCGCGACCGCGTCGCCGTCGGCGAGCATCGTGATGATGACGTCCGCCGCCGCCGCGGCCTCGGCGGGGGTCGTCGCCACGTCGGCGCCCGCCTCCGCGAGCGGCCGCGCGCGGTCCACCGTGCGGTTGTGGACGGTGAGCGGGAAGCCGCCGCGCAGCAGCGCGTGCGCCATCGGCGCCCCCATCCGACCGAGGCCGAGCAGCGCGACCCTCACGGCGCAACCACGATCTTCCCCGAGACCGCTCCGGCGGCGAGCGGCCGGATGCCCTCCTCGACGAGGTCCTCGAGCGCGATCACCCGGTCGGTGACCGCCGCGGCGAGCTCGCCGGCGCCGAGCAGCGCGAGCGCCTCGGGCAGGTCGACGTCGCAGATGTGGGCGAGCGTCGTAGACAGCTCCACCTCCCGGACGGCCATCGCGAGCAGGTCGAGCTCGCGCGGCGCGGACTGCAGCCCGACGATGAGCACTCGGCCGCCGCGCTTGGCCGCCGCGATCGCCGCGGCGGGCGCGGACGGGACGCCGCTCGCCTCGATGACGACGTCCGCGCCGTCCGGGCCGACCGCCTCGTGGATGACCTCGTCGATCGCGCGCCCGCGCGCGTCGAGCGCGACGGTGGCGCCGAGCCGCTCCGCGGTGCGCAGGCGCTCGGGGTCGACGTCGAGGGCGGCGAGCGGCACCGCCCCCGCGGCGACCGCACCGGCGACGATGAAGGCACCGATCCCGCCGACGCCGATCACCGCACAGGACTGACCGGCGCGCACCCCGCTGCGCCGCACGGCGTGGAGCGCGACCGCGAGCGGCTGGGCGATCGCCGCCGCGTCGTCGGAGACCGCGTCGGGGACCGGCAGGCAGATGCGCGCGGGCGCGGAGACGTACTCGGCGAGGCCGCCGTCGACGTGCAGGCCGATCGTGCGATAGCGCGCGCACAGGTTCGTCCGCCCGGCGCGACACCACTCGCACTCCCCGCAGGAGATCCCCGAGCCGCAGACGACCCGGTCCCCGACGGCGAGGCCGCTCACCTCCGGGCCGGTCGCCGCGACGACTCCGGTGAACTCGTGGCCGAGGATGACCGGCGGGACGGCGAGCAGCGGGCCGTGCGCCCATTCCGAGGAGTCGGTCCCGCAGATGGCGGCCCGGCGGACCGCGATGACGATCTCGCCCGGCCCCGGATCGGCCGGCTCCGGGACCTGCTCAATGCGGAGCTCTCCCGGGCCTCGGTAGACGGCGGCCCTCATGCGCTCTGGATGTGGACCTTGACGTTCGCCGCGGTGTCCCGCGCGGCCCGGAGCGCGGCGAGCGCGTCGGCGAGCGGGAACTGCGCGGTGACGATCGCCGTCGGGTCGACGGCGCCGCTGGCGAGAAAGCGGATCGTCTGGGGCCACAGGCCCGCGGAGCCGATGATCCCGCGGATGGCGAGCGCCTTGGACTGAATGAGCCCGAGGTCGGCCGGCGTGGGGTTGCCGATCGAGATCCCGACGAACACGACCCGGGCGCCGATCCCGGCGAGCTCCAGGGCGCTCGCCATCGCCGCAGGCGCCCCCGCGGCCTCGATCACGACGTCGAACCCGCGACCGCGATTGAGCTCCGCGACGCGCTCGGCGAACCCGGCCTCGGTCGGGTCGAGGGCCTGCCGGGCACCGAGGTCGATCGCGAACGCGCGCCGGGAGGACTGGGGCTCGATCATCGTCACCGGGGCGTTGCCGCCGGCCGCGGCGGCAACGCAAAGCAGCCCGATCGGCCCGCCGCCGATGACCGCGACGCGATCGCTGGGGTCGATCCGGCCGGCGGCGCGGGCGGCCGCGTAGGCGACCGAGAACGGCTCGACGAGCGCCCCCGCGGTGTCGGAGAGCTCCTCGGGGAGCACGTGCAGCCATTCGGCGCGGGCGCGGAAGAACTCGGCGTTCGCGCCGTCGATCGAGAACCCGAAGTGGTCACGTCCCTCCGGGCCGACGACGCACTCGCCGACGACCCGGTCACCCACCTTCAGGCCGGAGACGTCGGGCCCGAGCTCGGCGACCTCGCCGCACCACTCGTGCCCGGGCACCACCGGATAGCGCACCGGGATGATGTAGCGGCCCTCGTAGAGCTCGAAGTCCGAGTGACAGATCCCGACCGCGCGCGAGCGCACGATCACCTCCCCGGCCCCCGGCACCGGACGGTCGACATCGACGACCTCCGCGCGCTCGGGTGCCTGGAAGACGAGTGCCTTCATGAGATCCTCCGTGTCGCGTTCATCAGTGCAGTTGCTGTCCGCCGGTGACGTTGATTCCCTGGCCGGTCATGTTCCTCGCGAGGTCCGAGGCGAGGAAGGCGACCATCTCGCCGATGTCCTCCACCTCCTGGGGACGTCCGAGGGGAATGTCGGCGACGAACTCGCCCCATGCCTCCTCGCGGGAGATCCCCTTCGTCTGCGCGAGCTGGTCGAGCAACGGATCCCACAGCGGCGTGCGCACGACGCCCGGGCAGACCGCGTTCACCCGCACCCCGTAGGGCGCCATCTCCTTCGCCAGACCCTGGGTGAGGCCGAGCACCGCGAACTTGGAGGCGCTGTAGTGGACGAACAGCGGGATCGCCTCCTTGCCGACCATCGAGGAGATCGACACGATCGATCCCGCGCGTCGCTCCATCATGTGCGGCACGACCGCTCGGGTGGTGAGGAACACGCCCTTGACGTTGACGTCGTGCACGCGGTCCCACTCGGCCTCGTCGAGCTCATGGAAGGGAACCGACCTCGACACGCCGGCGTTGTTGACGAGCACGTCGATCCGGCCGTGGTCGGCGAGGACGGCGTCGACGACGCGCACGCTTGCCTGCCAGTCGGTGACGTCGTGGGCAAGCCCAGTCCCACCGAGCTCCTCAGAGGCCTCGCGCGCCCGCTCTCCGTCGATGTCGGTGAGCACGACGCTCGCGCCCCGCGCGGCGAGCACCCGGGCGATCCCGCGACCGATCCCGGCGCCGGCGCCGGTCACAACGGCGACGCGCCCGTCGAGGGTCTGCTCGGTCATCGTCACGCGATCCTTCCGCTGCGGCGGGCGAGCGTATAGGCGATCGCCGCGACGAGCACGAAGACCCCCTGGAACCAGTACTGCCATGCCTGGTCGAGCGCGAGGAACGTCGTGGCGTTGATCGTCTCCTGGATGAGGATCGCGCCGAGGAGCGTGGCGATGAACGAGCCGCGGCCGCCGAACAGGCTCGCCCCCCCGAGCACGACGGCGGTGATCGAGGCGAGCGTGTAGGTGACCCCCTGCGTCGGGTCGCCGACGCCGACCTGTGCCATCAGCATCAGCCCGCCGAGAAACGTGAGCGCGGAGCAGGCGATGTAGGCGCCGACAATCGTGCGGTCGACGCGAACGCCGAGCCGGTGCGCGGAGTCCTCGCGCGACCCGGCCGCCCGCAGCGCGAGGCCCCAGCGGGTGCGGCGCAAGCCGACCTCCAGCACGATCGCCATGATCACCGCGACGACGAACGCGAGCGGGATCGGGCCGCTCGTGATCTGGATCGCGTTCGTGATGCTCGCAGCGATGTAGCCGCCCTGGAACGGGCGCAGCAGAAGCGAGATCCCCTGCAGGCCGATGTAGGTGACGAGCGTGGCAGCGATCGCGGTGAAGCGTCCGATCCGAATCATGAGACCGTTGATGAGCCCGGTGGCCAGCGAGGCCCCGAGCATGATGAGCAGCCCGAGCACGATCGTCGGGGTCGATTTGCCGGCGGTGAGGAAGAACGAGGCGATCACGACGACAAGCCCGGACAGTGGTCCCACCGAGATGTCGATCCCCGCGGTCATGATGACGATCGCCTGCCCATATCCGATGAACGCGAGCGCGGCGATCAGCACGAGCAGCGTGCTGACGTTGAAGGTCGCCAGGAACCGCGCGTTGACGGCGTCGGTGTAGAGCGCAAGGCCGACGATCACGAGCGCGAGCACGATGCTCGGGAAGTAGTCGCCTGACAGGAAGCGGCGCACGCCCTCCCGCCGGCTCGTGTGCTCACGTGCCGGCGCGCGCTCCGCGCTGCGCATCGAGGTCGCGGTGACGATCCCCCTGGCGATCTCCTCATCGCTCACCTGCGCGCCTGAGAGCTCGGCCACGACGGCGCCGCGAGAGAACACGACGACTCGGTCGCACAGGCCCTCCAGCTCCAGCCCGTCGGAGCTGACGATGAGCACCGGCACGCCACCGGCCGCCAGCTCCCGCAGGATCCGGTAGATCTCAGCCCGCGCGCCGACGTCGACACCCTGCGTCGGCTCGTCGGCGAGCACCAGCTTCGGGTCCGAGAGCATCGCGCGGGCAAGCACGACCTTCTGCTGGTTGCCGCCCGACAGGGTGTTCACCTCGGTCTCCAGCGACGCGGTCCTGATGCCGAGCCGGTCGCGTTGCCGTGTCACGGCCGACACCTCGGCGCGCCGGGAGACGAGACCGCCGCGCACGTACCGTGGCAGCGAGGCGAGCGTTGCGTTCTCCCGAACGGAGAGTCCCATCAACAGCCCCTCACCATGCCGGTCGGCGGGCATGTAGGCGACACCGCCGCGCTGGGCCGCAACCGGGTTGCCGAGCCGCAGCGGCCGTCCGTCGAGCGTCACCTCCCCCTTCGCCGGCTCAAGCCCGGCGAGCGCTCGCAGGAACTCGGACTGGCCGTTGCCCGCGATCCCGGCCACACCGACGATCTCCCCGGGTCTCACAACGAGATCGACCTCCGAAAAGGCGCCGTTCGACAGGCCGCTCACTCGCAGCCCCTCGCCGGCCTTTCGCGCGCCGCGCTTCTCCGGGAACGTCGCGGACACCTCGCGGCCCACGATCAGCCGGAGCATCTCCTCGTCGGACATCTCCTCGATCGGCGCGCTGCCGCGGACCGCGCCGTCGCGCATCACCGTGACGTGATCCGCGATCTGGCGCACCTCGGCCAGGCGATGCGAGATGTAGACGACCGCCGTGCCCTGTGCGGCGGCCGTCCGCACGAGCGAGAACACGAGCGCGACCCGGTCGGCGCCGAGCGGCGCGGTCGGCTCGTCGAGGATCAGCACCCGCGGCTGGATCGCGAGCGCCTTGGTGAGCTCGAGCAGCTGGCGCTGCGCGACCGTGAGCCGCTCGAGCCGGGTCCCGAGCGACACGCTCAGGTCGACCCTCTCGAGCTGCTCGCGCATCCAGGCCGCTGTCGGGCGGACGTGCGGGGAGGCGAGCGCCAGGTTCTCGGCGACGGTCAGGTCCGGGACGACCGCTGGATGCTGGTGCACGATCGTGAGCCTGTGAGCGCGGGCCTCGCCGGGTGTGAGGTGATCGATCGGCTGCCCGTCGATCGCGATCGTGCCCTCGTCCGGGGTGAGCGCCCCGCTCGCGACCGCCATCAGAGTCGACTTTCCGGCGCCGTTCTCGCCGAGCAGCGCATGGACCTCTCCGCTGCGCAGCTCCAGCGAGACGCCGCGGAGCGCGACGACGCCGGGGAACCGCTTCCAGATGTCGGTGAGCCGAAGGACGGTGCGCGTGTCGGTGACGGTGGCCATAGACATGTCGTGGGTCTGGTCGGGAGTGGTTGAGGCTCGGATCGGGGGGCGGAGGATCGGGGGGCGGTCACCGCGGCGCGCTGACCGCCCCGCCTGGTCGCGTCAGCCCTTGAATCCCGTCTGTCCGAGCGCCTTCAGCTGCGCCGCGTGGCTCAGGTGGGAGGACAGGATCGCGTCGGGCGGCATCGACGGATCGCACTCGACCGGGTGCGGCTTGCCGGTGAGCGAGTTCTCGAACGGCTTCTGCGGCACGACCGTCGACGCGGGCAGCTTGCCGCCGGTCGCCTTGGCGACCGCCCAGTCGACCGCGGTGCGCACCATCCAGTTCTGCGAATCGACCGTGAACAGCTGGAATTGCGGATCGGTCTTGACGTCCTTCTGCCGCATGCAGGAGAGCTGGTTGGAGTCCTCGGTGGCGACCGCGGGAATCTTGCGTCCCGCCTGGGTGAATGCACTTGCCGAGCTCGCCAGCGCGGCGCCGAAGTCGGTCGTGATCGCGTTGATCTTCGGGTACTTGGCGAGCACCGCCGTGAGCACCTTCTGCGTCTGCGCGGGATCCCAGTTGGTGACGTAGTAGGGCGTCTGGCCGATGATGTGGATGCCCGGGCATTTGGCGGTCGCCTTCTTGAGGCCCTGGTACTCCGCAAGGCTCTGGGTGTTCGCGGGAGGACCGCCCAGATTGATGACGTTGCCCTTGCAGTGCAGCGCCTTGTCGAGCCAGTTTCCCCACAGCTCGCCGGCCTGCGCGAAGTTGGTGGAGATGTACGCGTCGTAGTTGACACCCGCCTTCCCGCCGGGGAAGACACGGTACGGAACGGTGACCACACCGGCCTTGTACGCCTGGGTGATCGCCGGCAGCACGGCCTTGCCCGCGTCCGGGAAGACGACGAGCGCATTGACGCCGTTGGCGACGTCGCTGTGAATCTGCGAGATCGCCTCCTGGGTGTTGCCCTGGCCGTCGGTGTAGACGAACTTCGTGATCGACGGGCACTTGGCCGCTTCCGCGCGCGCCTCGCCGACGGTGATCTTTCGCCAGTTGTTGTCGCCGAAGCCATCGGCCAGCCCGAACACGATCTTCTTCCGACCGCACCAGGATGGCGCTCCAGCCACGTGGCTGGAGCCCACGTGAGCGGCGTTCGTGCCTCCTGACGAGGCTCCTCCCGACGAGCCGGCCGTCCCGCAGGCCGCCACCGCGACGGCCACGACTCCGGCGAGCGCGACCGCGAACGTCCTCTGTGCCTTCCCCATCATTTCCCTCTCCACTTTCGTTGTCTCACTTCTGCGAGCCCGACGCGACCGTCGCGCCGGCACTGACCGAGCCCGACGGCTCCGATCCGATCTGCCCCGAGCGCGTCGCGCTCCGGGCGCCGCCCTCATCGCGGCGTCGGCGGAAACGACGCCACGGCACGCTGTAGATCGCCAGCCCGATGCCGAGGGCGCCGGCGTCGACGAGATTCTGGACGCCGTTGCTTGCGCCCAGGACCAGCACGAACTGATCGAGCTGGCTGATGAAGAGCGCGGCGACCGCGGTGGCGATGACTGACCCGCGGCCTCCGAGCAGCGAGGTGCCGCCGAGGACCACAGCGGCCACCGAGGGCAACAGGTAGGAGTCGCCCTGGAACAGATTCGGAGTTCCGAGGATCCCTCCGAGCAGGATGGCGCCGGCGCAGTAGAGCAGGCCCGCGCATGCGTAGGCCGCGAGCTGATACCGGCGCGCCTCGACACCGGCGGCCCGCGCGCCGAGCAGGCTCGAGCCGACCGCCTCGAAGCGGCGGCCGACCACCGTGCGCTTGATGATGAGCGCGGTGATCGCCGCGAGAACGACCGCGATGATCACCGCCGTCGGGATGCCGCCGACCCGCCCTCCGGCGAAGTTCGACAGTGCGTTGGTCGTGCTCGTCGGATTGCCGCCCGAGATCTGGAGCACGAAGCCGTACAGGACGGCGTTCATCCCGAGGGTGGCGACGATCGGCGTCACTCGCACATAGCTGACGATGAATCCGCTGAGCAGTCCGGCCGCGATCGTCGCAACGAACGCCAGGACGATCGCGACCGCGAGTCGGCTGCTGTTGCCGCCCGGATAGTGGGTGACGAGCACGAGCGTGAGCGACACCATGCCCGGCACCGAGAGATCGATCCCGCCCTGCTGGATGACGAGCGTCTGCCCCATCGCGAGGATTGCCAGCACGGCCGCGAGCGGCAGCATCCCGAGGATGGCGGAGTGCCGCACGCTGTCGGGCTCGAAGACGGCGCTGACGACGAACAGGCCGATCGTGGCTGCGACGATCGGCACCGAGGCGCCGCTCACCCGCAGGCGCGACCGCACCGTGTCGGCGCTCCTCGCCGGCTGCGGGGACGAAGGACGTGCGATGGGATCGTCGGCAGACATGCGTTCGCGGTCGGTCCGAGAGCGGCCTGTCCTCGGCCTCCTCCCCTCGGAGTTCAAGCATACTACACAGCCGCGGCGGTCTGTCAATACACATCGCACAGGTCGGTAGCTCGGATACACTCCGCCCGTGAGCGTCGAGCCCGAGGCATCCCCGGAGCGCAGCGCCTTCCCCGACCTCGGAGAGCAGATCCGAGCTCGCCGGGCTGCACTCGGCATCTCGGTCCGGGAGCTCGCGCGTCGCCTGGCGGTGTCGCCGAGCCTCATCTCTCAGATCGAGCGCGGCAAGGCCACCCCGTCGGTCGGCACCCTGTATGCGATCACCACGGAGCTGAGGCTTTCGCTCGACGAGCTGTTCGCGGCCGCGCATTCCGACTCGGAGGTCGAGGGCAAAACAGCCGGCGCACAGGCCGGGCCGTCCGGGCGCGGCGACACCACCGACGTGAACGCGGGCCTGCGACTGCTCGACGCGGAGCGTGACGCGCACCCGATCGTCCCATCGCTCGGTCCGCGACGCGTCGTTCACCCGAACGAGCGCAGGCGGATCGATCTTGGCTCGGGCGTCCGCTGGGAACGCCTCACCGACCACTCCGATCCGCTCGTGGATTTCCTGTACGTCGTCTACGAGCCCGGTGGCGCCTCCTCGGAAGGCGACCTCATTCGCCACTCGGGCCGGGAGTACGGCCACGTGCTGAGCGGCGTGCTCGAGGTGACGGTCGGGTTCGACAGCCATCTGCTCCACCCGGGCGACTCGATCTCGTTCGAATCGACGATTCCCCATCGCCTGGCGACGGTGGGCGACGAGCCTGTCGAGGCACTGTGGTTCGTGGTCGGCCGCTCCGGCGACGCCCGCACCACCAGATGAAGGATCAGATCGCCGCGGCCGAGGGAACGCCGCCGTCGGACCCGACGAGGTCGGCGCCGCGGACGTACGTGCGCCCCGCGACCAGCAGCTCCTGCGCCGGGAAGCGGGTGATGATCCGGTTCCCGTCCGCGGTGACGACGATCTCCTCCTCGATCCGCGCGGCCGACACGCCGTCGCTCGCCGGGCAATAGGTCTCCAGCGCGAACACCATCCCCGGCTTGATCGCGACCGGATCGTCGAAGCTGTGCAGCCGGGAGATCATCGGCGACTCGTACAGCCCGACCCCCAGGCCGTGGCCGAACTGCAACCCGAAGCACGACGCCTCGTCGGGGAAGCCGAGCTCCTTCGCAGACGGCCACACCGCGGCGATCTGATCGGTGGTGACGCCCGGGCGCACGAGCTCGATCGCCTCGTCGAGCCACTCGCGGCACTGCTTGTAGGCGTCGAGCTGCGCCTGGTTGGCCCCACCGACGCTGAACGTCCGGTAGTAGCACGTCCGATAGCCCATGAATGAGTGGATGATGTCGAAGAACGCCTGGTCGCCCGGACGCAGCAGTCGATCGGAGAACACGTGCGGATGCGGGTTGCAGCGATCTCCGGAGACCGCGTTGATCGCCTCGACCTGCTCGGACCCGAGCTCGAACAGCAGCCGCTGCGCTTCGGCGACGACGTGCCGTTCGGTGACACCGGGCCGTAGCACCTCGTAGATGCGCTCGTAGACCGCGTCGACGATGCCGGCCGCATGGTCGAGCAGCGCGACCTCCTCCTCGGTCTTGATCTCGCGCGCCGCGAGCATCACCTGCGAGCCGTCCGCGGTCGGCACCCCGATCCGGTGCAGCGCGTTGAGCGTCACGATGTCGGTCATGTCGATCCCCAGGGGCTCGGTGCCAAGCCCTCGCTCCTCGAGCTCGCGCTTGACCGACGCGGCGAGCGTGTCGGGAATACCGGTGGAATCGGGCATCGCGCCCCGCATCGGCGAGACGCCGCCGCGGCAGTTCTCGGCGGGCAGCCAGGGCGCGTACAGCTGGTGATGGCGGGCCGCGGACCCGAAGTCCCATAGGATCGGCTCACCGTCGCGTGCGAGGAGCGCGAAGCGTGCATTCTTGTCGCGCGCCCACTCGCCGATGTGCGTGCTCGTCACATAGCGGATGTTGTTCGGGTCGAACAGGAGCAGCGCGCCGAGGTCCGAGGCACGGAGCGCCTCCTGCGCGCGGCGCATGCGATCCGCCCGGAGTCGCGCGAAATCGATGCGCTGCTCCCAGTCCACGGCCATCGTCGAGCCGCGCGACGCGATGTTCGCCATTCCGTTCCTTCCCTCGGTTCGCCGTTGTGTGCATCATGAGTAAACACTACCCGGCCGTTCTGGTCAACAGTGCCGCACACATCGAGACGTACGCGAAGGCCGGCGCACACTGATCGACCCTCTGAGGCGATCAGCGCGCGCTGGCTGAGCGGCGCACGATCGCGACCTCACGCGCCCTCAGCCGCGCTGCACCGCCGACCGCGCGGTGCGGTCGCGGAGCCCGCCGCAGACGCGCCGGACTCGCAGGGCGAGGTGGAGATCGACCCGATCCTCGGTGGAGGCCAGGTCGCGACCGGTGAGGCTCTCGACGCGCGCGAGCCGATTGCGCAGCGTGTTGACGTGCACGCCGAGCTCCCGCGCCGTCGGCTCCCATCGGCCGCCGGAGTCGAGGAAGCGGGCGACGGTGCTGAGCAGGTCGGTGCCATGGCGCTCATCGTGCCGCTCGAGCGGCCCGAGGACGGCGGACGCGAACGCCGCGCGCAGCTCTCGGTCGTGGAGGTCGAGGAGCAGGCCGCTCGTGTCGATCTCGCGACTCGAGACGATCCGCGCGCCCGCCGATCGGCGGGCGGCCACCCGCCGGGCGTGTCGCGCCTGGACGAGGCTCGGGTGCAGGGAGGAGATGTCGTCGGCGAGCGCTCCCACCCCGATGGCCGCCTCGTCGCACACGTCGTCAAGCGCGTCCAGAGCCCCGCGCGCGAGCTTCAGGAGGCCGGGCTCGCCGTCGTTCCAGCCGAACACGCACGCGACGGTGTCGCGTGCGGTGCGCGCGACGACCGCGGATACGCCGTTGCCCGCGAGGTATCCGCGGAGCACGTCCGCTTGGACGTCCACCTCGGTGTCGGTGGCGGGCTGAGCGCCGAGGACGAATGCCCCGAGCGGCCCTCGGGTGTCGACGCCCAACGCGTGCAGCCGGGTCGCGATCTCCGTCTCGTCGGCCTGTCCGGCGTCGACGAGGCGAAGCAGATGAGCGGCCAGGCGGCGCTCGGTGACGGTCAGCACCTGCCGATGCGCGATCTCCAGGCCGAGGAACGCAAGCGCCTGCCCGACCGCCGAGCGCTCCTCGATCGACAGCGCCGAATGGTCCCGGCCGTGGACGAGATAGGAGGGCTCGCCTCCGAGCGAGGCGAGGATGTAGACCGTGACGTCCCTGCCGGCGACCGTCGCCGGGGCGGCCGAGGTCCGCGCCTCGCGGACGCGGCGCCACAGGTCGATCGGCCGCTCGCCCGCGGGCCAGGGCGCGGTGGCGGCCGCCAGATGCCCGCCGGGCAGGATCAGCCACGCCGGCGCGCCGGTGACCTCGGTGAGGAGTGAGAGGATCGCGCCGGCTCCACCGCCCCCGACGACCGCCCGCAGGAGCGTGTCGTTGCGATTGATGACGCTGCGCAGCGACTCCTCTCGCTCCTTCGCGAACGATTCCACGACCGCCCGCTCGATCGCGATGAAGGGCAGGTCGTAGGAGGCCTCCAGCAGCGGCAGTCGATGGCCCTCACAGGCCTCGACGAGGTCCCGCGGGCAGGCGCGCGCGGTCGGCCGCGGCAGCCCGTAGCAGAGTCCGGCCACGCCCGCCCGGGCGAGCGCGGAGACGAAGCGCTCGGAGTCCGCGCGGCGGTGGCGCCAGACGCCCGTCGTGAGGATGAGCTCGCCGCCGCTCAGGTAGTGCGTGGGATCGCGCAGCTCGGTCGTGTGCACCCAGACGATGCGGCGCGTGAGCCCCGACGCGCACGCGCGCACCTGCAGCCCGAGCGCTTCGAGGTCGACGAGCTCCTGAAGTCGCACGCGCGCAGGCTAGAGGATCCTCTAAATCTGCGCAGCCAATGAGTGGGTTCTTCCACTTGTCGCCGATCCGGGCCGCCCGCTTCAATGCCGACCGAGGAGGGAGCGAACGTGACGCACGATCGATATCGCCCACTGGACGGCCAGCGGTCACCGCGGTTCTCCGGCATCCGCACGTTCATGCGGTTGCCCCATGTCGGCGAGCTTGACGGCGTGGACGCCGCCGTCCTCGGCGTTCCATTCGATACCGCCACGAGCTTTCGCGCCGGCACACGCTTCGGGCCGGAGGCGATCCGCGCGGTCTCCGGACTGCTGCGTCCCTACAACCCGCTCCAGGACGTCGAGATCTTCGAGCGGCTGTCGTGCGTGGACCGGGGCGATCTCCCGGTCGTCCCCGGCAACATCGACCAGACCTATGAGCTCGTGACCGCGGGCCTTGCGCCACTCGCCGACCGGGACATCTTCCCGCTCGTGCTCGGCGGCGACCATTCGATCACGCTCGCCGAGCTGCGCGCGCTGTCGGCCCGCCACGGTCCGCTGTCGCTCATCCATCTCGACTCGCACGCGGACACCTGGGACGAATACTTCGGCGAGCGCTACACGCACGGAACGACCTTCCGGCGGGCCGCCGAGGAGAACGTCATCGCTCCGGAGCGATCGGTGCAGGCGGGGATGCGAGGATCGCTGTACAGCCGGCGAGACCGAGAGATCGCGGCCGATCTCGGCTTCCGCGTCGTCGACTTCGAGGAGCTCTGCGCGATCGGGCCGCAGGGACTGGCGAGGCTCGTCCGGGAGCGGGTCGGCGAGGCGCCGGCGTTTCTCAGCTTCGACGTCGATTTCGTCGATCCCGCGTTCGCGCCGGGAACCGGGACGCCCGAGGCCGGCGGGCCCACCTCGGCCGAAGCGCTCAGGTACGTGCGGGCGCTGCGCGGCATTCGGCTGGTGGGCGCCGACTGCGTCGAGGTCTCGCCTCCGTACGACTCCCCGGGCCAGCCGACGGCGCTGCTCGCGGCCACGGTCGCGTGGGAGATGCTCGCGCTCCGGGCGCTCGCCCCAGATCCGGCATCCGCGCCGAGGACCCCGACGGAGGTGGGTTGACCATGAGCCGTGCCCCCGAGCACCCGGCGACGCCCGCGCCGCTGACACTGAAGCGCGGCTTCGGAGCGCGCGCCCTGTTCACGCTCGCGTTCGCCGACATCTCGCCGATCGTGGCGCTCTACACGGTTCTGTCGATCATCGTCGCGCTCGCCGGTCCGGGCTTCTGGTGGGCGTTCCTGCCGGTTCTCGTGGGGCAGCTGCTCGTCGCGCTGCTGTTCGGCGAGCTCGCCTCCCGATGGCCGATGGCAGGCAGCGTCTACCAGTGGGCCCGGCACGCGATCGGTCCGCGCTACGGCTGGTTCACCGCCTGGGCATACATCTGGGGCCTGACGATCGCGCTCGCGGCTCTCGCCTACGGGGCGAGCGGCTTCCTGCTGGGAGCGGCCGGCGTCGTCGGGCCGGGCCACCTCGCTCAGGCGCTCGTCGCCGTCGGCCTCGTCGCGTTCGCCTCCACGATCAACGCGACCGGCAGGATCTATCTCAAGGTGTTCCTCAGCCTCAGCCTCGCCTGCGAGGTGATCGGCTCGATCGGCCTGGGGACGCTGCTGCTCGTCCATTACCAGACCAACCCGATCGGCTCCTTGGTGAACGGCGCCGGCGTGGCTCACGGCGGATCGTGGATCGGCGGACCGCTGATCGCCGCCATCGCGGTCGTCGGATGGTCGTTCCTGGGATTCGAGTCCGCCGGCTCGGTCGCGGAGGAGGCTCACGAGCCCGAGCGCGACGTTCCGAAGGCGATCTTCCTCGGTCTGCTGTGCGTCGGCCTCATCGTCCTGTACTCGGGCCTCGCGTTCGATCTGGCGATCCCGAATCTGAAGGCCGTGATGGCGGGCAGGGTGGCCGATCCGATCGCGGCCACCCTCACCGCACACCTCGGCTCGGGCGCCGCCCGCGGCTTCCAGGTGCTGTTCCTGATCGGCTTCCTCGCCAGCTTCCTGGCCGTGCAGTCCGCGGTGACGCGGTGCATCTGGGCGAGCGCGCGCGATCGCACGCTCCCCGGTCATCGCTTCCTCGTCAGGCTCACCCGCACCGAGCGCCTGCCGTACGCGGCCATCCTGCTCACCGCGATCGTCGCCGCCGGGCTGCCGTTCCTGAGCGGAACGAACGTGTACGCGGTCCTCATCGCGTTCACGAACATCGGCTTCTACACCGCGTTCGCCCTGCCCGTGTTCGGGCTGGCGTACCTGCGGCTGCGCGGGCGCTGGATCCCGGGGCGATTCTCGCTCGGCCGCTCCGGCAAGCTCGTGACCTACATCGCCGCGCCCTGGCTGCTCGTGGAGATCGTCAACATCGCGTGGCCGCGAGCCAGCCTCTACGGTGCCGGCTATCTCGCCTGGAGCGTGGTCATCATGATCGGGATCCTCGGGGTCGCGGGCGCGCTGTTGTGCGCGTGGGCGTTCCGTGACGGCGGGCGCCACGTGCGCGCGGTCGCGGAGTCGATGCAACCGCCGCCGGCGGCCGCGGATAAGGCGACGGCCGGCGCTCTGAAGCCGTGACCCGCGCGAGCACCGCGATCGTCACCGGCGCCGCCAGCGGCATCGGCGCCGCGGTGTGCGCGACGCTGAGGCGCGCGGGGTGGGCGGTCGGCGGCATCGACCTCCACGCGGTGCCGGAGGACGTGCCGGTTCATGGGTCCGCCCGCGCGGACGTCGCCGACGAGGCCGCGGTCGCGGATGCGATGGCGGACCTGGCGGACGGGCTCGGTCCGGTCGATGCACTCGTGACGGCGGCTGGCTACTACGAGATGATGCCGTTCTCGGAGATCTCGGAGGCGGCGTGGGAGCGAATGCTCGCGGTGCTGCTCGGTGGGACGGTGAACGCCATCGCCGCGGTGCTCCCCGGCATGCTCGCCCGCGGCGCGGGGAGCATCGTGACGATCACCTCCGAGCTTGGCCTCGGAGGTGGCGACGGCGACGCGCATTACGCCGCGGCGAAGGGCGCGGTCATCGGGCTCACGAAGGCCCTCGCCGTCGAGCTTGCGCCGGCCGGAGTGCGCGTCAACTCGGTCGCACCAGGTCCCACCGACACGCCGCTGCTCGCCGCCGACTCCCCGTGGCGGGACCCGGAGTACCTGCGGACGCTTCCCCTGCGGCGGCTCGTCCGCCCCGCGGAAGTCGCGCACACCGTGGCTCACCTCGTGTGCGACGAGCAGTTCTTCTGTGGCGAGATCCTGTCGCCGAACGCGGGGGCGGTGATCTAGACGTGCCTGCCGGGGACGTGCCTGTCGGGGACGCGCGCGCCGGGGACGCGCGCGCCACGGACCTGCCCGCCGGGGATGTGGCGGCCGGCGCACCGCTGACGGGCAGCGTCGCCCTCGTCACCGGCGCCCGCCGGGGGATCGGCCGGGCCACCGCGTTGCGGCTGGGTGCTCTCGGCGCCCGCGTCGCGGTCACCGATCTCGCGGTCGACTCGGAGCTCGATGAGCTTGCTGGTGCGGTCGAGGGCATCCCGGTCGCGGCCGACCTGTCCAAGCCGGGCGAGATCGCGGCGCTCGTCTCACGAGTGGAGTCGAAGCTCGGCCCCGCCGATGTCTGCGTCGCCAACGCGGCCGCCATGTCGATGGGCGCCTTCGCCGCGGCTGAGCGACGCAAGTGGTGGCACCAGATCGACGTCAACCTGTCTGGGACGTTTCACCTGCTTCAGGCCGTGCTGCCGGGAATGCGGCGTCTCGGACACGGCCGGATCGTCGTCATGACCTCGGAATGGGGGGTCATCGGCTGGCCGAACGCCTCCGGCTACGCAGCCTCGAAGGCGGGCCTGATCGCGCTCGTCAAGACCCTCGGCCGGGAGCTCGGCCCCGAGGGCATCCTGGTCAACGCCGTCGCGCCATCGGTCGTCGACACCGCGCAGCTCGACGTCGACGCGCGGGATGCGGGCGTCAGCGGCGAGGAGATCCGCGCTCGCTATGCGGAGCGGATCCCGCTCGGCCGGGTGGCGGAGCCCGCCGAGATCGCCGCGACCGTGGCGTTCCTCGCCGGCCCCGGCGGATCGGCGTTCGCCGGTCAGATTCTCCAACCCGGTGGCGGCGCCACCCGTACCCGAGCATGAAGATGAAAGGAAACCCGTGATGAAGCTGCGTCCGCGTCCGGCGCCGAGGCGAGGGAACTCATGAGCTGGCTCGGTGATGACGCCGCGCTCGCGGTCCTCACCTTCGACGTCGACGCGGAATCCCCAATCCTCGCTCAGGGAATGCGCTACGCCGAGAATGCGAGTGTCATGACCCACCAGGCGTACGGGCCGCTGGTCGGCGTGCCCCGCATCCTCGCGCTCCTGGCGGAGTACGAGCTGCCCGCCACCTTCTTCGTGCCCGGCCTGACCGCGGAGCGCCATCCCCAGGCGGTCGAGCGGATCCTCGAGGCCGGCCACGAAGTCGGCCACCACACCCACACGCACCGCCCGGCCGTCTCGCTCACCGCGTCCGAGGAGCGCGCGGACTTCGAGCGAGCGCTCGCCGCGCTTGACCGGTTCGGGGTGCGACCGGCCGGTCATCGGGCCGCAGGCTGGGAGGCGAGCTGGCGCACTCCCGAGCTGGTCGCCGAATACGGCCTCCGCTACGACGCGAGCCTGTTCGACGACGACCGGCCCTACCGGCTCCGGACGACCCAGGGCGAGGTGATCGAGCTTCCCGGCCACTGGAGCCTCGACGACTGGGAGCAGTACGCGTACCTGCCCGATCCGAACATCGGCCAGATCCTCGCGGCCCCCTCCAAGGCGGTCGACATGTGGATCGCGGAGCTCGACGCGATGCGCCGCCATGGGTGCCTGTTCATGCTCGCCTGCCACCCCTTCCTCTCCGGGCGGCCGTCACGGATCGAGGCCCTGCGCGCGGTGATCGAGCATGCGCTGAGCGCCGGAGACGTCGGCTTCGCCGAGGCCCGGGTGGCCGCGGAGCGCGCCGCCGCCGACGACGGTCTCGGGGCACGAACGCTTCAGCCGGTGCGGGTGGACCCGACGCTGTACGGCTGACCCACGATCGCACAGCGAGCCGACCGGCGGGACGATGCGGCGGATCCCCGTGGGAGGCGCGACCGGGCCGCGGACCGCGTCCCGAACGGAGGACGGAGGCGCAATCGACGCCGGATGCCGCCGCCTCGCACGGGCGCGACCGGAGATCGCCCCGGTCCAGGCAGGGCGTTCGTGATGGTGGTAGACGCAGTAGCAGTAAGAGCAGTAGCAGTGGAGCCCGGGGGTCGAACCGGCGACCTCCCGCTTGCGAATGAGTCTGGCAACGCACTCGAATGCTGGGGTTTTGCAGGTAGTTACTCGTTTCGCCGAGACCTGTGACTGATTGCGGCTCGATTCCGGGGGAATTCGGGTGGATCTGGGTACAGATTTGCGAACCTGCGGCCAGTTACGAGGTCCGCGCCGCGCGGAGCGATCGTGGGGAGCGCGCGACGTTGTCGGCGCGCCTTGCCCGCCATGACGTACAATGTCTGCCATGAGAACTGCCCGGATGAACTTGCGGCTCGATGCCGAGGCCGACCTGAGGATCCGCCGGGCAGCGCAAGCGTCCGGCGTGAGCACCAGCGCGTTCGTCGAGCGCGCCGCTTCGACGGCGGCTGATGCCGTGCTGGCCGATCGCCGCGAGTTCCGCCTCAGCGCCGAGGACTGGGACCGGTTCGTCGCGGAGCTGGACCGCCCGCCGCGTGATCTGCCCGAACTGCGTCGCGGTCTGGAACTGCGCGACCGGCTGATCTGACCCCCTTGAGCGACCTTCGGATCGCGCCGCTCGCGCGCGATCATCAACTCGACGCGCTCGACAGCGGCGCCGGCGAGCTCGATCAATGGCTGCGCCGGTTCGCGCGGATGGCCGATGCCTCCGGGACCGCCCGCACATATGTGCTCGCGGACGGCTTGCGGGTGCTCGGCTACTACGCGCTGACGCCGGCGGCAGTCGACCGCCGCGATCTCCCCGAGCGGCACGCCCGCGGCATGCTCGCGCACCCGATCGGTGTGATCTTGCTCGCGCGGCTTGCCGTCGATCAGTCTCTCCAGGGGAAGGGTTACGGACGGGCGCTCCTGGCGGACGCCGCCGTGCGGACCCTCCAAGCTGCAGAGCTCGTCGGTGCCCGCGCGATGCTCGTCCACGCCCGCGATGACCGCGCCGCCAGCTTCTACGAACGCCTCGGATTCACGCGATCACGCAGCGACCCGCTGCACCTCATGGTCCTGATCAAGGACCTGCGCCGCACCTTCGGCTGACAGGTCGGCTGCGCTCTGAGCTTGGGCTGCCCGTGGATATCGCGGGTTCGGGGCGAGGACGTTATGCCTATGCGATGCTCATGCACGCACGCCGCATGGTCAGGCAATGCGCCCTACCCGAATCTGGCGAGAAGGGGGGAAGCTGAAGCTGGGCACCGAGGGACCCGCAATGCTGGCAGCGCAGTCATGTGCGGGATCGGCGTCGGCGAGGCTCCGGTTGTTCCGAACCGGCAGCCTGAAGGGGCCCGAATCGGCGCTTCGCGGCTTCTGCTCCGTCGGCGAGCGGCACTCGGTCGAGCGCCGGTTCGGACGCCCGCAACTCCTACGTTGCAGTGCGCCCTTCTATTGGCAGCCGCCGGGTGCCGAACCGTCCGTCGCCGGTGGCCCTGCGCTGCACGGGTGCTGGGTTTGTCTGTCTGGTCGTCCGGCGGAGCCGGCGGGCGCGATTGCGGATGTGAGAGCGGCCAAACCGGCTTAAGGATCCAGCAATTGACACCGGGAAGCGGCGACCGTACGATGCTCGCCGTACGGGGCCAAGTTCAGGGTTCGGGGCGGACGGAATCGACTGGGCTACTGCAGCCACAAACATAGGAGAAGAGTGTGAACGTTCGGTTCAACCCGAGGCGGAGGAGCTTTGCTCTGGCCGCGTCGGTGGCGGCGGCGATCCCCGCGGCGGCGTTCGCCGATTCCATCGGTGCGCACTCCAGCTTCTACAGCACGGTTTCGCCGAAGACCAGGCATTACGTGCCGAATTCGGCCAATATCGACCTTCATCGGGCGACCGGGGTGGCGCTTGTCAACGTCTCCAACAAGTGTCTCGGGACGTTCACGGTCCCCTCCCCAGGACCTGGCATGCCGGGCTTCACCGGCTCAAAGAACGCCTCGATCACGGCACGCCTGCGTAAGGGAAGGCTGTCGTTCAGGGGCCATGCGAAGCTGATCGCGGGGCAGAGCAGCGCAGGACGGGTGCGGATGATCTTTAACGCCATGATCACTCCGCGCAAGGCGACCGGGACGGCGACGTTCCCTGGCACGAAATGCCACAAGATCAAGTTCGTCGCGCCGCTGCGCGAACGCACGAAGTAGCCGTATGCCGTGGGCCCTCCGGCGCAGACTTGCGGCTGTTCGGAGGAGACGCATACGTGTCAGCCACGAGTTCTCCCGCCTCGCCGACAGCCGCATCACCGAGGAATGGATCGGCTTCGACAGGGCAAGCCTGGTAGGCTCGCCGCAGCGTGCGCGGCCGCCGCGGTGATCGTGGGGGTGCTGCCCGCCGCCGCGAGCGCTGAACCGGGGTACACGATCAGCCGGTTCGCGGGCAATGGCAGCATCTGCCGGACGGCGCCTAGCTGCGGGGACGGTGGCCCGGCGAGGAGCGCGCAGCTCAACGAGCCGACCGCGGTGGCGGTGGAGGCCAGTGGGGACGTGTACATCGCCGATCCCGGTGACAATGAGGTGCGGATGGTCTCCCCGTCGGGGACGATCACCCGCTTCGCCGGTGACGGCACGCGATGCCGCAGTCCGGCGGCCGGCTGTGGTGACGGCGGCCCGGCGACCAGCGCCGAGCTCAACTACCCAGCCGCCGTGGCGGTCGACTCGGCCGGCGACGTGTACATCGCCGACACCGGCGACGAGGAGGTGCGGATGGTGTCCCCGTCCGGCACGATCACGACGGTCGCCGGCGACGGCGTCGCCTGTGCGAACCCTTCGAGCACCTGCGGCGACGGCGGTCCGGCCACGAGCGCACAACTGGACGCGCCAGGCGGGGTGGCGGTCACCGGTGCGGGAGATGTGTACATCGCCGACAGCGGCGCCAACAAGGTGCGCGAGGTCTCTCCGTCCGGCACGATCGCGACGGTCGCTGGCGACGGCGTCGCCTGCCAGTCGGCGGGCGGCCCGCCCAACGGCTGTGGCGACGGCGGGCCGGCGACGAGCGCGGAGCTCGATTTCCCTTCGGGGGTGGCGGTCGACTCGGCGGGCAACCTGTACATCGCCGACACCTACGACCTCGAGGTCCGGGTGGTCTCTCCGTCGGGGACGATCACCCGCTTTGCCGGCGACGGCAAGCCGTGCACCTACCCGTATGGCTGTGGCGACGGCGGGCCGGCGACGAGCGCTGAGCTCACCCGGCCGATCGGTGTGGCGGTCGACTCGGGCAACGTATACATCGGCGACATGGACGATCAGGAGGTGCGGATGGTGGCGTCCTCCGGGACGATCACCACGATCGCTGGCCACGCGAAGGCGTGCACCAGCCCGCCGGACGGCTGCGGTGACGGGGGGCCCGCCAGGAGCGCCGAGCTCGCGTTCCCCGGGGGTGTGGCGGTCGACGCCGCAGGGCATGTGTACGTGGCCGACTCCAACGACAACGAGGTGCGCCTGCTGACGCCTTCCGCCTCGCCATCCCATCTCGCGATCGGCCTCACGCCGGTGAGGATCTCGGGGGTTACCGGCAGGCCGGTGCGCCAGACCGTTGCCTATTTCGCGACGCCGCTGCCCAAGCACGGCTCGCTCAGGGCGTCGGACTTCAGGGCGTCGGTGGCGTGGGGCGACGGCCAGTCCTCGGCGGCTGTGGTGAGGTCAAGCGGCCGCGTCCAAGCAGGGTTCCGGGGGCCGCGGCGGGTACTTGAGTTCGAGGTCGACGCCACCCACACGTACACCACGACCTCGTCCAGCAGCGCTTCGGTTGCGGTGCGCAGCAGGCCGGGTGCCAGGCTGGGGACGGTCAAGGTGGCGGTAAGCATCGCCCCGCTCGATCCGATCGCCCAGTTCTACTCGAATCCGGTGACCGCGACGGCGCGCAAGATTACGCTGCTGATCCCCAGGCAGCCGGGACCGGGGCAACGCGCGATCTCGAGCTACGTGTGGAACTTTGGCGATGGCACCAGCCCCGTGTACGACGTCCCCTACATGCGGCGCCCGATCATGTCGCTGCTGCGCAAGCTGCAACGCAGGCCGGGAGACCAACGCCTGTGGGCGGATGCGTCGCGGGTGGGGATCGTCCCGCCGTTCGACTTGTATTACTCCCACCTGAGCAAGAAGCTGATGAGCCGGATCGCGAAGCTGTGGCTCTACTACTTCCCGCGGCACATGATCCCGCACATATACCCAACGTCTGGCGTGTTTCAGGTCAGCCTCCAGATCAAGGATGTCGCGGGGGTCAGGAGCATCGAGTCTCGCAACGTCGGTGTCGAACCCCACTGCGTGAGCTGGAGCGGTTGGGGGCCGCTGAAGTTCGTCGCTCGGGGCACGTGCGACACGTTGACCGGCGCGCTCGCGCTGAATGCTCCTCCCAATCGCCCACCCGATTACAAGGCCTATTCGATCTCCGGGGTGGACTTCCTCGGGGACGCGACCGCGACGCTGACCGTGACTCGCGACCACTCGGTGTTCGTGTCACTCACTGGCGGGTTGGGGCTTGGGGCCGCGGTGGCCGATTTCTCGGTCGCCGATGGGTACGTGGGCCCGGCGGGCCTCCCACGCGGCTTCCCGCGCCCGACAAACCATGCAGTCGACTCGTTCGTGGATGGCTGGACGATCCCGGTCGGGGGCTACGCGTTTCTCGGGCGCGGTGCGGGCACGACGTTGGTCTATAGCCCAAGCGTTCACAACGTGGGAGAGGAGATCGTGTCTCACTTCGGGGTCGGCGGCGGCGGCCTCTACCTTCAGGCCAGCTGCGCGGTGGACCTGTATCACCACGTGCCCGTGGTGGGGCGCCTGGCTCCCGGCAACCGACATCCGATTGCCCACGCCCGTGCCGTGATCCGCCGCGGCCTGGCCAACGTGCTGGCCCAGGCGCGCAAGCTCATCTCGGATTCCGCCACCTGCGCCCAGGGGGCGGCAAACCCGCCGTCCATTCTGTTCGGCGGCTGAGCGCGTTGGGCACCGCAAACCGTGACCTGAGGCTGCGAGGAGGACAGGCTTTATGACGCATCGTCTTCGCCATCTATCGCGGATCGCCACCGCCGGGGCGCTGTTGGTCATCCTGGCGGGCCTTGGCGCGAGCGCCGCGGTCGCGCAGAGGCCCGCGGCCAGCGAGGAGCTGGCGGTGCGGGCGCTGCCGCGCGTCGGCCTTCCCTATGCGGGGCTGGTGGGCGTGTCGTGCCCGTCGGTTTCGTTTTGCATGGCTGTCGGGTCGTTCGGCTCGGGGCATTCGACCGGCAGCTTCTTCGAGCGCTGGAACGGGCGGTCGTGGCGGCGGATCGCCGTTCAGCGGCGAGTCAGCTGGCTGGCGGTGTCCTGCCTGTCTGCCTCCTTCTGCCTGACGGTCGGAACCGCCGATCGGGGAGCGCGCGTCATCGGTGCGCGGTGGGGCGGCCGCTCGTGGTCCGGAGTCGGCGCGTTCAGCCCGCCCGCCGTGGCTCCCGAACCGGGAGCGAACCCCGGCGAGGGCCTCCAGGTGCTTTCGTGCGCGACGCGAAGGGACTGCTGGGCGGTCGGCTACGACTACGGCAGGACGCTGGTCGAGCATTGGAACGGCCGCTCCTGGTCACGGTCCTCGGCCCCGACCCGAAACGGAAACCTGATCTCGGTGAGCTGCTCGTCGGCGAGAGACTGCTGGGCGGCGGCAACGCCGCTGAACGCGACCCCGATCGCGCCGCTGCACTTCGACGGGCGCTCCTGGCGGATTGTCGGCCTTCCAGGTCCGTTCAGCAACCGCCGGTACCAGGACCAGGTGGTCTCGTGTCGTACGCTCGCCGCCTGCTGGATCGTCGGCTCCAGCAGCGCAACCGGCGGTCAGCCGGCGGCGCTCCACCGTACGGCCAACCACTGGCAGATGGCGAGCATGCCCGCGCCGCAAGAGGCCAGCGTCGTGCTTCAGGGCCTCGACTGCGGCTCGGGCAGCGACTGCTGGGCGCTGGGGTCCGCGTCGGCCGGCGCCCCGCTCCCGAAGACATCGCCGCTGGCCGAGGAGTGGGATGGCTCGGCGTGGCACGTGGCGAAGGTGATCGGTCCGGCGAGAAGCGCTGAGCTGATGAGCATCTCGTGCCCGTCGGCGTCGTTCTGCATGGCGGTCGGCGAGGTCCGCAGCCGGGCCGGCGGCCCTGCTTTCGCGGTCACGAGGCCGGTGCATTGAGGACACGACAAGGAGGGAAGCCGTGATGAACCGTCGTGGCCAGCTACCGAGAGTCGCGGCCGGCATCGTCGCGGGCGTCCTTGCGGCCGTGACCGCAAGCGTCGCGCTCGCGCAGGGAGGCCCGCCGCAGGCGACGCTGACGTCGGTCACCGCGACCGGTACCGACTCGATCGAGGTTCAGGGCACGGTCAACCCGAACGGCTCGTCCACGACCTATGCGGTGCACTACGGGACCACCCCGGCGCTGGGCCGGAGCACTCCGACCAGCGGGCCGATGACGCCTCCGCCCGGCAGCTCCGGCGCGGTAGCGGTGCAGGCGATGCTCGGGGGGCTGAGCGCGGGCACGACCTACTACGTGCAGCTGGTGGCCACCAACAGCGCCGGCGCGGGCGCTTCGGCAGTCATATCCGCGAAGACGGAGGGCACACCGTCGACGCCCGGGTCGGGCACGAAGCCCCCCGGACCATCGTCACCGGGCCGGACCTACGCCAGGGACGTGCTGAAGGCCCGCGTGCTGGCGGGCCGGAGCGAGACCCTGAGCGGCGTTTCGTGCGTTTCGCGATCGCTGTGCTATGCGCTGGGGACGTTCAACGGGGGCACGTTCCTGGAGCGCTGGAACGGCCGGTCGTGGACGCGGGTGGCGGGTCACCATGGAGCTGCGCCTCTGGGCGGGATCTCCTGCACCTCCCGCTCGTTCTGCCTCACCGTCGGAGGCACGGGCAGCCGCACCCTGGCGCAGCGGTGGAACGGGCGCTCGCTCTCGATTGTGGGCACTGTCAGCCCTGCGGGTCCAGGCGAGGACCTGCTCAACTCGGTGAGCTGCGTCTCGGCACGCGACTGCTGGGCGGTCGGCGCGACGCATGCGGCCGAGAACACGCCGTCGAGCGCGCTGATCGAGCACTGGAACGGCCACCGCTTCACACTGGCCTCCGCTCCATCGGTTCTTAGCTATCTCCTCTCCATCAGCTGTGCCGGGGCCCGCGACTGCTGGGCGGTCGGATCGCTGAACGTGACCGAGCACTTCGACGGCAGCCGGTGGCGGCTGGTGCGGCTGCCGGCGGCGTTCAATGTCAACCAGCCGCCCGCGCTCTCCTGCCGGGCGACCACGGAGTGCTGGATCGTCGGGCAGGGCAAAGCCAGTCCGCCCCGAGGTCCCAGCATGGTCGCGCTCCACCTGGTGCGCCGCTCCTGGCGCAGGATCACGATCCCCTACGGGCCGAGGGAGGGGAGCAACTTCATCTTCGGCGTGGACTGCGCCTCGAGCACGAATTGCTGGGCGGTCGGCCAGCGCATGCGCGGCTTTCGCACGGTGGCGTCCGCGCCGCTGGCCGAACAGTGGAATGGCTCCGCCTGGCAGCTCGCCAACGTGACGGGCAAGCCCGGCCGCAACAGCTACTTCAATGGTGTCTCCTGCGCGTCGACGAGTCGGTGCGTCGTCGTCGGCACGACCGCAAGGGGCGGCCCGGGATCAAGCCCGGTGGTCGCGGTCTCCGAGCCTGGACGTTGAGAGCCACAAACGTGATCCACGGGCGGCGAGTGCAATGAGTGCGCTCGGTGCATGCTGGCTGCCCCGCCTGGCTGCGCTCACGGCGGCGGCGCTGCTGCTCGCCGGCGGGACGCCGGCCACCGCGCGCCGGGCGCGGCGGGCGACCAGCCCGGTCCCCGTGACCGGCGACTGGGAGGGGACCGGCCCGCACGGGCTGCCGCTGTCGTTCGCGTTGGCCCGCCGCCGTGGGCACGTCGTGGCGAGCGAGATCGCAGTCGGCTATCCCGGCGGGTGTCCGACGGCTGCCAGCGACGCCTACGTCGCGCCGCTGATCCACGTCGGCTACGCCGGTCCCGGCGGGCTGCACCCGGTCGTCTCGTTCTTCGCGCCGCCGGGTACCGTCGCGCTGACGGGGCGCGTGGCAAGAGTCTCAGGCTCGTGGCAGCGCATGGGGCGGTTCGCGACTCGCCGCTCGGGCACCCTCACGAGCGCCTCGCCCGAGCAGCGATTTGGCTGCGGATGGCCGGCGCGCTGGCTGACGTGGCATGTCCACCGCGCAACCCGGACAGCCGTCGCCGACGGCCGCTGGAACGCTCAGATCACCGGCCCCAACATCACCGGCGGGACGCTCACGCTGACCGTGGCGGCCGGCGGGCGCGCGGTCACTCACATCGCTGGCTCGTTTAGCTACGCCTGCCCCGACGGCGGCTCCGGCCCGGAGAACTTCGAGGCCACCTGGGGCGAGTTCGTGCGCCCAGATGGATCGTTCGGCTCACCCCAGGACAACCCGATCGCCGTAGACGGCGTCCCGATCACATGGACCGCAACGTTCTCGCGAACTGGCGAACTCACCGGGAGCTTCACCACTGCCGGCCCGGCTGCCTGCGGCCCCACCCACAGTCCACAGTGCGTGTGAGCTTCACCGGAAGCCCGGTAAGCCGCTGAGCCGTCCTGGGTACGAGTCCGCGATTTTCGCTCTCCCCGACCCGACTCGCGCGCCGCCAGACGCGGCGGTGCTATCACAGACCGCTCAAGCTGCCCGAACCGCGATCGCATCGCCTGCCCTGCTTTGCTGCCGCGACGAGCATTCCTCCATCCCGGCAGGCGCACCTGGCTTGCGCGGAAACCAGGGAGCGGGAGGGCGACCGGCCGCTGTTCAGCGAGGATCGGTGCGGTAGGCGATCGACCTGTGCCGGATCGCGGCGACGCGAACGGTTTGGTCGTGGTCGGCGAGTTGGTAGATGATGCGGTAAGCGCCGACGCGAAGCGAGCGGAGGCCGCGGAGCCGGCCGCGGAGCGCGTGTCCGGTGTGCGGCTCGCGTTCGAGTAGTCCGAGCGCGTCTTCGACGGCGTCGATCAGGGGCCATTCGAGCTCGAGGAGTTCCTGTCGGACTCGTCGCGCGAGGACGACCTTGGCCACGTGTCAGCGAGAGGCCCGACGTGTGGCGAGGTCGCGCCGGAGGTCGTCGAGGTCGATCGTGTCGCCCTTCGCGAGTTCGCTCATGCCAGCGTCGATCGCGTCGAGCGTCGCGGGATCCGACAGGATCTCTGCGGTCTCTTCCAGCGCTTCGTACTCGTCGACCGGCACGAGCGCGGCTGCGGGCTTGCCGTTGCGGGTCACAAGGACGTGGTCTCGGCGATCGGCGACATCGCTCAGAAGTTCGCTGAGCTTCGTTCTGAACTCTCGGACGGGAACAACTTTGGCCACAGGCCGCAAGTGTACCTCATTGCGTACACGCTGGCGTAGTCTGCGGCTGCGCGCACGCGCACGTGAACTCTCGTCGCGGCAACACAACCCACAAAGGGAGGATTCATGGAATCCATGCTGCTGGACGCCGCCGGCCACCACCGCGCACCGGTCACGATGCTCGGATATCACCGCGGCCGCCCGCCACGCAACAAGGGCGAGCAATATCCCGCGGACCCGCCCACCGTCGAAGAGATCGTCGCCGTCATGCGAACCGTCGGCGACCGGCCCGAGGCCCACCGACTCCGGGCGTTGATCGTGCTGCTGTGGCGCGCCGGGCTGCGGATCAGCGAGGCGCTCGCGCTCCAGGAAAGCGATCTGGACGCCTCGCGAGGCGCTGTCCTGGTCAGGCGCGGAAAGGGCGGCAAGCGGCGCGAGGTCGGGATGGACCGCTGGGCCTGGGACCAGCTCGACCCGTGGCTCGAGATCCGACGCGAGCTGCCGATCGGCGCGCTGCTCTGCGTGATCCATGGACCGACCGCCGGCCGTCGCTGGGAAGCATCCGCCGCCCGCAAGCAGCTTCACCGCGCCGCGGCCACAGCGGGCGTCCGCCGGCGGTTCGCGCCCCACCAGCTGCGGCACGCGCACGCGGTCGAGATGGCGCACGAGGGTGTCCCGCTCGTCGTGATCCAGCGCCAACTCGGGCACGCGAACCTCGGGATCACGAGCATCTACCTGCAGGGCATCGACAGCTCGGAAATCATCAGCACGGTCCACGGCCGGCCGTCGCCAACGATCTCCGCCACCGCCGGCCTTCAGCTGAGGCGGTAGCTCACTCGCGAGCGGGTCGGCCGGAGCAGGCCGGCCGACCCGGCTCGCACCCCAGCGTGGCGAGGAGGAGGTCTGTCGGCCGGCTTGACGCTACGCCGTGCTTTGTTGATTCGACGAGTACGGCCGCGTTGCTCTATCAGCCCTCAGCGCAGTGCCGGAACCACGTCAGTGACCACGCCGCAAGTCGAGGATGTCCCGGACGGTGTGGAACTTCGGTGGCGGTCCGGGTGTGATGTAACTACGCGGCGGCGACCATAGCGGCCTCCTCGGTCGGCACGCGGTTGGGCTGGTGAAGGGTGACTTCGCGTTCGACGCGGGCGGCGAGCTTGGCGAGGTCCTTGTAGCCGATGATCCGTCGGAACTGCTGCTCGGCTTCGAGCATCCCGGCGGCGGTCCAGCGCAGGCACATCTCGCCGTTCTGCCAGTACTTCACGTTCCGGGCGGTGCGGCGGACGCACTCGATCATCGATTCGCACGGGTTCGTGGAGGCGAGCGTCTTCTTGAGCGTGCCCTTGACGCCGAGCCGGGTGACGGTGAGCGTTTCGGCCATCCCCTCCCTGAGCGAGCCGGCCGCGCCAGGATGCGAGCGCTCAAGCTCTGAGGCGAGGACTTGGAGCTGATCGAGCGCCCGCTCGTAGTCGGTCTCCGCCCACGCTCGCCTGAGCCGCCGCTTGACGAGGGCACGGTCCCGCTCGGGCAGGTGGTCGAGCACGTTGCGCTCTTTGTGGATCTGGCAGCGCTGGACCGGGGTGCGGGTGCCGAGCACGTCGTTGACCGCAGCCCGGAGCGCCTTGGCGCCGTCGATCACGACCAGCACGCCCTGCTCGACATCCAGCCCGCGCGCCACGAGGTTGGACAACAGCTCGCTGGTGACCGTCTTGTTCTCCGTTGAGCCTTCCCAGAGGCCGAGCGGGATCTTCACCCCGTCGGTCGTGATCCCCAGCGCCACCACGCACGTGTGGTCCTTCAGGCCGACGCCGTCGATCATCAACACCGCCAGCCTGACGTCGGCCAGCGGCCGGGCCATCAGCTCCATCAGCGCCTCCCTCGTGCGCGCCACAAACGTCCTGGACACCGACGACTTCGACGTCGACCGTGCCTGGCTCTCGACCTGCTCGCCGACCGGCTCCTGCACCCGCCGGTACCGGCGGGTGGAGACGCCAGCGAGCATCCGCTCCAGCACCACCCGCGAGAGCTGATCGCGCGAGGCGAAGTGCTCATAGGTCCGGCACGGCACCTCCGACTCGCCGTTCTTGGTGCGCATCCGCGGCCGCTCGACCGGCACGCGGCGGCCGCCGAGCGTCACCTCCCCCTCGTCGGGTCCCGTGACGGTACGCCGTGCGCTCAGGGTTGTGCTTGCCCCTCGGGCCGCACACCTCCTCGACTTCCTCGACCATCAGCTCCTCCAGCACGCCAAGCCCGACACCGACGCTCAACGCGAGCAACCCCTCCTTCGCTGCCCCCACGAGCTCCCCGAGCGCCTCCTGGATCCGGGGCGGCAACGGCTCCTCGACAGCCTGCTCGGGCGTGACGACTCCCGATCGCGATACGGTCTGCATGGCGGTTCTCCTGTCTTCGTCGCCGGGGCGCCAACCCCGGCGGAATGGACTTGAAGCGCCCTACACGCTGCCAACAGCAGCGGACGAGGGCGGGAGGACCGCCACCTCAACTTCTACGCCGCGCGGGACAACCTC
>DATGKS010000014.1:0-158386 GCA_035294545.1 Solirubrobacteraceae bacterium | reverse complement strand
TGGTCCGCCCCGAGGGACTCGACGCCGTCGCCGGCGGTGCGGGACAGGGCGCGGCCGGCGATGCGGCGACGGCGGGCGCCGCGGCGACCGTCCGGGAGCAGACGTTCCTCGGCGCGACCGTCCGCCTGCGGCTCGCGCTGGAGGATGCCGAGGTGCTCGTCGACGTGCCGAGCCACCGAGCCGCCCTCGAGCCGGGGGCGAGTGCGCGCGTCCTGCTCTCGAGCGACCAGGTCCTCGTCGCGCCCGCGGGCGAGGAGCCGGTGGGAGCGAGCGTCGCGCCCGCCGAGGTCGACGCGGTCGCCGTCTCCTGAGCGCGCGCCCGGCGACCAGGCCCGGGCGGGGGTGGGCCTTCGTTGAGGTTTGGTTGGGCCGGGCCCGTGCGGGGCCATCCATCCTCCGGATGTGCAGAATGGCCGACGTGTTCTCATCGCTCTCCCTCTCGCGGCGCGCCCTCGGGGCGGCCGTTGCCACGATCATCACCCTGCTCGGCGTGAACGCCGCCGGCGCCCGCGCCGCGAGCGTCTCGGTGACCTCGACCCCGGTCAGCGCCGCCACGCCCAGCGGCTTTCTCGGGATCTCGATCAAGTACCCGTCCCTGTTCAAGTTCGCGGGGAGCAACCCGGCGAAGGTCAACGTCGCGTTCCTCAACCTGCTCGGGGACATCGCCCCCGGCCAGCGACCCGTGCTCCGGATCGGCGGCGAGAGCGCCGACTGGAGCTGGGTGCCGATCAAGGGCCAGAAGCGCCCGCCCGGAGACCGGTACTCGATCACGCCGAGCTGGCTGAAGCTCGCGTCCGCGACCGCCGAGGGGATGAACGGGCGGCTCCTGCTCGGCCTCAACCTGGAGGCGGCCAACAAGACCGACACGGTCGGCGAGGCGCGCACGTTCATCAAGGACATCGGCGCCTCCCACATCCTCGCGCTGGAGCTCGGCAACGAGCCCGAGCTGTACCGCGCGTTCGCCTGGTACCACACCGCGAGCGGAGCACGCGTGCTCGGGCGGCCGCCGAACTGGTCGCTGCCGGTCTACCGCGCGCAGTTCGCCCAGTTCGCCGACGCGCTGCCCAGGGGGGTGCCGATCGCCGGTCCGACGAGCGGCACCGGCCTCTGGCTGCAATCGCTCGGATCGACGCTCAAGGCCGAGCCGAAGATCGGGCTGGTGACGATTCACGCCTACCCGCTCAAGCACTGCACGAGCTCGCACGTGGTCACGATCGGAAACGTGCTCTCGAGCGGCGCCTCCTACGGCTTCGTCGACTCGATCACGCCCTACGTGCGCACCGCGCACGCCGACGGCAAGCCGATCCGCATCGACGAGATGAACGCGATCACCTGCGGCGGCACCCGGGGCGTGAGCGACTCGTTCGCGACCGCGCTGTGGATGATGAACACGCTGTTCGGCCTCGACCGGGCCGGCGTCAACGGGATCAACATGAACGTTCCCGCGGGCACGATCAACGCGATCATCAACCCCGTCCTCTCCCACGGCCGGATCACCTACCAGGTCCAGCCGGAGTACTACGCGATGATCATGTTCGAGCAGGCGGCGCCGCCCGGCTCCCGGATCCTGCAGATGCACAACGACGTCCCGGGCACGCTCGCGGCCTGGGCCACGCGCGAGACGAGCGGCACGATCCACGTCGTGCTCGTCAACAAGAGCGCGTCGGGGAGCACCTCGACGACCGTGCGGGTGCCGAACGCCGTCGGCCCGGCGTCGATCTCGATCCTGCACGCCCGGGGGCTCGGCTCGACGAGCGGCGTGAGCCTGAACGGACAGTCGTTCGGCTCCTCGACGAGCACGGGCCTGTTGTCCGGCACCGCCGGCACGCAGGTGGTCTCGCCGGTGAAGGGCACCTACACGGTCAAGGTGCCGGCGGCGAGCGTCGAGATGCTCACGTTCACGCCCCCGCCGGGCGCGCTGCTGATGTCGGCGCTGCGCGGCCGGAGCGGCCTCTTGAGCTCGCTGCTGCCGAGCTGGTAGCCCGCGACGCCGACCGGCGGTTGCAGGATTGTCATCTGCGGGAGACGAAAATCCTGCAATCGCGATCCGCGGCGCGCTCGGTCAGCCCGAAACGAGTTGGTGGTTGCGCAGCCCCTTCTTGCGATCGAGCACGAGCAGGGCGCCGTGCAGGACCCCCTCGCCGTACTCGCTGCCGGGGTTGATGCACACGGTCCGGCCGATCTTCGTCACCCCGCGTGACTCGTGGATGTGCCCGTGCAGGGCGACGAGCGGCTGGTGGCGCTCGATCAGCTCCCGGACCGCGGCCGAGCCCGCGGCGGTCATCACCACCGAGCCGCCGCGGACGACCGGCTTGAGCGTCGCGTCGAGCTCGGGCGCCTGGTCGAGCGCGGTCCCCTTCGGCGGGACGTGGAGATTGAACACGCTCCGCGACGGGTCGTCGAGCTGCCCGACCAGCGACTCGAGGTGCGCGGCGAGCCGGTCCTCGGGCATCTCCCGCGGCGAGTCCCAGGGCGTCGGGTTCGCGATCCCGCAGGAGAGCATCTGGATCTGCTCGGCGAGCGCCACCGGGATGTCCTCGCAGCTCACCCCGAGCGGGGAGGCGTCGAGCACCTCGGCGAGCGCGGGCTCATCGTCGTTGCCGAGCATCATGTACAGGCGGATCCCGGTCCCGGCCAGTCGCTCCTCGGCGAGCTCCAGCCAGCGCCGCACGCTGTCGGCCATCGCCCGCGCGAACAGCCGGCCCACCTTCGCCTCGTCGCCGTGGGCCTCGGCGAGCTCCTCCTCGGTCGTCACGTACGGGTAGAAACCACGGTCGCGGATGCGATCCTCGAGCGACTCCAGCTCCTCCTCGGGGGCGAGCCGGTCACCGATCAGCTCGGGCGCCCGCAGACCCCCGGCCGAGCGGACGATCGGCACGACCGCCTTGCCGGTGATGTCGCCGCCCATCACGAGCACGTCGGCCTCGTAGAACCTCCCGGCATTGACGAACTTGCGCCACAGCCGGTCGGAGCCGTGGATGTCGGATGCGTAGTAGAGCGTGAAGCTCACCGGTGGACCTCCTCGGGGGCGTGGCGAGAGCTCAACGGTGAACCTCCTCGGGGACCTCGTACCAGCGCTTGCGCCGGCCGACCTTCGCGCGCATCCGCCAGGCCCGCGTCTTCGGCGCGTCCTCCAGGCGCCGCCGGAGCGCCGCCGAGCGCGCGGCGAGCGTCGCGATCCGCTCTGACGGGAGCGGCAGCGACTCCGTCAGCCCATCGAGCGTCGCGAGGTTGTCGGTGAGCGTCGTGTAGAGCCCCCAGTCGGAGCCGCAGGCCTCGTCCAAGCGCGCGCCGCCGAGCCGCCCCGGGCCGTCGGCGTCGCCGAGCTCGTGATCGAGCAGGAGCATCGCGGCGTCGGTGAGGTCCTTGCGGTTGACCTCGGCGACCTGAAGCTTGGCGAGCAGCAGGTCGGCGGCGGGCAGCGCGGGCTCCTCCAGCTCCAGCCGGGCGGAGAAGTCGAGCGTGTGCGACATCTCGAAGCGGTCGAGGAACACGTCGATGTGAAACGACCCGTCGGGCGCGTGGTAGAGCAGCCGCCGGTCGCCGTGGGCGGCGTTGAACGTGCGCTCGGGCACGTAGCCCTCGCGCTCGAGCAGGTCACGCAGCTCGCGCGAGCCCCTGCGGTGGGAGACGTAGTCGAGATCCGCGTACTCGCGGCCGAGCGCCTCGCGCGTCGCCGGGGTGCAGCGGTGCCAGATCGCGACGCCGCCGAACAGCCGCAGCACGACGCCGCCGCCCGCGGCAAGGCGCACGAGCCGCGGTCCCTCGTCGGTGAGCGTCACGCGAGCGGCGTCTCCTGGGGCGTGATGGCGGGTCGCGTCACTCGGGCGGGATCTCCTTGAACGTGTTCGCGAGCGAGATGCCCTGGCTGCGGCGGTACGCCGACACGCCCGCGTACCAGACGACGGCGATCGCGGGGGCGACGAACACCTTGATCATCGGCGCCCAGCCGAGCGTGCCGCCGAACCCGGTGTGGAGCGCCTCGTAGATGACGAACGCCCAGGAGACGCCGGACACGATCGCCGCGAGCGTGATCACCGGCACGCCGGCGAGCCTCGCCCGCGCCCACGCGGGCGCCTCCGCGTGCATCGCGGCGCGGCGGAACGGCACGGCGCCCGCGGCGACCGAGACGGCGATGAACGCCAGGCCCATGATCACGATGATGTTGAGCAGGAACGCCCCGAGCCCCTGGTAGATGTTGAGGTAGTTGAGGAGCTCGACGACAAGCGCGATCACGGCCGTGGCGAGCACCGGAGTGTGGAAGCGGTCCGAGACCTCGGTGAGCTTCGCGGGCGCAAGCCGGTCGAACGACCACGCGAACAGGTTGCGCGTCCCGAGCATGAACCCGGTCGGCGTCCACCAGAAGATCGCGAGCAGGAAGCAGAGCACGACGATCACGCCGAGCACCTGTCCGCCGGGCAGGAACTTCACCATCGTCGGCAGGTATGGGCTGAAGCCGAGCGTCCAGTGCGAGGAGCCGCCGCCGAGGCCGAGGTACACGACCGAGCCGAAGAACCGGTACCCGTAGTACTTGTAGACGAGCAGCGACGCGATCATGTAGATGAGCGCCGCCGCGCACAGCCCGCCGAGGATCGAGGTGACAGCGGTGCGGCGCGCGTTCTTGATCTCGCCCGCGAAGTATCCGGTCCACTGGAACCCGGTGTACACCTGGAAGCAGTACACCATCGCCGCGAGCGTCGCTCCCAGCTGCAGGGTGCCGCCGTTGTGGAATCCGAGCGCGGAGGCCTTGGAGAGGATGGCGGAATAGGTCGTGCCCGAGTCGCGGTTGAAGTGGTGCACGAACGACCCGTGGCTGCCGACGAGCATGAGCACGAGCCAGATCGCCATGCCGATCCAGACGATCGCGAACGTGATCTTCATGTAGCGCGCGACCGAGCGCACGCCGACCATCATCAGTGCCGCGAACGCGATCGTCAGGCAGGTGGCGATGATCATCATCTCGCCGTTCGAGGGCGAGTCGATCGCCGAGCCGTGGATGCCCGCCACGTAGCCGAACGCGGGCAGCACGATCGAGAGCATGAACGTGAAGTTGAACGCCACCCAGGTGAGGAACACGAACGTGAGCGAGAAGTTCACGACGAACCCGAGGAATGGAGACAGGATCCGCGACACCCACACGTAGTCACCGCCCGAGCGCGGCATGAGCGCGGTGAGGTACAGGTACACGACCCCGAAGCACGCGACGAGCGGCGTCGCGATGAGGAACGACACGAACATGTTCGCATGCGGCCAGAACTGCGGCGCGAAGCCCATCACCTGCGTGATCCCGACCGGGATCAGCACGGCGCTGAACACGAGGTTGAACGCGTCGAACGCGCTCAGCTCGCGCACCAGGCCGGTCGCGTTACGGGTGAACAGCGTCGGTACGCCGCTCGATGTCTGCACGGTCTGCTCGGTTGCCATCTCCTCCACCTTTCCCTCAGTCCATGAACGCCCCGCCGTTGACCGCCACCGCCTCGCCGGTGACGAACGCCGCGTCCGGGCCGGCGAGGAACGCGACGACGCGCGCCACGTCCTCGGGCTGCTCGAGCCGGCCGAGCGGCGTGTCGGCGATCCACATCTCCCGGACGGCGCCGGGCGTCACCCCGCGCAGCTCCGCCTCCCAGGCGAGCTCACGATCCTGCATCGGCGTGGCCACGTATCCGGGGCACACGCAGTTGACGCGGATCGAGTCGGCGGCGAGCTCGAACGCCATCGCCTGGGTGAGACCGACGACGCCGAACTTCGAGGCGACGTAGTCGGACAGGTACGGCACTCGCCCCTGCTTGCCGGCCATCGAGGCGAGGTTGACGATCGCGCCGCCGGACCCGAGCCGCCGCATCGTGCGCGCCGCCGCCTGCCCGCACACGAACACGCCGCGCAGGTTGACCGCGAGGGTCCGCTCGAGCTCCTCGAGCGTCACCTCGGTGAACGGGGCCATGTGCGAGATCCCGGCGTTCGACACCCACACGTCGAGCCGGCCCTGTCGATCGGCGACCTCCTCGGCGAACGCGCCGACGGCTGGGCCGTCGGTGACGTCGAGCGGCGCCGCCCAGCCGTCGAGCTCGTCGGCGACCGCGCGGGCCGCCTCCCCGTCGATGTCGGTGACGACGACGAGCAGGCCGCGGGCGCTCAGCTCCCGCGCGATCGCGCGGCCGATTCCCGAGCCCGCGCCGGTGACGACCGCGACGCGGGCGCCCACTCCGCGGTCCGCGGCGGCGCCCTTGCCGATGCCGGGCGCGCCGGTGCTCATTCCCCGCTCCAGTCCCCGGCGGCGAGCCGGTGGGAGATCGGCCGCAGCGCCGGCTCGAGCGACCGGTAGACGCCGTAGAGCTCCTCGTAGCGCTCGCGGTACGCGGGCCGCGGCTCGATCGGCGCGCCGAGCCGGGCAAGGCCGGTGACGATTGACCAACCGGACGCGCTCCCGATCCCGACGCCCGCGGCGAGCGCCGCCCCGAACGACGCGCCGGGATGGTCGATCACCGGCGAGAGCGGCGTGCCGAGCACGTCGGCGAGGATCCGCTTCCACAACATCGAGCGGCTGCCGCCGTTCGTGACGCGCGCCGCCGACAGATCCACTCCGAGCTCGCGGAAGACATCGACGTGGTGGCGGAAGCCGAACGCGACCGCCTCCAGCGCCGCGCGGTAGAGATGCCCGCGGCCGTGCCCGAGGTGCAGGCCGACGAACGCGCCGCGCTGCCGTGGGTCGTGCAGCGGCGACTTCTCGCCGAGGAAGTACGGCAGGCACACGACACCGCCGGCGCCCGGAGGGACCGCGGCCGCCTCGGCGTCGAGCGCGTCGAGGTCGGCCTCGCCGCACACCGCCGCCAGCCAGCGCACGAGCGAACCGCTCGTCGCCATGCAGCCGTTCGGGAGCCAGCCGCCCGCCGGATGAGCGTCGAGATAGAGCCGCGCGTCGATGAGCGGCTCCTCGCTCACCGCGAGGATGTCGCCGGCGCCCCCGAGCTTGACGAGCCAGTCGCCACCCGACACGAGCCCCGCCCCGTACGCGGAGCTCACGTGGTCGGCGCCGCCGACGACGATCGGCGTCCCCTCGGGCAGGCCGGTGTCGGCGGCCGCCGCCGCGCTCACCTCGCCGACCACCTCGCCGGGCGCCGCGACGTCCGGCAACAGGTCCGGATCGACCTCGCTGCGCGCGATGACCTCGGCGAGCGGCTCGCCGTCGAGGCCGAACAGGCCGCTCTCGAGCGCCCAGTTGCGCTCGACGTGGGGCCGGGCGCCGAGCTGTCGCGCGAGCCAGTCGTAGGAGCCGGCGAGTGACGCCGTCCCGGCGAACAGGTCAGGCTCGTGGCGGCGCAGCCAGCGGAGCGTCGGCGCCACCGACTGCTGGGTGAGCGCCGAGCCGGTGAGCGCGACGAGGTCGAGGTCGGAGAGCTCGGCGGCGAGCTCCGTGACCTCGGCGTCGGCGCGCGCGTCGTTCTGGAGGATCGCGCGCCGCAGCGGGCGCCCGTCGGCGTCGAGCGCGAGCACCGCCGGCACCATCCCCGAGCAGGCGACGGCCTCGATGGGCGCACCGCTCTCGGCCACGAGCTCGCGGGTGACCGCGCACACGCCCGCCCACCACTGGCCGGGGTCGGCCTCCGCCCAGCCGGGGTGCGGCGAGTGCAGCTCGACCTCGGCGTGGGCGCTCTGCACGGAGCCGTCCGCGAGCTCGACGCGCGCGCCCTTCACCGCCGAGGAGCCGATGTCGATCCCGAGCAGGGTCATCGGCTGAGGCTCACCTCGCGGGCGCTCTCGACGAACCGCCGGACGCGGTCGCGGTCGACGGGGTTCCAGGTGTAGCCGTCGATCTTGAGGTCGGAGCCGACGACGCAGCCGTCGGCCGTCCGCAGGTGCTCGACGATCGTGTCCGCGCGGGCGCCCGTGTTGAGGAGCACGGGCACCTCGGCGGGCACCGCCTCCCGCACCGACTCGAGCGTCGCCCGGTCGGGCTCGGCGCCCGCCATCGGGCCGGAGACGAGGATCGCGTCGGCGAGGCTTGAGACGACCGCCGAGCGCGCCGCCTCCGCCGGGCTGCGCCGGCCGATCGGCGAGGCGAACTCGGGCGTGACGTTCATCATGATCGCGAGCGGGTCGGCATCGAGTCGGCGGCGCTCGCGGAGCACGTGCGCGGCCTCGCCCTGCCAGAGGCCCATGTCCGATTCCCAGGCGCCGGTGAGCACCTCGCGCATGAACGCCGCGCCGGTGGCGACCGCCACCGCGAGCGCGCAGCGAGCGTCCCACAGGAAGTCGACGCCGAACACGCGCTCGCGCGGCGCACACTCGGTGACGACCCGGGACATGACCGCCGCCGCCTCGGGGCCGGCCCGCAGCTCGTACGGGCGGTCGCCCTCGTTGCAGAACATGTAGCCGTCGAAGTCGGCCTCCAGCAGCACCTCGAGGTCGCGCTTGACCGCGTCGATCAGCCCCTGCACGCCGGCCGTGGCGTCGTAGAGCGGCGTGCCGGGCAGGGGCGGGACGTGGACCATCGCGATGAGCGGCTTGCGCTCCCCGAACAGCTGCGTGAACCGGTGGCTCATTCGTTCTCCTGCCACTCGTGGGACTGGTGAGACGGGACGGACACGACCTCGGCGCCCGCGTCGCGAACGGCGGCGAGCACCGGATGGTCGGACTCGGCGTCGGTGATGAGGACGTCGATCTGTTCGAGCGTCGCCACCTGCGCGAGGCAGACCCGGTCGAGCTTGGAGCGGTCGGCGAGCACGACGCAGCGCGAGGCGGCGCCGAGCGCCGCCCGCTTGACCCGGGTGTCGTCGAGGTTGTACTCGGTGAGTCCCTTGGCCGCGTCGATCCCGCCGACGCCGAGGAAGAGCACGTCGCAGTTGAAGCGCTGGAAGGTCTGCTCGGCGAGGTCGCCGACGAGGCTGAGCTCCCCCGGCCGGACGATCCCGCCCGTGAGGATCACCCGGGTCGTCGGCACGCCGGAGAGCTCGACGGCCGCGTTGACGCTCGGCGTGAGGATCGTCAGCCCGCCCCGGTCGCGGAGCGCGCGCGCGAGCGCGAGCGTCGTCGAGCCGACGTCGAGGATCGCGGTCTCGCCGTACTCGACGAAGCCCGCGGCCACCTCGGCAATCCGCGCCTTCGCCTCCCGGGCCTCCTGGGAACGCGCGGCGAACGGAGGCTCGTAGCTGCGGCTCACGGTCGAGATCGCGCCGCCCCGCACCCGCCGGGCGACGCCGCGCTCCTCGAGCGCCTCGAGGTCGCGGCGGATCGTCATCTCCGAGACCGCGAACTCCTCGGCGAGTGCGGCGATCTCCACCTCCCCGCGCTCGGCAAGCCGTCCTCTGATCGCGTTGCGCCGGCCGTCTGACGTCAACATGAGCGCATTTTACATCAGGTTGTGACTGATTCACAACTTCTTGTGACTTGCGCTCAGCAGCCGGCGCGGCCGGACGTGTCAGGGGAGCCCGGCGGCCTGGCAGGCCAGGCCGAGGGCGTCCCCGTCACGGCGACTGTCGCGGCGACTCTGTGCCTGGCTCGCCGCCCGGGCGCGTACCGGGCCGGACGCTCGGGCACACTCAACGCCATGAACGTCGACATCGCCCCGCTCAACACACCCGCCCTCGATCCGATCCTGTCCGCGGAGACGGTCGATTTCCTCGCCGAGCTCCACGCACGCTTCGACCCGCGGCGGCGGGAGCTCCTGGCCGCCCGCGCCGAGCGCGGGGCGCCGACCGGGTTCCTGCCCGAGACGCGCGCGATCCGCGAGGGGGAGTGGCGAAGCGCAGCGCCCCGCGAGGACTACCTCGACCGGCGCGTCGAGATCACCGGGCCGACCGACCGCAAGCTGATGATCAACGCGCTGAACTCGGGCGCGCGCGGCTTCATGGCCGACTTCGAGGACGCGAACTCGCCCGTATGGCGCAAGCAGATCGAGGGGCAGCTCAACCTGATCGACGCGATCGAGGGGACGATCACCTACGACGCCTCCGACGGGCGCCACTACGAGCTCGGCGAGCATCCGGCGACGCTCCTCGTGCGCCCGCGCGGTTGGCACCTGCCCGAGCGCCACATCCGATTCGGCTCGGAGACCGCCTCCGGCGCGCTCGTCGACTTCGGCCTGTTCGCGTGGCACTCGGGCCCGCGGCTGCACCGCCAGGGCAAGGGGATCTACCTGTATCTGCCCAAGCTCGAGCACCACCTCGAGGCGCGGCTGTGGAACGACGTGCTCACGTTCGCCGAGGAGCGGCTCGGGATCCCCGCGGGGACGTTCCGCGCGACCGTGCTGATCGAGACCTTTCCCGCGGCCTTCCAGATGCAGGAGATCCTCTACGAGCTGCGCGACCACGGCTACGGGCTGAACGCGGGACGCTGGGACTACATCTTCTCGGTGATCAAAACCAACCGCGAGAACCCGGAGTTCGTGCTGCCCGACCGGGGCACGGTGACGATGACCCAGCCGTTCATGCGCGCCTACACCGAGCTGCTCGTGCGCACCTGCCACGACCGCGGCACGTTCGCGATGGGCGGCATGGCGGCGCTCATCCCCTCGCGCAGCGACCCGGAGGCGAACGAGCGCGCGATCGCCGCCGTGCGCGAGGACAAGCGCCGCGAGGCAGGCGACGGCTTCGACGGCACCTGGGTCGCGCACCCGGACGTCGTCGCGGTGGCGGCCGAGGAGTTCGACGCCGTGCTCGGGTCGCGCCCGAACCAGATCGATCGCCTGCGGCCCGACGTCCCCTACGACGACGCGCCGCTGCGCGACGTCGCCGCGACCGAGGGCGAGATCACCGAGGAGGGGCTGCGCAACAACCTGTCGGTCGGCTTCCAGTACATCTCCTTCTGGCTCGGCGGCCGCGGTGCGGCCGGCATCAACAACCTGATGGAGGACGCCGCCACCGCCGAGATCGCCCGCGCCCAGATCTGGCAGTGGATCCACCACCGCGCGACGCTCGACGACGGGCGCACGGTCACCCGCGAGCTCGTGCGCCAGCTGCTCGACGAGGAGACCGACAAGATCCACGCCGCCGTCGGCGACGCGGTGTGGGAGCGCGGCCGCCCGCGCGAGACCCGCGAGGTGCTGGAGGCCGCCGCGCTCGGCGACGACCTCCCCGAGTTCCTCACGCTCGGCGCCTACGAGCTGCTCGACTGACCCGCTGGGCGAGAAAGGGTCGCGTGGGACGACCCTTGCCGCCCGTCTCCACGCTCAGCCGCGCATCGAGCGCAGCAGCCGCCAGGCGGACGGCATCAGCAGCCCGGCGAGCGCCGCCTTGATGACGCCCCCGAGGATGAAGATCGTGAACCCCTCGTGGATCGCCCAGCCCCACGACTGCGACGGGTAGAACGCCTTCAGCCACGGCACGCCGACGCCGAAGATGAGCAGCTGGCCGACGGCGAACGAGAGCACCGCGCTCACCACCCGGCGGTCGCCGCCGCGCTCGGCGATCGCGCCCATCGCCCAGGCGGCGAGGATGAAGCCGAACAGGTAACCACCGCTCGCCCCGAACAGCACGCCGGTTCCGTGGTCGCCGTCCGCGTAGACGGGCGCGACGAGGCCGAGCGCGACGTAGAGCAGCATCGCGGCGCCGCCGCGGCGCGCGCCGAGGCCGGCGCCGACGAGCACGACCGCGAACGTCTGTCCGGTGAGCGGCACCGGGGAGCCCGGGATCTTGATCGAGATCTGGGCGCACGCGGCGGTGAGAAGCGCTCCCGCGATGACGAGCAGCACGTCGCGGACGCGCGCTCCCGGGAGGACGTCGGCGAGGACGGGACGTGGGACGGCGGCGGTGGATGAGGTCATGGCGCTCCTTGGTGGTGACGACGACCGCGCATCCTGTCAGGTGCGGCCCGGCGGCGTCGCTCGGGGCCACCCGCCGGCGTCGCTCAGATTCGCCCGGCGGCGTCGCTCGGATTCGCCCGGCGGCGTCGCTCAGAGCGGGCGGCTGTAGTGGAGCGCGAGCCCGTCCTCGGAGCCGAGCTCGCGGTTGCTGAACCCGAGCTCCTCGTAGACCGAGCGCAGGCGCACCTCGGTGGAGCCGACCGTGAGCTCGATGAAGTCGGCGCCGTGGTCACGCGCCGCGTCCATCGCCGCCTCCACGAGCCGACGCTCGAGCTCGCCTCCGCGCAGCTCGGGGACGACGTAGAGCTCGACGAGCGAGGCCTCGAGGTGCGGCGTCCAGATCGCCTTGCGCAGCCGCACGACCGCCAAGCCGGCCGGCGGGTCCTCGGCGAGCACGACGTCTGTGTCGCCGCCCCCGAGCAGCTCAGCGACGCGTGCGGCCAGCACCTGCGCGGTCGGCGTCTCCTCCTCGACCTCGAGGTTGAGCGCACGCAGCAGCCGGCCGATCGCGTCGAGCTCCTCGCCGGTCACCGAGCGGATGTCGAGGCGGCGGATCATCCGTCCGGCGGACCCTACCGCGCCGCGCGGCCCGGTCCGACCCCGCTCCCGGTGGCTACCGCGCCCCGGGTCCCGTGTCAGCGCAGCAGTCGGGCTCGCGGGTGCGCGCCCCGGCGGATCGCCAGCCGGATCCGCTCGGCGCGCCGGTGCGGCGCCCTGACGGTGATGAGGAGTGCGTCGCCCGGGCGGAAACGGACACCCCGCAGCCGGTGCAGCAGCGACCGCAGGCTCGCTCCGCCTGCGGCGCCGGACGGCAGCGACGGGCAGCGCGTGCCCGTGCATGTCACCGCGACGGTCGCCGGGCGCGGCAGGCCCGAGGCGGTGATCGTCCGCAGCTGCGTCACCGTGCGCGCCCATCGCCAGCTGATCGCGAACCGCGCCCGGAGGCCGTGGCCCGGTCGCGGGGTGAGCTCCGGGTTGAGCGTGTGGATCCGCCGGCGCAGCACGGTCGTCGCGTTGCCGGCCGCATCGGTGACGCTCACCGCAAGCCGGTGGCTGCCGTCGGGCAGCTTTGCGGTGTCGATGCGCAGCGAGGTCCGCAGCACCGTCGGGCAGGGCTGCGAGGCGTCGAATTCGAGTGCGCCGGTGGCGGGGTCCATGCCGACCGGCACGCACGCGCCGCCGTTCCGGGTCGGCCTCGCGCTGTGGACGGTGCGGCCGTCGACCGTCACCGCGATCCGGTACACGCCGGGGCCGGTGAGGTCGGAGGCCTCCAGGCGCAGCCGCGCGGTGCCATGGACGACGCGACGCAGGAGGCTGCCGCCGAAGGCGCGCGCCGACGGGCTCGCGATGTTCTGCAGGAGCAGCACCGCCGAGCTCACCTGCGCGAGCGCCCACGCCCCGTTGCGGGCGCCGGTGTCGCAGCTGAAGCCCGGCGCCCCGACGCACCCGGCGGTGACGTACAGGTTGCCGCCGACGTTCCGCGGCACCGTGAACGTCCCAGAGTAGCCGGTCTGCGAGCTCCCGCACCTGCGACTGCCGGCCGTGCAGCGCAGGCGGGCGTCCGAGCTCGTCTGGGCGGGCTCGTCGATCTCCGCGTCGCCGGCGGCCTGGGTGCCGCCGCCGGCGCCCGACAGCGTCACCTGGAGCGACCCGCCGACGAGTGTCGAGCCGGGCGGCGGCGTGTACTGCAACCCGGCGGACGTGAACACAGGCGCCGGCAACGCGTCCCCGAGCGTGGCGGTCATCGGCGTGCCCGGTGCGCATGCGGTGCTCGCGGCGGCGCCCTGGCCGGCGCCCGACGTGAACGCGCTCCACCCCTGGCTCCCGGCGGCGCTCCCGCTCGGGTTGACGCAGGCGACCTGCGCCCACACGCCCGCGTGCGCGCTCGGGGTGACGGCGGCCGCCGCCGCGAGGAGCACGACGACGATCGTCGCGACGCGCCCCCAAGCCCTGTCCGCCGACCTCACCCGGCGGAGTCTAGGAGTGGTCCGCGACCGCGCGCGGCGGTTGCAGGATTCCGCGGCGCCCACCCGGACGGCCGCTCAGCGGGCGCGCGATCGCTTGAGCAGACGCGCGACCGGCATCCGCCCGCGCCGGGGCACCCGTCGCACCTGCGCGAAGTCGAGCCGAGTCGCTCCCATCCCATCATGCGGCGCGGATTTGTCGCGATCGCCGCACTGGGCGCACGAGTTGCGACAAACCCGCCCGTCCGCTGAGGTAGCGTGAGCGCCATGAGCGATTCCGCAACCGTCACCGCAGTCGATCCGGCGACCGGGGCGCCCGGCGCGTCCTATCCGGAGACCACGGGCGAGGAGCTCGACGCGCTCCTTGCCGCGAGCGCGTCGGCCGCCCGCGACGAGCGCTGGCGCAGCGACGAGACGCGCGCCGCGATGCTCTCGAGCCTCGCCGACTCGTTGCGCGAGCGGGTCGATGAGATCGTCGCGGTCTGCGGCGCCGAGACCGGCCTGTCGGAGACGCGGCTGCGCGGCGAGGTCGAGCGCACCTGGCGCCAGGTCCTGCTCTTCGCCGACCTCATCCGCAGCGGCGCGCACCACGAGACGATCGTCGAGCACGCCGACCCCGACTACAAGCCGGTGCCGCGGCCCGATCTGCGACGGATGACCGTCCCGCTCGGGCCGGTGGCGGTGTTCGCCGCCTCCAACTTTCCGCTCGCCTTCTCGGTCGCGGGCGGCGACACGGCCTCGGCGCTCGCCGCCGGCTGTCCGGTCGTCTGCAAGGCGCACCCCGGCCATCCCGGCACGAGCGCGGTCATCGGCTCGCTGATCGACGGCGCGGTCGCCGACCACGGCCTGCCGGCGGGCGCGTTCGGGCTCGTGCAGACGGCCTCGGTCGACCTGGCGACGCGCCTCGTCTGCGACGACCGGGTCGAGGCCGTCGGCTTCACCGGCTCGATCGCCGGCGGTCGCGCGATCTTCGACGCCGCCGCCCGGCGCACTCGCCCGATCCCGGTCTACGCGGAGATGGGCTCGGTCAACCCGGTCGTCGTCACGGCGGCAGCGGCGCGTGAACGCGGCCCCGAGATCGCCGAGCTGATCGCGGGCGCGGTGAGTCGGGACGCCGGCCAGCTGTGCACGAAGCCGGGGCTCGTGTTCGTCCCACCGGGCGCAGAAGGGGACGCGCTCGCCGACGAGCTCGGCCGGCGGATCTCGCAATCGTCGACCGCGCTGATGCTCGGGCCGCGGCTCCTGCACGGCGCGCAGTCGGCCGTGTCGGCGCTCGAGGCCGCAGGCCCGGAGCGCGTCCGGTTGCTCGGCCGCGGCGCGTCGGCCCCCGAGGGCGCGCTCGCGCTGCCCGCGGTCGTGTTCGCGACGACCGCCGCCGAGCTCCGTGCCGACCCCTCGCTGCGCGAGGAGCGGTTCGGCCCGATCACGCTCGTGGTCCGCTACGAGGACCTCGGCGACCTGCTCGCCACCCTGGACGAGCTCGAGGGCCAGCTCACGGGCACGATCCAGATCGCCGAGCGCGACGAGGACCGCGATGCCGTGCGCGCGATCGCCGACACGCTGCTCGCCCGCATCGGCCGGCTCGTGATCAACGGCGTCCCCACCGGCGTCGTCGTGAGCGCCGCCCAGTTCCATGGCGGCCCCTACCCGGCGACGACCGCGCCCGCCACCACCTCGGTCGGCTCGCTGGCGATCCGCCGTTTCCTGCGCCCCGTGCTCTACCAGAACGCCCCGGACTGGCTCCTGCCCGAGCCGCTGCGCGACTGACCGCCGCCCGAGACCGGCTCCCGGGCGCGACCGACTGCCGCCTACCGGATCGGCTCGACGACGCGCGCGGGCTGCTCGCCGAGGTGGACCGTCCTGACGACGTCGTCGTCGGCACGGGGTCGTGCCGCTGGAGCTCCTCCAGTCCGTGAAGGTCACGGCCAGCGAGCCGAGTTCGGTCGCGAGCGCGCGCGTACTGCTGCGTGACGAGAAGCTCGGCGTCCTCGTCGGAGCTCAGGCGAACAGCGGCTGCTGGGCAAAGCCAGGTGCGCCCTCGATCTCGAGCAGCCGCCGCTTCGTCGTGATCCCGCCGGGCGCCGAGAAGCCGTGCAGCGAACCGTCGGCCGCGAGCACCCGATGGCAGGGGACGATGATCGGGGTCGGGTTCGCCCCGAGCGCCGCGCCGACCGCCCGGGCAAGCTGGTATCCCTCCCGCGCCGGCCGCTCGGTGCGCCCGTCCATGTCGCCGGCGAGCCGGCGCGCGAGCTCGCCGTACGTGGTCGTCTCGCCGGGTCCGATCTCGCGCGTGAGCGCGTACACCCGCCGCGCGAACGGCGCGACCCGTCGGTCGTGGCTGACCGGGATCCCGCGCAGGTCGACCGGCTCTCCCGCGAGCAGCCGCGCGATCAGCTCGGCCGCCGCTCGCACGTGCGCCGGCGGATCGACCGTGGGGCTTGCCGGGAGACGAACGATGGGGTCGGCCGGCGGGTCGATTGCGCTGGTCACCGGCGACCCGGCAGCGCCGAGCGGACGCCGGCGCGTCGCCGCGACGCGGGGCAGGTGGACGCGCGTGATGCCGTCCGGGTCCCAGTCGAGCGCGCACTCGCCGAGGGCTGTCGGGAAGCTGAACACGGTGATCTCCTCGAATGATGACCGGTGGGGTGGTCAGGAGACGCCGCCGGCGCCGGCCGTGTGAGATGCGAGATGTACGTTCGAGTCCCCCTGAGGGACCTTTTCGTACTCCTCTCAATCTGGGCGCGCCTCAGCTCAGAAGCCGGTCGCGTTGTACGGGGCGAGGGCGGTGGCGAACATCGCGTCGGCGAGCTGCAGAGCGCCGGGCGTGTGCTCGACGACGGTGCCGGCAATCCGCTGGACGCGCAGGCGCACGCCGCCGAGGTAGGCGGAGGCGAGCGCCGTCTGGGCGAGCGTGACGTCGGGCGGGGCGCTCGTCGGCTCGGCGGTCGCGCGGTCGCCATCGGCGGTCAGGCGGTAGCGCCCGGCGACGCTCACCTCGCTGTCGTCGACGACCTCGAGCACGAGCTCGCCGGGCACCGTGTAGCGGCGGGCAGACAGCGCCGCCGGAACGTCGAGCAGCTTCAGCCACAGGTGGTCGTCGATCTCGACGGTCCTCAGCGTACGCGCATCGGTGAGGAGCCAGGTCGCGGGCTCATCGACCGGTCCGCGCAGCTCGACGCGGTCGACCAGGTCGATGCCGCACAGGTAGGCCCACAGATCGCGGGTCGCGGCGTCGCTCGCCGCCTCCGGGCCCTCGGCCCGCAGCGTCGCGAGCGGCGGGTGGAGCCCAGCCTCGCGGCTCGTCGCCGTCCACGCGAGCAGCCCGTCCGGGCCGTCGTCGCCGTCGTGCACGAGATAGTTGTGCGGGAGATCGCGCGTCGCCTCCCACTCGCCGACCCCGAGCGTCCGCTCCCACCACGGTGGGTCGCGGTCGACCTGACCGGCCCGCCGCCGGCGCACCCGCTCGTACACGTCCGCGGCGAGCGCGGCGAACTCCGCGCGCTCCACTTGGCGCACGCGGCTCGGGTCGCCGGCGACCTCGCAGCCGCGACGCTCGCGATGCAGCGTCCGGTGCGCCCGGAACGCCGCGGGCGCGTAGCCGAAGCGCCCGTAGATCGGCCACTCCGCCGCGATCAGGATCGAGACCGGGTCGCCCCGCTCGCGCGCGGCGCACAGCGCGCCGCCGAGCATCCTCGTGAGCAGCCCGCGCCGGCGGTGGGTGGCGGCGACCGTCACCATCGTCACCGCGTCGGCGTCGATCACCGTGGTCGCGCCATCGCCCCCGGGCACGGTGAGCGTGCGTCGCAGCGTGCGCAGCGTCGCCACCCACGTCCCGCGGTCGCGCACCCCCCACGTCCGCGCGGGCTGCCACTCCCGCGCGAAGTTCCGCTCCCACCGGGCCGCGTCCTCTCCCTCGCGCTCCTCGAGGAACGTCGTGGCCATCGTCGCGGCCCAGCCAGCCACCTCCCCGGCGTCGATCGGATTGACGAGCTCCGGGGAGGAGGAGGGCACGGCCTGAGCGTGCCATACCGCGGCCACGCGCGCACTCCGGATGCCTCAGCCGCGCGAACGCCGCAGATGGCGCTCTCAGTCGAGCCGCCCCGGGAGCGCGCGCGTTGTCACGCTCGGGGCGACGGGCCGCGCACGCGAAGCTCGAGCCACCTGGCGGCGTACGCGCTCGCGGTGAATGCGAGGCCCGCGAGAACCGTGCCGGCTCGCCGCCAGCCGTCGGGATCGCCGCGCAGGCCGGCGGCGAGCTCCCGCGCGAGCGCGCGGGGCAGCGCGCGACGCACGTAGTCGCGCTCGGAGGCGAGTCCCGATTCCGTCCCGGAGAGCCGCGTGAGCACGGCCTTCGCGCGGCCCTCGAGCGCGCAGCGCTCGCGGAAGTAGCGCCAGGTCGCCCGTCGCGCCGGCACGTGGTGACGCGCCCGCGCGTGCGGCGCGTGGATCCAGACGCCCCCCGGGTGGCGGCGGCTCGCCCGGATCGCCAGCTCGGTCTCCTCCGCTGTCCCCGACACGCGCCCGCCGACGTCCGAGCGCCCCAGCTCGAGCGCCATGCCGCCGACCGACGCGAACACGTCGGCGCGGATCGACATGCTCGCGGCGATCGGGTTGCGGACCGGAACCGGCTCCGGGTGCGCGCCGTCGAAGCTGCAGCCGACGACCCAGTCGTACTCGGGCGGGAGCCACGCCGGGCGCGCCGTCTCCCACATCGCGTCGAGGCGGCCGCCCGTCCCCAGCACCAGCGGTGCGGAACGCCCCTGTGCCTCGTCCGTCGCAGCGGCCGCGGATGCACCCGGATGTGTCGCGGATGCCGCGCCTGGCGCAGGGTGTGCGACGAATCTGCGGCCGCCCGGCTCGCCATCGCGCTCGAAACGCCCAGCGGAGTCGCCATAGGGCCGCAGAAGCTCCCGCAGCCAATCCGGCTCGGGGATCGCATCGTCGTCGAGGAACACGAGAAGCGGCGCGTCGGTGGCCTCGGCGCCGGTCATCCGCCCGCCCGCGGCCCCGCCCCCGTGGCGGTTCATGAGCACCCGGTCGGCGAGTCCGGAGGCGGTCACGCGCTCGTAGAGCTCGCGGTTTCCGTCGACCACGACGATCACCTCCTGCGCGGCGGGCTCCTGGGCGGCGACCGCGCGCAGCGCCGCGCGCAGCAGCGGCCAGCGCTCGAGGCTGTAGGCGCAGACGATGACCGCCGCGGGTGCGACCGGCGCCTCGGCGGCCCCGGGCGCGACCGGCGCCCCGGCGGCCCTGTCGTCGACGGCGGCCATCAGTCGCGGAACCCGATCGTGCGCTTGACGACCGCCCTCACGCGCCGGTCGGCAGCCGTCAGCGGCAGCCGCTCCAGGTGGTAGTCCGCGTGCGGGTGCGGCCGAGCTCCGAACCGTGTCTTGAACTGCGCGAGCGACCGCGATCCGCCGGTCTCGCCCATGTGGTACCAGCGGCAGCCGGCGGCACACGCCTCCTCGATCGCGAGGCTGTGCAGGAGGTAGTTGGCGCGCGTCGGGCCGGCGAGATCCTTGTCCATCGCGCCGCGCGTGTAATGCGCGTTCTCCCCCTGGAGCACGAGGATCGCCGCCGCCGGGCGCTCGGCAGAGAAGGCCACCCAGATCCGGCACATGTCGCCGAGCGCCGCGATCGACCGGAGCTTGCCGACCGGGTCGCGACGCCGTCCCCGCCAGGCGGCGAGCCACGTCGGCTCGTGCTGCTGGTCCGCCCAGCGCCGCAGCGAGCGCTCGAACAGCTCATAGAAGACCTCGACGAGCTCGCCCGTCGTGTCGCGGCGGACGGTGAGCCCCGCGCGCTCGGCCTTGCGCACCGCCGTGCGCGCGGTGCCGGCGAAGCTCCGCCGCCAGACCTCGTCGAACGACCGCCCGAGCTCCAGCACGTGGGCGAGCCGCGGGACGGTGACGCAGCCGGGTGGGCACGCCGCCGCCCAGGCGCTGGCCTGGAGCGGATTCGGGGTGAGCGACGTCCGCAGGTGCGGGCGCGCCGCGAGCTCAGCGAACACCGCGCGCACGTCCTCGTCCCGGAGTCCCCCGGTCGCGATGAGGCCGCCGATCCCGCAGGCGGGCGGCAGCGAGGCCTCAACCGCCCAGCCGGGCGGCAGGCCGGGACGGCGGAGCATCGGCAGGACAGCGAGACGGCCGTCGCCGAGCTCATACAGCCGGCTTGCGTCCTCGAAGCGGCCGTCCCGGCAGAGCGCCGCGGTCCACTCGGGTGTCTGCGTGACGAGCGCCGCCGGATCGGACTGGAGCACCTCGCGCCACGCCGCCGGCGGCGCGGGTGAGGCAACGGCGAGCACGGCGCGCCGGCGCCCGGCCGCGGGCGTTGGCAGGGTCGTGCGCACGAGCGCCGGCTCACGCATCACGGAACCTCAGCGCTCGCCTGACCGAGGCGCGCGCGAGCGCGTCGGCGCGCGCGAGCGGCAGCCGCTCGAAGCGGTACTCGGCGTAGGGCACCGCCCGCGCGCCGAACCTCTCCTTGAAGTGGGCGACCGAGCGCGCGACGCCGGACTCGCCCAGGTGATAGCGCCGGCACCCGGCGGCACGGGCCTCCTCCATCGCGGTCCACAGCAGCAGGTCGTTGGCGTGGCAGGGCGCCGCGAGCGGCTCGTGCTGGGTCCGCGCCCAGCGTTCGATCGAGAGCTCGAGCAGCCGGCAGTAGATCGGGAGCAGCCGCGCGCCGGCGGCGCACTCGATCCGCACGCCGGAGCGCTGCGCCTTGCGCACCCCCCAGCGCGCGCTCCGGCTCAGCCGCCGCCATGCCGCGTCCGGACCCCCCTCCAGGTCGATCACGTGCGCCAGCCGCGGGAGCGCGACCGCGCCGTGCGCCCGCGCGACAGACCACGCCTCGGCGTGGAGTGGATTCGGACGGATGCGGACGCTGAGTGCGGGCTGTGAGGCGAGATCGGCGACGATCCAGCGCAGGTCCTCGGCGCTGAGCGGCCCGTCGGAGACGGCGCCGCCCATCCCCCAGGCGGGCGGCGCGGAGTGGCGCGGTGCAAGCGCCGCGGGATGCACGCTGCGGCGACGGACGAGCGAGACGACGGCGCGGCAACCGCTCGGGAGGGCATAGCGGCGGCTCACGTCCTCGTAGCCGACGCGGGCCATGGCGTCCGTCCACGCCGGAGACTGGGTGACGAGCGCCTCGGGGTCGGAGCGGAGGATCCGTTCCCACTCGGCCCGCGGCGCCGGCGAAACGACCTGGCGGCGTGCGCTCACCGCGACCGCCACCGGAGCTCCAGCGCGCGGGGAACGATTCCGAGCCGCCCGCCCTCGGCGGCGCCGAGCAGCCCGCGCGCGATCGCGCGATCGCGGGACTCCGCGGGCATTCGGCAGCGCGGACAGCCGCCCGGGCGGTGGCCGACCACGCTGGCGACGATCTCGGCGAGCCCCGCCTGGTAGGGACGGCGGGCGACGCCGAAGCCCCCCAGGCGCAGGCCCGGGTCGGCATGGCCGGGCGCCCAGGCGTCCTGCGCGACCTCGGCCAGAGGCAGGTCGGAGGCGGTGTCGCCGACCGCAAGCGCGTACGGACGCGGCCCCACGCAGCCGAGCTCCCGCGCGAGCGCCCGCAGCCCCGCCCCCTTGTCGACGCCGCGGGCGACGAAGTCGGTCTGCCCCTCCCCGCGCACGACCCGGACGACGCCGGCGGCGCGGGCGGCGGCGAGCGCGCGCGTCACCTCGTGCTCGGGGACCGGCCCGCCGCGGCGGGAGGCCCGCACCACATGCCGGTAGTCGAAGTCGAGCTCCACCTCGTCGAGCTCTCCGAGCGCCGCGCACAGCCGCTCGAGCGCGGCCGCCTCCTCGGCGCCGACGAGCGAGCGCGAGCGCCCGTCGGCGGCGCGGAACGTGACCGAGCCGTACTCCGCGACGCCGCCCGCAAGGCCGTAGGCGCGGCAGCGCTCGGCCACCTCGCCGAGGCTTCGGCCGGTCGCCGGCACCGGCCGGTGACCGTGCGCGAGGAGCGCGCGCAGGGCGAGCGCCGACGCCGGGGTGAGCGCCGGGAACCCGAGCGCTTGGGACTCGAGCACACCGTCGATGTCGAGCGCGCACAGCGGACCGCACCCGGAGGCGTTCACGTCCGCGAGATACACCTCCGCGAAGTAGCGCTGGAGCGCCCGCGCGCGGGCTCGCCGCAGCGCGCGCGCCTCGCCGGGCTGCGTGCGCTCGCGCCCCCACAGGTGGACGAGCTCGTAGAGCAGCCAGCGCTCGGGGCCGATCGCCTCGCCGGTGCGCTCGAGGTACGCGCGCCGAAGCGCCCGCGGCAGGCTCGCTCCGTCGAGCCGCGCCGCCACCCCCGCAAGGTCGTAGGCGGCGTCGAAGCATTGCGCGGTGAGATTCGAATAGCGATCCTCGCCGACGTCGGGCTTGCGGAGCGCCGCCGGTTCGCCGCCGGGCGCGAACCAGAGCGCGAGATCGGTGTTGCCGTCGACGAGCGATGGTGAGCCGACCCGCAGCAGTCGGCGCGTCGCCCGGTCGGTGAGGAGCACCCGCGCGGCCGGCCACGCGCGGCCGAAGCCGCCGGCGAGGATCCGCGAGGCGATCAGCCACGCCGGCTGCTCGGAGGCCATGGCCCCGCTGCGGTCCCGCGCGCACGGCAGCGCCTCGCGCCGCGCCGCGACGTAGTCGGCGAGCGCGGCGGCGAGCGCCGGCTCGGCCGCCGCCGCCGGCGGGCGGAGCCGCTGCTCCTCGGGCAGCCACTCGCGGTAGAGAAGCCCGTCGCGCAGGCCGAGCACGGGCGGCGAGTAGCGCTCGACGAGCGCGGGCGCGGCGAGCCGGTGCGCACCGAGGTAGCCGAGGCCGACCCCCTCGACGACCACGAGCCGCTCGCTCGGCTCCCCGCACTCGTCGCGGATCGTGATCCGGAAGAGCGCGCGCCGGTGCCCGCGCGCCGGCTCCGCGACCGGGGGCGTCACCGGCTCGGCCCCGAGAACCTCGCCCGCGCAGTGCAACGACTCGAGCGCCCGCGTGACCGCGCGGGGCGAGAGGTCAGCGTGGACCGCCCACTCCTCGGGCGCGAGCAGCACCGCCGGGAGCTCGCGCAGGGCGCGCGGGGGCTCCGCGGGCGCGAACAGTGCGAGCAGCGGCACGATCGATGCCGGCGGCATGCCGACGCGCATGAGCATCGTCGCGGCCTCGCGCACCGAGCCGCCGGTGACCGGCGGGTCGTCGAGCAGCAGCGCGACACCGTCCCGCGCCGCGATCGTCGACACGAGCGCGCGCTCGGAGGACGTGAGCCGATGACCCGGCCGCACCGTGGACGTCGCGACGCGGCGGAATCCCGCCGTCCGCAGCCACGCCGCGCAGAGCGGCGCGAGGTAGCTGCCGGACGTGCGCACGCCGACGACGAGCAGTGGCCGGTCGCGCTCTGGCCTGCGCTCGGCGAACCGGGCGGCGAGCGCGGCGACGTCCGCCGGGCGCTGGTCGAAGTGGGCAAAGCACGAGGGGAGCGTGACGACCGCATCGCGAAGCGCGTGGGGCAGGTCCTCGAGCCGAGGGTTCCAGGTCGGCAGCCCCGGCTCGCGGATCGGCGCCGCCGGATCCCGGGCCGGCGCGGCGGTCCGTGCGGGCAGCGACGGCTCCCGAGCCGGCAGGGCGGCCCACACAGCCGGCGCCGATCTGCGCGGCACGATTTGCTCCCGCGCAAGCGAGTCGAGCAGCGCGTCGAGCCCGAGTCGCCAGCGCCTGAGCGCCCGCATCGACGCACGCCGGGAGCGGGCGGACCACGCCGCGGAGTCGATCGCGGCCGCGGCGCGGCCGGCGAGCCGCGCGCCGCCCGCCTCATGGCCCGCGAGGTAGCGGGCGGCCGGCCCCCACGGGTACGTGGGCGCGTGCAGGTGGTCGTCGGCGATCTGCGCGAGGCCGGCGGCGAGCAGGAACGCGTCAAGCGTCGGCCCGCGGCGAAGCTCCGCCGCCAGCCGCTGGGCGATCGTCTCGAAGTCCATGATGAGCCCGGGCGGGCGCAGAGGCTCGGGCGGGACCAAAGGAGCGGGCCGGGGCGCCTCGGTCAGCGTCGCCACGACGGCCTCCCGGGCTCGCGCAGTGCGCCGGCGCCGGCGCCGGCCAGGCAGACGGTGAGCAGTGCGCCGAGCGCGTTCGCGGTCGTGAGCGCGCCGAGCGCGGCGAGGAGCGTCGCGACGAGTGTGTCGATCACGAGGCTGCAGAGCGCCCCGGCGAGCAGCTCGGTGCGCGGCGCGCGGATCCCGAGCGACGGCACGATCGCCATGCCGGCGCCGGTGAGCAGGAACCAGACCGCGAGCGCAAGCCGGATCGGGCCGCCGACACCGGCGAGCACGAACAGCACGAGCACCCCCCCGCTCAGGCAGGCGGCGAGCGGCCAGGCGCGGCGCCGGGTCACCGCCCGGCGCTCCCGGCGAGCGTGAACACGATCGCGTCCCGGTTGCGGTAGAGCACCCGGAAGCGCGGCGAGGCGAGCAGCCGACGCTCGAGCGCGCCAAGGCTGCCGCGCGGCAGCGCGCCGAGCTCACGCACCATCATCGACTGGTTCTCGCTGAGGAACACATAGCCGCGGCGGTAGGCGGAACCGGCGAGCCACGGGACGAGATTTCGGACCGGGTCGGCGATGAGCCTCCGCGCGGTCGCGGCCGGCTGCGCCGACAGCGGCAGGCAGACGAAGTGCTCGTAGTCGAGCGAGTCGAGCTCGTCGCAGCTCGTCGCGTCGACGACGAGCGAGCCGGGGACCGCGTGCGCGTCGAGCCAGCGCGCGGCGGTCACCTCCCGGGGAGGGACGTAGTTCGTGCGCTCGTCGCCGTAGTAGGGGAACAGGAACATCCCGAGCACGACGAGCCCGACCGCGGTCCCCACCGGAGCCCGCGCCCGCTGGGGCAGCCCGATGAGCGCGTGCGCAGCGAGCAGTGAGAGGAACGGCACCGCGAACAGGTCGATCCGGAACAGCATCTCGCCGTCGTAGTTGCCGGCCGCGAACAGGAACACGGGCGCGACCGCGAGCGCCGCAAGGGCCCGGTCGAGCCGGCCCGCGCGCCACAGCCGCACCGCACCGGCCGCGGCGAGCGCGAACACGGCGACGGTCACGAGCCGCGAGACGTCCGCGACGAGCAGCTGGTCGCGGTCGAGCGCGGCGCCGGCCAGGTTCGCGGCCGTCGTCTCCCACGGCAGATGGACGGTGGCGACTGTCGCGGCGAGATTGCGCCCCGCGAACGGCCAGGCGAACGTGAGGTCCCAAGCGGCGGTCATCGCCGCCGCGATCACCGCCAGGCGCCGCGCACTTCGGACCCCCGACAGGGCGAGCGCGACGAGCGCGAGGCACGCCATCGTTGCGGTGAGGGCGTGGCTGACGACGATCGCCGCCAGCAGGCCCACCGCGAGCAGGGTGGCGGCCGTCGCGCTCGGTCCTGCGGGGGCGCCGGGCCGCCGGGCGCGGGAGACGAGGCCCGAGCGCCGCGCGGCGCCCCACCGCACGTCCGCGCCGGGACGCAGCCACCGCACGACGACCCCGGTGAGCAGCAGGTAGAGCAGCAACGCGAATCCCTGGGGGGAGAAGTAGTCCTGGCCGACCCAGTTCGCGACGTAGAACACCCAGCACCCGAGCCACACGACCCGCCGGTCACGCGTGAGGCCGCCGAACAGGAACACGAGCGCGGGCAGGTACATGACGTTGTTGAACACGGGGCCCCAGCCCGCGAGCGAGAGCACGGTGTGCAGGCCGGCGAGCCGGGCGAGCATCGCGACGAGCGCGAAGAACCCCGGCCAGTCGTGGTAGACGGGCTGGAAGAGCGGCGCAATCGACGGGTCCACGCCGCCGTGACGCAGGATGTAGTCGACGATCCCGACGTGCTTGTACGCCCACGTGTAGCGGAGCGTCCCGTAGACGATCTCGGGCGTCGCGTGGACGACGAGCACGAGCGCGAGCAGGTGGGCGACGAGGAGCCAGGGGCGGGCCGCTCGCCGAAGGACGAGCGTCATGAACGAGACGGTGAGGAGCACGAGCGAGAGCACGAACGTCGCCGGCAGCACCGACAGGAGCCCGAAGTCGTTCATCGCCCGCGGATCGATCTGCGGCAGCGAGACTCCCCAGAGCGCGCACGCCAGGCAGAGCGCGGCGGTCACCGCCGCGGTGACGTGGTCGGCGAGCCACGCCCGCATGCGGGCGAGTGGATCGGGAATGCGCGGGCCGCGGATGAGCGGGGTGCGGACGCGCGGGGGGCGTGAGAGCGGGCGGCGGATGTGCGGGGCGCGGGCGAGCGGGCGGCGGGCCCGTGGGACGCGGGCGGGCGGGAGCTCGGCGAGGGTCCGCAGCACGGGGTCGACGTTGCGCCGCACGAACAGCGGGTTGTGCCGGTAGCGCGAGGACTTCTCCAGGTTGGCCGCGATGTGGTTCAGCCACGTGAGCAGCACGAGCGCGTCGGGCGCGAGCGGGCCGCCGAGCCCGGCGACGAGGCCGCGCTCGTGCGGGCGCCACCCGCGCTCTCCGCGCAGCTCGGCGACGACCCGGCCGAAGTCCTTCGCCTCGACCGCCGTCCGCGTCGAGATGAGCAGCTGCAGCAGGTCGAGTTGCGGCAGCCCCCGAGCGCGGCCCCGCTCCCAGTCGACGATCCCGCTCACCGCACCGTCGGGCGCGAACAGGATGTTGCCCGGTGAGAGGTCCCCGTGCACCCAGGCGGTGGCGACCCGGAGCCCGGCGGGCGCGCGCAGCTCGCGCTCGAGACGCGCGAGCCGCTCACCGCCGGCGCGGCCCACCCGAAGGGCCATCACCGACCGCAGCCGCTCGAGCGGGCCGTCGACGAGCTCGGCCATGAGCGCATCGTCGAACCGGTCCGCCCGCGCGGTCGCCGCGTGGAGTCGCGCAATCGTCTGCGCTGCGGGGTCGAGCAGCTCGCCCGGCGGCATCCCGGTCCGCAGCAGCGCATCCATCGTCGCCCCCGGCAGCCAGCTCTCCACGAGATATGCGCCCCGCCCGACGATGCCGCCCGCGATCTCCCGCGGGACGAGCGACCGCCAGTCCGACAGCTCGTCGACGCGCGCGAGCTCCCGCAGCGCGTGCGCGTGGGGCCACAGCGAGCCCTGGCCGGCGGTGGCGCGCGTGCTCTTGACGACCGCCGCCGGATCGGAACCGGCGGGCCCGACGAGCGTGATCGCGACGTCGTTGAGCGCGCTCACGCGGCGCTGGACGACCCACGGCCGCTCCGGGGGAGCGAGCTCGATCAGCATCGAGCGCAGCGCGCGATCGAGCCGTCCCCGGCGCAGCCGGCGCCAGCCGGTGCGCGCTGCGGAGAGCATCCGGACCGCCGCGTCGAGCCCACCGCGCCGGCGCAGGCGCGGGGCGACGAGGATCCCGGCGGCGACGATCGTCTGGGCGGCGAGCCATCCCACCCCGAGGCCGTCGACCCCGAGCGGACGCAACAGCGGCACGCCGATCGCGACGACGAGCCCGAACAGCGCCACCGCCGCGCGCACGACGTTTCGCATCCGCCGCCGCACGCGCGCCGAGTTCGTGTAGCTGACGAACACCATCCACGGCAGCGCGGAGAGAGCGAGCAGCCGCAAGAGGTCGGTCGCGCCGCGGGCATACCCGGCGCCGAGCAGGCCGAGCAGCCAGGGCGCGCCGACGAGGGTGACGAGGACACAGGGCACGAGCAGCTTTGCGCCCTCCAGCAGCGTCTGGCGGTCGTAGCCGGCCAGGCCGTCCGGGTCGGCCGCGGCCTCGGAGATCATCGACATCCCCATCCCGCTCGGGATCAGGTAGAGGCCGTAGCCGATCGACCACGCGATGAAGTAGTAGGCGCTCGCCTTGGCGCCGAGCGTCGAGAGCACGACGACCGGCAGCAGCCCCATCGTCGCCGTCATGATCACGTAGGCGGAGAAGTCCGCAGCGACATAGCGCGCGATCGCGGGGGCGTCGACGGGCTCGGCGTCCCGCTCGGTCGCGCGTGCGTGGGCGGGCAGCAGGCGCCTGAACAGCAGCCAGTTGACCGCGAGGATGAGCGGCGGCATCGTCGCCGTCCACGACACGAACGTTCCGAGCCGCGGCATCACGAGCACGACCGCGGGCAGCGCCGCGAGCTTGAGGATCGAGTAGACGAGATTCTCGAGCGGCACCCAGTGGGCCCTGCGGATCCCGGTGAGGACGCTGTCCTCGAGCACGAAGATCGTTCCCGCGATCGTCGCGAGCACGAACCCCGCGCCGAGCAGCGGGGTCGACACGACGCCAAGCGCGGGCGCCCACAGCCCGATGCCCACGACGAACACCGCGCTTGCCGCGCCGGACACGACGGCCGCGATCAGGTAGGAGCGGGTGACGAGCCGCTCGGTGAGCGCGCCCGCGCGCGGCAGGAAGCGGTTGAGCGCGCTCTTGAGGTTGAGGTGGCCGAGGTTCGCGATCGTCGCCGAGGCGGAGATGAGCGCCGAGCCGATGCCGACAGCCGCGGTGGAGTACGCGCGCGCGGCGACGAGCCAGTAGAGCAGGCCGATCCCCGAGGTGAGCGCCGAGCCGGCGACGAGCGAGTAGCCGTTGCGGTAGAGCGGCGTGTCGATGCGCCGGCGGGCGGCACGGAGCGCGGAGCGGCCGCGGCCGCGAGGCGGCGTGCTCGTGCTCACCGCCATACGCGCACCCAGTCGATCCGGAGCGTCGCCGGGAAGCGGGTCGCGGCGTCCGGCGGCCCGGGGTAGCCGCCGCCGACCGCGAGGTCGGCGAGCAGGTACATCCGCACGTGTGGCACGGCCGATCCGGTGACCTGGAAGACCCTGCGGCCGTCGAGCGTCCAGGTGAGCCGGCTGGGTGTCCAGTGGATCCCGTACACGTGCCAGCGGCCCCGCGTCCCGCGCTCGCGGCGGACGACACCGACCTCGGACTCTCGCCCGGCACGGGTGAAGTGCAGGTGCAGATGGACCTCGTCGGCCGTCTGCCCGAGGATCTCCATCACGTCGATCTCCGGCAGGTCACTGCGGTTGGCGGGCAGCAGCCAGAACGTCGGCCACAGACCGCGCCCGACCGGCACCCGGATCCGCGCCTGCACCCAGCCGTAGCGGAACGCGAACTTCGGCCTGCGGCGCCCGGGCGGCGGACCGGTGCTGATCATCCCCGAGACGAACGGGTGCGTGCGGCCGTCTGAGCCATGGACCGTCCGCCGGCGCGCGATCAGCCGGGCCGTGCCGCGGGAGACGACGACCTCGCGGGGCCGGTACCACTCAAGCTCGCCGTCGGTGCCGATCGTGCACCCGCGCCGACCCCACCAGTAGCACGTGCTCCAGTGATGGCGGTCGAGTCTCGTGCCGCGGAACTCGTCGTCGAACACGAGTCGGCCCGTCGGGACGAGGGGCCGACTGTGGCCGCGGCCGGCCCGCCTCGTCGACCCGTCGGCCCGCCCCGAGGGACCCGCGAGCGCGACGACGCCCGCGGTCGCAAGCCCGACCGCGATCAGCGCGAGGACCGCGAACGCCCTCGCCGGCGCGCGGGCGCGCCTCACCCCACCGGCCTCGCCGCCGCTGCCCCGCGAACCCGGTCGACGAGCGGCTGTCCGCCCGCGCGTCGCACCGCCCGCCACGCCGCGCGGCGCACGGGCCGGCGGCCCACCCGGCCGGATCGGGCCGCGAGGATCTCCGCGAAGCGCTCGGTCGTGGTTTCGCGGGCGACGATCGCGCGCGTGATGGCGAACCGGTCGTCGGCGGCGGACGCGATCCCGTCGCCGACCGTGTAGGCGTGGGTGAACCCCGCCTCGCGCACCTGACGGCGCACCGACGCCCGGTGGTATCCGTACGGGTACGCGAACGACGCAACCGGGCCCACGACCGCGGCGAGCGCGTCACGCGAGCGCTCGATCTCCCGGGCCGCGCGCGCCCGGGAGACCGTGTCGAGCGCGACGTGGCTCTCCGTATGGGCCCCGATCTCGATCCCGCCGTCGGCGAGCTCGGCGATCTGGTCCCAGTCGAGCATCGGTCGCGTCCCCTCCCCCTCGTCGTGCAGCCAGCGGCTCGTGTCCCCCACGTACCCGGTCGCGACGTAGACGGTCGCCGTCAGCCCGTGCCGGCGGAGCACCGGCCAGGCGCTGTCGTGCACCTCGGCGAAGCCGTCGTCGAAGGTGATCGCGACGACGCGCTCCCCGGCCGGCCTGTGGGAGCGCAGCGCCTCGGCGGCCTGCGTTGCGGTGATCGTGCTGTACCCCTCGGCGGCGAGCGTCGCCATCTGCTCGGCGAACGATGTCGGGGTGACCACCCAGCGCGCGAACCGCGGGTCAACACGCATGCCGACGCCGTGGTAGAGGAGCACGGGGATGCTCACGCCGGCCGCCCTCGCGCGCGACGCGGGCCGGTCGCGTGGGCCGCCCGCGCGTGCCGGCGGCGCACCTCGCGGCGGCTTGCCAGATACGCGAACGGCCCCACGACCATGCCGAGCCGCTCCCGGCGCCGGAACGCCGGTGGGTAGTCCGGGGGCAGGCGGGCGTTCTTGAGCGAGCAGGGATCGAGCACGTAGGCGATCGCCCGAGGCAGCCGTCGCAGCACCGTCGGCAGCAGCCGCGGGCGGCCGAGCAGGCAGCGCGTCAGGTATGCGGTGAGGCCGACCCCGTAGCCGTACACCTGCCGCTCGAACGCCTGCATCGTGTCGGCGTGCCGGTGCCGGACGACCGCCTCCGGCTCGTAGACGAGCCGGTGTCCGTTCTGGATGACCTCGAAGAACGCGAGCAGGTCGTCACCCGAGCGAGCGCGCGTGCCGGCGCCGAGCGCCGGGTCGAACCCGCCCATCTCCTCGAGGACCGAGCGGCGGAACGACATGTTCGCGCCCGACCCGAGTTGGCCGGCGGCGAACGGGAACAGCGGCTCGTCGGGACGGTGGGCGTCGAGGTCGTAGACGCGGCGCGCCTCCCCCTTGTTGAACCCCGCGTACCCCTCGAGCATGAGCTGCACGTCGCTGCGGAGCTCGAGCGGCTCGATCATGCCGGTGACGCAGCCGACGCGCTCGTCGGCGTCGAACGCGGCCACGACCCGCTCAAGCCAACGGGCCTCCGCAATCACGTCGTCGTCGGTGAACGCGACGAGCGGCGTATCGACGTGCTCAAGCCCGCGATTGTGCGCGTCGCCGAGGCCGCCGCGGCGACCCTCGACGTAGCGGATCGGGAAGCCGGTGGCCAGCCGGGCGACGACCGCGGGGGTCACCTCGCCGCCCGGCGCGTCGTCGACGACGACGATCACGGCCGGCCGGTGCGTCTGGGCGGCGAGCGAGCGCAGGCACGCCTCGAGCTGCTCCGGGCGGTCGCAGGTCGCAACGATCACCGCAATCTCGGACGCCGACTGCGCGGGGGCGGCGGCGCGGGTGGGGAGGCTCAGCGCATCCGCCATATGTCCGCCCGTCAGAGCGACTGAACGGTGGCGATGGGCGCGGTCCCGTTGCGGGGAACCGTTGCAGGCGGCTCCGGGACGGAACTGACCGCGAGCGCGACCACCTCGACGGTCGGCTCCGGTCCGCCCAGTGCGAGCCGGGGGAGCTCCGCAGCACATGCGGCGCGCCGCGGGGCGCCGCGCCGCTCATCGCGCAGCGCCCGGCGCTCGCGGGTGATCGTGCGCAGCACCCGCAGTCCGTCGCGCCAGGGGTTGAGGTTGCTCAGCCCGTAGATCCGGGGGGCCTCGAAACTCGGGACCTCGGCGACCCGCATCCCGGCCGCAAGCGCGCGCACGTTGAGCATCGTCTCGATCTCGAACCCGTCCGCGTCGCCCTCCAGCACGGGCAGGATCCGCCGCCAGAACGCGTTGTAGCCGTAGCAGAGGTCGGAGTAGCGGCCGCCGAACGCGGTCCGCACGGCGCTGCGCAGCGCCCAGTTGCCCGCACGGCGGACGACCCCCATGTCGCGGGTGCCGCCGCCCTGCAGGAATCGCGAGCCCTTGACGAAGTCCGCCCCGGACAGCAGGCAGCCGACGAATGCGGGCAGCTCGGCCGGGTCGGTCGAGCCGTCGGCGTCGAGCGTGACGATGATGTCGCCGCGCGCCGCCGCGAACCCGGCGCGGAGCGCGGCGCCCTTGCCGGGACGCCCCTGGCCGATGACGACGACCGTCGGTATCAGCTGCCGCGCCACCTCGACCGTGTCGTCGACCGAGCCGCCGTCGACGAGCAGCACCTCGTGGACCCACGTCGGGATCCGCGGCAGCACGTGCGGGAGGTTCCGGGCCTCGTTGAGCGTCGGGATGACGACGCTCACCGTGACGCCGGTGGCGGCGAACGGCCCGGCCGCCTCTGGCTCGGGGATCGGGCCGGGGAGCGGCACCGCGGGCGCGGGCTCGATCACGACGGTCCCGTTGGCCGGGGGCGCCGGCTCGACCACGACGGCCCCGTTGGCCCGGCGCGCCGGCTCGATCACGACCGCGCCGTTGCCGTTCGAGGTCAGTCTCACGCGGTCGGCCAGTCCGGGCGACACGAGCGGCGGCTCCGGCGGCGGAGCTCCGTTCCCGCGCGTCGCTTCCCAGGAGGGCGTGATCCCCACGGGTCCCTCCGTGTGCGCCGAGTCACGCACCGAGCCGTTACGCCCAACCGCCCCGGTGCCACTCGCCTGTGCTTCGTCCAAGCACATGTGCGGCCCCCAATGCAAAACCGTTGAACCCTAAGTCGCAGGCCGGACCGTACCGCAGATTTGTGAACTTTTGGAAATTTTTATGACGTCCTGCACCGGTCCCGGGCCCGTCCGGCCTGGCCGCCCTCCGGGTCACCGCACTCGGAGGCCGTCCAGCGACCGACACCCGTGTCGCCGGTCGCCCCGACCTGTGACCGACCAGAGCGCACGCGGCGAGGAGGCCGAGGCCCGCTCCTCTCCGACGTCGTCGTCGGCGCCGCCGCCCCGGCATCGTCGCGGGCGCCGCCGCGGTCGTGATCAGCGTCCTGTGGTTCGCCGTTCCGCTCGCGCGGCGGCCGGGGCCTCTCGACCCCTTGCGTGTCATCGACGCGTCTGGTAGTGATTCGCAGATCCTTGGCGTCGAGCTTGGTGGGGGTTGCATGATGCGTCGTTCGGTCCAGGTACTGGCAGGGGCGGGATGTTCGGTACTGGCCGCGCTCGCGGTCGGCGCGGCGTCCGCGTCCGCCGACACGTCGGGGAGCGCCGCGACGCTGCCCGTCAGCCAACGAGCGGTGACGCCGCGTCCGTTCCACACGTCGGCTGCGAAGGCGGCGGTGGAGGCGAACTCTCCGTGGACCCCGCTCGTGCACGAGCCGAAGTGGGCCGCCGGCGCCGAGCAGCTGCTCAACAACGGCGACGTGCTTGTCCAGGCCGGCGCGAACGGCAGCCCGAACTGGCACCTGCTGACGCCCGACGCCTACGGCAACTACGCGGACGGCAAGTGGACCAAGGTGGCCTCGACGTCAGCGCTGGGCTACGCGCCGCTGTACTACGGCTCGGCGGTGCTGGGCGACGGCAAGCTCATCGCCCAGGGCGGCGAGTACAACTTCGGCAAGCCGACGTGGACCGAGCTGGGCGCCATCTATGACCCGAACGCCAACACCTGGACCCCGGTCGGCCCGCCCTCCAACTGGTACACGGTCGGGGACGCTCCCTCGACGGTGCTCGCAAACGGCACGTTCATGCTCGGCAACTGCTGCTCGCAGCAGGACGCGCTGTTCAACGAGAGCCAGCGCAGCTGGAGGCCGACGGGAGCCGGGAAGATCGACAGCGATACGAACAACGAGGAGGGATGGTCGCTCCTGCCCAATGGACAGGTGCTGACGGTCGACGTCGGCGTGGGCGCGACGGACCCGTCGGTCCCGACGAACAGCGAGGTGTACACCCCGAGCACCGGCATGTGGAGCTCGGCGGGAACGGTCCCTCACCAGCTGTCCAACCGTCCGGCGTATGAGATGGGTCCGCAGCCGCTGATGCCGAACGGAACGCTGTTCGCGATCGGCGCCACGAAGTACACGGCGCTCTACAACACGACGACCGGCACGTGGTCGTCGGGGCCGAACCAACCGATCATCGGCGGCAAGCAGTACGACGCGGCCGACGCGCCGGCGACCGTGCTTCCCAACGGCAACGTGCTGATGGCTGACAGCCCCGGCACCTTCAACCCTCCGACCAGGTTCTTCCTGTTCAACGGCACGAGCTACACGCAGGTGCCCCAGGTTCCGAACGCGCCCACCGAGCCCTCCTACGTCGGCCATTTCCTCAACCTGCCGAACGGCCAGATCATGTGGACCGACTTCACCAACCAGATCGAGCTCTACACCCCCTCAGGGAGCCCGAACCCCTCGTGGGCGCCGACGATCACCTCGGTCCCGTCGACGCTGCAGCCCGGTCACAACTATCAGCTGTCGGGCACGCAGCTCGACGGGCTGGACCAGGGCAGCTACTACGGCGATGACTTCCAGGACCCGACGAACCGTCCGATCGTCAAGATCACCAACGGCAACCTGCTGTACCCGGATGTGACCTACGCTCCGGCGACGTGGACCAGCGACAGCATTGCGCCTGGGGCCGCGTCGACGATCACCTTCAACGTGCCACTCAGCACCCTGCCGGGCCCGTCCACGATTCAGGTGGTCGCCAACGGGATCAGCTCCGCGCCGGTGAACGTGAACGTTCCCTGAGGCGTCAGACCCCGGTCCCGGGGCCTCCTCCTTCACCGCTCCAGCTTGCCCCAGCACACCCCCGCCTTCACCGCCCCGGCTGCGGCGGCACACCCTGTGCCGCCGCGCGGGGATCAAAGGAGGGTTGCCGGTTGCCACCTGCGACGCGGTGCGTGCGGGCACAGGGCTACCCGATGCAACCTCCGAGCTGCGGAGCCTCGCCGAGGGCTCGGCGCCGAGTCCACCGAAACGAGTGGGCGGTGACGGGCTCGAACCGCCGACTTCCTCCTTGTAAGGGAGGCGCTAGCGGTGCAAAGCCCGTAGATACAGGCGATTGCGAACGGAGAAAAGCCCATAATGACGGCCTCTGCGACCCGGAAGGTTGCCCGCATCGTTGCCCGCGGCGACAGTTGCCCGGCCACTTTTCGACAGTTGCCCGCCGTCCGAGGCCGCCGATATCGTCCGTGCGGAGTCATCGCTTCGCCGCGCCTGCGAGGTCCGTGAATTGCCAGCTGCCGCCACTGCATCGAGGCCGTATATCCGCCAGCGATCGACCGGACCCTTCTGGTACGGGAAGTGGTCGCGCGACGGCAAGTCGGTCGTCCGCAGCCTGGGACGCGCGTGGGCCGAGCCGGACGGAGCGGGCGGTTGGAAGCTGAAACGCGGCCGGGCGAAGGGCGGCGCGCTCACCGAGCCGCAGGCCGCCGCCCGGATGCTCGAGCTCATCGCCGACCACGACGCCCAGCAGGCGGCGCTCGAGCAGAGCGCCGAGGAGCGCCGGCGGCGCGGGATCACCTTCCGCGAGCTGGCGATCGAGTGGCTCGACTACCTTGAGCAGGAGAAGCAGGCCAAGCCGTCGACCCTCGCGAACTACCGCTGGATGCTGGCGGAGCCCGGCGAGCCACATCGTCGGGGGCGGGGGCGGACACCGGGTCTGCTGCTCGAGTCACTCGGCGACCGCCCGGCGCGCGAGATCACCTCGCGCGACGTCTCGCAGTTCCTCCGCAGGCTCGGGGACGACGGCAAGTCCACCTGGACGATCAACAAGTACCGCCAGGTCATCTGCGCCGCGTTCAACTTCGGCATGCGCGAGGACACCTTCGGACTCGAGCGCAACCCCGCCGCGACCACCAACAAGCGCCGGGAGCCTCCGCCCGCGGTGCTCGACTTCTACGAGCCCGACGAGGTCGAGGCGATCGCGCAAGCCGCAGCCAGGGGCGCGCACCGGTGGGTGGAGTGGTTCACCCGCGAGCTCGATGCCACGCGTGACGTGATGGCCGCAGCCCGCGCCGGCCACGTGCCACTCGCGCGCGTCGCGGCGGAGGTCGAGTCCAATCCAGCCTTCGCCGCGAAGGTCGACTCCGTTCCAGACGCCCGTGCCCAGCTCTCGGGCAGCACCGAAGATCCAGGCAGGACGGCGGACGCCCTGGCGGGCGAGCTCCGCGCTCGGCGGCTCGAGGACGTACAGGACGCGGCGCTGTATCGGATCGCTGCGTACACCGGTCTGCGGCTCGGCGAGCTGCTCGCCCTCCGCTGGGGAGATGTGGATCTGTCCGTCCGGCGACTGGTGGTGCATCGCGCGTTCAGCGCCCGGATCGAGGGCCCGACGAAGACGTGGCAGGCGCGTTTCGTGCCGATCGCCGACCCGGCGGCCGCCGCCTTCGCGGCGCTCCTCACTCGCGATGAGTTCGTGTCCCCCGAGGACTTCGTGTTCTGCTCGCGGCTCGGCCGACCGCTCGATCCCGGCGCGCTCCGCCGCCGGTTCAAGCGCACGGCAGCGGCCATCGGGCTACGCGTGCTCAAGTTCCACGCGCTGCGACACGGCGCAGGCTCGCTGATCGCCCGCCAGGCCGATCCACGGTGGGTCCAGGGGTTCCTCGGCCACTCAAAGCTGTCGACGACCGAGCGCTACCTCCACGCAAAGGCCCGTCCCGAGGACGTCGCCGTGCTCAATCGAGCGTTCGCGACTCTCGCCCCAGATCAACGCGCGCCGCTGCGGTGACGAGGAACTCGACCGTGCGATCCGATGTTCCATGGAGCGTTTACAGGACTTACAGTAAGCTCTGTAAATCATGACCGAGCTTCGTAATCGCCCGCTCCTGGACACACTCGTCGACGCCGAGCTCTACGTCGAACGCGACGAGGCGGCCCGGCTCCGGGCCGCGCTGGACCACGGCCTCAATGCCGCCATCCTCGGGCCAGCAGGGTCTGGCAAGACGACGCTGCTGCGTCAGACGACCCGGGAGCTGCGTGAGCGCGGACGGCCGAGCCTCTTCGTCGATGCCGGCCACGCGCAGGATGCGGCCGCGATCCTCGATGCGGTGAGCAGGGCGGCGGCCGAACCCTCCGCTGCAGGCGAAGTGCACCTCGACGCCGTCGAGGCCGCGGCGGGCGGCGGCTCCGCGATCGAGCGTGCCCGAGCGATGGCGAGCGCCGAGCCGCTGGATCCGCCGCTGACCGTGCTGCTCGACGATGTCGACGCCGACGCCGGCCACGAGCTGTTCGGTCGCCTCCGCGATGCCCTCTGGCAGGTGCCGTTCACCTGGATCGTGGCCACCCGCGACCGCGCGCTGCTCGCTCCTCCCGCCGACGCCTTCTTCGAACAGACGATCGACCTCCAACCGATGCCGGCTGCACAGATCGCACAGCTACTCCAGCTCCGGCTCGGTGCGGAGGCCAGCCGCATCGGGCAGCCCGCGGACATCGCCCACGCCAGCGCCGGCAGCCCACGGCGTGCCCTGGAGCTGGCCCGCGAGATCATCGTCGAGCGTCGGAGCCTCGCCGAAGTCCTCGCCCACCGTGCTCAGCGCGAGGCCTATATCGCGACGCTGGGACGATCCGCGGCGATGCTGCTCACTGAGATCGAACAGCTCGACCGTCCCGTGTACAGCGCCGACGAGGAGTTGCTGTCCAGCATGGGCTGGACCCGCAATCGAGCCGTCCAGGTCCTCGGCGAACTCGAATCCGCCGGCTTGCTGACGAGCTACCCCGGTCGCGGCCCCGGCGGGGGTCGCGTCAAGCTGTTCGCCGTCAACGACGCGTGGCGGCCGACGTGAGCGCCGAGCTCATCCGTCGACTCGCCGCCAGCGACTGCTTCGAGCCGGCGTTCGCTCTGGACCAGCTCAGCCGACGCCACGTCGACTTCGACCTCCTCGTCGGGGACCAGCTGCACGAGCACGCGCTCGCCGGCCTTCTCCTGCGTGAGCAGCCGACCAAGGTGGCGATCAGCGGCCCGACCGGCTCAGGCAAGTCCAGCCTGATCGCGGCGACGCTCGCACAGCTGTCGACCCACCTCCCGCTGCCGATCGGAATCGCGATGGCCGATCTCGACATCCTCACGAACCAGACGCGCTTCGCGCAGTTCATCCTCACCGAGATCCTGCAGCAGGCACGCGATCGCTTCACCGTCCAGGATCGCATCCGCCGCGCCGCCCGCCGGATCGAGCGTGCCGCCGCCGAGGAGACGACGCACAGCTCCCCGCACCTCTCGCTCGGCGCGACGCTGAAGCTCCCAGCGCCGCATCCGGCGATGCCGGGGCTCGCCGAGATCGCCGGCGAGGTCCAGACGGCGGCGACCAGCACGACGATCCGAGCGAACCCGACGCAGGCCCTGGCCGGCATCTCCGAGGTCATGCGCGTCTTCGCCCACGACCGGATGCCCACCCCGGTGCTGATCATCGACGACGCCGACAAGTGGGGCAGCTCTCCCGACGTTGAGGCGGTCGAGCCGCGCGCGCAAGCGCTGTTCACGACCGCGCTGCAGCCGCTGCTGGCGGCTGACTTTCACCTCATCGTCGCCGTCCAGGATCACTGGCGGGGCCTTCCGGCCTACGAGAACCTCGCCAAGCGGCTCGCCGACACGATCACGATTCCCGAATTCACCCCGGATGCGACAAGCGCGCTGAGGCAGATCATCGCTCGCCACGCCGACATCCCACCCGCGGGTGCGGAGGGCGTCGACGGGCTGCTCGACGACGCCGCGCTCGCGCGCCTCGAGGCCGAGTACGACTATGCCCAGCGAGACCTACGACAGACGCTGCGCATCCTCCGCCGGGCGGTGAGAGACGCCGCACGACGCACACCTGTCCCGGATCAGCTTGGACACACTGACGTTCGCGCCGCTGCGCAACGTCTGTGACGCGCGATCCTCGGACACTCCCAGGAGCCGTTCCGACCTGTGGGCGGGCGAAGCCGTGGGCGCCTCGGGCGACGGGACGTTTCGGGACGTTTGAGGGACGTTTCGGCCGTTAGCACCGTGGTGCGTACAGTGTGCCCCTGCTGCTGTTCGGACATCTGGAAACGTCCACGGCAAGACCGGGAAGGCCGGGGGCGGGTCGGGAGAAGCGGCGGATGTGGACCATCGCGACGGTCACCGGTAGCCAGGCGGTCCTGTATGCGGACTATCTGGAGGGCAAGCCAGCCAGGCAGGGGACCACTACCTCCGCCGACTTGACTCGACGGCGAACCTATCGAACCCTCCGAGCGCCCGATCACCCGGCGCGACAGGCGTCGGCCGGGATCCCGCCGCGCGGGCTACGGGCGTGCCGCTGCGCATGCTGATGGACGTCTGCCGCGCCCACGGCGGCACGACGTTGGCGAGCGGCGACCGCGCGACCGGCATCACCGCCGGCGTGCGTGAGCCGCTCCTCCAGATCACCGAGCCCAACCGGCCGTGCAGCGGAACACGCTCGGCCGAGGTCTGACCGGCGGCTCCGGGCAGCCGGGCAACAAGCCGCATCGATCCCACGCCAGAGCCTCCTCCGCGCGCGAGCACCTCACCGAGCACGGACGCGAGGTCATCGTTGCGCAATCCGCGCGCGTCAACCTTCCTAACAGACCTGGACCCGCGGCGCGTACGTCGACCCATCCGAGCACGGACGCGAGGCCCAAGTCCGTACGCGACCGCACCGCACCGCACCCTCCCCGCGACACGCCCGCTCTCAGTGCCGACTGACAGAACGGCTGGCCAACGCCTCGGGCAGCCAGGTTGGCGTCTGCGACTCCTATCGCGGCGGCGAAGCGCTCGTGGGCGTCGCTGGCGTTGGATGGCTCGGTCCGTAGCGAACCCGCTCGCGGCGACGGCGCCGGTGCGTAGGCACCCGCTGGGCATCGCCGCACATTCCGGCACGCTCGCAACTCGTCCTTTCTCGGCAGTCAGCTGCCGATCGCCGCCGGTGCCCGCTCGGCCGCGAGAGCAACAGCCCATGCCGCTTGCGGGTCGGCGCTGATCGTCTCGGCAGCAAGCACGTCGCCGGCTTCCGCTGTCGCGGCGGAGGAGTCGCCCGGCCCGGCGCCCATGGACGAGCGCTTTGAATCGTCCGTCTCAGATCGGTCGTCGCCAACCGGGAGGTTTGGGCGTCGCGATTGTTTGAACAGGGGTGCGTTCAAGGAGCGACGGAGTCCGGTCGATGGGGATCGTGATGTACGACTGTCTGATCGATGACTCGTTGTCGCCGAGACCGTTTGGTCGCAGCCTGCAGGAGGCGATCAGGTGGATGTTGATCGACGCCACCGACCTCATGCCGCAGCTGGAGCGCGCCGATCCGTACGGCGCGTTGTACGTGGGTCGCCGGGTCGATCAGGCGTGGCGGCGGATTGAGCACTTCGCTGCGGACTGGCTACGAGAGGACTACCAGGACACAGAACCCGAGCTCCGAAAGCGCGACTTGGAGCGCGTGATCGAAGCCGCGGGGCGGTTGCCGGCGATTCCCGCGGCAGAGGATCCCGCCGAATGTTGGGTGGCGTGCGCGCGGGACGCATTGCTGGTGGCCGGCGACGCGGTGAACGCGCTTGAGCCTGACCCGCACCTGGTGGGGGTGCAGATGCGCATCGCGCGCGAGGCGTTCTCCCTGTATCGCCTGGCGAAGTACCGCTGGCTGGCGCAAGCGATGGAGCTGCACGAGCTCGCTCAGGTCGCCTATCAGGCACTCGAAGCGTGAGCGCGACGGCTCTCAGCAGCACGCGAGCGTCGCAGCTGGCGTTCTGGACCGCGTTCAGTGACGTGGCCGCCAGAGCATCAATCGCCGTTCCCACGCCGACGCCGAGGAACTGGCGCTACTTGCCCATCGGCACCCGCCGCGCGAAGATCGTGTTGGCGATCTCACTACAGCACGGCTGGGTCGAATGCAAACTCGCGCTCTTCCCCAAAGCGCCCCGAGCGGACGCCGGCGATCACTCCGGCGGTCTCGCGCACCTCATCCGCGATCGCGAGGTGATCGAGAGCGAGCTTGGGTTCGATGATCTGACGTGGGGGCACCCGACCGCAACGCGTGTCTACCGACGGGCGCCACTGGCAGTGGGCGATCCGGCGTTCTGGCCGGAGGCATTTGATTGGCTGATCGGCACGGCCCAGAGATTCACGGACGTGTTCGGCCCGCGGCTCGCTGGCCCATCCCCCGCGGCAAAGCGCGCCGCAGTACTGCTGTCCAAGATCGACCCGACCACTCCAGCGAGCAGTCAGCATCGGCACCGGGCCGCCGGCCCACACGACCAAGCCGCCGCGCCAGACCGTGCCCATGGGCGTTCAGCCCCGACAGCCGACGGTGCGGAACTCACCATTGAGTCGTGCTTTCTCTCGCTGGCCGCCTGGTGCGACCTGGCCGTACGCCGCGGCTTGTTCCCCGCAAAGCATGACCTGCCGAATGGCGCCGAGTGGATCGCGCTGTACTCGGGCGAAGCCGAGGCCGTCCACCGGTACGCATTCGGGCTGTGGTGGGGTGACCTCGCGTTGAGCACTACAGCCGCGTGGGTGTTGCTCAACCCCGCGACCGGAGACACCGATGGCAAACCGAGACCGATCCTGACCCGATGCCGGCACCAGTCCGAAGCCTGGGGGTGCACAGGACTGATCATCGTCAACCTCTTCGCATACCGCGCAGGCAAACCGAAGGTGCTCAAGGAGCTTGACGAGCCGCGAGCTGTCGGCTCACACAACAACACGGTGCTCTCCCAAATCACGAGCCGGTGCCGACACACGATCGCGGCCTGGGGCGCCGGCGGCAACCTGTTTCAACGGTCCACCACGGTTCTCGAGTTCCTCAACAACCCCCAATGCCTCCCCAAGAACGGTCAGCACGTCAGCCACAACGGCGAGCCGTTCTACCCCAAAGGCATTCGCCTCGATACCGCGCCGGTCGCCCTACCGCAACCGGCGGCGAGCAGCGCCTGCGAAACGCATTCATCACAGCCAACCGAGACAACGAGCCGCTGACGCAACTCATGATCGCCGCCATAGGCGTGATCGCCCCCGCGGACGCGGCTACCAGAAGCGCCAGCCCGGCCGCCTGAACTGATGAGGCGTCTCGCGGAAGACGCCCGCCAACCCGGCGGGCGCCGCGTTACCGCAATCGCGGCAAAGGACCCATGAGCGGCAGAGCGATCTGGCGAGTGCTCTGCTCGGACAGGACTCGTCGTTGGCCGGGCGCGTCCATGTCGGATGCGATCATCAAGACGAGACTGAGAGTCCCGTCAGATTCCCGCGCGGTTGCGAGTGCCCCTAAGCGTTCGGAGGCGCGACTCTGGCCGACCTCAGGGTGTAGCGACGCGCAGGCCACACCAGCGTCGAGTTCGCTTCGCCAGAAGTTGATCGCGAGATTCGACTGAAGGGCGTGCCACTCCGAGCATCGGATACGGTCGTTGACTCGCCTCGCGTTTGACGGCGAGATGGTGCGGCCGCCGCGCTCACGCGCGGGCGGTGCAGACCTTGCATCCGGGTCGACGCGCGATCTCATCAGGAGTTGCGACCCTCACCTCGGCCGGGCGCTTGGCGTCAGCGGCGTGTTCATGGATGAGGCTGCAGTGTGGATCGGCGTGCAAGACCCCCACGTTGAATGGGGGTTCGCGATAGGAGAGCACGTAGAACGCGCCGCTCCGGGAGCCCGGGGGTTGCTCGATGGGGAGGTCGCGACTTTCCAGCTCGCGACGGATCTTGGCGATCTCGCGATCGTTGAGCTTGGCGGCCATGCCGTGCAGACCGCGCATGCTTTCTCGGCCGGCGAGCTCGGCGTACAGCGCAGCCTTCGTGTAGGTGGTGAAGTCGGTCAAACGCGTCTCCTTGAGGTTGGCGGGAAAGGGGCGAGGCGAGGTTGGTGGGGCACCGGATCAATCATGCCCGGGGACTGCCAGTCGCGATGTCCCGTAGGCTCATATCGATGTCAGCTCTGCGGACCGTCGGCGGCCTCGGGTAGCGGATGAGCGGGATCTATCTCCGGGATGGCGATCGTTACGTGGCGATGCGGGAGACCCCGTATGACGCGGAGGATGTTCTGCAGGAGCTGATTGAGCGTCACCCGGAGATGCTGGCGGGTGGGGAGGATTCTGGGCACGCGTTGATCCTGGTGCGGCGTGAGGCCGGCGTCAGCGAGCACGAGGATGCGGGAGCGCGATGGTCGCTTGATCATCTCTATCTGGATCGGCACGGCATTCCCACTCTGGTGGAAGTCAAGCGCAGCAGCGACACCCGCAGCCGGCGTGAGGTGGTCGCGCAGATGCTTGAGTACGCCGCGCACGCCCGCACCTCGCTTAGCGCCGAGCGGATGGCTGACTGGCTTGATGAGGCCGCGCAACAGCAGGGCACGACCGGCGAGGAGACGCTGGCTGGCAGCTTCGGAGTCGAGGATGTCGAAGCGTTCTGGCAGACCGTCGACACCAACCTCAAGGCCGAGCGGCTGCGGCTGATCTTCGTCGCGGACCGCATCGGCAGCGAACTGCGGAGCATCATCGAGTATCTCAACCGCCAGATGACCTCGACCGAGGTCCTGGCGATCGAGGTCAAGCAATACACCGACGCGGAGGGCAGGCACCAGACGATCGTGCCGCGACTGCTGGGTGACACGATAGAAGCCCGCGCGACCAAGCGGATCGCGACGCGCGGTGAGGCACTTGACCACGACCAGGTCGTCACTCGGCTCCGCGCTTACGACGAGCAGGCTGCTGCGGCGGCAGACGCCATCCTTGACTGGGCAGAGCGCTCACCAGATCTCGATGTGCGTTACACCACGACCTTCGGCATCATCGAGATCGACCACGTTGCGATTCTCAAGATCCGCACCGCGCCCGATTCGCTGCGCCGCGCGCTTGAGGTGCATCTTGAGAGCTTCATCAAACACGGCGCGCCGTGGGATGAGGAGCACCTGACGCAGCTGGTCGCCGATCTCACCGCCCTGGGGGTCGAGCTCGATCCCGGACGCCGGTGGCCAAACGCGCCGATCGAGCCGCTTGCAGACCCGACGCGCCGTCAGCAGTTCTTGCGCCTGATCGAGCAGGTCCTCAGCACTCTGCGGTAGAGCCACTCACCGGTTTCGTCGACGGCCGGGGGGCGCGCGCCGCGGCAGCAGCCGCCCTGGTCAATGCCCGAGCCAGCTTGGTCTCGGAGCTCTGTCGCGGCGGGAGGATGCATGGATCAACCACCCACTCGAGGGAGGACTCATGCCATCTACTGTGCAGCTGGACGCCTGCGGTCGACGCCGCTCACCCGCGACCCTGCCGAGCTTTCATCAGGGCCGCCCGCCGCGCAACAAAGGTCAGCGGTACCCGGCCGATCCTCCGACCGTCGAGGAGATCATCGCGGTCATGCACGCCGCCGGCGACGGTCAAGATGCGGTCCGGCTGCGCGGCTTGATCGTGGTGCTGTGGCGGGCCGGTCTCCGCATCAGCGAAGCGTTGGCGCTGACTGAGAGCGATCTTGACCTGCGTCGCGGCGCGGTCCTGGTGCGCCGCGGCAAGGGCGGCAAGCGCCGCGAGGTTGGGATGGACCGCTGGGCCTGGGAACAACTGGGTCCGTGGCTCGACCTGCGCGCCACGCTCCCGGTCGGCGCGCTGTTCTGCGTGCTGCGCGGCCCGACCGCGGGCCGCCCGTGGGCGGCGGCTGGGGTGCGTTCGCAGCTGCACCACGCGGCGGCCCGAGCGGGCGTGCGGCGTCGGTTCGCCCCCCATCAGCTGCGGCATGCTCACGCCGTTGAGATGTCGCGGGAGGGAGTGCCGTTGCTCGTCATCCAGCGCCAGCTCGGACACGCGGACCTCGCGATCACCTCGCTGTACCTGCGCGGGATTGACAACACCGAGGTCGTCCACGCCGTCCACGAGCGCCCCGCGCCGACGATCCCGGCCAGCCATGGCCTGTAGATTGCCGCGCCCGGGCGGTCAGAGGGGGCGGCCGAGGAACGCCTCGAGCGCCAGCCAGGCCGCGGCGTGCGCGAGCGGCCCGATACGGATCAAGCCACCATCGGTGTCGCGTTTGACCGTCGCATCGAGCCCCTGCTTCTGCAGCCGGGACTGCTGCACGTGAGCTCGCTCAACGCCGGTGCGGCCGTGGTAGTGAGCGTCAATCCCGTAGCGGCCGCCTTCCATCGGCCACACCGACAACTGATCCGGTGCCCACAGCGGACCAGTCTCGGCCGGCAGCGGCGTGTAGGGCACCAGGTCAGCGCGCGCATTGCGCCCGGAGGTGCTGGTGTGCGCCGACCAGTGCCGCTCATTCGGAACCTCTCGGCCGTTGCTCCTGCTCCACATCCCCATGCCGGATACCTCGGCATCGATCCAGCCCGCCTCCACCGTCACGCTCTGCCAGCCCGAACGAACGTCCAGCACCGTCACCCAACCAGCAGTGCGGTAACCCCACGGTCGGCGTCGGCCCCGATGATGACGGTCAGAACGCGGCGCCGCCGAGTGAGGCCGCGGCATAGGACTCACGAGCGGCCGCACTATCTGACGAGTCCTCTGATCGAAGAGGAGTCGCCCGCGATCGGGCGAGTCGATGATGGATCCGATCATCGATGTAGGTAGGGACGTGGGCCATTCCAAGCCCCGCGCCGGCGCGGGCGCATCCACGCGAAACCAGTCATGCTGGTCTTCGTGACTGCAGCCGGTGGGTTACTTACGAAGACGGCGCACTCATCGCGCCTACCCAGCTACTCGGTCTGAGAGACCCCGGAGGCGAAACTACGGCTGGACAGCCTCGACCAGTGCGGTGCGAAGCCACGGGCTGCCTTTGGTGGTGCGTCCGTGTTGGCGTTTGCCGGCGCTCTCGTTGTTGCCTGGGCACAGCCCGGCCCACGAAGCCAGATGCCGCGTTACTACTTCGGATGGCATGGCTTGGGTTATGCCGACGTCCGCGGCCAGACTATTCGTCTTCGATTGCAAAGTCGTTGATGACACGCACCTCAAGACCTAGGGTGGTCGCAACACGATCTAAGAACTTCAAAGAGGTAAGAAACCACTCTGCACCGGTACGTGTTCCTCGGACGCCGTCGTGGTCGGCGTCTCGCAGAAAGCCGTGAAACTGTCGTTCCACATGCGACGATCCGTCAGTTGGGTAGATGCGGAGAAGCCATGGGTCCTCTGGGAGGGATGTGACCCTGGTTTGAGAGTTCGCTCTGAACAGGGCATCGACCGACGAATGACCAACCTTCAAGAGGGTTCTTCCAGTCTTGCCATCGTATGGGTGGCGAACATAGTGAGGCAACGTATAGACGTAGATGCCCGCAGCGTTTTCGGCCTCTGCCGTCTTGCTCTTCGCGATAGCTTCGTCTGACTCTGCTTCGGAAGCCTCTGTGTTGTTAACCACGGCTGTCAGCAGGCGGTCCTGTTCCTCGAGCTGCTGGCGCAGCGGCTCACTCAGAGGTTTCGTCTTCAGCCACTTCCGGACGCGGCCACCAACCTGCTTCGCGACTGAAGGAGAGGGCGACACGGTGCCGTCCAACAATGCGTTGTGTAGATTGATGAAGCTGTAGATCGGGCCGAGTGTGTTCCCGTCCTCTTCCGCAATCTGCTGTGGCGTGCTCCCAGCTCGGAGACGACGCCAGACGTCGCCAGCTGTAGTTTCGTCGGCATCCAGCAGTGCGGACACCTCGGCACGACGGTCGAATTCTGCCGCCTCATGCAGCTCACTGCCGGCCATGGGCAGACCTGAGACCGAGGGATCAGCCGCGTCGCCCTCTCGGTCACGATCTGAGTCGAAGCGGTCATCAGTCATGCGTCTAGTGTAACGCAGCCTGGTCGACCCGGTCGACTTATGCAACCGTGCGCAGAGCCTGTTGACTGTCGGTCGACACTCCCTGCTGCGTGCCGTCGGGGTATCTGCATAGGCAAAGGTCGCCAGGCGCCAGACCTGGGTGTGACAGGCGAGTTGCGCGACAAGCGCTCGCCGCAATGCTGGCGCGCACGACCTCGAGACCGCTGGCCGGCGGCCCGACGATCGGCGGATCCACCATCGTCCGAGGGGAGGACGCATGCCATCCACCGTGCAGTTGGACGCCTGCGGTCGACGCCGGTCGCCCGCGACGCTGCCCAGCTTCCATCAGGGCCGCCCGCCGCGCAACAAAGGCCGCCGTTATCCGGCTGACCCACCAACCGTTGAGGAGATCATTGCCGTCATGCACGCCGCCGGCGAGGACCACGACGCGATCCGTCTGCGTGGTCTGATCGTCGTGCTCTGGCGGGCCGGGCTGCGCATCAGCGAAGCGCTCACCCTGACCGAGAGCGACCTGACCTGCAGCGCGGCGCGATCCTCGTGCGCCGCGGCAAAGGCGGCAAGCGCCGCGAGGTCGGGATGGACCGCTGGGCATGGGACCAGATGACGCCATGGCTGCAACTGCGAACCACCCTGCCGGTCGGCGCGCTGTTCTGCGTCCTGCGCGGCCCGACGGCCGGCCGGCCTTGGGCTCCTGCCGGTGTTCGCGCACAGCTCCACCGCGCGGCAGCTCGAGCTGGTGTCCGCCGGCGAGTCGCGCCTCATCAGCTGCGGCACGCTCACGCCGTGGAGATGTCCCGCGAAGGAGTTCCGCTGCTCGTCATTCAGCGCCAGCTCGGTCACGCGGATCTCGCGATCACCTCGGTCTACCTGCGCGGGATCGACAACACCGAGATCGTCCACGCCGTCCACGAACGTCCCGCGCCCATGATCCCCGCCAGCCACGGCCTCTAGACCACGATCTTGCCGGTGGTCGTGCCCCGCCTCGCCCACCGGCCAAGTACCTCCGCGGCCAAGCGGTCGCCCAAGCCTTACCCGTGGGACGACTGGATCGTCGCCATAGCGCTCGCTGGCTCTTCGCATCGCTCGTCAATGAAAGGGGTTGTGAGGGCCTCCCGGCGGCTCGGGGACGCGCTTCCTATTGCCGGCGCCATCGAGTCCACGCGAAGGCGGGCGTCCGCGACTCCCCTCGAAGGCGGAGCGCCCGCACGCGTCGCTGGCGCTTGACGATGCACAACGCCACGCTCCCCGTCGGCGTCGGCTGCTTCTCCCTCGCCAGCGGCCCGCGCATCGGCCACCTCGAGCCAGCGCGCACGTAGCCAGCAAAGGCGCCGTAGAAGTGCACGAACGCCTGCGCGTCGGCCCGGACCTCCTGTCGCATCAGCGGTCCTAACAGCGGATCGCTATCCCACGCCTCGACCTGGGCGGCCTTCTCGGCGTCGCGATGCAGGGTCTCGCCATACATGAAGATGGCGATCAGCTGCTCGGAGCTCATCTCGGGCATGCCGGGGAACCCCCGGTGCGGCTCTCCAAGGCTTTCACCCGCGAGCTCCTCGGCGAGTTGGTGCTGAAGCGCCCCGATGTGGGTGCGCCGCAGCCGCGAGTGAGCCTTCTTCCACCGCTTCAGTTCCGCGACGAGTTCGACGAGCCCCGCGGTGTGAGCGGCAGCCGACAGGGCTTTGAGCATCTCGGCGAACGACAGCCCGGAGCCCTCTTGGGCATCGAACAGCTGCCGAAGGTGGGGCAGGAGGGCGGCAAGGGCGTCGTCGTGCGGTGCGTCGACCTCCACGGTCCCTGCCGGCTCATCGCGCCCCCGCCGGTGGCTGACCGATCCACCGCTGTTGAGCGCCATGGATCGCGCGAGCCGCTCCACGACGGTCAGGTAACTACTTCCCCTGGATAAACGACGGCGGTTGAAGCCGGCTCGGGAGTGAGTCCCGGCTGCGGTTCCGTCCGCGTGGTTTAAGAAGATTCGCCTGCTTGTTGGGTGCTTTTGAGATCGCGTGGAGGTGTCATGCTGACGCTGGTGGGCGGGCAGGTGGAGTCGTTGTGGGACGAGGTGTTGCCAGTCGAGGTGCGCGAGTTGCCCGAGGATCTCGCTCGCTTGGATCGCGTCTTGACCGATGGGTTGTTGTTGCCGATCGCCGAGGCGTGGGAGCAATCGGCGCGCGAGCGGGGGCGCCCGTCGATCGCGATGGCCACGTTCGTGCGGTTGATGGTGATCCGGCAGCGCACCGGCTGGGGATACGAGACGCTGGTGCGCGAAGTATCGGACTCGCTGCATCTGCGCCGGTTCTGCCTGATCGGGATCGACCGGCGGGTGCCCGACGAGTCGACGGTGCGCAAGCTGGCGCGCCGGCTCGGACCGGGGGTGGTGGCGGAGATCACGCGGATGGTGATCGAGACCGCGCAGCGCGAGACGCGGTTCGTGGGGCGAGCGGCGCGGATCGACTCCACGGTGGTGGAGGCCGATATCCGCTACCCCTCAGACGCGATGCTCGCGTTGCAGGGCGCCCGGGCGCTCGCGCGCGAGGGCAAGAAGCTGCGCTCGATGGTCAACTCGAAGGTGCGGGTGCGCGACCGGTCGCGGTCGGTGGGCAAGACGGTCCGGGCGATCTCGCGGACGCTGGGACGGCGGACCGGAGAGGCCAAGGAGCAGGTGATCGCGCTCAACCAGCAGGCCGGTCGGCTGATCGCCCGCTCGATCACCGAGGCCAGACGACTGGCGGCCGCGACCAGAGCGTCGGCGCGGGGACGAGGGGCCCAGGCCAAGCTCAGGGCCGCCCAGAAGCTGACCGAGCTGGCCGATCGCTGCGACCGGGTGGCCGAGCAGATCGATCGTCGTGCGCGCAACCTGAAGATCACCGACCGGCTGGTGTCGCTGGCCGATCCCGACGCGCGACCGATCCGCAAGGGCAAGCTGGGCAAGCCCACCGAGTTCGGGTATGTGGCGCAGATCTGCGAGGTGACCGAGAACACACGGAGGGGCGCACGCGGGTTCATCCTGCCCGCGGCGCACGCGCCGGGCAACCCAGCCGAGAACCGACTGCTACCCACGACCGCCGACGAGCTCGCGCGCGCCGGGATCCGCCCACGGGAGATCGTGGCCGACGGCGGGTTCATGCCCGGTCCTACCCACGACACGTTCCCCGACCTCGCCGCCCAGCAGATCCAGATCGCTGGACGCCACGAACCCGGCAGCCGACGCACCCGCAAACGACGAGCCCGCTACCGCACCGGGATCGAGGGACGCATCAGTCACCTCAAACGCGGCTACGGGCTGCGGCGCTCCCGGCTGAAGGGCGATGACGGAATGAGAATCTGGACCGGATGGGCGATCCTGGCCTACGACCTGGACACGCTCGCCATCCGAGCCCGGTGAAACACTCCCCTAAGCCCACTCCACCAGGGCACCCAACCAAGCCTGACTCGGCCGCGCCACTCCAGCGCGGCCGTTTCAGTGCAGCCGTTTATCCGGGGCAAGTGGCTAGGTTCGACGGCCCGCGGCGTGACGCCAGCGGGGCGACTGCGGAGTTGAGCGGAGCCCGAGGCTGCGCTGGTCGTGCTGTCGGGGACTGGATGTAGAACCGAGGCATGGTGCACGCCGATGCTGAGGGGTGGACGTGGCGGCTTGGGAAGCTGCAGGCCGCCGGCGGCGGCGTGGTTGACCTCCGGCAGTGGCGCTCGGTCTCCGACGCCGAAGCCGACCAGCTCAAGACCAGCTCTCAGTTGGTTCGCACCTTAGGGTCGCAGCGCGATTTCCAGAGTTTGGTCGCTGTGGCCGAGCGCTGGATTGACTCGTTGGAGCGCATACGCGATCGGCTAGCCGCGCAGCGGCCGCTGCCGGCCGCACTGGTGACGGCGGCCTCGCTGGATCTGGTCGCCCTGGGACATGCCGCCGGACGGAGCGAAAGAGGCGTCACTACCGCTGCCGAGTCGGTACGAGCGGCGGGCTACGGGACCGTGGAGCAGGAGGAGGTGATCGAAACCTCTCGCCGCTTTCTGCAGACCCGCCCGGCCTTCCTCGCCTGCTCAGCGCTGGTGCCTGACGCCCGTGCCGGGAAGGTCGCATTTGAGCTCGACGGAGAAGTGGTCCACATCGCCGGCGTTGCTGCCTTCAGCGCAGAGGACTTCGCTCGCGCGTTGATTGGTGAGGTCGGCGGGTTCATGGTTGCGTCAGTTGGGGTTTTCGCCGAGGCGATCTCTGATCCCATCCGGCGGCTTGAAGCCCTATTGAACGACGTCCCAGCGGGAGTGGTCCCTGATCTGGTGCGGCTCAGGGGTGAGGAGCACATAGCCGGCGCGGAGTTCGTCGCCTTGGCGATCAGTCAGGCGGTTGCACTTCGTCGATTCGCCGAGAGCTTGGAGACGCTCACCGCTGATCAGTTCGCGCAGGCTCTGTTTGCGGTCATGAATGCGAGCGCCCGTCAGCAGGTCGGGTTTGGAGCGGTCAATGTCACTGGCGCCTCTGTCCACGCACGAACGACCAGCGCAATGGATCAGCTCCCCCATGCGGAGCTGACCTTTGATCTCGACCTCCTCGGCTCAGCGCCGGTCGACTTCTGGAGCGCTGTGACCTTCGACATGTTCGATCGTGATGCAGGCCAGCGTCTGTTCACCGGTGCCGTTCAGGATGCTTCGGGTAAGGCTGCCTTGAACTTGGACTGCGAAGGCGGGATCGAGTTGGTCGAGCACAACCGCAGCAGTATCGCGGTCGCTGGGGTCGAGACGGCCGAACTCATCACCACGATGATGCGGCAGACCGGCCTGTCGGAGGATACGATCGCGCTCAGTTCGCCCGATTGGAGCGCACGGCCCGTCGAGCAGTTCGAGGTATTCGTTCCCTTGCGCGGTGTGGCCGTCGAGACGCCTGTGCGGGTCGGCCGGGTCACGCTCGTGCCCGTTGCAGACGGCCATAAGCCGCTGGCCGCTCTTGATCTCGACGCCGACGGGGTCGCATCGCTGGCCACGGAATACCGCGACGCGAGCGCATATGCGGTGGCGGAGGTCGAAGCCGACGGGCTCGACGTTGCGGAGGAGCTCGGGTACGCCGAGATCGAGACCGCGATCGCGTGGCTGGTGGCGCGACAGCGGTACGGATTTCTGCGACTTCCGGACGGGACGGCGCGGACGTTCTCACGCATCGAAGCGCTGCAGAGCCTCCGACACGGCCCCGTGGTCCAGGTCCGGGGTCAGACGACGGGACGCCAGTGGCTGCGGTGGGTACACGACGTGGCGCAGCCGGTCACACGCGAACTCACCGTCGAATCAGATCTGCTGAAACCCGCGATGCCGAAGAGCCTGGGGACCCGCGACGAGCGAGCGCTGCGCGGATTGATGCGCGCTGTCAACGAAACCAGTGTGCAGCAGCAGGTTCAGGCCTTGGCCGAGGCGCTGGAGAACTACGTCGCCGGGGTCAAGATCCCCGGGTCGTTCTCAGATATCCAGCTCACTGAGCTACGCGAGCTCGCTCCGACGTGGCTGAGCGAGGACCAGCGGAGGAAGTTCATCAACGCGATCAATGGCCTCAACGGCAGCCCATTTCAGCGCCGCCTTGCCCAACGGCTGGAGGATGACGGTGTCCCGCTGACCGCCGATGAGCGCACTCTTCTCTTCGAGACCCTGCGGCGTGCCCGCAACGACGTCGCCCACGGCCGCAAGATCAAGAAGTCGCCGACCCGAGAGCAGGTTCTACGCGGAATCAGCATCGTGGCCAGGGCGCTCATGTTCAGTGTCGCTCAGACGCAGGCCCGCCTCGCCGACGATCTCAAAGAAGCGCCTTCCTGAGACGACACCTCGACCCTCACTGAGACTCAGAGACCATCCTCGGTTGCGTCCGCTTGAGGCGCCGAAGCGAATCCCGTTCTGAGGGTCGACGCCGCAACACCACGTGAGACACCAGCGCCGGCGCGCACTATCGAGCGTGGGCAGCCCAGCCATCTCCGAGGGATTGGCGCGCGCGGATCTGTTGCATAGAAGTCAGCGAGGGTGCGCACGCCTGCGTGAAGGTCTGAGCTCTAATCCGCCAAGGAGCTCTGGAGCATGTACCACTACCTCAGCCGGAAGGTCCGCGCGAAGAAGCTGGATATGTTGATCGCCGCGATCCGCGAGACGCACGATGACGACGAGCCCATGCCAGCGATGGTCGTCATCGAGGCGTGCAGCATCGACGACGATCAGGAGGTCGATCAGCAGCTCGCGGCGCTATTTGACCGCCGCGACTGGGACTCGGAGGATCAGTGGCGCCGCGAGCACGACCTCCAGGCCCATGCGCTGGACGCTGCTGAACTCTTCCTCGCCGCAAGCCTGTGCTCTCTGACCTTGGGGACCGTGCTCTACGCACCCGGCCGGAGTCTGTGGGTCGTCGAACTTGACTGGGAAGCTGCCAAGAACGCGGCGGCCTGCGCGATTGTCGGCACCCTTCCGGAGTGGGCAATCACCCGAGCGCACGCACTCGCTCTCCAACATCCGGAGGACGCGCCGCTCGGCGTGATGCGCGGATAGCGCGTCAGAGGACCAGGCAGCACCTGGGCTTTCTCCCGCTCGATCCCTAAGCCGCGGACCTCATGTTGATGCTCGTCTCCCGCCGCAACGAGAGCGCATCATTGATCGTCACCTTCTACAACTCCTTCGGCGCCTGGGCCGAGATCTTCGGCGACGAAATCACCGCAGCGCGATGGTCGACCGACTCGCCCACCACGGCAAAATCCTCTTCCTGAAGACCGTCCCTGGAGAGCGACAGCCAACGCTCCGAAGACCGCTACCTCGGGCGCGGCGCCCCCGGAGGCCGACTCCAGATCACCCCTGGAAGACCGATGGCTGACGGCTCGCTGTGGCTCCAGCCACGGGCTTCTGCAGGCGCTGGCGGACCCACTGGGGAAGCGTGTCCCAGATCGCCCAGGCCTTGGCATCGGTCAGAGCGTCGGAGTCCAGGTGGATGATCTTGTCCTCGCGATCCAAAGCCGCATAGATCGTGCCGATCCTCAATTCGTGCAAGTCAACCGCGCAGAGAAGGTCGTAGGTGTCGACTTCGTGTCGGCGGTATCCCCACTCGTCCTCCTCTCCCTCGCCGAACGCGTCGAGGATGCTCATCGCATGGCCGTCGAACTCCTCATCCGTCTGGCCGTCCTCCTCCTCAGCCAGGATGTGAAGCTCGCCCTCGTGCCAGCGCAACTCCGCGTCGCGCTTGGCGACGTCGACCAGCCGATCGAACTCCTCGCCTGAGATTGTCTTGAGTTCGTAGTGCTTGAACATGGTGGCGGTCCTTTCGTGGTTGACGCCGCCACCCTGGCTCAGCCAGACTGCCGCCGGCTGGCTTTTGGCGTCGGCTGCGGCGCGCACGAGCTTCGCGGGGATCAGGTCGTTGGGCTCCAGGCACCAGCCGGTGGCGCGGCCGCAATGAGCGATACCTCTATGAGACGCCCACGCTCAATCCTCGATGCCGGCGTGCATAGAACTCCGCCCGCGCGTGTACATGACCTGGAGACCGGGCTTCGCTGGTGGCCCGAGCTTCGCTCAGGGAGCGCGGAACGTCATCCTTAAGCGAGCGCCCCTGCTCACTCCGCCGGGGTTCTGCAACCGCAATCCCGCGGGTCATGGTTCGGCGGGCCAGAGGGCGAAGCCGGATTCCTCGCTATCGAGACTGTCGAACCGGTTGCGCAGTACCTCTCGGCTCTGCTCCAAGGACTGCTCGACAGTGATGCCGCCGGCGGCGGCGTCGATCCAACGGCGGACCAACCCGCCGCCGAGCTGATCAAGGAACGGCTCGACTGAGTCGACGACCACCGCGACGGGCGTCCGGCCGTGCACGATCTCGTTGCGCTGGCGCACCGCGCGGTTGAGCAGCGCATCGAACGCGTGCCGGCGCTCGTTGACCCACGCAGCCGCCTGAACTCCGGTGCGGCCGATCCGATCCAGCTCGCGCCAGCGCCGTCGGGCGATTGTCCCAGGCACGAACTGGGCGGCGACCTCGCTGGCATGCTGCAGCACCGCCCCTGGCTTCCAGGTATACGTGCTGTGACGCCGCTCCTAAGCTCCATGATCTGGCGAAAGGCCGCCGTCAGCACGTCCGCGCTCCGCTGCCCGTCGGTCAGGTAGTTCGGGTGGCCGGGATGCTCGATGCTGGCCACACCGGCGAACAGGGCGTCGTGGATCTCATGCCAGCACCACTGGTCGCGCAGGTAGTGGCGGACGTGCTCCTCCCAGCTTCCAAACTGCCCGCTGCCGCCCGCGACCCACTGGGTCTCGAAGACGCGGATCCGCTGCGCCACCCGCATTGCGGTGCTTGGGATTCTGGACGTCTGCTGGTGCCAATCCAACTCCGTCATCGCTCGCAGAGCAGTCGGGTCCTCACGACGGATCGCACTCCCGAAGGCGGCCGGTAGCTGAGTCAGTCCAAAGCCGGTCAGCTCATGGGTCGGGTGAGTGGTGGCCGCCCGACGCGCGAGCTCTGATGGATCGCGGAAGTTGAGGGTGCCCATGTACTTGCCGCCGCCGAAAGCGGCCCCGCCCTCCAACAGCTCCCATTGCGAGCCGCCATTCAGAAACCCCGCCGCTTCGACAACCGAGTGAGCGAGTTGGCGAGCACGGCGGATGGGGCGATCAAGCGGCGCCGGCAGACCGTGCGGGCCGGTCAACTCCACCCGCGCCAGCACATGAGCCTCGGCATGCACCTCAAAGAACATCTTGTGGACGAGCTCGTCGGTGAGCTCCGGGGCCTTCTCGAAATCGTCGAAGGCGTCGAGCTCAGCGGATCCGTTGCGCAGGTCAGCCAGCGAGAAGCGCATGTCGAAGAACTGGATCGCGCCAAGGCGCTGGTAGCCTTGGCGCAGGTGGGCGTTGCCGAACGCCAGCCAGACGATCTCAGCCCCCAGAAAGGGCGGGCGCCGCAGCAGATCTTCAGCCTCCGCGAGCTGATTTTTCGCGGCGTGCTCCGAGAGCGCGTAGGTGATCGAGGAGTCCCAGGAGCGCCCGTGAAGCTCGATCATCTCGGCAAGCTGGGCGACGCGCAACGCGATCTGCCTGTTCGGCGTGGAGTTATCGACAACCGCCGCGACCAGATCCTCCCAGGCGGCCAGCACTGTTCGGACACTGCCGAGCTGGTGAAGCATGGACCGGACCTCCTAAACCAGGTCCTTTGCGGCGTGGCGGTCCTCGACGATCGCGCCCAACCTGGCTACCTTGCCGCTGCGGAGCTCGCGCAGGGACGGTGTGATTGCTTGCTGAACGTTGGCGCCGGCGTCCTCAAGCGCCCACTGAACGTCAGACACCAACGACCTGCGATCGGCAGACCGCACCGCGTCACCGTTCTCGTCGCGGATCTGACGACGCCCGGAGAGGTAGTCGTCCAGCAAGAGCGCGAGCTCCGCCAGAGCCGGTGCGAGCGTCAGCCGCTCAGGCGCTCGGAACGATTCATGCTGAACCAGCATCGTCGACAACGTGCTGCGCTGGCCACTCGACAGCCGCTCTTCAGCGTGCCCGCCTTCGCTGCTCTCGCTCACCATCCGCTGACCAGTCTGCCCGCACGCCCGGCGGCCGACCCGCCTGATCAGACGAACTTCCAGCGAGGACCGTCCGGGTCAGCTCAGGATCGAGCTCCCCGACACTGGAGAAGCCCCATGACCACACCGCCATCATCCGCAGTCGCCTCCCCCGGAGGTCCGCCTACGCCCGCAGCCCGCGAGAGCATCGCGGCTTCGGCGATCCGACCGATCACAGACGACATGATCAGGCGGGCGGCCGCCGCTGCGCGTGACGCCTCTGCCGCCGCCGAACTTGCAGATCAGGCTCTGCTGGGGTCGCGCGCCCAGGTGCTGCGGCTGTCGTTGATGCAGTTCGCCCAAGCGCATCCCTCCACCGCGTTCTTCGAATACACCGTCGAGTACCGACAAGATTCAAGCGGCGGACGTTTCCCTTGGTTCAGCGCCCACGACGCCGACGGACGCAGTCTCGATCCCGACTGGCGAGACGACCGCTGGCCCGTGGAGCTGCACGACGAGCTTGCCGATGACCTGTACTCCGTAGAAGAAGCGGAGTGCGCGTTTGAAGCCCAGCGGCCCGACGGCGCCAGGATCAGTGTCGAGCGTCTCGCCGAGATGCTGCGGCGCAGCGGCTTCTACCTGTAGCCGGCTCAGTGGCGGCTGGATGGACGCTCAGGGACGCTTTCCCATGCCCAGTCGCTGAACTCCCGCTCATCCGCGCGGTCCCACCAGCGGTAGCGCCAGCCGCGGAAGCCTGGAATAGGAGCAGGGATCGTCGTGGCTCGTGCCGAGAGTCCGTCTCTCACCAGCGACCAGCGTCGCTCAGCGACCTGCTCCACGCGGCGAATCGGCGCGAAGCCGCGCAGCAGGCCGCCGCAGACGATGTAGAGGCGCGAACGGCCAGTCTCGATGGTGGCCGGTGGCCGGCGGCCTACCTCCCAGTGGTATTCCAGGTCCTCCGGCCATTCGGGAACCCCGCCTTCGTCCCACCAGTCGTGGAACAGCGCTACGGGCAGGCAGGCGACGAGATCAACGGGATCGGCGCCGGGGCATCTTGACGAGGCGGACATCCAATCGTGTTCCTCGGCCGCCGCCGCTCGCTCCTTGAGCCTGCTGGTCGTGGCGGCACCGGGTGCCTCTAGCTGTAGTCGGCAGGAGGGTTGTTCTGTCCGGGTCTCCTCGGAGGCTGTGGGTTGCGAGACCTGCCAGCTTCCAAAGGAGACCCGGAGTTGAGACTTCACCAGAACGCCAGGACGTGCCCTGCGTCGCGACGGTTGATGTGTGAGCGCATTGAGGCGGGGTGGTCGCTGAGGTCGGCCGCCGAAGCGGCCGGCCTCAGCGACCGGCGCGCGCGGGAGTGGCGGCGGCGCTGGGAGGCCGGCGACCGTGAGCTTGAGGATCGCTCCTCGGTGGCGGTCTTGATCCCAGGACGCACCCGCCCGGAGGTCGAGGAGGCCGTCTGCGCGCTGCGCGAGCTGCGGTTCTCCGGCACGCGGATCGCTGAGGCGCTGGGAATGCCTGAGCGGACCGTCCGCGCGGTCCTGGCGCGCAACGGCCTCTCCCGGCTGCCCAGGATCGACGCGGATGAGCCCGCCAACCGCTACGAGCGCCCGCGGCCGGGCGAGCTGATCCACATCGACGTCAAGAAGCTGGGCAAGATCGGCCGGGCCGGTCACCGCGTCAACGGCGATCGCAGCACCCGGATGCGCGGGATCGGCTGGGAGTTCGTGCACGTCTGCATCGATAACTGCACCCGCCTGGCCTACGTCGAGGTCCTCGCCGATGAGCGCCGCGACAGCGTCGTGGCGTTTCTTCACCGCGCAGTTGCGCACTTCCACGCGCACGGGATCGACGTGCAGCGGCTGATGACCGACAACGGTCCTGGCTACCGCTCCCACGCCCACGCCGCGGCCTGTCGCGCACTCGGGATCCGGCACCTATTCACCCAGCCCTACCGGCCCCGCACCAACGGCAAAGCCGAGCGCTTCATCCAGACCTTGCTGCGCGAATGGGCCTACGCCGCGGCCTACCCAACCAGCCACGCCCGCACCCGCGCGCTGCCAGCGTTCATCGAGCGCTACAACCACAGACGCCCGCACAAGGCGCTGAACGGATCACCACCCGCCCAGCGCCTCGCCGAACGGCTCAACGCTGCTGCCGCCTACATCTAGCGGAGCAGCCCTGACGCCGCAGCCCGCGAATGGCGTCATAGATCAAGCTCAACCAGGACTGAGCGCTCCCCTTGAGCTCAGGCGGCGTCGTCGATGAGGAGTTGATCGAAGGTGTCCTCGGAGAGCTCCATCTCTCGTGGCGGGTCGGCCTCATCGACCCCGAGACGCAGCAGGCGTGTGCGGCCGGGCGCGAGCTTGCCTCGATCTTCGACCACCGTCACCGGGATGGCACGACCTGAGATCCGCAAGACCGCGTGCTCACCGACCTTGATGCTTGCGCCACGACCCATGCTGGCAGCATAACTACCAGGGATTCGCGCCGGTGATGTTTCGCACGCCGCGACGAGCGATTTCGTCGAAGTTTCGTGCGAGAACGTCGAAGTTCTTGCGCCAGCGCTTGACCTGCTGGAGCGTCGGCTTGGTTGTGCCGATCTTCTGTAGGTCGGCGGTTGCGATTGGCGCTTGATGGGCGATTGAGTTGCGCCAGATCATCACCTGTTCAAGCTTGACCTGCCGCTCCCGGCCCCCTCTGAGTTTGCGGTTCAGATCGGGCCACAACTCGATGTCGAGCCGCCCGAAGTCCGAGCCTAGGTTGCCTGCTCTGGGATTGCCGCTGTCCAATGCACGCCGGTGGTTGAAGTTCTCTGCGACAACCGGACGTGCCGCGACCGGAAGCGTTGCGATGATTGCGGCCGTCGCCTCAGAATGCAGGTCGCGGCAGAACCCCTGGAACTCGGCGGCGATACCCAGCAGGTAGCCGCGATCGAGCTGCGAAGTGAAGTAGCGCCGTCCTCTCGCCACCGCGCCGACGCGGCGATGAACCTCCTCGAACTCGTCGAGACGCCTAGCGCGAGCGCCCTCCCATTCCTGGTGTGCCTGCGAGCGCCTCACGCGCGGCCGAGGCTAGCCGACCGCTGCGGGAAGCGTCAGCACGCATTACCCCCAGCATTGAGCGAAATCGAACGCAAGGTGTCCGTACTCGCCTGCCACCTCACGCCCCCCGCGCGGGTCACCTGATGCTGTAAAGCGCCCCTGCGTGGATCGTATACTCGCCCACGAGCGGTGAAGCTCGCTCTAACCGCGTCGCGTCGACGCCAATGGCTTCTGTCAACTCACCAAGCCATGCGTCGCGCAGAGCGGAAATCCTTCGCAGCTAGGCCGGAACCTCGGACAGCGCAGTTGCTGACTGACCCCGGTCGACGCTTGAAGGTTGGGCGCTCTGCGCAAGCCCATGGCCGACCTTCGGGAGGACTCATGAACTGCTACCTGTGCGACACCCACGGCCGCGATGTTCCTGCCGTCGCGATCTGCCAGAACTGTGGAGTCGGCCTGTGCCGCGACCACCTCGACCAGGACTTGCTGGCTGCCCGCACCCACGGGATGTCTCGCCAGCAATGCACGCACAGTCCCGTTCACGAGGCCAAGCAACGCCTTCGCTCCGCAGCGCAACGGTCGGCCGCGGCAACCTCACTCTGAATCCCGCGTTCAGCACGAGCGCGCTTCCACACGACCAAGCGAACCGGTACGCTGACCGCCGAGCGATGAGGCTCGCTCCATAACCGCGGCTTGGCCGCTGATGGCCTCTACGACACACGGGTGCTGGTGATCGTGGAGGTTGGGTTATGGCAGCAGGAATCAGCGGGTTCAGCGTCAACGCTGAGCGTCCTCGGCTAGCCGGAGTGGGCGATGCGTGAGGAGCCGGTGGCCACTGCGGCGGTGGTACTCGCCGTCTCCCTTGCGTTCAACGCTGCCGGTGTCGCCCTGCTTCTGATCGGCAGCATCGCCATCCTGCCCGGGAGCATGCTGCTCGCCTTCGGGGTGATGGGGATGTTCCAAGCGGTCCTCATCGCCTTCGGCCGTCAGCAACCCAGCGAAGGAAGCGCGAAGCGGTCGCGCGAGGACGAGGTCTAGGCCGCGGTGGCGAACCGCTCGACGGGCGTCACATCGACGTGATCGTGACCGCGCGCACCGTGAATGCCTTGAGCTGGTCTTGGTCCCACTCACCGCTGGCGCCAGAACGTGCGATGCCGGCCAACCGCTGTACGGCCGCGAGCTGGATGCACCGCAGCGCCTCTCGGTCAGCAGCAGCCGATGTGATGGCCCAGCACGTCAAGAAGTGGCTCGCGCACAGCCCGCCAGCGTCTTCGAGATGCGACGCGTTCGGATTGCCTCGGCGTGCGAGGTCGGTGAGCAGCCCAGTAGCGCAAGCCAGAGCAAGCTCGTTGCAGCTAAGGCACAGGCCGCACTCGCGCGTCGCCAGCCAACCATCTAGGTCGAGCTCGGAGAGCCCCTCGGCGAGATCGTTGAGACGGCGGAGGTGCACCGAGACGACCGTGCGGAGGTTGAGCCCCGCTTCCCGCGACCTCACTTCGAACACGCCCATGTGGTCCACGCACAGGTCACCTAGCGCTGCGGTGGACACGGGGTCCCGATCGTCGATCACGAGCCGGTCGCACAGTGCTTCCAGGTAGTTGGATGCGTACTGGCTGGTGGCTAGGCAGAGCGGACACATCTGCAGCCGGCCTGCGCGCTCCAGCCAATCGGTTTGCGGTTGGACAGCCATCGCTACCTCCACCCTTTCCAGGGGTCTGGGATCAGGTAGAGGCCATCAGCGGCTGGTCCGCGGTTATAGAGCGAGCCTCATCGCTCGCGGCGGATCCTACCGGCGTGCGGGTGCATACGCACGGGGCGGCCGGCTCATGAGCGTCCCGTCTGTCCGTCCGCGGCGCGGCCGCGCGTGGGATGAGGCGTCGATACGTGAGGAGCTGAGCGCGTTCCTCACAGGACGGACACGGTGGCCGACCTACCGGGAGTTCATCGCCGCGGGTGCCAAGGGATTGCGGGAGGCGGTCAGTCGTATTCACGGCGACGCCTATTGGGCGGCTGAGATGGGGCTGGCCGGCACGCAGCACCCGCCCGGCGGAGTGGTGCGCTGGACTGATCAGGCCATCGAAGCGGTGCTCTCCCGCCTGCTCGCCGATCGCGACACCTGGCCGACCCGCACCGAGTTTGAGAAGGCCGGACTACGGGGCCTGGGAGAGGTTCTCCGGGAGCGCGACGAGGCGTCGAAGTGGGCGCAGCGGATGGGTGTCGCACCACCACAGCAGATCCGCAGGCCTTCGAAGCGTCGCGCCGCTGCCCGCAAGCCGCAGACTGATGCGGCGCCGAAGCGATGGCCGAGATGGACAGATCAGACCATCACCGCGGCGCTGGCAGAGTTTCTGGCCGAACGGCAGGAGTGGCCCAAGCATTCCGAGTTCGTCGCAACCGGGCGCAAGGGCCTGTACCACGCTGTGCTCAAGCACGGGGGGTCACAGCTCTGGGCTGAGCGTATGGGCGTGCGGTGGGTCGACCGCACACGCCGTCACCGGCCTTGGACCGAAGCCGAAGTTCGAGCACAACTACAGGCGTTTCTGGAGGATCAGCCAGTCTGGCCGACGGAGCGGCAGTTCGCTGATGCTGGACACCGTGATCTGCTGCGGGCCGCACGCCGCCTTGGGGGAGCTGAGAGGTGGCGACGTGAGCTCGGGTTATCGCGCTCCCAGCCTCCGCTAAGAGCCCGACCTGAGGACAGCGCCCGATCGAGACGTCTTTCCACGCCACACGGCGTGACCCGTGCCCCCGCGCGTCGGCACTGGACCGACCAACGCATCGACGCCGCCATCAGGCCGCTCGTCGAGCAGCTCGGGCGATGGCCGACCAAGGCGGAGTTTCGCCGCGCCGGCCAGAGCCACGCCTTGTCGGCGGTCTATGCCCACGGGGGCAGCGCACAGTGGCAGCAGCACTTCGGCGTGCAGCCGCTGACCACACGTGGGCCGGTGCCTGACCGAACACGCTGGACCGAGCAGCGCATCGAGCGGGAACTGCGGACGCTCATCGCGCGCATCGGGCATTGGCCGACAGAGCGGGAGTTCTCCGAGTATGGACCCGTCGGGTTGTACTCTGCGCTCGTACGCCACGGCGGCATCCGAAGATGGCGAGACGTCATTTCGGAGGACCCGCCAGATCCCGTTGCCGCTCGGCAAGATCGGGTAAGGTGTACCGCAGTCAGATGGAGTCCTGACGAAGCAGAGATCGGCCTCGGCCCTCCTGCTCGAACCGCCCACCAGAACAAGGGCTGATGGCTCCTTTCGCGTCAATAGCCATGTGTGCGAAAGGAGCTGGGCAGGACCATGCCGACCCTTCCTGACTGGGCCATCCAGGTCCTGCAAGTCGTCAGCGTCCTGGCTCTCGCTCCGCTGGTCACCGGGATCATCGCGCGCGTCGAGGCGCGGATTCAGCAGCGCCAGGGTCCGCGGGTGCTGCAGCCCTACTACGACATCATCAAGCTGCTGGGCAAGGAGACGGTGCTGCCGGCGCCTGCCGGGCCGGTCTTCCGGATCGCTCCGTATGTCGCCTTCGCCGGCTACGCGACCATCCCGCTGCTCATCCCCGCGCTGACGACGTTCGGGCTGCCGCTCGGCTATGAGGCCGACTTCTTCGGCGTCGGTCTCATCTTCGCGTTGGCGAGCTTCGTCGTCTCGGTGGCGGCGGTCGACAGCGGCAGCCCGTACGCGCAGCTCGGCTCCAGTCGGCTGCGGTCCTTCGGCGCCTTCAACGAACCGACGGTCATCTTCGTCACCTTCGTTCTGGCCCTGACCTCCCACACCGACCTGCCCTACGCGTTCGGGGCCACGATCCGTTCATCGACGGTTGAGGTGTTTCGCCCCAGTCATCTGCTGATGATCGCTGCGTTCTTCATGCTGGTGCTCAACGAGACCGGCCGGATTCCGATCGAGAACCACGGCTCCACGCTTGAGTTCGGTCAGATCGAGGAGGGGCGGATCGTCGAGCACTCCGGTCCCGGCTTGGCGTTTCTGCGTTGGGGGTCAAGCGTCAAGCAGCTTCTGTTCTTCACGATCTTCATGAACGTGCTGGTCGCGCCGTGGGGTATGGCGAACGACGGTCATCTCGGCGCGGTATTGGTCGCGATCGGGCTGCTGTTCGCGAAGGCGCTCATCGTCGGCGCCGCAGTGGTCGTGATCGAGTCGAGTTTTGCGAAGCTGCGGCTCTACAAGATCCCTGAGTTCACCGTCGCGAGCTTCATGCTGGCTGTGCTCGCGGTGGTCATCTTTCTCTTCGAGCCTGGCTACGGCGACGAGCATCTGACTCTGTTCGGAGCGGTGGCGACGATCACGGCGGTCATCGTCTTGCTGCTGGAGTTCGGGCTGCTGCGCTCCCAGGAGGTCTGGGAGCAGCTACGCCTCTACGCCCTGGGTTCAGCCGCCGTGGCGGCGCTCGCGATCGCCACCGCGGCCACCGGGCACGGCAACAGCGAGCTCTACATCTTGGCGGCGGTGACCATCGCGCTGAAGGCACTGCTGTTCCCGTTCGGGATCCGCTTCGTACTGCGGCGACTGGAGGCCGAAGTACGAGTTCCGTCGGTGATCGGAGTCGCCGCCGGGATCCTGCTCGCGATCATCCTCTGCTCGCTGGCGTTCATCCTCCTTCGCCCCGTGCACATCGGTGCCGAGGCCGCCCTGCCGCTCTCGGCGCTACCGGTCGCCGTGGGTGGGGTGCTCATCGCGTTCCTGCTGATGGTGCTGCGGCCGTACGCACCCTCGCAGCTTCTCGGCTTCCTCTGCTTGGAGAACGCTGTCTCGGTCGCGAGCCTGGTGATCGCCCCCGGCCTGCCGATCATTCTCGCGCTGCTGCTGCTGTTCGACGTCCTGGTCGGCGTGCTGGTCTTCGTGGTTCTGGTGCAGTACCTCGCAGTCGAGCGCACCGCGGTACGCACCGACATCCTCAACCGACTGACCGGATGACCTGGACGCTGTACGCCATCCTCGCGGTCCCCCTCATCGCGACTCTGCTGACGCTGATCGACGGCTGGCATCTCGCCCGTGCGGCGACGTTCGCGTCGGGCCTGATCGCGCTCGCGTTGGCGATCGTGATTGCGCTGAAGGTCAGGGACGGCCGGGTCTTGATCGCCGCCGGCGGGTGGCTGCGGGTTGATTCGCTCGGCGCGGTCTTCCTGTTGGCCACCGGTCTGATCTATGGCATCGTCGGAGTGTTCTCCATCGGCTATCTCGGAGTCGATCAGAGCCATAGCGGCTTTGCGCCGTTTGCCAAGCGCTACTTCGCCTACATCAACCTGTTCGGCTGGACGATGCTGCTGGTGCCGCTCGCCGCTGACTTCGGCACCCTGTGGGTCGCGGTCGAACTGACCACGATCATCTCCGCTCTGCTGGTCGCGCTGGACCGCACCGACGCGGCGCTGGAGGCGTCGTGGAAGTACATCCTGATCGCCTCCAGCGGACTCGGGATCGCGCTGCTGTCGATCATCATCCTGTACGCCACCGGCACCCATGCGCTCGGAAGCGCGTACATCCCTCGCTACACCCGGTTCCTCACCCACGCCCACGCACTCTCCAAGGATGCGGTCGATCTGGCGTTCGTCGTCTCGGTGGTCGGGTTCGGCACGAAGGCCGGGTTCGTCCCCATGCACACCTGGCTGCCCGACGCGCACTCCGAGGCGCCCGCTCCCGTCTCCGCGATGCTCTCGGGCTCGCTGCTGGCGGCCGCTTTCTATGCGATTCTGCGCTTCTTTCAGGTCGCCGTGGTCACCGGACAGCAGTCCTTCGCCGAACACGTTCTGATCGTGTTCGGCGTGATCTCGCTGATCGTCGCCAGTCTCTCGGTGATCCGCCAGGGCAATTTCAAGCGTCTGCTGGCGTACTCCTCGATCGAGCACATGGGCATCATCGCCCTCGGGATCGGCTTCGGGGCGCCGCTCGCAGTCGCCGGCGCGCTGCTGCATGTCATCACCCACGCCTCGGCGAAGGGCCTGGCGTTCTTCGGTGCTGGCTCGCTGCTGCGCGGCTACGACACCAAGGAGGTGGACGGCGTCACCGACGCCGCCCACCGCATGCCGTTCACCGGCCCGATGTTCATGGCCGCCGCCCTGGCGCTCTGCGGGTTCCCGCTCTCGGGCGTCTTCCGCAGCGAGTTTCAGATCGTGGTGGGTGGCCTTGCTCGCCCACAGTACGTCGGTGTCACGTTGCTTCTGGTGTTCGTCAACGTTGCCTTCTTCGGGATCATCTGGCATGCGGGACGCATGGTGCTCAGCTCTGGCCAGGCGGCCGCCCCCGGCGCTGAGGTCAGAGCCAATGCAATCGGGGAGCGGAGCTTCTGGATGGTCGCGGGCATGGCCGGGTGCCTGTTCGTCTCGGTCTTTCTCGGTCTCCACCTACCTGGCGATCTGTCCACGCTGCTGACCAACGCGAGCCACCGTCTGGCCCATCCGTCATGACCGCCGTCGACCACGAGATCCGGGAACTCCCCGGTGACATCCCGCCCGAACTCGGCGGAGATCCAGAGCCAGGTCCCTCCGCGGAGGTTCGGCTCATCATGAGTCCTGATCAGCTCCGCTCGGCGCTCACCCACCTGCACACGATGGGAGCCCGCTTCATCACCATGACGCAGACTGCTCAGCCGAACCGTTCGTTGCTGACGCTGCTCGCTCTCCGCGGAGCGCTTCTCATGCTGCGAACGCCCGCCGTCGCTGCCGATGGCCTCGACCATCTGGAGGTCGTCAACGACGTCGCGGACGAGTGGCCAGCGGCGCGGTGGGCGGCTCTGGAGCTGGCCGAGCGTCACGGCGTCCAGCAGACCGGACGGCGGCTCACTGCACCCGACGCCGATGTGCTCGATCGGCACGTCGACGGACTCGACGTGTTCGTGATTCCGTACGGACCAGTCCGCTCCGGCGTCTTTGAGTCGATCCAGTTCCAGATCGAGAGCGGCGGCGAAAGCGTCGTCGCGCTGCAGACGCGACCGTTCTTCAAGCACCGCGGACTGGAGGCGCGCTTCCGCGGTCTGCAGGTTGAACAGGGGGTTCATGTCGCCGAGCGGGTCGCGGGAATCGCGACGGTCGCCTACGCCTGCGCGTACGCACAGGCCGTCGAACGCGCGCTTGGCATCGAGGTGCACCCATTGGCCGAGCGCTGGCGCGCCGTCCACTGCGAGCTCGAACGCATCGCCTGTCATCTGGATGTCATCGCCAAGGAGGCGGAGACAACCGCGCTGTACGTCGGCCACGCCCGGTTTCAGATCCTCAAGGAACGCGTCATGCGCCTGCGCGCCCGACTCTCAGGCAGCCGTTTCGCCCGCGGCGTCGTCGTCCCCGGTGGTGTACGCGAGATCCCGCCCGTCGACCGTCAAGCCCTGCGCGCCGAGCTCGACGATCTGGAGCGCCAGTTCCAACGCGATCGCAAGCTGTTCATCTCGACCGCGTCGATGACCGACCGGCTGATCGGCACCGGGATGCTCCCTCGCGCTCTCATCGACGAATACGGGGCGGTCGGTCCATTGGCCCGTGGCTCAAATGTCTCGACCGACGCTCGCCATGAGCGTCCCTACGGGGACTACCCACGGCTCGGCCTTCAGGTGATGACCCGTCGCGAAGAAGACGCGATGGCCCGCGTCAACGTCCGCTTCGACGAGATCGCAGAGTCACTGCGCATCCTCCACCAGGCGCTCGAACATGTCCGGGAGCCGCTCGACGAGCAGGTACCCAGTCCGCAACGTCTCAGCGGTTCGGCCAGCGGTTGGGTCGAAGCCCCACAGGGCGAGCTGGTGGCGTGGGTCGAGGTCGATGAGGGTCGACTGATCAACGTCCACCTGGCCACGCCGTCGTTTCGCAACTGGGCGTTGTTCGACCACGCCTTCCCGAAGGACGTGCTGACCGACTTCGCCTTCATCGAGCACAGCTTCGGGCTCACCCCCGCGGGAGCTGACCGCTGATGCTCAACTGGCTACTTCGCGGACTCCGCGGCGGACGGATCACCACGCGGTATCCGCGTCGGCCGGAGTCCCCGCCCTACGGCTTCCACACTCGCGTCGATGTGATCCGCGACGACGTGATCCGCGACGGCGCCGGCGAGCAGTACCTGCAACGCCTCTGCCCGACCGGCGCGATCACCGTCACCGACGGTCGGGTCACGCTCGACCGCGGCCGCTGCATCCTCTGCGGCGAATGCGTTCGGCTCGCTCCCGATCATTTCGGCTGGTACGGAGGCGCCTACGAGACGGCATCACGTTCGCGCGCGGGGCTGTTATCGGATGCGCGCATCGACGATCTCGACTCCGAACGTCCGACCTTGGCTGAGGTCGGTCCGGGTCTCCGCAGGTCGATTCACGTCCGCCACATCGACGGTGGCTCCGACGGCAGCGAAGAGTGGGAGATCCAGGCCCTCTGGAACCCCTACTACGACATCCAGCGACTCGGGTTCTTCTTGACTCCCGCGCCCCGGCACGCTGACATCCTGCTGGTCACCGGCGGGGTCACCGAACCGATGCGCGGACCGCTAGAACGCACGTGGCAGGTCATGCCCGCTCCCAAGGCGCTGGTCGCTGTCGGCACCGACGCCTGCTCCGGTGGCCTGGCTGCCGACAGCGGACTGGTCGCCGGCGGCGTCGATCAGGTGCTACCGGTCGACGTCTACGTGCCGGGGTCCCCCCCGGCTCCGATCGCGATCATGCACGGCCTGCTGCAGGCGGTGGGAATCCTCGGGCCCGAGGCGGTCCGATGACCGTCCTGTACACCATCGCGATGGCAGCCCTGGCGCTGGCCGCGATCACGACCTTTGCATTGCCCCGGGGCGGGCTGCTGATCACCGCCGTGGGATGCGCGCTGCTGGTCATCGTCGGCGTCGAGGCCGCGATCGGCGGCGCCCGGCCCGCCCTGGATGTGGGCGGCTGGCTCGGCTACGGCACCAGCGGCCTAGCCGCCGATGGACTCGCAGGAATCTTCCTCGCGCTCACCGGCCTGACCGGAGCGGCGGTCGCGCTGGCCTACACGCTATGCCCCGGCCGTCGCGCCGCGATGTGGCTCACCGCCGTGCTCATCCTCGCAGTGGCGGTCGTGATCGGTGCAGACAACGCGTTCGAGCTCTTCCTGGCGTGGGAGGGCCTGACCGTCTGCGTCTATCTGCTCACCAGTGGCGAGGGCTCACCTCGTGAACTGGCGAGCGGCTACCTGACCGGCGGCCTGGCCAAGATCGGTGGTGCCGCTCTGTTGGCCGCGATCGGGCTGATGTACAGCCACACCCATTCGTTTGATCTCGTCGTATGGACGCGCGCGTCGCTCTCGCCCGGCACCCAAGGGGTGCTGTTCGTGCTGTTCTTGGCCTGCTTTGCCAGCAAGATCGGCATTCTGCCGTTGCAGGGCGGCCTGCCCGCCGGCTACAGCTCGGCGTCGCGGCTGGGCGCGGCGTCCCTTGCGGTCGCGCTCTGCGCCGGGTTCTACGGACTGTGGCGCTTTGAGCTGAACATCCTGGCCCCTCTGCCGACCTGGTGCGGCGACATGCTGCTGATCGTTGGCGCTGCGACCGCCCTGACCGGGATCACCTACGCGCTCACTCAGGACCGGATGCGGTCCTTCCTGGGCTACTCCACCGTAGAAAATGCCGGAATCATCCTGGTCGGACTCGGCGTCGCCGCGTTGGGACAAGCCGCTCACAAGCCGGTGCTCGCTGCTGCCGGCATGCTCGCGGCCACGCTCCACGTCTGCGGGCATAACCTCGCCAAGACACTGGCGCTGATCGCCGTCGACCGCGTCGAGACGGCGACCGGCGACACCGAGCTGGACCCACTGGGAGGACTTGCCGGCCGGCTGCCCTTCACGGCAACCTCCCTCGGTATCGCGTCGCTCACCCTGGCAGCCATCCCGCCGCTCGGCGGGTTTGTCAGCGAGTGGTTCACCTTCCAGGCGCTGCTGCAGGGGTTTCGCATGCCGACCCTGCTCTCGCAGCTCCTGTGCGCGCTCGCTGCCGCCACGCTCGCGCTGACTGCGGGACTCGGGCTGCTCGCGTTCGCGAAGTTCTACAGCTTCATCTTCCTCGGCCGATCGCGATCCACCACTGACGTCAAGGCGCGCGAGCCGACGCGGTGGCCTGGCGGGCTGATCGCAATCAGCATCGTTCTGCTGTTCCTGGGCACGGTCGCACCGTGGGAGATCCATGCCATCGGCTCCGCGCTCCAGGCCACTCTCGGAATGGACCTCGCGGCCACGACGATCAGCCATCCATTGGTCCTGACGCCAGTGTTCGTCGGGTTCTCAGTGCTGGATCCGACCTGGCTCAGCGTCACGCTGCCCGTCTACGTGGTTCTCTGCCTCGCCGTTGTGCGGCTCACGCGCGGCCGCAGCATCCGCCGCGCGCCGGTCCGTCGCGCCCCGGTATGGGTCACGGGCTCCGGAGCTCCACTGGCTGCCGTGCAGTACCGGCCGTCGGCCTACTCCAACCCGATGCGCTACATCCTGCGCGGTCCCCTCGGGTACCGCGCCACAACCATCCCCGAACGGACCGCCGCGGATGCCTTGTCCGGGCGCCTCCTGCTGCAGGTCCGGGTCACGCTCGTCGTCGACCGGTTCCTGTACGCGCCGGCTGCGGTGCTGGTCTCATGGCTGGCGCAGCAGGTGCGCGGACTGCAGTCCGGACGCCTGTCGGTGTATCTGCTCTACATGCTCATCGCCCTGATCGTCGCCCTGTCCCTCGTCCCCATCCTGCGCTGATGTTTCAACGAATCATGCTGGCCTGGGACGGTTCCGAGCTCGCCGTGCGGGCATTCGATGTCGCCATCGACGTCACCCGCCGCTACGACGCCGAGCTTGTCGCCGTCTCTGTTGCCTACTCCCCCGCCCACGCCGAAACCGCGGCCGACCGGACCGAGACGTCCGACAACGCGCACCGCTACCTGGAGTCCACCTTCAGCGAGATCGCCGATCGCGCCACTCGGGCCGGCGTCGACGTCTCCCACGAGATCGTCGATGGCGACACCCCCGCGCGCGCTCTGCTCGACCACGTCCACGAGCACGGCTTTGATCTGATCGTGTGCGGACATCACCACAACGGACGCGCCGGGCGACTGCTGCTGACCGGCATCACCCAGGATCTGATCGACGCCGGCGCGGTGCCCGTGCTGGTCGTCAACGATCAGCGGCCATGACCGCCAGACCAACGCGCCGTGACTGCCGTCGACGCGACGAGGTTCAGCCGTGCCTCGGATAGACCTCCGGGAGCTCGCCGCCATCTTCGCCGGGGGGATGGTCGGCGCGATCGCACGCGTCTGGATCAGCCAGCACATCGTCACCGCCGATGACCAGTGGCCCTGGGCCGTGTTCATCATCAACATCGCCGGCACGATCCTGCTGGCCTACTCCGTCACCCGCCTGCAGGAGAGACTTCCGCAGTCGACCTACCGGCGCCCGTTCCTCGGCACCGGCTTCTGCGGAGCGTTCACGACCTTCTCCACCATGGAGGTCGAGATCCTAACCCTGCTGGACGACCATGCCTATGGCCTCGCCGTCGGCTACGCGGCCGCCAGCCTCGCCGCAGGCTTCCTGGCGGTCTGGACCACGACAGCCCTCGTGCGCCGGCTGAGAAGGTTCGCGTGACGTTCACTCTGTGGGTAGCCGTCGCGGGCTTCGGAGGCGTAGGCGCGGTCGCACGCTTCCTGCTCGATGCCCAGGTCGGCAGCCGAGTCGGTCGTGATTTCCCTTTCGGGACGTTGCTGATCAACCTCCTCGGCGCGTTCGTGCTCGGCGCGCTGACCGGGGCAGGGCTGACCAGCGACCAACTGCTGGTGGCAGGGACCGCGACGATCGGTTCCTTCACCACGTTCTCGACGTGGATGCTTGAAAGCCAGCGGTTGACTGAGGATGGAGATCCTCGCGGCAGCGTCGTCAACCTGCTTTTCAGTCTCACCGCCGGCGTTGCTGCGGCGGCGCTCGGCAAGACCGTTGGAGGGGCTCTATGAAGAACGAGGACTGCCTCAAGCTCACCACCTACTTCGGCGAACGGGACCGAGTCGACGGCCGCCTGCTCGCCGACGAGCTGCTTGACATCTACGGCGGCCATCGCCTGCAGAGCAGCATTCTGCTGCGCGGTTCAGAAGGCTTCGGTCGCTTACACCACCTGCACACCGACCGCCTGCTCTCCCTCTCAGAGGATCTTCCGGTCGTCTCGATCGCAGTCGACCGCCGAGACCGCATCGAGGCGATGCTGGAACCCGTGCTGCAAGTTCAGCGCAAGGGCCTGCTGACGCTGGAGCGAGCCCGCCTGCTTTCCGGCGAGATCACTGCGATCGACCTTCCGGATGCTCTCCACGAAGCGACGAAGCTCACCGTCTACGTCGGCCGCCAAGAGCGCGTCTTCCGCATGCCCGCCTACGCGGCAGTTTGCGACCTGCTGTACCGCCATGGTCTGGCGGGTGCATCGGTGCTGCTCGGCGTCGACGGCACCAGCCGCGGACGCCGGACGCGAGCAGCATTCTTTGGTCGCAATGCCGACGTTCCCATGATGATCATCGCCGTTGGCAGCGGTGAAAGCATCTCTCGGGTGCTGCCTGAACTCGGTGGGCTGCTGCGCGACCCGCTGCTCACCCTGGAGCGTGTTCGTGTCTGCAAGCGCGACGGCGAGCTGTTGGCGCACCCTCATTCCCTGCCCGAGACAGACCAATCGGGCTTGGCAATGTGGCAGAAGCTGATGGTTTACACCTCTCAGGCCGCCACCTTTGAAGGCCGCCCCCTCAACCTGGAGATCGTCCGCCGCTTACGCGAATCTGCGGCTGCCGGGGCGACGACCCTGCGTGGCATCTGGGGATTCCACGGCGATCATGCGCCGCACGGTGACCGCTTTCTGCAGGTCCGCCGGCACGTTCCGGTCGTGACCATCTCGGTCGACACGCCCGAAAAGACGGCCGCCGCATTCGAGATCATCGACGAGCTGACCGCAGAGCAGGGGCTGGTGACCAGCGAAATGGTGCCGGGGATGAGCGCCTTGAGCGCGGAACGACGCTACGGCGGTCTTATGCTCGCCGACCACGACTTCTAGCTCGATGGGAGCCGCGGTCGCCAGCACGGCCGTTCAACCACATGCAGCCAGCCAGCACGGGTGCGGAAGAGTATCCTCAGGCGTGAGCGATGAGGCTCGCTCAAACCGCGACAGCACCGTCGCTGATGGCCTCTGGTTCTGGACAGGTGCTCCATGTCGCCAGCAGCCTCAAGCCGTCGCAAACCTCTCTCCGCGCAGCTCATCGCGCAGTTGCATCCCGACCGCAACGACGGTCTTGATGTCGCCGCGCTGACTGCAGGCTCCGGACGGCGAGTGTGGTGGCGCTGCACCCATGGCCACGAGTGGCAGGCTCCCGTTGACCGGCGCACAGCGGGCAGCGGATGTCCGTACTGCGCGGGTTCACGACCTACCCCGGAGACATGCCTGGCGACGGTTGCTCCGGAGATCGCCGCCGAATGGCATCCGTCTCGCAATGGGGTGCGCACGCCGCAGCAGACGATGCCCGGCTCGGATCGGCCCGTCTGGTGGCGATGCCGTCAGGGTCACGAGTGGAGGACCTCGCCACGGGCCCGTATCGCGGGCGCCTCTGGATGCCCCTACTGCTCGGGCAAACGCGTCCTTCCTGAGCGCTCGTTGCTAGCCCGTTGTCCCGGGCTCGCCGCCGAGCTGCACCCCACTCGCAATGGCACGCTGACAGCGGCCGACATCTCCTCCGGTTCCTCGCGGCGGGTCTGGTGGCGTTGCGCAAAGGGGCACATCTGGCAGGCGACCGTCAAGACCCGCGCGCAGATGAAAAGTCGCTGTCCCCGCTGTGCGTCGTCTGGCCGGCGCGGCGTGCTGCTGGCCGACGCACGACCTGAGCTGCTCGCCGAGTGGCACGATCTCCTCAACGGCGGGCCGGGCGATGGTGTCGTCGCCGGTTCCCACAAGCGCTACTGGTGGCGATGCCGTGCCGATCCGACGCATCTCTGGCGGGCGCAGGTCAAGAACCGCGTGAGAGCAGGTTCGGGCTGCCCATACTGCGCAGGCAAGCTGGCGACCCCCGCCACCAGCCTGGCCGCCATCGCGCCGGAGCTCGCCGCTCAATGGCATCCGGAGCGCAACGACCGCCTATCGCCCAGTGACGTCCTGCCGCTAACAAACCAACAGGTGTGGTGGCGCTGCGTGGCTGGGCACGAGTGGCCGGCGCGCGTGGCCAATCGCACCCGCGGATCCCGCTGCCCACACTGCGTCCTCGGCCGCTGATCAGCGGGGGACGCCCGCCTTCGAAGCAACCTCCCCAGGTAGACCCCAGATCACAGACAGGAGTTCGCATGAGCCTCACGTTCGTCATCCCCGGCGCCGCCACGATCGAGCTGACCGACCTCGTCTTTGACCTCAATGGCACTCTCACCAACCGTGGTGCGCTGATCGAAGGGGTTGAGCCACGACTGAAGCGACTCAGCTCTGACTGCACGATCCACATCGTCTCCGCCGACACGTTCGGGACGCTCGACGAGCTGGCGGGATCACTCGGTGTGCAAGCGCGCTGCGTCCGAAACGGCGACGAGAAGCTCGACTTCGTCAATAATCTCGGCCCGCGCAACTGCGCGGTGATCGGCAACGGGCTCAATGACTGTCAGGCGCTGCAGGTTGCCGCGCTTGGAGTCGTCATCCTCGGTCCAGAAGGCGCAAGCGGACAGTCTGTGCACGTCGCCGACCTGCTGTGCGCGAACGCCCTCGACGCACTCGATCTGTTGCTGGAGCCGCAGACGCTCACCGCCACACTGCGTCCGTAGCAGCGATCAACCATTGCGCTGTCGGTCACCCTCGGCTGGGCGACTGTCTTCGAGGACGAATCGGCCTTGGTCCAGCACCGGATGCCCGTCGATAGTGAGACTCGCCTGCAGGACGATCACGTCGAGGTGGATCGGGACTGAGACCGTCCCTCCGATCGCTGCGCTGGCGCCAAACGCGACATGAACGCTGCCCAGCAGCTTCTCATCTTCAAGTACGTTTCCCGAGAGTCGAGCCTGCTCGTTAGTGCCGACCCCGAGCTCGGCCACGTTGAGGCCGCCCGCTCCCCTCTCGCGCAACGCAGCGAGAAGCTGCGGCCCCAGTCCTCGTCGGCCGCGACCAGTCTCCCGTCGACAGCGGTGAGGTGCGCAGCGGGAGAGCTAAGCCCGAAAGTCGCAACGCTGCTGGCGTACAGCTCACCCTCGGCACTGAGGGGAGAGATGAACGCTTCACCACACGGGAAGTTCCCGAACGCCCCAGGCTTGGTGAACCGGCCGTCATCGGCTATCGCGTCACGGCCACTCAGATCAAAGACCATGCTCGATCCAAGCGGGCAGGACAACTCCGCGCTATCGGCAGCGCTGAGCAGATCGGCGACGCGGCGCGATCGGCGTGCCAGGCCCCCGAGGTCGCCGTTCATCAGCCGTCCCAACATGTCGGCCGTCACCCCGGGCAGAGTCGCGCCACGGGCGCCTGCAACGGTCGCCGCTTTGCGCGCTTGTGTGTGGCTCAACGAGAATAATGTCGGCGCGATGAAGACGTCACAGGCGGCGAGTGCGGCGGCGACGGTCGGCGGCGGCTCCGCCCCGTGAGTTGACCGTGGCTGCATGAGCGCCAGCACGACGTCCGCCCCCGCATCAGTCGCGGCCAGCCGCAGCGCCTCGGCGATCTGACGCATCTCGACATCCGCGACCACCAAGCACTGTTCGCCGACCCCGACCCCGACCCCAAGACACTGACCGACGACGTTCTGGCTGGCAGTGATCAGAGCGGAATCAGACTCCACGGCACACCTCTTCACCCAGCCGGTGACCTGCCACGACAGCCTCGATCACTACCGACGACATCAATTGTGTTCGCGCGATCAGGGCGACCAGAGGGTTCCCGTCGTCCCCCGCCGTCCCCGCGATGGATCCGCGAGCGGACCCGAGACGATCGCCGATGCAGGAGCCCTCCTGGGCGGGCTGGGGGCCGTGCAGCGACGGCGCAGGCAGCACGCCGGGATGCACCGCCACGCGCGTCCGCGCCCGGTCGGCAGGGTTCGCGGCAGCGGTGCTGGCACAAAGATCAGGTTGGCTTCCACGCACTTGGTCCTCCGGTCGCAGGAGACGGACGTAGAAGCCATCGGCGTCAGGGATGACGCGGTTGTCGGGAGCGCTTCATTCCCTTCTGTCGGTTGCACCATACCCAGAGATCAAGAGTCGAGCCGCGCTGCTGCCCACAAGAGCGTCCGCTAACCTGAGCGCCACAGGCGATGAAGCCCGCCTTTGACCGCCCGGCGTGGCTGATGGCTTCTACCGAACCTCATAGATCGGTGGAAGCTCATGACGACGACACACGCTGAAAGCAGCGCTTCAGAGGACTCCTTGCCTGTCGGTGGGGCTTGCGGGTTCGGCAGCATCCTGTTTGCCGATCCCGGAGTCGAGACCGCAGATGCGACGCAGCCGGACTTCTTTGCCGACCTGCACCTGGATCAGATCGTCGCTGGCGCCATCGCCAAGCGCGATGAATACGAGCTCCGTGACTTCTACTCACAGCCCTTGCACGACCCTGCGCACGTCCGCTACCGCCAGGACGTGTTCCGCGACCTGGAGAACCAGGAAACCCGTACGACGCTGACGGCTTTCGCCGAACAGATGCAGTCGATGCGCGGCCAGATGAATCTGGTCCGGAATCTCCGCCACCAGTTGCAGCGTCAGCGCTGGTTCTTGGAGGCGACCACGGTCTACTGCAGCGCCGCTCGTCAACTCGCCGGGACTCTCGCGGCGCTTGAGTTGCGGTCGGAGGGTCTGCGGTCGTTTTCGCAGTATCTCGGATCTCTGGTCGACGCCGAGCCGTTCTCGGTCCTCGCCTCCGACGGGTGCGCCGTCCGCGACCAGATCGCTGGCCTGGAGTACACGGTCAACATCAAGGGCGCCCACGTGCAGGTCAACATCTACGAGGATCAGCCCGACCTCTCAGTTGCGGTTCAGCGGACCTTCGAGCGCTTCCAGCAGGGTGCCGTGAAGGACTATCGGCGTGGGTTTCGGAACTTCGCGGAGCTCAACCACGTCGAGGAGCAGATCCTTGATCGGGTCGCCAGGCTGTTTCCCGAACCGTTTGAGCACCTGGACAGGTTCTGCACGACCTACGGACAGGCGTTCGACGGGTCGGTCCTGCGCTTCGACCGCGAGATCCAGTTCTACCTGGGCTACCTGCAGTTCATCGAGCCGCTCGCTGAGAGAGGGCTTGACTTCTGCCTAGCGGAGCTGGACCAGGGATCCGGCAGCGAGGTCGCCGGCGGGTTTGATCTGTCGCTTGCCGCGAAGCTGAACGCCGAGAACAAGACTCCGGTCGTCAACGACTTCGAGCTGCACGCACCTGAACGGATCCTGGTCGTCAGCGGACCCAACCAGGGCGGGAAAACCACGTTCGCGCGGATGTTCGGGCAGGTGCACTACCTGGCGAGCCTCGGGCTGCCGGTGCCCGCAGCCCACGCGCGTCTGCCGCTGCCCGACCGGGTCTTCACCCACTTTGAGCGCGAGGAGGATCTGCAGACCTTGCGTGGCAAGTTCGAGGACGAGTTGGTGCGCATCCACGAGATCCTGGAGCACGCAACCGCGAGCAGCGTGCTGGTCTTGAACGAGAGCTTCGGGTCGACCACTCTGGCCGACGGCCAGATGGTCGGGTCAGAGATCGTGCGGCAGATCATCAGGGAAGGGTCACTGTGCGTGTTCGTGACCTTCATCGACGAACTCGCCACCATCGGACCGGAGACGGTCAGCATGATGAGCACGGTCGTCCCGGACGATCCGGCACAGCGAACGTTCAAGATCGAGCGCAAGCCCGCGGATGGTCTGGCGTTCGCGGCGGCGCTCGCTGCCAAGTACCGCCTCGGCTATGAGGACCTGCGGAAGAGGATTGCGGCATGAAGGTCTTCCTGATGTATCCCAACCGGGATTTCGATCCCCAGGCGCCGCTCCCGGCTAACGCCGATGATCTCGTGCAGGACCTGGAGCTGCGGGTGGTCATCCAGGCGGCCGCCCACGGCGATCAGCTTGTCTGGGAGGTTTTCTCCCATGGGCTGCTTGACAGCATGGCTGATCCTGAGGAGGTCCGGTTTCGGCAGGAGATTCTTGCCGACTGCCGCGAGAACTCCGATTTGATCCGCGACTTGTACGTGCTGGCTGGACAGGCGCTCGAAGAACAGCGGCATCTGTTTCGTCCCCTCGGGCGCGACGAGCCTACGTCGCTGGTATCTCATGGCGTCAGGGTTCTGGAGCTGATGGCCGGCTACCTGGAGCGGCTGCGTTCGATAGCCGATGAGCATGCGTCGGGCTTCGCGTCAGCCGGCTTTCGTCGGTTCTTCTCACAGATCGCGCAGGAGCTTGACGACGGGTATCTGGCGGAGCTGCGCGCCCAGTTGGAGGAGCTGAAGTTCCCGCAGGGGCAGCTCGTCAGCGCGCATCTGGGGCCTGGGAACCGAAGCATCCAGTACGTCGCGCGGCGACCCCCGGAGCGCGGCTGGTTCGCCCGACTCACCCAGCAGCGGGCGGGCTACAGCTTCACGATCCCGCCGCGCGATGACGCCGGCGCCCAGGCGCTTGAGGAGTTGCGCAACCGGGGTGCCAACCAGATCGGCAACGTGGTCAAGCAGGCCTGCGATCACGTGCTGGCGTTCTTCGACGCGCTGCATGCCGAGCTTGCGTTCTATGTCGGAGCGTTGAATCTGTACGACCTCCTGACCCCGGCTGACGCTCTCCTCAGCACTCCTGTCGTGGACGACCGCGGACAGGACTTCGTCGCGGACAGCCTCTACGACGTCGCTTTGGCGCTCACGCTGAAGCGTTGTCCAGTTCCCAACGATCTCGACGCACCCGACACGCCGCTGATCATGATCACCGGCGCCAACCAGGGCGGCAAGTCCACAACGCTACGCGCGATCGGCCAGGCTCAGCTCATGGCCCAAGCCGGTCTGGACGTTGGCGCCCGAGCTCTGCGCCTGAACCTGTGCTCTGGCGTCTTTACGCACTACAAGCGCGAAGAGGACGCCGGAATGGAGAGCGGAAAGCTCGACGAGGAGCTTTCACGAATGAGCGCGATCGCGGACCGCATCAAGGCAGGTGCCCTCCTGCTCTGCAACGAGTCCTTCGCGTCCACCAACGAACGCGAAGGATCCGAGATCGCTCGCCAGATCATCCGCGCCATGCTGGACTCAGGCGTCAAGGTCGTGTTCGTCACCCACCAGTACGACCTGGCCAGCAGCTTCTGGAAATCCACGGAGATCCACACCGTCTTCTTGCGCGCCGAGCGGGAGGAGGATGGGCAGCGGAGCTACAAGCTGACCGTCGGCGAGCCGCTACCGACGAGCTACGGCGCCGACAGCTACGCCGTCGTGTTCGGCCGCTCGCTCAATGCCGACGCCCTCGATTCCACCCAGACGAGCTAGGAGGCAAGGCCATGCCGATGCGGGTCCACGTTCACGCCGCCATCTGGATCGACGACCATGTCGTCGTACACCGACGCACGACCCGCGGACGCGAGCACATCACGCTGCCGGGAGGCAGGGTTCGCGAGCGGGAGGCGGTCCTCACCGCACTTGAGCGCGAAGTCGGAGAAGAGACAGGCCTCGACATCACGGTGGGCGCCCTGTGTCTCGCTGGCGAGGTGCACGGCGCGGCTGCCAACGACCTCATCCTGGTGTTCCAAGCTCAACCCCGGGGAGACGTGGACCCGGAGAGACTGCACCTGCTGGCCCCAGGAAGCGACGAAGCAGACAAGGTGAGGCCGGCGGTCGTGGATCTGCTGCACTCGTGGAGGGCCGAGACAGACTGGAAGGAGAGAGCCGGGACTGTGTCCTGGATAGGGAACCTGTATCAGCCTGGCTGATCCCCGATCAGCCGCTTTGGTCTGGGCCACGCTTGGACCAGCCGCTGGCGAGTCGCGCGCAGCGCTTCGGGAACCACGTTGACATCGGCCAGCACCGGCATGAAGTTCGTGTCACCCGCCCATCGAGGAACGACATGCTGGTGCAGATGCTCATCGACGCCGGCGCCCGCCGCCCGACCCAGGTTCAGGCCGACGTTGAACCCTTCCGGACCCATCACCTCCGTGAGTGCCTGGATCGCGAGCTGGGTCAACCGCATGACTTCGGTCTGCTCATCTGGATGGAGGTCGAGCAGTGAGGCGATGTGCCGGAGTGGCAACACCATCAGGTGCCCCGACGCGTACGGGAAACGGTTGAGCATCACGAAGCACGAACCTCCCCGAGCGACCACCAGATCCGCATCAGGATGATGGCCGGCCGCAGCTTCGCAGAACGGACACTCGCCCGACTTCGGACCGGTGACATACTCGATGCGCCACGGTGCCCACATCGGTCGCTCGGACATGGCGACGACTCTAGGGTCCCGCGCAGGCCCGTTGTCGGGAGCCCTATATCGCGAGATTTCGGGTAGTCTTCAGCTACAGCGATGAGGCTCGCTGGGAGCGTCGAAGACTGACCCTCCGAACCGCTGATTTCGGCTGATGGCCTCTATCCGACCACCCGTGGATAGAGGAGCGTACGCCCCAACAGCAGCGGCCCCCAGGAACGCCGAGCCCATCACGCCCCCCAAGCCCCACGTGGTGGGCTCGGCTCCTCCTAGCCGACTCTGCGCTTGTATGGGCATCGCGCCTCGAAGAAGAGGAGCTGACGATGAGCACTGATCTGCAGTCCGCCGAGAGCCACCAGGCGGTCCCCGGACCGAGCCCCCGCGTGCTTGGCGACCCCGGCCCGTGGGCAGTCACCGCCTTTGCGACGACGTCATTCATGCTCGGCATGTACAACACACACCTGATCGGCGCGGGCAGCCTGCCACTGGTGCTGCCGGTCGCGTTCTTCTTCGGCGGCTTGATCCAGATCCTCGTCGGAGTGTTGGAGATCGGTCGCGGCAACGTGTTCGGTGCCGTCGTGTTCGGAACCTACGGGCCGTTCTGGGTGATCTTCGGAGCGATCCAGCTCTGGTTCGCGCACATGGTCAAGCCAGCCAGTTCAGCGAACGCCGGCGTGGCGTTGTTCCTGGCGATGTTCGCAGTGGTGACCTTCTACTTCATCCTCGCGTCGCTACGCACCGACCTCGTGCTGGTGCTCGTGTTCGCGCTCATCTTCGCTGGCTTGGTGTGCCTGGCGATCGGCGCCCAGAGTGGGACGCTGATCTGGACGAAGGCCGGCGGTTGGATCACGCTCGCCTTTGCGGTGTTGGCCTGGTACCACGCCGCCGCCGACATCATCAACTTCACGTTCGAACGCCCGCTGCTGCCGCTGGGTCGCATCGGCTGAGAGCTAGGGCGAGTGCACGCTACGCCCGAGGCCGACATCCGCGCGAAAGCAGCGGCAGCTACTCGTGAGCCGAGCGCAAAGTGCTCTCTATGCGTGCAGCACCGCCGCCGGCTGTCGACGCGATGACCGCGTCCAGCAACGCGGATAGCACCAGCAACCCGGAGGAAGCGTCCGCGGATGATCGCTTGGCCGGACCTGCGAGATGGCCCAATCAATGACGTGATCCACCTGCTTTGGCGCTGAGAAAGGACGAAGATCATGAGGATCAGAGCCGTGAAGTTGGATGTTGATTGGGCGGTCGCCGGGCCGGGAATGGTCGCGGTCGCCGAAGCCGTCGACGCTGTCCCGGGGGTCGAGGCGGCGAACATCACGATCACCGAGATCGACCTGGAGACCGTCGGCACCGATATCGCCGTTGAAGGCGATGGGATCGACCTCGCAGCGTTGACTGAGGCAATCGAGAAATCGGGCGCGGTCGTGCACAGTGTCGACCAACTCATCTTCGGCGAGCGCCTGGTCGGCTACGAGCCGCGCTCCCGGTGACGCATGGTCCGAAGCCGCTGCTGCCGATCGCGCTCGGGCTCGCTGACGGGATCCTCAACGCGCTCACCCTCGCCTCTGCCAGCCTGGTCGGAGGCGCGGTGAACTTGACGGTCAGCCTCGCGGTTCGGATCTCGATCGCCGCCCTGGTCACGGCCGGCTTCTCGGTATTCGTCGGCGCCTACGCAGAAGCCCGCGGGGGACTGCGCCGCGCCTCTCAGCAGTTGAGCCTCCCGGCTGATCACGCGCTCGCCGACACTGCCCTGGGGCGTCGTGCCGTGATCGACGCCGGCTCCCAGGCGGCGTTGGCGAGCATCTCCAGCATGCTCGGAGCGTTGATCCCGCTCCTGATCGCGCTCGTCCTGCCGGGGCCGGGATGGATCGCGGCTGTGATCGCCGTTGCTGCCCTTGGGGCGCTGGGGGTGGGGCTGGCACAGACGGTCACCGGAAAGCCTTGGATCTGGGGGCTCGCGCTCTCTGCCGGAGGGGTAGCGGTCACCATGATCGGTCTCTGGATCAAGATCACATGAACAGGCGGCCGTTGGCGCGCCTCGCTGATACCTGCTTGGAAGACTCCCGTCTTCCGCCGGCCACGGCGCAGCCGTCATGACTACGGACCATCAGGGGGCTGTGCCGCGGTATGAGGCGGGCCGCCTCATCGCTCGTGCCGAGCGTCATCGCGCTGCGCAACTTGTTCCAGCACGGCCGCTTGAGTCACGAGAGGCAAACGAAGAGGTGACGCGCCGCTAGGCCGAGGCTCGCTTGAGCACCATCGCGAACGGCACCAGGGCGACAAGCTGGCTGGCGACCGAGAACACGACGATCATCACCAACGAGACACCGTACAGCAGTCCGATGGCAGTACTGCCGGCGAACCAAGCGACGCCGTACACGCCGGTAAAGATGCCGAAGGCGGAGGCCCGCCGGTCGGAGGAGACCATCTGGCCGACCGCTGCGGGAATGATCGACTCCTGCACACCGGATCCCAATCCCCACAGGACGATGCCGCCCAGGCCGGCACCCGATCCGCCGAGGAAGACCAGCGGCGCGTAGCCAGCGGCTACGAGCGTCAACGGGAGCAGCAGCTTGATGCCGAGGCGATCGAAGAGTCTCCCGAAGATCAGCGACCCGCCGCCGCCGACCGCCATGGCGATCGCGTAGAAGACCGGGACGGTGTCGGTCGAGACGATCCGAGCCCGTTCGAAGTGGTAGGCGATCAACGGGAAGTCGGCAAACCCCGCGCCGATCAACGCGGCGGCGGCCAGATACACCCAGAATCGCGTCGGCAGCCTCTCCGAGGTCACGGAAGCCGGCGATGCTCTCTCCAGGTCGGCGGGGTGCGGATAGCTGATCCGCGCGGCCGCGAGCACGCAGAGCTCGATGACGGCGGGGATCGCCAGCAGCGCGAAGGCCAGCTTGTAATCGCGACGGTGCAAGCTCAAGACAAGCGCGACCAGCAAGGGGCCGAACGTCGCTCCGAACTGGTCCAACGCCTCATGGACGCCGAATGCCCAGCCCGCGCCGAGTCGTTGGCCTGCGTGGGCCAGCATCGCATCCCGTGGTGGGTTGCGGATGGCCTTCCCGACGCGCTCAAGGATGATCAGCAGCGCCGCGACCTCCCAACTTCCCGCGAGGGCGAGCAGGGGCACGACCGTCATCTGCAGCAGATAGCCAGCGATCGTGATCGGCCAGTACCTGCCTGTCCGATCTGCGCCCGGACCGGAGATCAGGCGCAGGCCGTAGCCGAGGAGCTCGCCGGCACCGGTGATCATGCTGATCGCCAGTGCGCCGGCGCCCAGCAAGCCCAGGTAAGGGCCGATGACGCTCCGCGACCCCTCGTAGGTGAAGTCTGCGAAGAAGCTCATGATCCCGACCAGAAGGACGAACCGCAGCGCCCGCCGACGCTCCGACCCAAGCCCGTCCTCTCGTCGGCGGCTGGTGTCAGCGTCGGTGCGCGCCACGATGCCCACCGTCCGCCCGCGGCCGAAGCGTCGCCTCAACGGCCGAAGCGATCTGCCTGGCCGGCAAAATCGCGCATCACTCCCATCTCCTGCTCGATGCGCAACAGGCGGTTGTATTTGGCGATCCGCTCTCCACGAGCGGGCGCTCCCGACTTGATCTGGCCGACGCCAGTCGCGACGGCGAGGTCAGCGATAAACGTGTCCTCGGTCTCACCGGACCGATGAGAGATCACGCAGCGGTACCCGGCCCGTCGGGCAACGTCGACCGTCTCCAGCGTCTCGGAGAGAGTTCCGATCTGGTTGGGCTTGATCAGCACCGCGTTGGCGATCCCCGCGTCGATGCCGCGCTGCAGGATCCCCGGATTGGTGACGAAGATGTCATCGCCCACCAACTGCACCTGATCGCCGAGGCGGACGGTCAGGTCCGCCCAGCCGTCCCAATCGTCTTCGGCCAACGCGTCCTCCAAGGACACGATCGGGTAGTTCTCGACCAGCGTTGACCAGTACTCGATCATGGCTTGCGGAGAGCGCGGCGACACCGCGTCACCGAGCCTGTAGGTGCCGTCGCGGTACAGACTGTTGGCCGCGGGGTCCAGCGCGATCGCCACATCTCGGCCCGGGGTGTAGCCCGCGCTGGTAATCGCCAGCAGCAGGAGGTCGAGAGGTCCGACGTTCGAGCCCATATCGGGAGCAAAGCCGCCCTCGTCACCGACACCCGTCGCCAGACCGGCTTCACGCAGGCAGCGACCGAGAGCGTGATAGGTCTCGGCGCTCATCCACAGCGCGTCCGCGAAGCTGCGCGCGCCGGCCGGAACGATCATGTACTCCTGAAAGTCGATGCCGTTGTCCGCATGAACGCCGCCGTTGATGACGTTGAGCATCGGCATCGGCAGCGACGGCAGCACCTCGTCACTCCGCAGGTACTCCCACAGCGGCAGGTCGAGTTCCGCAGCCGACGCGCGGGCGTAGGCCAGCGACGCGGCAAGGATCGCGTTAGCTCCGAGACGAGACTTATCCGCGGTCCCGTCAAGCGCGAGCAGCCGCGCGTCGAACGCGGTCTGCTCACCAGAACGGTGACCGGCGAGCGCACGGCAGATCTCGCCGTCGACATGCTCGATGGCGCGCAGGACCCCGGCTCCTCCGAACGCGCTGTCGCCATCGCGCAGCTCGACAGCTTCACGTTTGCCTGTCGAGGCGCCGGAGGGGACAGATGCTCGTCCGCTGAGGCCGCTCTCCAGGACCACGTCGGCTTCGACCGTTGGGTTGCCGCGGCTGTCCAGAATCTGGCGTGCGCGGATCTGAGAAACTCGGCTCACTCGGGGGCACCTCTACGTCGGCGGGGAAGAACATGACGTAGAGGCCATCAGCGACCACAGAGCCGCGGTTAGGAGCGAGCCTCATCGCTCAGCGCGAGACCCTACCACGGAGCCGCCGCGATCCGCTGGGCGCGAGTGGTCGCGCGTGCAGATCTTCGATCGGCGCTGCTGCGGCCCTCAGCTCTCGATTGTTGTTTGACGACTGCGCAGGTCAGGTACCTCAGAGTCGTAGTCGCGATGAGGCTCGCGTAATCCCGTCATGCGGGTGATGGCTTCTACTCCACGCTTCGGCGTCTGAGCCATGTACGCGATTCATGCTTCCCGATCTGAGATCTGCCGGCGCGACGCGCAGGCGGTGCCGGGCCAGGGCTGCGATGGGTCGCACAAGGCGCCGCCCAGACACACGACGTCGCGGCGCTCCGGCTGCCGCGCTCGCGCTGCCTGTCCGCTGGCTCGCGCCTGGTGATGCCCTGCCGAGCGTCCACTCCGATTGAACCTTCGAGGTGATGATGAGCCCCAACGACCTTCCTGAGAGCTTTGACAAGCTGGCCGAGACGGCGCGCGATCGCGTCTCGCATGACGACTCACGCTTGACGACCGACCAGGGCGTGCGCGTCGAGCACACCGATGACTCCTTGACCGCCGGCGACCGGGGACCGACGCTCATGGAGGACTTCCACTTCCGCGAGAAGTTGACGCACTTCGATCACGAGCGCATCCCAGAGCGCGTCGTCCACGCCCGAGGCGCCGGCGCGTACGGATACTTCGAGTGTTATGAGCCGCTGACCGAGTTCACCTGCGCCGACTTTCTGTCGGAGGCTGGCCGGCGGACCTCGACGTTCGTGCGCTTCTCGACGGTGGCCGGATCGCGAGGTTCGGCCGACACCGTACGCGACGTGCGCGGCTTCGCCACGAAGTTCTACACCCGCGAGGGGAACTTCGACATCGTCGGCAACAACATGCCCGTCTTCTTCATCCAGGACGGGATCAAGTTCCCCGACTTCGTCCACGCGGTCAAGCCCGAGCCACGCAACGAGATCCCGCAGGCCTCCTCAGCCCACAACACGCTGTGGGACTTCGTCGCACTGCAGCCCGAGACGATGCACATGATGCTGTGGCTGATGTCCGACCGTGCCCTGCCGCGCAGCTACCGGATGATGCAGGGCTTCGGCGTGCACACCTTCCGCTTGGTCAACGCCGACGGCAAGGGGACGTTCGTCAAATGGCATTGGCGCCCCACGCTCGGCACCCATTCCCTGGTGTGGGATGAGACGCAGAAGATCGCCGGGAAAGACCCGGACTTCAACCGCCGCGACCTCTGGGAGGCGATCGAGGACGGCAACTACCCCGAGTACGAGCTCTGCGTGCAGCTCGTCGCCGAGGAGCGCGAGAGCGACTTCGAGTTCGATCTGCTGGATCCGACGAAGATCATCCCTGAGGAGCAGGTGCCGTTGCGCGCGATCGGGCGCATGGTCCTGGATCGAAACCCGGACAACTTCTTCGCGGAGACCGAGCAGGTCGCCTTCCACACCGCGAACGTCGTCCGCGGGATCGACTTCACCAACGACCCCCTGCTCCAAGCCCGCAACTTCTCCTACTTGGACACGCAGCTCATTCGTCTCGGCGGACCGAACTTCGCTCAGCTTCCAATCAACCGCCCGGTTGCACCTGTGCACCATCACCAGCGCGACGGGTACGGCCAGCACCGCATCGACGAAAGTCCTGTCTCCTATCACCCAAACTCGTTGGGCAGCGGATGCCCCGCTCTCAGCAGCTTCGAGGAGGGCGGCTACCGCCACTACACCGAGCGGGTCGACGGGCAAAAGGTCCGCCGGCGCTCGAACAGCTTCCAGGATCACTTCAGCCAGGCGACCCTGTTCTGGAACTCGATGAGCGACTGGGAGCAGCAGCACATCATCGACGCGTTCACCTTTGAGTTGGGCAAGGTCGACCACGACCACATACGCGAGGGCGTCATCGGCCATCTCGCTCAGATCAACGGCAGACTCGCCTCGGAGGTCGCCGGCAACGTCGGCGTCGCAGCGCCGCCTGCAGACGGCCACTTTCCCAGCGAGACCTCGCCTGCGCTCAGTCAGGCGCAGCAGCCCCGGTCGCTCGCGACCCGCAAGATCGCGGTGCTGGCGGCAGACGGAGTCGACGCGCGGTCCCTGCAGCCGGTCCTGGATGCGCTGCGCGAGCAGGGCGCCAAGTGCGAGCTGCTCGGCCCGCGCGACGGGACGTTGACGACGGACGGCGACGACTCGGTCCAGACCGACCGCGCCCTGGTCACGATGTCCTCCGTGCTCTATGACGCCGTCCTCGTCGCGGGCGGTGAAGCGAGCGTCCGTAGTCTGGCCACCAACGGCGACGCTGTGCATTACGTCGCCGAGGCGTACCGGCACGCGAAGGCGATTGGCGCAGTTGGAGCCGGGATCCATCTCCTGGATAAAGCTCCCCTGCCTGACGGAGCGGTGCCCTCGGGATCCGAGCAGCCTGCAAGCCAGAGCGGCGTGGTCACCTTGGCCGACGCGACGGGTGACCTCGCGGCTTTCGCCACCGAGTTCGTGGGGGCGGTTGCCGCGCACCGCCATCACGATCGCGACCTCGCGTCGGTACCTGCCTGACAAGGTGAGCTGTGCGGCGGGCCGCCGTGGCTCTAAGAGATGAGGCGGGACTGGTGACTCGCCTCGAAGTCAACAGAGGAAGAGATGAGCGAACGTGAATTGACGGGGCCGGCGGAGCGCAGATCCTCCCCTGACCGCCACCACGAGCATGACCAATACACCCTGACCTGCGTGGTTGAGATTCCCCGTGGTAGCCGCAACAAGTACGAGTTCGACCCTGCCCTGGACGCGATCCGTTTGGACCGCTTCATTTCGGCCGCGGTTGTCTACCCCACCGACTACGGGTTCGTCCCGGAGACGATCGCGCCTGATGGCGACCCTCTCGACGTTCTGGTCTGCGTTTCAGAGCCGACATTTCCTGGATGCTTCGTCATCACTCGGCCGGTCGCCCTGCTGTGCTTCGCAGACGAGAAGGGTCCCGACGATCACCTCGTCTGCGTGCCGTGCGCGGATCCGAGCTGGACCGGGGTGAGAGACCTCGATGACATCCCCGAGCAGCTCAAGGCGGAGATCGGGCACTTCTTCTCCATCTACAAGGACCTCGATCCGACGCGAAACTCGACTGTCAGCGGCTGGCGAGATCGCGGTGCGGCATGGGACGCCGTCGGCAGCGCACGCGCCACCTGGGAAGCACATCAACGCGACTGATCACCTACGCTCCGACAAAGTGCCTGTTTACAGCAGCGGACCGTGCCGTCCAGAGGACGGGAGACCGGTAGCGCCGCTGCTGCCCTGAGCAAGCGAGGACCCAAACGCTCAACCGATCGCAGACGGCTCGCGCGAGAGGATCACGGTGAGGCCACGTGCCTGCACAAGCTGACGAGCGACAGCGTGCTCAGACCATGCCCACGTACCCGACCGCCCGTGCGTGGACAGGATCACCACGTCGGCTCGCCGAGCCTGGCCTGTTCGAGGATCGTCGCGTCTGCGGCGCCTTCCTCGACAACGGTGGTGACCGCGATCCCCATCTGCGACCAGTTCGCTGCAAGCTCGGCCAGCCGTGGAACGACATGCTGGCGCTGTTGTCGACGCATGGCGGCGGACGCTGCGGGAAGCAGGCGCGACTGCAGACTGGATCGAGGCTCGGAGACGTGTAGGAGAGTGACCTCAGCGTTGAAGTAGCGCGCGAGAGGGTGAGCGATCAGGGTGGGCTGAATCAGGTCGTGGCGGAAATCGACCGGGACGAGGATGCGCCTGATCGTGTACGGCGCATCGGCGTTGGCGCCGGGTGTGCGCAGCATGATGGGCCGGCGACTGGTCCGTAGCGCCTGTTGGGCGACGGGGCCAATCAGCCGGCCAACGACCGGCGACCATGCCCGCACATCAACACGCATTCGGCGCCCAGGGTGTCGGCCAGGATGTTGATCGCGACTGCGACGTCCGGATCCTGCGCGGGCTGCACATGCACCTGGCAGCGAATCCGGGCCGCGGTCAGGTGCGTCTGATGCTCTGCGAGGTACTGCCGGGCGTTCTCCATGGTGGCCAGATGTGGTTGCCCGTGAACCTCAGCGGGTGGGTCCGACTCCACGCAATGCGCCAGCAGGATGGTGCTATTCAGGTGGCGGCCCAGCGCTTCGGCGGCCGGCAGGCAGGCCTCGGCCAAAGCCGACCCATCCAGTGGGACGAGTACGCGGTCAAAGATCATCCCGCGAATGCCTGTTCAAGCAGGTAGACGTTCAGCAACGAGATCAACATCACGACCATCCACGCCAAGGTTCTGAGAGCCAGCCGGTTTCGCAAGGACCCCATGGTCTCGGCGCGACCGGTCAGCCAGACCAAGGGGACGAGCGCTGGCGGCAGCCCGAACGACAGCACGACCTGGCTGATCACCATCGCCCGGGTCGCGTTCAGCCCGGCGGCGGCGACTGCAACTGCCGGTGCCATGGTGATCGCTCGACGCAGCCAGACCGGGATCGACCGCCGGAGGAAGCCGCGCATGATCGTGGAGCCGGCCAGCGTCCCGACCGCCGAGGCCGACAGGCCGGACGCTAGCAGCGAGATGCCGAAGATCGCGCTGGCCGCGGATCCCAAGATCGGGGTCAACGTCCGGTAGGCCTGCGGGATCGTCGCCGTCGTACTCAGGCCGTGGGTGTGGAAGGTCGATACTGCGAGCATCAGCATCAGGACGTTGACCACCCCGGCCAGCCCCAGCGCGGTCATGATGTCGATCATCTGCAGGCGCAGCAGGCGACGGACACGATCCGGGTCGCGATCACCGCGATCGGTCATCAACGCCGAGTGCAGATACACGACATGCGGCATGACTGTCGCTCCGAGGATCCCGGTGGCCAGCACAACGCCGCCCGCGCCCCCCAGCCCCGGCGGCAGGAAGCTACGGCCGGCCGCACCAAAGCTCGGCCGACCCATCACCGTCTCGATCACGTAGCAGACCGCGATCACTCCAACCAGCGCAGCGATCAGCCCCTCGAACAGCGGCATGCCGCGCTGCTACAGGATCAGCACCGCAAAGGTGGCGGCGCCGCAGAGAAGCGTTCCCGGCAGAAGCGCCATCCCGGTCAGGAGTTGCAGCCCGAGCGCTGCTCCGAGAACCTCTGCGAGGTCGGTGGACATCGCGACGAGTTCGGCGCACAACCACGACGCCAACACCCACCGGCGCGGAGCGTGATCGCGGATGAGCTCCGGCAGACTCTGGCCGGTGACGAGCCCCAGCTTGGCGGAGAGCGCCTGAATGAACATCGCCAGCAGGTTGGCCGCCACGACCACCCAGACCAACGTGTACCCAGAGACGATCCGCCCTGGATGTTGGTGGCGAAGTTCCCGGGGTCGACGTAGGCAACGGCGGCGATGAACGCCGGGCCGAGCAGCAGGCCGATGCGCCGAGAAGTCGCGACCGCCTCCGAGGCCTCCTGATGGTTGGAAGGCTCGACGGCGCAGCCGGGGCCGTCAGCGTCTGCCCGCTGCGCGCCCTCGTTCTTGAGGTCAGGCCCTGGTGTGACCGGCACCCGACCGCTGTCGCTGTTCACGTTATGGCTCCCGCGCCGCTAAGAGACGCCGGTCGTAGAAGCCATCAGCGAGGATTCGCGGTTATGCCGGAGCGAGCTTCATCGCTCAGAAGTGAGGCTACCGCGCCCCTGAGCCTGCAAATCAAGACAACCAACGCGGCACTTGACGCTCGAAGGTTCGGCGGGCCGTTCCTGAGGTACATTGAGGACAGAGCGATGAGGCTCGCTCAGACCGCGGCTCAGCCGCTGATGGCCTCTGTGTCAGCTTGTCGTCACGACATGGAGGATCGACGTGATCATTTGCGAGAGCGGCCGGAGCGGGGCTCCACACGCGTCTGATCCCGGAGCGGCCTGGACAGCCGCGGTGGAGGACTCTCAGCCGTGGCCGGTCCGCGGAGACGACGGCAAGCTGACCAGTTCTATGACGGCGCCGCCCCCGGCGGATGTGCGGAAGGAGTTGGTCATGATCACCGAATCGTTGCAGGCCGCGTTGGATGAGCTCTCGACCGAGCGACTTCAGGCCCTCGCGGATGTCCTCAGCCGCAACGGGAAAGTCGGCTGCACCGTCGGTGCGTGGCATCCGCACTGCCCGATGGTGCTCGCTGGCTTTGATCCCGACGTCCAACAGGCTGAATGCCCGGAGCGCCGCTTCGCACGCGCATGGGACGAGTTCGCTCGGCCGGCGCCGCACCGTCGGTGGATTCCCTCCTGCTGGCCCGCCAGTCGAGATGCCCGGCTCAGTGATGTTCAGGCGCTGCTCAGAGCCTCAGATGCGGCGCTGGCAGCCCGACACGCGAAGGAGAACGCCGCGACCTCCAACCTGGGGCAGCCGCCGAAGCCAGATCAGCCGCAGCTCAGGCCGCGACGGTGGGAGTGACGTGAGCCGTCCACAGATTGTGCTGACCCGACCACAGATGCGGACGACGCTGGCCGCCGCACTGGCCGCCGCGATCGCTCTCGTGGTCGCAGACCTCGCTCACGCCTCCGAACCAGGCCAGCTCGTCCTGGCAGCAGCAGCGACGGCGGCGCTTGTCGCGACCGGCACAGGCTCACGTTCCGTCCGCGCGCAGAGCTGGTCGACGGTCCGCGTCCTGTTGTCGTTGAACCTTGGCGCCTTCGGCTTCTCGATCTGGACACGATCTTCATGGCTGGCCGCGCCCGTGTTGATGGTGGCCGGAGCGTTGTTCGCCTCCGCACTGCTCGGTTATCGCGCAGGTAAGCGGCAGGACGGCGCATAAAGCGACACTCCTCTAACGAACAGGAGCAGCAGATGCTGACCCCATTTCAACGTCACGACCTTGATCTTCTCAGCGACTCCGCATTTCAAGCGACCACGAGATCTGTCTCTCACGACCTCGCTAATCGCGTGACCCGGATCAGCGCGGCCGCCAACGAGGCCGAGATGGTCGAGAACAAGCTGGACGAGACTAACGAGCAACTCATCCAAGCGCTCGAACGTTTCGCCGAAGAGCCCGGGGTTGCAACGACAAAGCGCCGGCGAGCGTCCCAGCTTGCTGAGCGGATCAGATCTGAACTTCAGGCCGCAGAGCGCCCGTGACCGACGCGAGCGCGCCACCTTGCTCATGTCCGAGGACACGGTCAACCTCTGCGCCATGGAACAGCCTCGCCCCGATCACCACGAGTACTTCATGCAGATCGCTCTGACGGTCCGTTCGCGCGCGCTCTGCCTCGGCCGGCACGTTGGCGCCGTCCTGGTCGAGGACAACCGCATCATCTCCACCGGGTACAACGGCACACCCGCCCACATGCCCAACTGCGACGAGCACGAGCACGGTTGCCTGCGATGCGCATCCACCGATTTCACGCCAGGCACCGGCTACGACCTCTGCATCTGCGTGCACGCCGAGCAGAACGCACTGCTGTCAGCCGCAAGGTTCGGCAACTCAGTCGAAGGCACGGTGCTCTACTCGACGCTGCGGCCCTGCTTCGGCTGCACCAAGGAAGCGCTGCAGGCCGGGGTGACCGCCGTCTACTACCTCCACGACTGGACGCATCCTGACGAGCGCGTCCGCGCGGAGTACGAACGCATCCAGGCCAAGCTCCCCGGCGGCGTGCGGCCCCTTCGCGGAGTGGCCGACCCGGAAGCCGGCGACGCAGCCCCGCCGCTAGAAGACACCGGCCATGAGCTCGAAGGCGAAACGATCCAGCCGGAGCAGGATCGGGAGCCGACGGCCGGTTAGCTGCGGTGCGGAGGCGAGATACCGGCGACCGTCCGGTCCCAGGCTTAGCTTTGGAGGATGGGTCGAGGATCAGGCGCAGACGGACATCGCGACGCTGTATCGCCAGCAGTTCCTCGCAACCTCCTGCGCGTCGACTACGTCTGCGCGCAGTGCCAGAGCGCCGCGACCTTCGACGGCCAAGGCGGTGAATGGTGCCCTCGGTGCCGGTCCGCCGAGCATCTGCTGCCGCGCCGGCGCCTGTACCGGCTGGTCGACGTCGCACTTGACTGAGCCGCACCGCTTCCACATCTGCGAGCGGCCGCGCCGTACGGTCGCCGGACTGTCGAGCTGAACAGCTTCAGCCGGCGACCGCGTCGGCGGCTAGATCCATCCCCGGTTATGCCCTTCGCCAAACAGCGTCAGCAGCGAGAACAGCGCAGCGATGAATCTCAGCGTCCACCCGATACGTTCCATAGGGCCTCCTTTCTGGTTGATGCTTCCGCCGGTCACGGCGACTTCGGACCGACCGTGGCATCCGACGCGGGCGCTGTCCAGGGCTCAGAGCAAACTTGCGAGTTATGCCCGGCGTGGGTGTGATCACAGTCGCCGACGATCCACGACCGACTGTGGATCGACTGGTCGCCGTCGCCCGGCAGGCCGGAAGACGCAAGCAAACGACCCGGCGGACGATCCACGGCTGGGTCAAACGCCGCCTGATCTCACCCCCTACTCGCGTGGGCCGGCAGTACCTGTACCCGCTCGCTGCGTTGGGAGAGGTCGACAGTCTCCTGCGATGGCGAGATCACGATCTGACACCGGAGCTACGGATCTTCGCCCGCTACATCGAGGCGGGAACGGTCGACGCCGCCATTGAGATCCGCGAGGTGTGCGCTGAATTACTGGACGCACTTGCGACCGGTGCGGGGGACGCGGCGGAGCTGGCAGCTCAAGGCGAAGATGTCATCCGACGCGAAGCAGAAGTTGCCGCCAAGAAGCGGGGACGCAACACGGTGCTGCCGCGCTATGTACGCATGAGCGAAGCCGAACGGGTCAGCGCGTTTCAGTTCGTCTTCGCGCAGATGCTCGACGCCATGTCGAACTCGGCTCAGGAACACGAAGGCCGATTTCAGTTCGAGCGACTTGCTGGCCTGCGCTCCGGGCATGGCGGCAAGACGCGCGACGTCGACGCGTTCATGCCGACGCGCGAGGAGATGCAGCCTGACTTCAACACGCTGCGTGCAGTGGTCACCCACGCCAGCCCCGAGGCGTTGGAGTTCTCCCGCCGAGCGGTCGAGATCTGCTTCCTGTGGTTGCCGGCCAGCCTGCCGCTGCTGCTGCGAACGGCGTCCGCCTCCGACAGCGCGGCGCTCGGGGTTGCCCGGGAGGCGATGTCGCTGCTGAACCCAGCTATGTACCTCGGCCTCTTCGCACATGTCCTCGCCCGTACGGCAAAGTCGAGTGCCGCCGAGCTTCTCAGCCAGCTCGACGCTCTTCAGCCGGCTCAGATGATCGTTGAGGACCTCGAAGGCGTACCGCCGCGAGACGTCAAGATCGTCCTGTCAAGGCTGCGGCCATACCAGGTCGCTCAGCTCAGACAGGCGCTCGTTCGTCGCCGGGCTGTGCAGCTCGGCGATGCTTGACCCGATCCCTTCCCAGCCCTTACCCCTCAGCCGTCGCGGGTTGGCGGCGGGGGCTCGGGCGCCCATGCCGATCCAGAGGGAGCAACGCCATCAGCGCCCGCAGGCTGTCCGTCACCGCGAGGCTCCTGGCCACGAGTAAGGCATAGGATCGACGCGTGCGGTGGCTCTTTCGGCGACGGGACCGTTCGGCGACCCCACGAGCCGACCGCCTCGTGGCTCGCGCGGCAGATGGACCCGCGGACGCACCGCCGGCGTCCGAGGTGGTTTACCCCCCGTTGTTTGAGCTTCCGTGGGTGTCGGCATCCTGGATCGGCTTTCCAACGCTGAAGGACGGCAACGGCGCTGTCTCTAAGACGACAGGCGTTGCGCATTACCGAGACTCAATCGAGGCCGCCTACCGGCAATTCGGGCCGCTGGTGATGGCCGAGATGCGGGTCGAGCAGACCGGCCCGTTCGCCGGAGCGGTCCGCGTGCACATCGCTGGACTGCAGGTGGGCGCGATCGCTCACGGCCACGCCGAGCCCTACCGCGAGATCATCCACGGGCTCAACCGTGAAAGGAAGCCCGCGACCTGCCATGCAGAGATCGAACTCGGCGAGTACGTCGACGTCTGGCTGTCGGCAAAGCCGAAAGCTCGGGATCCCAATGATCCATTCATCCCCGACGTCGGGCCCGGGATACCAGTCGAGCTCAGCGAGCAAGGTCACGCATACCTACAGGACAGGCTCGGAACACGAGCGAAGAACAAGCGGATCAAGCGTCTTGCCGAGGTGGAGCGCCGCGGCCAGACCTGGCATCTCACCGTCGAAGATCAATCGCTGGGCACGTTGCCCTCTGCTCACTATCAGCGGCTTGAACAGGCGCATCGGGCCGGGTCCCCGATGAACTGCCGCGTGGGGATCGTGCGCCAGGAGGGGCGCCCGCTGCGAGTGTCTGCAGGCATTCCACTCCGCTGAGTGGCTTGCTACACCGGAAGGAAGCTGCAGCGAATCGGCTGACGACCTGCCGCTCCATCCCCAGGGCCAGCTCCTGAGGCACCGCCGGTCATAGACCAACGACGCACATGTCGTGATCAGTGACTCCTAGCTCTCCCATGCATCAGTTGGGTGGAGCAGTGAGAGCAGCGCGTAGATTGCGGCGGCGCGTAGCTGGTCGCGCACGAGCTCGGTCTGGTCGAGGTAGTAGGTGGTCAGCGTCCTCCAGAGCTCAGAGCTGATGGGAATAGCCAGTCGCGGCGGCCCGAAAGTCTCAGATAACGTCGAGCTCGGGATGTAGGCGGTGGCCGGGGCTGCTTGGCAGGTCATGAAATGCGACAGGCTGGGACACGGCTCGAAGGTACGGCGCATCCCGGACCGCGACCGCATACTTCCAGTGCCCGGAGGCCTACGGAGTAGCCCTTTGATCTTGGTGCGGATGCACGCTCTCTGGAGGCGCGGTGGGTCCAGTCGACAGAGAGGTCGGTGGGGATGCTCTCCGCGAGCTCCTGGCCGACCGCCGCCCGTTTCGGGTCTGGCCTTTGACGTGCCCTATTGCGCCGGCGAGTGCGTCGTGGAACGCCGCCTCCTCTCGCTGAGATCGAGTTCCTTGTGGCGGTGGCCGGCCTCGCGCAGGCGCTTGGCGATGTCACTCGGTCGCTCGCCCACCTCGTGGCTGGTGAGCTGGCGCAGCTCGTAGGGACGCAGCCCCGCCTGGATCTCGTCGCTGAACAACTTGGCCTGCCGGTTGTGGTACGTCGGCGGTGCGGAACTGATGGTTGAGCAGCACGCCGCCGTCCGACTACTCCTGGGATTCTTCGGCGATGCTCCTCGCCGCGTTCGCCGCCTCATTCTTCCCAGCGCTGTGGGTCGTGGTTTTCATCCACGAGCTTGGCCATGCTCGAAGCGTCGAGCGGCTCACCCGCGGGAGCGAAGTGGCCGTACGAGTCGGTTCGCCGGTCCTGGGTCAGCTCGCTCCGGCGGTGACGCGGTGGCTCGGACTGCGGCGCACCACCATCTACTGCGGTCCGCTTCCGGCCAGCGGCTATTGCGCGCACGCACCCGTACGGACGCGAACTGAGCTGGCGCAGTTGTACTCGGCCGGCACCAAGTCCACGCTTGCCGCTGGTATCCGCACCCTCCCCGCCGGCGCCGCAATCGTGGGCGTTGCGGCTATCCAATGGGCTGGCCAGGCCGCTGTCCTCGTGACGGCGACCGTGTGTTGACGTTCAGCCTCGCGTGCTTCCTCGACGTGCTCTTGAACCGTGTCGTGCCGCTCGGTCCGTGGTTTCCCAAGGCTGGCCCCGGGAACGACGGCTATGTGCTGTTGAAGCTCCAGGATCCAAGCTATCGACCGCCCGAAGTGTTGACGGCCCCCGAGCTCCACGACCGATTCCGTGAACGAACGCGGCGGACAAGGAAACGTGCTGGTCGTATGTTCAGACGATGAACCGCGCTGCTAGCCGCCGCTATGAGAGCGAATCTTTCCTCCCGCACTGCCTCCCGCTGATCCTGGTAGCGCCGATGAGGCTGCTCCTCGCTGCGTTGGATATCCCTGTGCATGGCGGCGGAGCGTGGGCGCTCGCCATCGCTGCGGCGCTGATTGCGGCTGCCGCGATTCTGATCAGCACCGTTGCGGTATGCGCCGCTGCCACACCCCGCCGGCCTCTCGGCCCTGCTTGTACTCGGGCCGCGGGCGATTCTGGCTGCACCGGGAAGCCGACGGTCGGTCCGACCCGCCCGTTATCGTCGAACATGTGTTCGAAATCAGGCATGAGCGAGATCACGGCGCCGCCACACGCAGCCCGTTTAGAGTCGCCACTATGCCCGTGAGCTCCGTCGGCCGTTCGACTCCACGGCGTCATGGTTGAGGTCACCGTTCGGCAGGCGCTGCGCGCCCACGTGATGAAGACGGTCACGGGTGCGGCGCTCACGCTCGATGAGCTGTGGGTGCCGCGTTCTCATGAGCGTGCGGATGTCGCGGTCATCGGACGGTCGATGGTCGGCTTTGAGATCAAGACCGAGCGCGACACACTCAAGCGGCTTCCACGGCAGATGCTCGCCTACGGGCGGCTGTTTGACCGGTGCAGCGTTGTGGTCGCCGAGCGCCACCGGCACGCAGCGCAGGAGATTCTGCCTGAGTGGTGGGGGATCATGGTGATCGACATCGGCGACAAGGTCGCCTTCACGTCGGTTCGCAAAGCGCGGCCAAACCCTGCGCTTGATCCCGAGATTCTCGTACGTCTGCTGTGGCGAGACGAGGTGATCAGCGCGCTGGTCGATCTCGGGCACGCCCCGCAAAACACCGCGACTCGCGGCTCGCTCTGGAGAGAACTGCTTGGAGCGGCGTCGCTCTCACAGATCCGCGCTTCCGTGCGTCGCGCGCTGCTGCAGCGCGACCACACCAACGCGAGGCTTCCCTCTCGTCGTGGCGCTACGGTCCCAGCACTCGCACCTGGTCAGTGACGAATCGCAGGTGATGGGAGGTGCCGGCACCTCGCCACGTCGCCTGCGGCCCCGGATCGCGCAGTCCCTTTGCGCAGGCCGCGATCTGCGCGTCACCCCAGGAAAACGCAGGATCCTCGAAGAGCGGGTGCTTGACGATCAGCTCGCAGAGATCGTGGTACTGCTCACTGCCTTCCTGGCTCACCGGCCCTCGGCCGCGGGCGATCACCGTCTCGGTCGCGGTCGTGTACCTGATGTTTGCCCGCATCACGTTGCCACCGATGTTCTCCGCGGGCGGGTCCGGGTTCTGGATCGCGTAGTCGCCAAACGCCGGGATCCGCGGAAGCTCACATGTCCGCACCCGCGACCAAAGCTCCCACTCCCGGCGCGGGATGGCGCCAACCGTTCCTTCCTTGACGGCTCCGAGACCCTTCGGGATCGAGGTGCCCAGGAGCACCAGGCACCGCCACGCGCCGACGTCGCACACGTCTCGGATGACCGAGGCGATGTCCTCGGCGTCGATCTCATCGTCGGGGTCCAGAAACCCGAGATCAAGCAGCAAGTCCGCGTCAGCGACCCCGACACCCAGATCGGCGAGCTGTTCGCCCAGAACGTCGCAATGTCGCATGCCCGCCGAGAGCACGGCAGCTCTGATTCGGTAGCGCAACGCTACGCCTCGCGCGTCCTGGAGCCCGGCATCGGCGACGTACCGGACATGCTTGGCCGCTCTCCCCACGACGTGGATCACCGGGACGAACTCCATCTCGCGCTTGCGCGCCCACGCATACAGCAGCGGAAGGATCGGCTCTCTCGCCGGCTTGACGTCCACCGGATGCGACGCGGACAGGCGCAGGATGTCGAAGTAGAAAGGACGTCTGCCCAGGCACCGGCTGAGGCGTCGACTCCACTCCCTGGGCCATGCAGCAGTCAGCACGGGCTCCGGGTGCTTCGGTCCCACGAGCTCGACAAGCGGCATCAGACGCTCCCACGTAGCGGGCGACACGTTCTCCAAAGCGTCCCGCTCGCCCGACTTGGTCTGCAGCACGGCGACGTAGTGGCCGACGTCGGTCGGCAACGACTCGGGCGGCTGCGGGGTGAGCAGCGGGATCTGTATCGCGGGCTCGGTCGTCACGACGCTCGCTACCATAACCTCAGGGGTTATAGAATGCCAGGCGGCGAGATCATCACAAGGGGCAAGACCATCGACATCGGCTGGTTGGACCGCAAACTTAAGAGGAACTGCTCCAGTGACCGGGCCGGCCAGCGGATCTTCGGCCCCGAGCAGTGGACGGTCTTGAAGCGGCGGATCGTCTCGCTGGAGGCCGCCCCCACGCTTGCCGCCCTGGAAGGTGTCCCCGGCCGATTTCACGAGCTGTCGGCGGACCGCGCGGGCCAGTTCTCCCTGGACTTGCGCGGCGCCTACAGGCTGATCTTCACGCCCGATCACGATCCGGTGCCGACGCTCGCCGAGGGCGGCATCAACCGGTCACTGGTGACCAAGGTCGTCATCGTGGAGGTGGTCGATCACCATGGCCGCTGAGCCGAGGAGCCGGCAGCGTGACTGGACTGTCGCCCCGGGGGAGATCCTCTCCGAGGTGCTTGAAGAGCGAGGAATGTCCCAGTCAGAGCTGGCCCGCCGCATGGGCCGGCCAATCAAGACAATCAACGAGATCGCCAACGGCAAAGCGGCGATCACGCCGGAGACCGCGATCCAGCTCGACCTTGCACTCGGGATCAGCGCCGCGTTCTGGAACAACCTTGAAGCGTCCTACCGCGCGCACCTCGCGTGGGAGCGCGCAGACGAGGAGCTTGCGACTCACGCCACCTGGGCCGCTGAGTTCCCGATCAGGGACCTGGTGAAGCACGACCTGATCAACGTTGGCGATACCAAGGCGAGCAAGGTCGCCGCGGTACTCCGCTTCTTCCAGGTCAGCACCCCGGAGGCGTGGGAGAAGAACTGGACCGCCGCCGCGGCGGCCTACCGCAGATCAGAGGCGTTCGAAGCATCGCCCCAAGCCTCGGCGGCCTGGCTGCGCTGGGGAGAGATCGTTGCCGCTGAAATCCAGACGGATCCGTTCGACGCCGAGCATTTCAGGACCGTGCTCGCAGAGATCCGCGAGATGACCAAGCGTGATTTCGCGCTGATTCGCCAGCGCATCGTGGACCTGTGCGCGAGCGCCGGAGTGGCCCTCGTGATCACGCCCGAGTTCGCCGGCACCCACGTCAGCGGCGCAGCGCGCTGGCTCACCCCCGACAAGGCAATCATCCAACTCAGCCTGCGCCACAAGACCGACGACCAGTTCTGGTTCAGCTTCTTCCACGAAGCCGGACACCTACTCGACAAGAAGAAGACCGACCATCTCGACGCGGACCCAGCGCGCGTTGAGGCTGAGGATGTCGCATCAGATGAGGCCGCTGCGAATCGCTTCGCGCGCGACACTCTGATTGCGCCCGACTTGTATATGGAGTTCGTTGCTGTAGGCGATTTCTCCGAGCCTGCGATTCGCAGTTTCGCGCGCAAGCTCAATCTTGCCCCCGGGATACTGGTCGGTCGCCTTCAACGGGACGGGCACGTGGCACGCACTCGGCTTCGCTTCCTCAAGAAGACGATCCATCCTGCTGGTTAGCCAGCAATCGACAGCGGCGGCCCAGGCGTTGGCTCGCTAAGCGCCGTTGCGCTCAGTCAAGGACGTCAATCAGCACACGCTGCCTGATCCCGACGCACGTCGCATGACTCGGGTTGCCTGCCAGCGAGACCAGCAACCGGCAGCGCCTCGCCCTGGCCCGCCGCGCAAAGCCCCTCGACAACGCCACCAACCGCCAGGTCATCGACGTCCGCGACTCTGCTCCGCCGGCCGCGGTGATCTGGAAGCGAGCATGTGCAGACTAGGCGAGAGGCTGCAGCGCTGGGCAGGCCGGCCACGTCCCTTTCTGGCCAGGCGATCGGCCATTGGCACTACCTGCTGATCGGGCAGTCAGATCCCCGCCAAGCCTGCGGTGACTGGGACGCCCGCTCGGCGGTTTGGCTCTCAGGTGACCGAACTCAACGCCTGTGGTGCATCCGCTCTGACAAGAACCAGAGGTTCTGGGACCCGATCGCCATACCCAGCTCTCCCTCCTGGAAGCAGGTCACGTCCGGATTTGTGCAGTTCGGTCGGCGTGAGATGGGAAGCTAAACGGCACTGACAGCGGTCGCGGGGACCGTGACCGGCATCGCCTCACTATCAAGGACCTACTGATCCTGTCCGCAGCCCCAGCCCATGCTCCCTGCGGGGCCGAGCCGGCTATCAAGCTCTCTGACGAACCGACCGATGAGCGCGCGCCCGGACCGCGTCACCCGTTGAGGTCGGGGCTGCGCGACACCCAGCCCGTCCGTTGTGCGGACCAGTCCTCGCTTCTGAAGCCGTCCGACCGCCGTGGAGGTCGTGGACTGCGCGAGCGCGAGCCGTTGCGCGAGCTCGCCGACGGTGCGGTCGGGAAACAGCGCGACTGCGATCAGAACCTGAAGCGTGTTGGCCTCAAGGTCACCGAACCCTCTTCCTGGACCTTTGCGCTGATAGACGCATCGCACGAGCGTGGGCGCCTGGATCAGGAACAGAAGACGTGCCTCGTCGCCGCCGTCCGGGTCGTCATGTAAAGACATACCACGAGAGCGTATCAGTTTCTGATACGCTCTAAACAGAGACCTGGAGAAGGACTCTCCAGAAAGGACGGACGCCGATATGGCTACGCCGCTTTCCTCTCGTGGGGACATCACCAAGGCTGAGCGCGAAGAGACTCGTCTGCTCAGCATCGAGGCGGGGGTTGACGAGGACGGGCTCATCGACTGCAGCGAGCTGACCGCTGACGCCAACACACCCCATGAGCGGATGGTCCAACGCGAGGAGATGCTGCTCGCGCTCGGGCACCCCGTCGCTGCACCCTACGGAGACCGCATCCCGGAGGTGATCGACGACACGCAGGACGTACCAGAGTTGGCGATCGCCAACTTGCAGATCGAGCAACTCGCCCTGTACCTGGCCGAGATGGACCCGACGACCAGTCGTGTCATGAAGATGTACCACGGGGTGTTCGGAACCCAACAGTGCAACCAGCCGCAGATCGCCAAGCGGCTCGGGATCAGCATCTGGAAGGTGAGGGCCCTGTGCGACGAGGGGATGACGGAGTTGCGCGCCCGCTTCGCCGTCGATGACGAGGAACTCGACGCGGTTCGCTCCCTGCTGACCGAGATGGCGCAGGCCGCCTGAGCGGACCGGATCCCACAGGGTACCGAAGCGCGGCCGGTGGCAGGAAGCCGCCGGCCGCGTCGCGGCCTACAGGTGACAGTGCCGCGCGCCCTCGCGAGCCACCACTCAGAAAGGACACCCATGCCCGTATCTGCGAGCAGGACGACCGCGACGCGAGCCGGATCGTCGCCTGGCCCCACGGGGCTGCTGCCAGACCGGCTCTCGCCGCGTGACATCGGGGACTACCGCATCTGCCCGCGGCGGGTTTGGTTTCGCCGCGTCATCAAGATGTCCGACAACCAGCAGAACACTGAAGTGCTGATGCTCGGCAACGCCATTCACGCCGCTCTGTATCTCTTCTTTGGCCTGCCTCTTGACCAGCGCCAGCCAGCAGAGCAGCGACTGCATCAATGCCTACGCTCAGTCTGGAAGGGCTTCCGCCGGCCCGGGCTGTTCGCCACGCGAGAGGCCGAACGGGCCACCGGTCTCAGAGGCCTCGATCTGCTGAGCCGGTTCGCCGAGAACTGCAGTACCGACGTTGTCCCGCTGCTTCGCGAACGGTGGGTTCAGATCCGGCTGCCCAACGGGGTGGTGCTGTTCGGCAAGGCTGACCGCGTCGACCCGATCGCCAGCGGCGGCGGCGCTGGACAGGACGACACGGAGTTGACGCCCCCCGACCCTGCTGACAGTCGCCGCCAAGCCGCCAGTGGCGAGCCTGAGCCCGTTGACGTCGTCGACTACAAGACCGGCCTGCGCGCCATCGACGCGGAGGACCTTCCTGACGAGCCGGCGGCGCAGATCTATCTCCTGGCCACCGAGAGCACCCTACGCCGCCCCGTCCGCCGGGTGCGGCTCAGCTACCTCGCGCACGGGATCGAGTCGCGCTGGGAGCCTGAGCGTGAAGACGTCGTCGAGCTACGAGAACGCCTCACCGGGCTGACCACCCAGATGATCGAGGACCGCACCTTCGACCCCCGGCCAGGTGTGCACTGCCTCACCTGCCTCTACGCGGCTAGCTGCCCCGACGCGGGCCGCACCGCGCTCGGCGACCTGCAGGTCGCCGGAGACGAACTGGGCTTCTAAGCCTGGCGGGGATCGCATCAATGCATCTTCCGTCGCCAATGGAAGCCCCTGCGGCTCGTTGGCGCACGAGCACGCCGCCCTTCGTCGCCGTTCACAGCTTCCCTCCCACCACACAGAGGAGACCAGCATGGCTCGTGTTCAACTGTCCTACCCACACGACTCCCAGCCGGTGGTCGAGATCGCGCTTTCGGAGCGCAACCTCATCGTGCTGCTGAGCAAGCTCTACACCCCTGGCTCAGCCTGCACCATCCTCGTCGGTGACGTTGCCGAGGAGCTCGCGTACGGGGTCATCCGCAGCGAGCCCGACGAGCAGCACTACGCGTCAGTGACACGGCACGGTGCGGCGGCAGGGCCGATGCACCCGATCGCCGAGCTCGTCCACGGCGCGATCCAGGACCTCCTGGCAGGCTCGACCGTCCCTGACTAGGGCCGCACACCTGACCCAGACAATGGGCGACCCGGTCTGGTCGCAGCAACCCCATATCGCGGCAAGGATGCTCATGACGCCACCCCGAAGGCTCTACGACTACACCCCCAACAGCGGTTGGACCGTCCTTGGCCCGCTCGACGAGATCTCGGTGCTCAGCCCGACCGGTCTTCCGCTGCTCACCGCCCGCGTCCCGAAGATCACGCGCCGGTTTGCCTCGCCCATGCACGTCAGACGCATCCTGAGCCACGGTCCAGACCTGTGGGAGTCGCAGTTGCTCGCGTTCATTGCAGGCAACGTCCCCACCGTGCGCTTGTGGCAGACCCGCAGGGCAAGTTCCGATGGCGCCGAGCTGCGCGACTCGGTCGTCTACGCGATGGAACACGGCACCCCGGGCACGCTGTTCGTCGATGTCGACGGCTACGTCAGCGGCACCCTCGCGCTTCCCAACCGCATCGCGGACACAATCGACCTCGACGCGCTCAACGCCGACTACCTCAACTGGTTCACCGCAGCCGGAATCCCCGCCAGCGACGCCGACTATGCCGCCCTGAACATCTTCCATCAGCTCGACGACACCATCACCGAGCTGAGCGACGCCCGCTACGCCGACTACCTGGTCGACGATAGGAGGACCGAACCAGAAGGACTCGTGTCCCAGAGCATCCGGACCGGGATCTTGTTCGGAGACGATCCCGGCGTCACCTGCGCGTCCATCCTGGAACGACTCAGTGGCGACCGACGGCTCTGGGAGTTCACTCACCTGCCGCCAACGCCGCGTCGGCCGAGCCGTAGATAGCTCCAAAACGACTCTGGGAAAGCGGCCACATTCAGCGAGCACTTCGGCTCACACACGCCGCAACGATCTAACTCCGGTTGCTGTCGCGACCGACCGGCTCGAACCACGCTAAAAGTTCCCGCTCGATCCCGAGCGGGTCCACGCTCAGGGCATGGGACGCGGGCAACGAGACAGCACCTTCGCGGCGATGTCCACCAGGCCGCGCGTGTCGCTACGTGAACCACGCGCTCTGCTCGGCCGCGAACCGGATCAGGAGGTGCTCATGTTCGAACTGGCCGGGCTGGTTGCCGGCCGCGACCGGTGGCCGACCCGTCAGGAGTTCATCGAGGCCGGTTCAGCCGATCTGTTCTGGAAGGTCCATCGCGCCGGGGGCCCGGCGCGATGGGCGCCCAAGTTCGGGCTTGCCTTCCAGCCGGAGCCTGATCCTGAGCGTCCCTCGCCCGTGGCGCGCCAGCCCCGGCGTGAGCCTCGCGAGTCGCGACAGGAACGTCGGGAGCGGCTGATCCGCGAGCTAGAGGTCTTCTGCTCCGGACGGGAGTACTTCCCGTCCAACGCTGACTGGAAGGCGGTCGGGCGCACCGACCTGCAGGCATTCATCCGTCGCAACGGCGGAGTCCATGAGTGGTCGGCCCGCATGGGGCTGCCGTTGCGTTCGATCCAGAACCACCGGCCGTACTCCATGGATCAGGCCATCATCGCTGGCCGCTCAGTCCTCTCGCGCTACGGGCGTATTCCGAGCCGCGCAACGCTCGCTGCGGTCGGCGAGGTTCGCCTCCACACGTTTATTCAGAACGAGTTCGGCGGCGACCGTGACGCGTTCGCCGAACGCTGCCGCTGATTCGCCGCCTGCTTTCAGCCACACGTCCACACGCTGCGGTGGGGAGCCTCGAACGACCAACCGTCGAGGCATGCCCCAGAGCCCCAGCACCTCCACCCCCGTCTCGGACGCCAAGGCCTCCAAGACCGACCCGCAGGCCTCCCTGACAACTCCCGGAAGGAGCGAGAGCATCTCGACGTCTGAAGGAAGTTCATCGTCTGAAGTTAAGGCAAACGCCGGGCTTGCCAGCACGGCGCCCGCGACGACCGCCGACACCCCGGCTGATGGCGCGCCGGCTGGCAAGAAGCGGCGGACCAAGAAGGGAGATCGCGACGCCGCCAAGGCGGTCCGCAGGCGGCGGCGCCCCGGCTTTACGGACCGCAAGCACCGGCGCGAGATCGAGAAGGCCGTCATCCGGGCTCGCCTGGAGGACGATGAGCCTGGTCTTAGCCCGGAGGCGTTGGAAGCGCGCGTTGATGAGGAGTACGCAAAGCTTCTGCCCAAGGACGACAAGGTCAAGAATGCCTACGAGGAGACCGCACCGGTCTCCGCATGCCCCAACCGCCGCAACGTCTTCAGCTTCGTCGAAGCCAAAGCGATCCAAGATTTGGATGAGACCCGGGAACTCCTGGACCGCTTGCGGACCAACCCCTACGGGCGGCCGACCGACCGTCGCCTCATGGCGGCCGTATTCCTGCGCAACTTCTTGGAGAACGGCCGCCCTGAGCTCCACTGCCACTGGAAGGAGTTCAAGACCGCAAACGTCCCAACAGCATGGGCGTATGACTTCCCCGGACGCGAAGGATCATGGCGCGACCAGTCCAACGTCAACCGCACCCTGCACGCCACGCTGCTGCGGGTCGACCCTGAGATCACGATTCGCCTCAACGTCCAGGCGCTGATCAAGCTGCGCAAGGAGATCGGCGACCCGGACATCGGACGCTACCTGCTCATCGACGGAACCGACATCGTCGCTCCGCGCGAACAGAGCCCAACCGATCTCGACTACCCCGTCGAAGAGAAGCTCCGCAAACGCGGCCTCAACGGCGCCGAGTTCACCACCCACGGCTACTTCAAGTCCTGGCGCGGCTACAAGCTGATCTACCTCGTCGATGTCAAGACCGGCCTCCCAATCGCGTTCCTGCTGCTGTCGGGCAAACGGGCCGAATGGCAAGGCCTGCGGGAGCTGCTGCTCCAGGTCCATGCGCTCTGGCAGGAGTTCGCCGGGGAGCCCTGGGAGCCCGAGTACCTGGTCGGCGACGCGCACTTCGACAGCCGGCATGTCCACGAGATGCTGGAAGCAGAGTTCGCGATCCATCCCGTCTTCGGGCGCGGGACCGAGCTCGGCAAGGAGCACGGCTGGCACGACAACGAGGGTGTGCCCTACTGCGTCCGTCACGGCAAGCAGCCCGACGGCACGCCCATCAAGCGCACCATGAAGCTGCTCCAAGCCGAAGGCTTCGTGAACCATGCCAAACGGCGCAAGCGCGGCCTCGCGCCCGGTGAGCGCGCCGACCTGAAGGCCGCCCGGATGCGGTGGGTCTGCACCGGCGTCGTGACAGACGAGGATGGCACCGAGCACACCTGCGGGCTGACCGCGACGACGCAGTGGTCAAAGAACCCGCGCGCTCACACGTTTCTGCCGTTCCGCGGCGAACACAGCCGCGCCGCCCTGCGGACCGCACTGCTGCTGCGGCGCAACATGGTCGAGTCGCTCAACGCCCGGCTCAAAGGTCGCGGCATCGGCAACAAAGGCATGAACGTTCCCAAGTGGGTCAGCGAAGACCGCGAGATGGAATGGCTGTGCTTCGCCACCTCGCTGAGCTTCACGCTCCAGCGCCTCGCGCACCTCACAGGCAAGTACGACGCAGCTCACCAGCAGGCCGATGCCATGAAGCTGCTCAGCCCCGTCCAGCCGCCGGCCGCAGCGGCACCGGCCGCCGCGCCCGCTTCCGGCACTCCATGATCAGCGCATGAGCACCGCCGGCGCAAGCCGGCGAAAACCCGCACGAGCGATAGGCCCGTCCTCTCCCCAGAGGGCGGGCCCTTTCCGCTTTAAGGGGGCTTACGTCAGCGCCCATCCGACCGACGTCACCATGGAGTTGGCACATCTGTGACCAGATGCACGGAATACTTTCGCAAACGCGACGCGCGGATCAGCGAGAGTGGCCGCCGATACTTTCGCAAACGCTTTTGGTCAGCAGAAATTCACCAGCCATTTACAGGGGAAAGTATCGCGAACGGAGCGGCCGTTCGTTTTGCGAACGACCCCTGATGGCGAGACCCGGACTCGAACCGGGGACACCACGATTTTCAGTCGTGTGCTCTACCAACTGAGCTATCTCGCCGGGGCAGCCCGATGCTAGCGGGGTGAGGCCCAGCGGGTGGCGCCGCCGGGGCCCTCGGTCGACCCGCCGCCGAAGCCCTGGGTGCACCGGCCGCCGGGGCCCTCGGTGCACCCGCCGCCGGGGCCCTCGGGCCGCCCTTGGGCGCCCCGCTGCGGCGCCCGCTACCGTGGGCCGCCATGGGTGAGGAGGTCGACGCGGACGTCGCGATCGAGGTCCGGGGGCTCGAGAAGTCCTTCGGTGAGGTGCGCGCACTCGCGGGAGTCGACCTCGACGTCGCCACCGGCACCGTGCTCGGGCTGCTTGGACCGAACGGCGCCGGCAAGACGACGCTCGTGCGGGTGCTCACGACGCTGCTGCAGCCCGACGCGGGATCGGCAAGCGTCGTCGGCCTCGACGTCATCCGCGACGCGGCGAAGCTGCGACACCGGATCGGCCTCGCCGGCCAGTACGCGGCGATCGACGAGAACCTCACCGGGCTTGAGAATTTGACGATGGTGGGGCGGCTGTACGGGGCCTCGCGGAGTCGCGCGAAGGCGCGTGGCCGCGAACTGCTCGAGCGGTTCGATCTCACCGAGGCGGGCGCTCGCCCGGCGGGCACGTACTCGGGCGGGATGCGGCGGCGACTCGACCTGGCGGCCGCGCTCGTCGCCGAGCCGGCGGTGCTGTTCCTCGACGAGCCGACGACGGGTCTCGACCCGCGTGCGCGAATCGGCCTGTGGGAGACGATCGAGCACCTGGCGACGGGCGGCACGACAGTGCTCCTCACCACGCAGTACCTCGACGAGGCCGACCGCCTCGCCGACCGGATCGCGGTCATCGATCACGGCCGCGTGATCGCCGAGGGCACCTCCGATGAGCTCAAGGGCCGCGTCGGGGGAGACCGGGTCGAGGTCGCGCTGGAGGACGCCGCACAGGCGGAGGCGGCGACGGCCGCCCTCGCCCCGATGTCCGAGGAGACACCGAGCAGCCGCGACTCGCTTGTCTCGATCACGGTCGCGAGCCGCACGGGGGCGATCGTCGAGGCGGTCAGGCGGCTCGGCGACGCCGGCGTGGGCGTCGCCGACATCAACGTCCGGCGCCCGACGCTCGACGACGTCTTCCTCACGCTCACCGGCCACGCCGCCGAGGTCGAGGACGAGGATGTGGAGGAGGTCGTCGCCTCGTGAGACGGCTCGTCACCGACACGCTCATCATCGCCGAGCGCAACCTCGTGCGCCTGCCACGACGACCGGACCTGCTGCTTGCGTTCACCGTCCAGCCGATCATGTTCGTGCTCCTCTTCCGCTACGTGTTCGGCGGCGCGATCCAGACCGGCGGCCTGCCCTATGTCGAGTTCCTGATCCCGGGGATCATCGTGCAGAACATCGCGTTCGGCGGGTTCGTCACCGCGCTCGGCCTCAACGAGGACGTGCACAAGGGGCTGATCGACCGGTTCCGCTCGCTGCCGATGGCGCGGCCGGCGGTGCTTGCGGGGCGCACGCTCGCGGACGTGGCCACGAACCTGCTGTCGGTCCTCATCCTCGTCGGCACCGGCGCGATCATCGGCTTCTCGTTCGGCACCCCGCTCGCCCACGTGATCGCCGGCTTCCTGCTGCTGCTCCTCATCGGCTACGCGTTCTCGTGGGTGTTCGCGTTCGTCGGCCTGATCGTCTCGAGCCCCGAGTCGGCGAACTCAGTCGGATTCATCGCGATCTTCCCGCTCACGTTCATCTCATCGGCGTTCGTGCCGCCGGCCACGATGCCCGAGCCGCTCAAGTGGTTCGCGCACGTGAACCCGTTCACGATCATGGTCGACGCGATGCGGTCGCTGTGGGTCGGGACTCCCGCCGGCAACTACGTCTGGGGCGCGGTCGTGTGGGCGCTCATCATCATGGGCGTCTTCGCTCCGCTCGCGGTGTCTCGCTACCGCCGGGCCGCCGGCCACTGACGGCGGCGCGAGCCGCCGGCCACTGACGGCAGCGCCAGCCGCCGGCAATCAGCCACCACGGCAGCGCCAGCCGCCGGCCACTGACGGCGGCGCGAGCCGCCGGCCACTCACGGCAGCGCCAGCCGCCGACCATCAGCCACCCCGGCAGCACCAGGCGCCGGCCATCAGCCACCCCCGGCAGCACCAGCCGCTGGCCACCGACGGCACGGACACCCGTCCGGCGCCAGGGCGGACGAGAGGTGCGGCGCCGGGGCGCACGGGCGATCGCGATGGTTTTCGCCCACGCAACCTCCCTCGCCTCATCGCGAGGGCAAAAAGCACCGCTGGACGATGACTTCTGCCCGCGCGACGCGTCCGCGCCCGCCGCGTGGGCAGAAATCCCCGGCGGCGCCCAGAGCCGCGACACCGCGGGCCGCGGGCCGGCGCCGGACGCAGCCGCCTGCGCGCGACGCCCGGAGGAGGGTCAGAGGGTCTGGGTGACCTTCGAGAGGCCGCGGGGGCGGTCCGGGTCGACCCCGCGACGCAGCGCCAGCGTGAGCGCGAGCCGTTGCAGCGGGAGGATCTCGAGCACCGGGAGCAGATGCTCGGGCAGCCCGTCGGCGGCGATCGGAAGAGTCGGCCCGTCGGGAGCGGACGTCGGGGCACCCGGCGGGTCACCCGGCCCGCCCGCGCCGCCGGGGCCGCCGGGGTCGCGCCCGCCGTCCGCGTCGCCGGGGCCGCCCGCGCCCACCCGAAGCACCGGCGCGCCGAGCGCGGCGAGCCGCTCCAGCACGGGCGCCATCGCCTCCCCGTCGCGTCCCGGTGAGACGACCGCGATCGTCGGCACTGACGCGTCGATCATCGCCATCGGCCCGTGCAGCAGGTCGGCGCCGGAGAACGCCTGGGCGCTCACGTAGCTCGTCTCCATGAGTTTGAGTGCCGCCTCCCTGGCGGTCGGGTAGGAGAAGCCGCGGCCGGTGACGACGAGCCGCTCGGCGGTGCACAGCTCCGCCGCCGTGGCGAGCCGGTCTTCGCTCGCCAGCTCGAGCGTCCGTTCCGCCGCCTCCGGCAGCGCCGCCGCGTCGCGCTCCGCGTCGTCGCCGGAGAGCAGCAGCTGCAGAGCGAGCAGCTCTGCCGTGTATGTCTTCGTCGCCGCGACCGCCCGTTCGGCGCCGGCCGCGACGTCGACCGACAGCTCGGCGCCCTGGGCGAGGGGCGATTCCGGGGCGTTCGTGACCGCAAGCGTGAGCGCGCCGCACTCGTGTGCCACCGCCTGCGAGTCGACGAGGTCCGGTGAGCGCCCGGACTGGCTGACCGCGACGAACAGCACGTCGCGCAGATCGGGACGCGCGCCCTGGACCGTGTAGGCCGACGGCGAGACGAGCCCCGCCGGCAGGCCGAGCCGCACCTCGACGAGGTACTTCGCGTAGAGCGCGGCGTGGTCGGAGGTGCCACGCGCCGCGATCAGCACGAACCGCGGACGCGCCGCCCGCACACGGTCGCGGACGGCCGCAACCGCCCGCGTGTCGCCGAGAATCCGGGCCAGCATCGCCGGCTGCTCGGCGATCTCGGCCGCCATCAGTCCGCCCGGCGTATCGGTCATCGCTCCCTCACGAGGAAATTGGACTATACCATTCGCGAAATGCATCGTCGCCCCCTGCGCCGAGCACGTGGCGCCAGCCGAGCACGGCCGCCCCGAGCAGCCCGGCGCGTCCGGCGAGCGGCGAGCAGCGGACCTCGGGGACCGCCGAGCGCCACGCGAGGCGCGCGGACAGCGTCTCACGCACCGGCGCCGCGAGCGCCTCGCCGGCCGCCGCAAGCCCCCCGGAGATCACCACGAGTGAGGGATCGAGCAGCGTCGTCGCGCCCGCGAGCGCGATCCCGAGCGCCTCGCACGCCTCCTCCCACGCACGGGCCGCCGCCGGATCGGTTGCCAGGCGCTCGACCACCGAGCGCGCGGACGCTCCCGGCTCTCCCCCGAGCGCGGCGTAGCGCCGGGCGATCGCGGCCGCCGAGGCGTAGCGCTCGAGGCAACCGCGCTGCCCGCACTCGCAGCGCTCGCCGTCGGGCCGCACCGGGACGTGCCCGAACTCCCCCGCGACCCCGTGCGCTCCGGCGACCACCGCCCCGTTCGACACGACGGCCGCGGCGATCCCGGTCCCGCACACGGCGACGATGTGATCGGAGCTCTCCCGGGCGGCGCCGATCGTCCGCTCCGCGACGCCCGCCGCCCGCACGTCGTGCTCCACGACCGTCGGCAGCTCCGTGAGCGCGGACAGCCGATCCCGCACCGCCACGTCGCGCAGGCCGAGGTTGCCCGCGAACACGATGCGGCCGGCCTCGACGTCGACGATGCCCGGGACGACGACCGAGACGACCCGCACGCGCGCGCCGTCGGCGCCGTCGGCCGCCAGCGACGCCACGACCGCGTCGAGCGCCGACAGCGCCCCGGGCCCGCCGCCACCCGGAGTCGGACGCACGAGCTCACGCAGTGCCCGCCCACGACGGTCGACGAGCGCGCCCTTGATCGCGGTGCCCCCCAGGTCGACCGCGAGCACCGCGCCGTCGCTCGCTCCGCTCTCCCCCACCCGCGGCGCTACTTGATCGAGCCCGCGGTGAGCCCGCTCACGACCCGTCCCTCGATCACCGCGAACAGCAGGATGACCGGGATCGTCGCGATCACCGCCCCGGCGAACAGGTGACCCCAGTCGATCGAGTACTCGCCGATGTAGTTGTTGATCGCGACCGTGAGCGGCTGGTGGTTCGACGCCTGCCCCAGCGACAGCGTGAGCGCGACGATGAACTCGTTCCAGGCCGCGATGAACGTGAAGATGAGCGCGGTGACGATGCCCGGCGCCGCCAGCGGCAGCGTCACCCGGGCGAGCGCCCCCAGCCGGCTCGAGCCGTCGATCATCGAGGCCTCCTCCAGCTCGGCGGGAATCGAGGCGAAGTACGCGTTGAGGATCCACACCGAGAAGGCGAGGTTGAAGCCGGCGTTGACGAGGATCAGCGAGAGCGTCGGCGGCAGGTTGAAGTCCGAGAACTCCCGCTGGATGCCGACCAGCATCGCCGCCGGCTGGAACATCTGCGTGGCGAGCACGAGCAGCAGGAACAGCGAGCGCCCGCGGAAGCGGTGGCGCGCCGAGTAGTACGCGGCGGGCACGGACACGACCAGCACGATCACGGTCGCGCCGCCGGCGATCACGAGGCTCTCCACGAGATTGCCGCCGAAGCCCGTCTGGAAGATCGTCGTGAAGTTGCGGAACGTCCAGTGCGTCGGCACGAGGTTGGCGGCGAGCAGCTGCTTGTTCGGTCGCAGCGCCGTGATCACCATCTCCGCGTAGGGGAGCAGAAATCCGATCGCGATCGCGTACGCGAGCACGCTGAGCACGAACGTGCGCCGCGTGAGCGGGCGCCGGGAGGGGCGGCGAGCGAGCGTCGGCGCCTCGGCGGCCGGCTCGACGAACGGGACGGTCTCGGTGCTCACCGCGCTCAACCGACCGCCTCCTTCCAGCGTGTCACCTTGAGGAAAACGAGCACGATCACGATCACGAGCGCGAAGTTGACGACCGACATGGCGGCCGCCTCGCCGATGAACGACTGCTTGAGGATGAACATGAACGTCGTGGTCGTGCTCGTCTCATAGCCCGGTCCGCCGCGCGTCATCTCCCAGATGATCGGGAACGAGTTGAACACGTTGATGACGTTGATCGTGGTCGCGACGAGGATCGCCGGGCGCAGCAGCGGCAGGGTGATCGTCCGGTACATGTGCATGCGTCCGGCGCCGTCGACGCGAGCCGCCTCGTACACCTCGTCGGGGATCGTCTGCAGACCCGACAGCAGTGCGTAGGTGGTGAATGGCAGCGAGACGAAGATCGCGACGATCATCATCCAGACGAGCGCCCATCCCGGCGTCCCCAGCCAGTCGGCCTGGTTTGTGCCGAAGCGGTGCACGATCCCGAGCGCGTGCAGGATGATGTTGATCGCGCCGACGTTCGGGTCAAGCGCCCAGCGGAAGATGAGCGCGGTCATCATCACCGACGCCGCCCACGGCGCGATGAGCGCGGTCCGTGCGAGCCGGCGCAGCGGGAAGTACTGGTGGAAGAGCTGGGCGAGACCGAGCGAGAGCAGGAGCGTCACCGAGACGACGACCACGACCCAGATGACCGTGCGCTCGACGACGCCCGCGAGCGCCGGCTCGTGCCACAGGGTCGTGTAGTTGCGGGCGCCCGCGCCGCCGACGACGAAGCCGTCGGCGGCGATGTTCTGCAGGGAGCTGTGGACGAGGACGACGACCGGCCACAGGACGACGACGCCGATCAGCGCGACGGCAGGGCCGACCCACACGAGGGGGCGCAGTGAGCCGACCCTGAGCCGCATGACCCTGCCGTTACCCCTGCTGCTTCTGCGCGGTGCTCTGCAGCGCGCCGAGCACGCTCGCCGGGTTGCCGGTCACCGCCGTCCCGATCTGGTTCTGGATCTGCGTCTTCACCTGTGCCCAGGCGGTGTCCGACGGGTACTGGACCGAGCCCGGAAGCGCCTTGATGAACGAGCCGTAGAGCTTGCTGCTCTGAAGCGCCCTGGCCGCTGCGGTCGTCGCCGGCAGCAGGTCGTACTCGTGGTCGAACTGCAGCTGGTACTTCGTCTGGTAGGCGAAATCGAGGAACTTCTTGATCTGCGCGGCGTGGCCGCCCGGCTTGAACGCGGCGACGTTGTCGCACACGCCGAGCGTCTTGGAGAGCGGGCCGTGCTCGCCGGCGATCGGCACCGACGCCCAGTCGGAGGGCTTCAGCACGCCGGCCTGCTGGATGATCGGCACGAGCGCGGGCGAGCCGTTGATCATCCCGATCTTGCCCTGGGCGAACTGCTCCCACAGCGGGGTGCGGTTCTGCGTCCCCGGGTGCGGCTCGGTGTCGCCGGCGGCGACGAGCCCCTTGAGGAACTCGAACGCCTTGATGTTCTGCGGACTGTTGATCGTGTACTTGCCCTGCGCGTTCTGGTACCCGCCGCCGTCGCCGAGGAACCACAGGAGCGACTCCGCCTGGGCCTCCTCGGGGCCGAGCGGCAGACCGAAGCCAACCTTGCCGAGTGACTTGATCTTCGCGGCGTCGGCCTTGATGTCGGCCCACGTCTTCGGTGCGGACCTGATGCCGGCCTGCGCGAACAGCTTCTTGTTGTAGAAGAGCGTGCGCGTGCTCGTCGTGAACGGCATGCCGTACTGGACGCCGTTGTAGGTGCCCTGGTGCTTGAACACCGGCAGCAGCTCACCCGGGTTCGACAGCACCTGGCTTGCCGGGTACAGCAGTCCCTGCTGTGCGTACGCCGAGAAGTAGTCACCCTCGGTGATGTCCGGATAGTTGTGGTTCTGCACCATCGTCTGGATCTGCTGGTCGAAGTTCGTCCAGGGGACGACGGTGACCTTCACCGAGATCGACGGGTTCGCCTTGTGGAACGCCTTGACGATCCCGCCCCAATACTTGCTGCTCGTATTGCTCGGGCCGGTGCCGTAGTCGGCGGCCACGAGCTTGAGCGTCACGTTCCCACCGCCACCGCTGCCGCCGCTCGATCCCGAGCCGCCACTTGAATGGTGACTCGAGCTGCCGCAGGCGGCGAGCCCGAGGCCGACCGCGAGCGCGGTCGCCATCGCGAACAGGCGTTGTCTCATACCGGGTCTCCTCTCCTCAACGTCATGAAGTCGTGCGTGCGCACACTACCGCCTGCGCCATCAATTGTCTAGACCAATTCTTGCGGGTTCGTTACGCTCGTCGGGCACCAGGCGCCGGCGGCCATCACCCGCCGCACGCGCAGCCCGTCGTCGAGCACGACGAGGTCGGCGCGCCGGCCCGCGGCGATCGAGCCGAGCCGGTCCTCCAGGCCGAGCACGCGCGCCGGGTTCGTGGCCGCGGCGGCCGCCGCCCGCTCGATCGGCACCTCGCTGTCGAGCACGGCGCGCCGCAGCGCTTCGTCCATCGTCAGCGTGCTCCCGGCGAGCGAGTGCGTGCTCGCCAGGCGGGCCTCGCCGTCCTGCACGTGGACCGCGAGCCCGCCGAGGTCGAACGTCCCGTCGCCGACGCCGGTGGCGTCGATCGCGTCGGTGATGAGCACCGGGCAGTCGATCATGCGCCAGACGAGCGCGATCACCGCGGGGTGGACGTGGCGACCGTCGTTGATGAGCTCGCACGGGATCCCGGCCTCGAGCGCCGCCCCGACGAGTCCCGGGCTGCGGTGGTGCAGCGGCCCCATGCCGTTGAACAGGTGCGTCGCATGCCGAGCGCCGGCCCGGATCGCCGCCCGCGCCTGCTCATAGTCGGCGTCGGAGTGCCCGATCGCGGCGATGATCCCGCGCGCCCGCAGCCGCGGGATGAGCGCGAGTGCGCCCTCAAGCTCGGGTGCGAGCGTCACCATCCGCAGCGCTCCCTCGCCGGCCTCGATCAGCCGCTCGAGGATCCCGACGTCGGGCGCGATCATGTGCGCCGCGTTCTGGGCCCCCCGCCGCCGCGGCGAGAGGAACGGGCCCTCGAGGTGAGAGCCGAGCACACAGCCGCGCGGCGTCGGCCCGCGGCGCGTGAGCGCGGCCGCCCAGCCGGCCTGCGCGACGAGCTCCTCGACGGGCGCGGTGACGAGCGAGACGAGGGTCGCCGTCGTGCCGCGCGCGCGGTGGTAGGCGACCGCGGCGTCCATCGCCTCCGGCGAGGCGGCGACGTTGTGGCCGCCGCCGCCGTGCACGTGCAGGTCGATGTAGCCGGGCAGGAGCCAGGCGCCGTCGAGGTCCACGACCGGCGCCTCGGCGTCCGGCCGCCGCTCGGCGACGGAGACGATCGTGTCCCCCTCGACGTGCACCCACGCGTCGGGGATCACCCCACCGGGCGTCACGACGCGGCCGCCGGCGAGCAGCAGCGCGGGCGCGTCGATGCCGGCCGCGGCGCTCACCGCGCGCGGGGCCCGAGGCGAGTGACGAGCTCAACGCGGTCTCCGCGGAACCACGTGCGTCCGAACTCGACGACCGTGCCCTCGACGTCGAAGTTCTGGCGGCTGACGACGAGCATCGGCGTCCCGACGTCGACCTGCAGGTGACCGGCCTCGCGCGGCGTCGCGGGCGCGGTCTCGATCGACTCCTCGCCCATCACGAGGCTCGTCTCAAAGCGCGTGCCGAGGATCTCGTGCAACGAGCCGTGGCTGCGGATCAGCCGGGTGAGCCCGGGGAAGCGCTTCGCGGGCAGCCACGACGTTTCGACCGCGATCGGCCAGTTGTCGGCAAGCCGGCGGCGCTCGAGCCGGTAGACCGGCGTGCGCGCGGGGACCCCGAGGCGCTCGGCCAGCTCGCGGTCCGCGTTCATCCGCTGCGCCGCGATCACCTCCGCCGATGGCGTGAAACCCGACGCCTTCACCTGCTCGGTGAAGCTCGCGAGGTACAGCGGCCAGGTGATCTTCGGCTCGGCGACGTACGTGCCGGAGCCCTGGCGGCGCACGAGCCGGCCCTCGGCGACAAGGTCGGACAGCGCCTGCCGGACGGTCGTGCGCGATGTCTGCCAGGCGCCCGCCAGCTCGCGCTCGGTGGGGACGGCCGCGCCGGGCTCGAGCGAGCCGATGAACTCGAGCAGGTGGCGCTTGACCGCGTAGTACTTGGGCTCGGCGCCCGCGGCGTCGCGGGTCGCCGTCATCGCGCCGGGATCGCGTCGGCCGCCGGGACCCGCAGCCCGGACCGCTCGTCGAACAGGTGCGCCTCGGCACCCTCGATCGTCACACCGACGCACTCGCCGATGCGCGGCGCGTCCCGGCCGGCGCACCGCACCACCCAGGGCCTCTCGCCGGGCGGGTCGTCCTCGAGCGTGCCGTACACGTAGGCGTCGGCGCCGAGCTCCTCGACGAGCGCGACCGTGAGCGGGAGCGCGCTCTCCGTCCCGGGCTCGGTCACGCGCGCCGATTCGGGGCGCACCCCGATGACGAGCGCCTGCCCGCCCGCGGCGTGGGCGCCGGCGAGCGCGTCCGGGGCGATCGCGACGAGCGTCCGTCCGAGCTGCACGCCATCCGGGGTGAGCCGCGCGCGGCGCAGGTTCATCGCCGGCGAGCCGATGAACCCGGCGACGAACACGTTCGCCGGCCGCTCGTAGAGCGCACGCGGAGTGTCGACCTGCTGCAGGCGCGCGTCCTTGAGCACGGCGACGCGGTGGCCCATCGTCATCGCCTCGACCTGGTCGTGGGTCACGTAGATCGTCGTCGTGCCGAGCCGGGCCTGGAGGCTTGCGATGTTCGCCCGCGTTTCCACCCGCAGCTTCGCGTCGAGGTTCGACAGCGGTTCGTCCATCAGGAAGGCGCGCGGCTCCCGCACGATCGCGCGGCCCATCGCGACCCGCTGACGCTGCCCGCCGGAGAGCGCGCTCGGCTTGCGGTCGAGGTAGGGCTCGAGCTCGAGCAGCTGCGCCGCCTCGCGCACCTTCGCCGCCCGCTCGGCGCCGCGCATGCCGCGGAGCTTCAGTCCGTACTCCATGTTCCCGGCGACCGTGAGGTGGGGGTAGAGCGCGTAGTTCTGGAAGACCATCGCGATATCGCGGTCCTTCGGCGCCCGCCGCGAGACGTCCTCGCCGTCGATCCGGATCTCGCCGGAGCTCACCGGCTCCAGCCCGGCGAGCATCCGCAGCGCCGTCGACTTGCCCGAGCCCGAGGGGCCGACGAGCACCATGAACTCGCCGTCCTGCACGTCGAGGCTGAGCGCATCGACCGCCGGCGCGCTGGCGCCCTCGTAGACGCAGCTGGCCTCGATGTAGCTGATGCTCGCCATCTCGTTACTCTTCTCTCTCCTCGATCGGCCGCCGGGTCGGCGTGCGCATAGTGGTCTAGACCACTTCGCGGGAACGGTAGCGCACCGCGTGACTCCCCGTCAAGCCGGCGATCCGTCGCGCCCGCGGAGGGCCGCTCAGGCGGCGGCCAGCGACCGGGAGACGCCGGGCGACATCCGCCGCAGCAGCTCCAGCGCGCCCCGTTTGTGCAGTGGCTCGTTGAGGTTGCCGCACTTCGGCGACTGCACGCACGACGGGCAGCCGTCCGCGCACGGGCACTCGCCGATCAGCCGGCGGGCGTCGGCGACGAGCCGGTCGAAGCGCTCGTAGCCACGGCGGGTGATCCCCACGCCGCCGGGGTGGCCGTCGTAGATGAAGATCGTCGGGCCGCCGGTCTGGGGGTGCGCGTTCGTCGACAGGCCGCCGATGTCCCAGCGGTCGCACATCGCGATCAGCGGCAGCACCGCGATCTGCCCGTGCTCAAGGGCGTGCAGTGAGCCGAGCAGCGCGTCGCCCGGGAAGCGCTCGCCGGCGTGCGGGGAGTCGATCAGGTCGTCGAGCTCGTACCAGAGCGCGCGGGTCGAGAACTCGGTCGTCGGCAACTCGAGCGCCTGGAAGTCGATCACCTCGGAGTCCTGCAGCCGCCGGCGCTGGTAGCCGAGCACGGTCTCGGAGTACACGACCTCTCCGTAGGAGAGCCGCACCCCGTGGGTGTCGCACCGCTCGACGAGCCGCTGCACCGCGACCATCGACTCGCGCTTCGTCTGGGTGTAGTAGTCGCCGCCGAACGGCTCGAGCATCGCGCGGCGAGCGCGGAGGTCGAGCTCGGCGACGAGATAGGAGCGGCCGAGGTGCAGGTAGACGGCACCTTCGTGGACGGTGGCATAGGCGCGCGCGGCCTCGATGGTGCCGAGCACCTCGCCGCTTGCGCCGTCGAACAGGATGAACGAATCGGGACTCGCCGAGCGCAGGCCGACGCGCGCCGCCGGGTAGTCGTCGGCGCGCCCCGGCACGAAGCCGGTCGCCCGCTCGCGCAGCAGGCCGTGCCCGGCGAGTTGCGCGGCCAGGTCGACGGTGCTCGGGCCGAAGAACTCTTCGTCGGCGGCGCCGAGCGGCGCCTCGTGCGCCGCGCAGAGCAGGTGCTCGCCGAGGATCTCCGGGCTCTCCGGATCGAGGATCGCAGCCTCGACGGGCTTTGTGAGGAACTCGGTCGGGTGGCGGCAGAAGAACTGATCGAGCGCGTCCTCGCCGGCGATGTAGACGGCCAGCCCGCGCCCGCGCCGGCCGGCGCGGCCCCACATCTGCCGTAGCGACGCGACCGTCCCCGGGAACGTCACGCACACCGCGGCGTCGAGCTCGCCGATGTCGATCCCCAGCTCAAGCGCGTCGGTCGAGACGACGCCGAGGAGCTCACCGGTCGTGAGTCGGCGTTCGATCTCGTGTCGCTGAGCGGGCGTGTAGCCGGCGCGGTAGGGCTCGATTCGCTCGGCGAGCTCGGCGGGCAGCCGATCGCGGCTGTGGCGCAGGATGAGCTCGACTCCCTTGCGCGACTTCATGAAGCAGATCGTGCGCGCGCCCCTGGCGACGAGCGCGGAGAACACCTCCGCGGCCTCGTACAGCGCCGAGGCCCGAATGCCGAGCTTGTCGTCGAGCAGCGGCGGGTTCCACATCGCGATGCGCCGCTCGGCGCGCGGCGCGCCGTCGGCGTCGACGAGCGCGAAGTCGTCGAGGCCGGTGAGCGCCCGCGCAAGCTCGGTCGGGTTGGCGATCGTCGCGCTCGCGAGCAGGAAGCGGGGCGCGGTGCCGTGGATCGCGGCCGCGCGGCGCAGGCGCCGGAGCACGTTGGCGACGTGGGAGCCGAAGACCCCGCGGTAGACGTGGGCCTCGTCGACGACGACGATCGCGAGGTTGGAGAACAGGTCGCCCCAGGCATGGTGGTGGGGCAGGATCCCGACGTGGAGCATGTCGGGATTCGTGATGACGAGGTTCGCCCGCTTGCGGATCGCCGCGCGCTCGCTGCGGGGGGTGTCGCCGTCGTAGATCGCTGCGCGCAGCTGCCTCGTCAGGCCGAAGCGGGCGAGGGCGCGCGCCTGGTCCTGGGCGAGCGCCTTCGTCGGGTACAGGTAGAGCGCGCGGGCGCCGCGCTCACCGGTGAGCACCTCGAGCGTCGGCAGCTGGAAGCACAGCGACTTGCCCGACGCGGTCCCGGTGGTGACGATCGTCGGCTGCGCGAACGCGCTGTGCAGCGCCTGCGCCTGGTGGGCGTAGAGCCGCTCGATTCCCGCGTGCGTGAGCGCGTTCTTGACTTGCGGGCCCAGCTCGTCCGGGATCGCGGCGAAGCGGCCGGCACGGCCCTCGTACAGGTCGTCGTGGACGAGCCTCTCGTCCTCCGCTCCCTCGGCGAGGAGCTCATCCCACGGCTCTGCGGCGCCGGCGCGACCCATCGCGGCTGAGTATGGCGGGGCCGCCCGCGGGCTGGGGGACGCGTTCCGGCAAGGCCGCCCGCGGGCCGGGCGTTCGGGCAGGCCGCCCCCGGGCCGGAGGGCGCGTTCGGGCAGGCCGGCCCCGGGCCGGGGGGCGCGTTCCGGCAAGGCCGCCCGCGGGCCGGGGGCAGGTTCCGGCAAGGCCGCCCGCGGGCCGGCGGCAGGTTCCGGCAAGGCCGCCCGCGGGCCGGTGACCGCAGGCGCCCCGCGCCGCCAGGAGGAAGAGGCGGCGCGGGGCTGGCGGGCGTCCCTACCCGGCCGGTTGGACGGTGACGGGATCGAGCGGGTTGCCGGGCGCGATCGAGGGGCAGTCGCTCGGTGCGCTCACGCCGGCGAAGCGAGACGCGATCCACGATAGTGCGGCCGCGCTCCACACCGGCTCGGTCAGCTCGTGGGTGAGCGGGGTCTCGGTGTAGTCGACCGGATCTCCGGCCGCGCACGCCTCCCGCGCGTACGTGCGGACGTCGCCGGCGATCATCACGCCGTCTCCGGGTCCGATCCCCGGCTGGTTGTTGTTCGTCCCGTCGAGCTCGCCCTGGTCGCCCTGGTCGATCTGCAGCGGCACCGTCGGCAGCGCGTCGTGGCCGAGGATGAGCCTGTTGGCGACCTTGACGAACACTGGGATCGTCTCCGGTTGCGGGTACTGGGGCTTGGCGATCTGCGACCAGGTGATGCCGGGATAGTCGCTCTCGGCGTTGTTGATCGAGGTCGCCTTGAGCGACTGCATGACCTGCTGGCCGTACACGGTGAGGTAGGGCTTCATGCTCACGTGGTACGCGCGGGTGATGCCGACGAGCGCCATCGGCATGACGCCGGCCCAGGTGCTTGAGCCCTCGACGTAGTGGAGGTTGTGGTCAGGCTCGATCAGCACCCCGCCCATCGTCGCCCCGACGAGCAGGCCGTTGACCTCGGGCGCGTACCGGGGCGCCATCTGCGCCGCCCAGCCGGTCGCGATCGCGCCGCCGGAGTAGCCCATGAGCGCGACCGGAGTGCTTGCCGTGAGGCTGTCGAGTGGGGAGGCGAGCGCGGCGCGGATCCCGTCGAGCGTGAGCATCCCGTACTCGGGCCCGGTGGCGAAGTCGGCCTGCTCGCCCTCGGTGTCGGCGACGCTCACCGTGTCGCCGGAGAGCAGCAGCGCCGCGATGTCTCCGGTCTCGATCGTCGTCAGCTGGCGCCCCTCGTCGTACGGCGCGCCGGAGAACGAGTACGACGGATCGTCGTCGGTCGTCGTCGAGTCGTAGAACGAGTTGTACGCGACGAGGTGCGGCGTCGGGCTCGGCACGGGCGGGAGCAGCACCGAGGTGACGTTCACCGTCGGGGTCCCGAGCACGGTGGTCGAGCGATACAGGAGCTGGTTGACGGTGATCGGCAACGAGATGCCGGCGACGTGCCAGCTGATCGTGCGGCTCTTCAGCACCGTCCCGGGAGCGATGTCCTTGAGCGGCGTCGAGCCGCGGTACTTGTAGAACGGGTCCTGCGACGGGGGCGGCGGCGCGCCGGTCTGGATGGCGGCGCTCGGCCGGGGCGTGGCCGGCTGGCTGGCGGCGCTCGGCCGGGGCGTGGCCGGCTGACTGGCGGCGCCCGGCCCGGGCGTGCCCGGCTGGCTGGCGGCGCTCGCCCGGGGCGCGCCGGCCGCGAGCACGAAAAGCAGCGCTGCGATGGCGACGGCCGCCGCCAGGGTCACGCGGCCGCGTTTCAGGGTCTCGACGGTCACGGCTCTCCCTCCGGGGACCTCGGACATCGCTGTGTCTCAATCGGTATGCGAGCGTACCGTCTCCCGATGTCGTGTTCAAGTGCGCGCCCGGTGGTAGCGTCGCGCGCCGCTCATGCTCCGCTGCCTGTACGTCGACCTCGACGGAACGCTGCTCGGGCCGGACGCCTCGCTCCTCACCGGCGCCGACGGGCGGTTCTCGCTGCTCGGGGTGCGTGCGCTGGAGGCATGCGCGCGGGCGGGCGCCGAGGTCGTCATCTACTCGGGCCGGCGGCAGTCGAGCGTGTGGGAGGCCGCACGCCTGATCGGCTCCCGCGCGTTCATCTTCGAGCTCGGCTGCGGGCTCGTCGTCGACGGCGAGCTCGAGTGGCTCACGGACGGGCTGGAGCCATCGGCGGAGGCGGGCTCGATCTTCGAGCAGCTCGAGGCGACGGGCGCGGTGTCGCTGCTGCTCGAGCGGTTCGCGGATTCGCTCGAGTTGCACACGCCGTGGGCTGCGACGCGCGACGCCTCGCACCTGTTCCGGGGATCCGTCTCCTTGGAGGACGCGGCGTCGGTGTTGTCGGGCGCCGGCCTGGCGGACCGGGTTCGGCTCCTCGACAACGGGGTGATCCCGGAGGCGCGGGCGCTTGGACTGATGCCGGCTCTCGATGTCGTGCGGGCCTACCACCTCGTACCCGCCGGCGCCTCGAAGGGCCGGGCGGTCGCACGCCACATGCAGAACCGCGGCTACGCCCTCGGTGAGTGCATCGCAGTCGGCGGCTCGCGCGAGGACCTGTCGGCGGCCGGGGTCGTGGGGACGTTCTGGCTGGTCGCGAATGCGGTGTCGCGCGACCCCGAGCTCGGTGCGGAGGTCGCCGGCCGTCCGGACGTGCGAGTCTGCTCTGATGCCTTTGGGGCGGGCGTCTACGAGGCGGTCGTGACGACCCTCGCTGAGAGCCGGTAGCCGCCGCTCGCTCCTCCGCCGCTCGCTCCGCCGCCGCTCGCTCCGCCGCCGCCGGGAACCTTCGTCCTCCTCAGCAGGACAAACCTTCCCCGCGATCGGCGTCAGCCGTCGGCTTCGCGCCGCTGCCGCGATGAGAGCCGGGCGTGCAGCCGGGCGACGAGCCCGGGACGCACCTGACGGCGCCACCGCGGCGGCGGCGGCACGGTCGCTCGCACGACCTCGACCCACTGCTCGAGCGGCAGCTCGCCGGCGATGAGCCGCGCCAGCGCGCTCGTCACCGGCGCCCCGATCCCGTTGCGCCGGAGCGCCCCGGCGAGCAACGGCACGACGTCGAGCGCCTCGACCGCCTGCTCGACGCGGCCCGGGATCTCGGCGGCGGGCACACCCTCGGCGAGAAGCTCGCCGGCGCGGCGGTTGCGCGAGTTCGGCGCAAGCGCGGTCGCGACGAGGTCGCCCGTTCCCGCGAGGCCGATCAGCGACTCGGGGCGCGCGCCGAGTCGCTCGGCGTAGCGCCATACCTCGGCGAAGATGTGCCCGGCCGCCGCACCGGCCGCGTTCAGCCCCTGGGCCTCGGTCGCGCCCGAGGCGAGCGCCGCCGCATTCTTGGCCACGCCCGCGAGTTCCACCCCGATCGGGTCGTTCGACTCCTCGCATACGACGCCCGCTCGGATGAACACGCCGGCGAGCGCGGTCGCGAGCGACTCCTCGACGGACGCGGCGACGAGCGCGGCGCCTGCGGAGACCATCTCGTGCGCGTGGGCGGGACCGCCGACGCATGCGGTGCGCCGCGCGCCGACGTGCCGACCGATGACGGTCGTCGGCGACTCGCCGTCCGGTGGCACGAGCCCCTTCGCGAGCGACACGACGGCGGCGCGGTCGCCCATGCCCGAGCGCCCGAGGCCCGCCACGACGCCGCTCAGCGCCGTCGAAGGCACCCCGATGAACACGTAGTCCGCGCGCGCGAGCCCGCCGTCGCCCACGTTCTCGATCCGGAGCTCACGCGGGAGTTCGACGCCCGGCAGGTAGGCCCGGTTCTCGCGATGCTCGGCGAGCGCTGTCGCCTGTGTGGCGGTGCGCGCCTGCAGCGTCGTCCGCAGCCCGCCGCGCGCGAGCAGCACGGCGACCGCCGTGCCGAACGAGCCCGCGCCGATCACGACCGCACGCCGCGAGCCAGGCGCGGGCAGGTGGATCGAGCGTCTCGGGACGGGCGGCATCGTGATCGGGCGGACGTGGGCGGTCGAGGCTCCCGCCGGGCGCAGTGGTCGGGCCAGGTTAGGCGGAGCCGCCCGGACGGCGTCAGGCTGCGCCGCGTCGCCTGCCGGAGCGGGCGGCGGCCTCGTCCTCGCGGGCGACCGCCTCGGCAAGCTCGCCGGCGACCTCCGCGAGATCGCCGAATGCGTCGGCGACGGTAGCGGCGTTCGAGCCGGTGATCGCGCGGTTGAGCGCGGCGACCGCGGAATCGAAGCGCGCCCAGATTTCGGCGGGCCCCCGTCGCCCGGTGCCGGGGCGCAGCTCGTAGGGCGGCTCGGCCGACTCGGCGCCCGGGACGGGGCGCCACATGAGCCCTGCCGCGTGCGCATGCTCCCAGGCGACGTTCTCGGCGGAGGCCGCGTCCGCCAGGTCCCTGAGCCGTTGCGCGAAGCCGGAGTCCGGCGGGGCCATGACGTGCGCACGCATCGCGGCCGCCCAGCTGTCGCTCGCCTGCCGGACGCGGCGCATCGTCTGCGCGCGCTCGCGGTCGAGATCGTCGTCGAAGCTCATGACCGACGGTTGTCGTCGCTCATGGCCGCGTGGTGTCGAGGTTCATTGCCGCGTCCTCTCGCAGCTCATGGCCGGGGCGACTGGTCGCCGGGGGATGCCGGGCGAGCGCCCACCTCGACGCCCGTCCCGTCCTCGGCGCGCTCCACGGGACCTGCCTCGACGACACCGACCGCACCGCCTCCCCAGAACTCTGCGGCGGCGCCGGCACCGGTCTCAGCCTCCGGTGGCGGACCGCTGTAACCCTCCCGGATGATCCGATCGAAGTCCGACTGCTTGATGCGCACGCGGCGACCGACCCGCAGGGCGGGCAGTCGGCCGTCGTCGATCCAGTTGCGGACCGTCTGTTGGTTGAGCTTGAGCGTGGCCGCGACCTCCGCGACCGTCAGGAACGTCTCTTCGGATTCGTGGGCTGCCACGGCGTCCTTTTCTCTAATTGAGACAAACTGGAGCCAATTCAAGAGTTATACTACCCGACGCGGACGGCACGGGAAGCGGCTTCCGGAAAGGAAAGGCTCTGCAAATCCGTGGGAACGGATAATCGGGAGACCATGGACGGCAAGCGCGGGGATCCGGGCGAGAACGTCGTACGGCTGCCGCGCGAGTGGGTGGGGCCGCTGGAGGATCTCGTGCCCATGGGCTCGCGGGCGCGTGCGAGCGAGCCGGACGGCGATGCGCGCGGCGAGCGCGACGACCGGTCCGACGCCGACGCGCCGATTCCCGCCGCCGGCGATTTCTGGGGCGCCGGAGCCGCGGCGGTGCACGACGCGATCCAGCCCGCCGGCGCGCGCTCGAACGGCGGCGCACCTGCGGGCGCCGAGGCAGGCTCGAGCCTGCGCGCACGCGCCGACGGGGGCGCTACGGCGGCCGCGAGAGTGCAGGCCCCGCGCCGGGCGGCCGAGCGACGGCGCCGTCGAGCACGATCGCGCCGCCCCTGGGGGTTCGTGGCGCACGGCGCTGCGTCCCTGCCGCCCGTCCGTGGGATCACGTTCCGTCCCCGCACCGCCGCGGCGAGCGCCGCGGTCGTGTCCCTCCTCACGCTCGCGGCGATCGGAATGGCCGAGCGCGGCGGTCCGGGGGGTTCAGTCCCCCACCGCTCCCCCACCGAGGCCGCGATCGGCGGCAGGAGCCACGGGGACCCGTCCGCCGCCGGACTGCTCCGGCGCGGCGCCGGCGCCCCCGCCCACGATGCTCCCGCCGACCGAACGACGACGCCCCGGATCACGACCGCGGCGCGCGCCAGGTCCATCGCCCGGGCGCGGGCGCGGCGGCATGAGCGCGCCCGGCTCAGGCGGTATCGCGAGCGCCGACACCGTGCGCATCGGACGCGCAGCGGCGCCGGTCACGTTTTCGCGACCTCCGGCGGCTCCGGGGCGCAGCCGACCCAGCCAACCCAGCCGACCTCGACGGCGACCTCGCCGCCGCAGACCACGGCGACGGAGCCCACGAGCACCGGGCCAACCGTCACGAGCGCTTCCGGGTCCGGCTCCTCGCCCACCCACACGACTTCGACCCACCACTCCGCCTTCGGAGCCGGCGGCCTGCTCGGAGCGGGCCACTCCTCCGGCGCCAGCTGAGCCAAGTGACCGTGCCCCACCCCAGAGAGGACGTCCCGTGACCCGCACCCTCACGTTCCTGAAACACAACGCGATCGCGCTCGCCGCCCTGTTCGTCGCCCTCGGCGGCACGAGCTACGCCGCGATCGCGATCCCAAGGAACTCCGTCGGCACCCGGCAGCTGCGGCATGGCGCCGTCACTGCCACCAAGATCCACAGCGGCGCGATCACCCCGGGCAAGCTCTCGAGCAGGGCATTCGGCGGGCGGATCCTCGACTTCGCCGAGGTCGACACGAACGGCGCGATCGCCGTCTCCGATCCGCGGGGCGCGAAGACGAAGTATTGGAACCCCAACACGGGCGGTGCCGTCGTCTTCTCCAGGCCGATTCCAACACGCTGCTACCCGCTGGTGGGTGCGGCATCGACCCTTGGGCCGACCCTCGGCCCGCCGGCGTCCGTGGGCGCCTCGATCGGCATGGGTGGTCTCGTCGGCATCGCGTACAGCTCTCCGGTCCCGGTGACCCTCGTCGTCATCTGCCCGCGCTGATGGCGGCAGGTCGCCTCCGCATTGCCCGCCGGCTCGCCCGGCGATTTTTCGCAGCCGGTGTCGTATGCGTGCTCGGCCTGCTCAGCCTCTCAATCCGCGCCCGGGCCGATGAGACGCTCTACGCCTGCGGCTCCTATCCGAACAACGTGTTCTACGGGTCGCACGCGCCAGGCATGGGGGAGCTGGAGACCTGCGGGCAGGTCAACGGGAGGATGATCATCCAGACTGCCGGCACGAACGGGGGCTACGCGAATTCCTCCTGGCAAGCGGACGCGCCGGCGGGGCTGCTGATCGACCAGGCGAGCTTCGGCGTGGTCGACATCAGTCCCGACCACAACAACGACGGGTACGACGACGCCTTCTTCTTCGGGCCCGGCGGATCGGACCAGGTCGTGGTCGGCTACCCCGACAACGGGCTCGGGCCCCTGAACGCCGGAAACGAGCCGGGCTTCCCGACCGGCGAGATTGGGTTTCGGATGACGTGCGGCGCGAGTTCCTGTCCCAACAACGGCGACTACATCGGCGTGGGCAACGTCACGTTCAGCGTCGAGGAAACGGTCGGACCATCGATCTCGGGCAGCGGCCTCTGGGGCGCGTCCGGCTGGGTACGGGGCACCTGGCCGATCACGGTCACCGGCGACTCGCCGTCGGGCATCTGCTCGCTGTCCGCGTCGATCAGCGGCGATCCCGTCGTCGCCTCCGGGGCGATGGCACCCAACGAGACGGTCTGGCATCAGTGCAACGGGAGCCTCGTCAGGTCGATGAACACCGCCTACGCGCCGGACGGTGCTGACACGCTCACGATCAGCGACAGCGACGCGGCCGGCTTGTCCAACAGCGCCAGCACGACCGTCAGGGTCGACAACCAGGCGCCGACGGTGTCGCTCGGCGGCCCGGCGACCGCGCTGTCGACCGCCGGCACCCAGTACGTCACGGTGAACGTCGCAACCGGTCCGAGCGGCGCGTACGGCGCGGACTGCTCGGTCGACGGCGGCCCGCAGACGTTCTATGCGGGCACGACCTCGCAGGTGCCGGTCAGCGGAATCGGCGCGCACACGGTCACGTGCACGGGCCTCAACAACGCCAGGGACGACAACGGACAGCGCGCGAGCTCCGCGCCGGAGAGCTTCACGATCGACATCCAGCAGCCGACGGTGGAGGCGATCTCGTTCTCCAAGCTCGCCGACGCATTGAAATGCCGGACCGTGGTCAAGCGCATCCGCGTGCTCGGCAAGCCGCGCACGATCCGCCTGCACGGGCACAGGGTGCAGGTGCGGCGCTACCGGACCGTCAAGCGCCACGTTCGCCGCTGCCGCGCGCGGACGGTGAAGCGCCGCGTGTTCGTCGTGCTCAAGCATCACGGCGAGCCCGTGCGCCGCCACGGCCACATCGTGCGGGTGCGCCGCACCCGCCGTGTCGTCGTTCTGCCGCACCGGGTCCACCGGACGGTCCGCCATGTCCGGCACGGGCGGGGCACGACGGTTTCCGGCCTTCTGCTGCTCGCGGATGGCACGCCGCTCGCCGGCCAGACCGTCACGATCCTCGGCGCGCCGAACAACGCCGCGCACCCGTTCGTCCCGATCTCGACCGCGACGACAGACGCCGACGGGTTCTGGGTCGCGAAGATCCCCGCGGGCCCCTCGCGCCTGCTGCAGGCCGAATACGGCGGCACGGCGACCACGGCGCCCGCCGGCTCGACGCTCGTGCGGACGATCGTCCCCGCCAAGATCCGCATCCTCTCCGCCACGCCGAAGGTCGCGTGGGGCCAGACCGCGACGTTCCGCGGCCGGGTCTACGGCGGCTACGTCCCCCGCGGCGGGATCAACGTCCGCCTGCGCTACGGCTACCGCAACCAGAGCACCACCTACGGTGTCAAGACCCACGTCGGTCCCCGTGGCCGGTTCACGACGACGTTCACGTTCGGGCCAGGCGACCCGCGCGACCACATCCGCTTCCACTTCCAGTTCGCCACGCTGCCCGGTGGCAACTACCCCTACCACGTCGCGACGAGCAACACCGTCACGGTGCTCGTCGGCGGCCACCCCCGCCCACGGCGGTTCGGCCCCCATAGGCACCGCCACCGCAAGCGCGGGCGCCGCCACCACCGACGACGCTGACAGGAGCGGCGGACGGCGACGGGTCCGACGCGCGGGATCGGCGGCGGGAACCCCGACGCAAGGACCGGCGGCGGGAACCCCGACGGGACGGGACCGGCGGCGGGAGCGCCCGCGGTCAGCGCGCGCATCCAATCCGGGAGGGGGTGAAGACCGGGTCGCCGGAGGCTCTTATGAGCAGAGACCGATGCGGACCCCTTCCCCACGAAACGCGCTGCTCGACACGCGCCGCGGACCCGGTACCCTTGCTCGGAGATGGTCGGCGACATCTTCCAGCCCACGCACCTGCTGTTCGTCCTCGTGGTCGCGCTGCTCGTGCTCGGACCGAAGCGGCTGCCCGAGGTGGGCCGCACGCTCGGCTCCGGGATTCGGGACTTCCGAAACGCGCTCAGCGGCGAGCCGTCGGACCGCTCGGAGCGATCGGACGCCACCCACACCGAGCTCTCGCCGGAGTGGGATCCCGCGAGCCACGAATGGCCCGACGAAGCCGTCGGCCCGACCTCCTACGACGAGCCGGTGGAGGCCGCATCCGCCGAGCCCGCCGCATCAGGCGCTACGGCCGGGCTTGCCGATGCGGGCCAGCCGGACGCGGGTCACTCCGACGCCGTCACCGACCGCCGGGTGCCCGCTGTCTCGTCCGCGCCCAGCGGCCCGGACGAGACCAGCGACACCGCCTCCCCCCACGTCGGCGAGCAGCCCGAGGAGGATCTCGCCGCATCCGAGCACGAGCTCACGCACCAAACCGAGCTCGCACACCAGAGCGTCGACAGCCCCGGTTCGTCCGAGCGGCAGTCCGACACCCGCGACTGATCCCGCCGGGGCGGAGACAGCGCCCCGACCTCAGACGCCGACAGTGAGTCACGGCGAACGGGACACGCGCCGCCGGGAGGCGCCGACCGATCACGACGACCTTCGCGCCGCCGTCGTCGCGCTCGCGCGGGTGGTCGGCCTGGACGCCCCCGGCCTGGCCGACCGCCTGGAGCAGGGCGACCCCCGCGACGCACTCGCTGAGGAGCTCGGCGCCGACACGACGCTCCTCCCGGAGAATCCCGGCCACAAGCTCGCCGAGACGGTCCAGCAGATCGCGGCGTGGGAGCGACGCGGGCTGCGCTGCCTGTCCGTGCGCGATCCGGGCTATCCGCCCGCCCTGCACATGGTCCATGACCGCCCGCCGCTGCTCTGGCTCGCCGGCGACCCAACGCTCGTCGACGACAGCCGGCCGGCGATCGCGGTCGTCGGCACGCGGCATCCCACCGACCAGGGCCTGGCCGCCGCACGGACGATCGCCGTCGATCTCGTGCGCGCAGGGTTCGTGGTGCTCTCCGGCCTGGCCGCCGGCATCGACGCCGCCGCGCACGAAGCGGCCATCGCGGCCGGCGGCCGGACGGTCGCCGTGATCGGCACGGGCCACGACCACGTGTATCCGCCGCAGAACGCGGATCTGCAGGCACGGCTCGCCCGCGAGCATGCCGTCGTTTCTCCGTTCTGGCCGCAGGACGGTCCCTCGCCGGAGCGGTTTCGCCGTCGCAACGCGGTCACGTCCGGCCTCGGTCTCGGCACCGTGATCGTCGAGGCGTCCGTCCGCAGCGGCACGCGGGTGCAGGCGCGCCTCGCGCTCGCTCACGGACGGCGGGTGTTCCTGCTGCGGCCGCTGCTCTCCCAGGACTGGGCGGCGGAGCTCGCGCGCCGATCCGCCGTTCATGTCGTGGGAAGCGCCGCGGACATCATCGAGATCGCGGGGCTGAGCGCATGAGGTCCGTCATCGCGCTGTCGGATCCGTATGCCAACTTCCTGCTCGCGCCGCGCCGCGACGACGGGGTGTGCCGGCGCTGCTTCAACATCACGGACGGCTACGCGCTCTGCTTCGCCTGCGAGCACGGCGGCAACAGCATCGACGTCGTCGCCCCGATCTCCTACAGCGTCGCCGGCGGGCAGCTCCACCACGTGCTCGCGGCGTACAAGCGGTCGCCGGCGGAGTGGACGAGGACGCTCACCCGCCAGCTCGCGGCAGTGCTCTGGCGCCACCTCGCGGTCCACGAGCCCTGCCTGGTGCGCGCCGCGGGCGTCGAGGGGTTCACGCGCGTGACCTGGGTCCCGTCGGGCGAGGCGGCACGACCGCAGCCGCATCCGCTCGAGGAGATCGTCTCCGGGCTTGTCGGCCCCACCCGCGATCGCGCCGCGCCATTGCTCCGACGCACCGACCACCCGGTGCCGCTGCACAGCTTCAGCCCCGACCGGTTCGCGGCCACGACTCGGCTCGCCGGCGAGCCGATCCTGCTCATCGACGACACGTGGACGACCGGCGCGAACGCGCAGAGCGCAGCGGCGACGCTCAAGAAGGCCGGCTCGGGCCCGATCGCCGCGGTCGTGATCGGCCGCTATCTCAGCCGCTCGTGGGGCGAGAACCTCCGCCGCCTCCGGGCGCTGCCGAGCCCGTACGACTGGGGCCGCTGCGTATGCTGCGCGGCCGACACCGAGGAGACCGGCCACCCGATGCCGGCGAGCGGCTCAGCGCCACCAGGCCTCAAGCACGCGGCGCCAGTTCTCCCAGGCGATCGCTGAGACCTCGGGCTCGCTGAAACCGGCCTCGCGCAGCGCGTCGAGGACGTGCGGAACGCCCGCCATGTCGAGCCCGGCGGGCACCGTCGTGCCGTCGAAGTCCGAGCCGAGCCCGACGTGCGCCACGCCGATCCGCTCGGCGACATGGGCGGCGTGGCGGGCGATGAGCTCAAGCGGCGTGTCCGCGACCTCCTCCAAGTCCGGCCGCAGGAAGCGGGTGCCGTAGACGATCCCGACGAGGCCATCCGAGGCCCCGACCGCGTCGATCTGGGCGTCGGTGAGATTCCGCGGCGACGGGCAGATCGCGTGGGCGGCGGTGTGGCTCGAGACGAGCGGGCCGGCGTCGGCGCGCGCGACGTCCCAGAAGCCTGCCTCGTTGAGATGGGCGAGGTCGATCATGATCCCGAGCGCCCCACAGCGGCGCACGAGCGAGAACCCCGACTCGGTCAGGCCCGGCCCCGTGTCGGGAGTCGCGGGCGCCGTGAACGGAACGCCGTGCCCGAAGACGTTCGGGCGGCTCCACACCGGGCCGAGCGACCTGAGTCCGGCCGCGTACCAGAGCTCGAGCGCCTCGAGGTCCCGGTCGATCGGCTCGGCGCCCTCGATGTGGAGGATCGCCGCCGGCGGACCGTCGTCGGCGCGGGCCGCGTCGAGGTCGGCGATCGAGCGCGCGACTCGGAGATCGCCGGCGCGCTCGAGCGCGAACAGGCGTCCGGCGGCGCGGCTCGCGATCCCGGCCGCGAGCTCGAACGAGATCGGCGGGACGAGATCGGTGCGCGTGCCGCCGTGCGCGTCGGGCTGCGGCGGGTAGCCGGCCTCGCCGGGCTCCGGCCACTCCGCGGGAGCGGCCCAGACCGCGAAGAACGCGGCGCGCACGCCCCCCTCGCGCATGCGCGGGAGATCGACATGACCGGTGTCCCGGCGGACGGTGAGCGCGTCGTGCCATTCGGCCGTGAGCGCGTCGTTGTGGCCGTCGAGCACCGGGGTCGTCATCCAACCGGACGGTAACCGGTGCGCCACACCGCACGAAGCTACAGCCGCGTAGCCGGGTCGATGAATTCGGTAGTCTGCCGGCAACCGCATGCCCCCGCGACGCTCCGACGGATCCCCCAGGACCCGGCCGCGCCGGCGCTACGCGCCACGGATGGCGCCGTCGCAGCGACGCGAGCAGGTCATCGATGCGGCCCTTCAGGTGATTGTCGAGCAGGGGTATGCAGGGGTCTCGATCGAGGCGATCGCGCGGACCGCAGGCGTCACGCGGCCGGTCATCTACGACCACTTCCCGAACCTGGGAGCGCTTCTCCAAGCGCTGATCGAGCGGGAGGAGCGGATCGCGCTCAGGCAGCTTGCGGAGGTCATCCCCGGACCGGAGCTCGGGGCCGCCGAGGATCCCGTGGCGCTGCTCGGCTCCGGGGTGCGCCGCTTCCTGGAGGCGGTGCGAAGTCGTCCGCCGACGTGGCGGATCATCCTCCTGCCCCTCGACGGCACCCCGGCGATCGTCCGCGAGCATGTCGAGACCAACCGCGCCCACATCCTCGAGCGACTCCGGAAACTCGTCGAGTGGGGCACCGCCGGGAGCTCGACCGCAGTCGACGTCGAGCTCGCCGCGGGATCGATCCTCGCGCTCGCCGAGGAGGCGGGCCGGCGGGTGCTCACGGACCCCGACAGGTTCGGGCCCGACCGGTACGAGGCGTTCGTGCTCTCGATCGCCGGCCGCCTGGCCGGGCGCGCACCCGGACCGCCGGCTCATCCCGCCTGAGCGGACGGCCCAGAGCTCCTTAACCGCGACGAGGACCCGATGGGTCCCCGCCGCCAGCTATCGCGATCCACATCCACGGCCGGGTAGGGACGTGTCCGCGATGCCGTCTTACGCCCTCCAGAACCCACCGCCCACCCCGAAGTTGCGGCGCGCAGAAAAAGTTCTCGCCCGACCTTGGCATACTGAGGGCTCCCCTCCGGGGGCGTAGCTCAGTTGGTTAGAGCGCCGGCCTGTCACGCCGGAGGTCGCGGGTTCGAGTCCCGTCGCTCCCGTACGCACGTCAAACCTGGCGAGGGTCGGCCGTGCTCAGGACCGCGTCAGCGGGGTGTCTCAGCTGAGCTGCGGCGATCAGCCGAGCAGCGGGTGCCAGGTTCCCGCCGCGAGCGCAGCGCCGTTCGCCGTGGCGACGACGGCGACGGTGACGGCGACGAGCGCGGCGTCGGCGGCGCGGAAGCGCTGGCGGCGCGCGGCCGTCCGCGGCCGGCGCGAGTCGAAGCCGCGACTGTCCATCGCCGCCGCCAGGCGCGTCGCGCGGCGGATCGCGGCGACGAGCAGCGCGAACACGGCGGAGGCGAATAGGCGCATGGCGGCGAGCGGCGAGTGGCCGGCATCTATGCCGCGCGCCCGCCGCGCCCGGCGGATGGTCGCCCAGTCGACCGCCAGCAGGGGGAGCAGGCCGATCGCCGCGAGCGACCCGTAGGCGAACCGCGCCGGCACGCGCAGCTGCTGGACGAGCGAGTCGGCGAGGTCGACCGGCTCGGTCGTCGCGAACACGAGGATGCCGGGCAACGCGATCGCGAGCAGGCGCAGCGAGACCCCGGCGATCGTCGCCGCTCCGGCGCTCGAGCCGAGCAGGTTGGCGACGGCGACGCCCGCGGCGGCGAGCGGCAGCGGCCACGCCCGCGTCGCGAGCACGCGCGCGCGGATCCCCGCCAACGGGAGCGCGACGAGCTCGGCCCCCAGCACGATCGACGCGGTGACAAGGTCGGCCGTGACGAGCAGCCCGGCGAGCACGGCCGCCGCCGCGGCCAGCTTCGCCGCCGGGTTGAAGGCGGCCAGACGCGAGCCGCCGAGCGGCACCGCGACGGCGCTCATCGGCTGAGCGCCACCACGAGCGGATCGGAGGACGCGCTCATCGGCTGAGCGCCACCGCGGGCGAGGCCGCCGCGCGCGGCTCGCCGAGCGCGCGCCCGTGGGCGAGCGTCAGCTGCCGGTCGGCAAGCGCCGCGACGAGATCCTCGTCGTGGGTGACGGCGACGAGCGCGCGGCCGTGGTCGCGCTGATCGGCGAGGAGCGCGACGAGCTCCCGCCAGGTGCGCGCGTCCTGTCCGAACGTCGGCTCGTCGAGCACGAGCAGCCGCGGGTCGGTCGCCAGCGCCGTCGCCACCGACAGCCGTCGCTTCTCGCCGCCCGACAGCGTGAACGGGTTGGCGGCGGCCAGGCCGGTGAGCGCGAGGCGCTCCAGCAGCTCCTCCACGCGCGCCCGCACCGTCGCGGCGTCCAGCCCGACGCGCCGTGGTCCGACGGCGAGCTCGGCGGCGACCGAGGAGGCGACGAACTGGTGCTCTGGGTCCTGGAAGACCGTCCCGACGTGCCGGACGAGCTCGCGCGGGCGCCATCGCGCGTACGGGCGGTCCGGCCCGCCCGCCAGGAAGCGGACCGACCCGCTGCTCGGCTCCAGCAGCGAGGCGAGCAGCAGCGCGAGCGTCGACTTGCCCGACCCGTTCGCGCCCCTCACCGCGAGGATCTCGCCGGCCCGCGCGGTCACGTCGACGGCGACGAGCGCCGGCCGATCCGCGCCCGGATACGTGAAGCCGACGCCCTCGGCGGCGAGCACCGGCTCGCCCGGCGGGCGGGCGGCGGACACGCGCGAGGCCGGCTCGGCCCCGCCGGGGCCGGGCGGCAGCCACACGCCCGCGCGGCGGAGCTCCGCGCCGTGCCGCGCGAACAGTTCGCCGGGAGCGCCGTCGGCGAGCACGCCGCCGCCGGACCGCAGCACGACGACCCGGTCGACGAGGTCGAGCACGGGGCCGACGCGGTGCTCGACGAGCACGAGCGTCGCCGCCCGGTCGGCGAGCACGCGCCGGAGTGTCGCGCGCACGAGCTCGGCGCCGTCGGGGTCGAGGTTGGCCGTCGGCTCGTCGAGCAGCCACACGTCGGGACGCAGTGCGAGCGCGCCGGCGATCGCAAGCCGCTGCTGCTCGCCGCCGGAGAGCGCGCGCGTGGGGTGGCCGAGTGGGTGACTGAGGCCGACGTCGTGGAGCGCGTCGCGCACCCGCCGCCAGATCTCGTCGGCGGGGACGCCGAGGTTCTCCAGGCCGAACGCCACCTCGTCGCCGACGCGTCCCATGACGATCGCCGAGGCGGGGTCCTGGAGGACGAGCCCCGGCCGCCCGTGGACGGCGAGCTCGCCCTCCTCGTCGCCCGCCTCGGGCGCGCGCAGCAGGCCGGCGAGCGCCGTCAGGAGCGTGCTCTTGCCCGCGCCCGAGGCGCCGAGCAGCAGCACCCGCTCGCCCGCCTCGATGCGCAGGTCCAGCCCGCGCACCGCCCATTGGCGGCGGCCCGCGTGGCGCCAGCCCCAGCCGCGCGCCTCGACGATCGCGCTCACGACCCCGGCGCGGTCCGTCCGGAGGCGAACGGCTGCAGCACGCCGGTGCGCGCGAGCGCCCGCACGAGCAGCGCGCCGCCGACGCCGGCGATCGCTGCCGAGCTGAGCGTGACCACGACGAGGTAGGAGATCTGCCAGCTCGCGCGCCAGGCGCCGTAGTAGTAGACGAGGTCGAGCCCCGCGGCGACGAGCCCGGCGGCCGCCCCGGCGAGCACGGCGACCGGCAGCCGCCACGCGCGGTACCACAGGAGCGCGAACACGAGCTCCGGCGCCGCGCCCTCGGCGAGGCCGTAGACGATCACCGACAGCCCCCAGGCGCTCCCGAGCAACGCTTCGACGATCGAAGCGACGAGCTCGGTGAAGAGCGCCGCCCCCGGCTTGCGGACGACGAGGCCGCCGATCACGCCCGGCGCGAGCCAGATGCCGTACATGACGCCCTGGGCCGGCGGGAACGCGGCAAACGCGCCGGACGTCGTCGTCCACAGCTGCGACCACCCCCAGAAGACGACGCCCCCCGCGACGGCGATCGCGGCGGCGACGACGATGTCGACGGTGCGCCAGCGGCGGCTCGTCAGCCGCCGACTCGCCGGAATGGTGCTGCTGTGCATGTGACTCCCTTCGCTGGCATGACCCAGATCAGGTTCGGAGGGTCTGCGGCGGTGGCCGCACTCTCAGCGCCTGGGGACGCTCCCCTGTCGTTTCAGATCCTGGACGGAACGATACCCCCGTCCGCCGCCGGCACACGCAAGAGGCGGACGGCTGGAGCGGGGAGTTTCTCGCCCGCATCGCCGAAAGGGCTGACCCCGGTTGATTCATGGATCGTTCGGCCGGGCAATCGAAAGCGGCGACTCGGCATCGCGAGCGCGGTCGGCGCTCAGGGTCCTGCTCCCGCGAGGGCTCACCCGCGCAATGCGCCGCCTGCGTGCCGGACTGACCGCCCAGGAGCGACCCGAGCTCACCGCGGCGTGAGTGTCGCCCACCCTGCCGGCGAGCGGAGCGGCTGACCGGCGGCAGAGCCGCTCCGGGCCCGGCACGCCGGCGCGGTGCCGGTTGTGTCGTTCTGGGTGGTGGGCGTCTGCGTGGATGGGGTGCGGGCGGTGGTGGGTGTGGACTGGGCGGATGCGGTGGCCGGATGCTGATCCCGTCCGCCCGCGAATCCGGCGGGAGCAGCGCGGTGGCGGCAAGCGGCGCCGCGAGCCGACGAGCGTGGGTCCGCGGAACGGTGGGGAGACGACGAGGAGCGAGTGCGGTCAGCTCGCATGGGCCTGCCGGTCGCGGTCGGCGGCGACGAATCTCCTGAAACCTTTTCGCGGCCTCGCGGTCAGACGTGCCAGAGAGCCAGCCGACGAGGGCTGGCGTGATGCCACGACAAAGGAGCTTCGCAATGGCTGAGACCACCCCCACCCCCGCATCTTCCACCCGGCGCTCAGAGGAGACGACCGGCGCGGCGGCCACCGAGCGGACGCCCGGCACGGCGCTGGAGACGAGTCGGGGGAGCACGAGCATCGCGGATTCGGTGGTGGCCAAGGTCGCCGGGATCGCGGCCCGTGAGGTCGGCGGCGTGCACGCGCTCGGCGGCTCGGGCGCCCGGGCGATCGGTAGCGTGACCCAGCGCGTCGGGATCGGCGACGCTCGCAGCCAGGGCGTGTCGGTCGAGGTCACCGAGAAGCGGGCGAGCGTCGAGCTGGTGGTGGTGATCGAGTACGGCGAGTCGATCCCGGAGAGGACCCGGGAGATCCGCGAGCAGATCATCCGTCGGGTGGAGGGGATCTGCGGCCTGCAGGTCACCGAGGTGAACATCTCCGTCGCCGACCTGCACTTCCCCGGCGACGATGACCAGGACGAGCGGGCGTGACCGAGAGCTCGCTCACCGGCTCACCGCGCCTGGCGCTCGCCGAGGTCGCCGAACGAGTGGTGGCGCGGATGCCCGGCGTCGCGCTGACCCGCTGCGCGGACGCACGCTGCCAGACGGTGGGGCGTGACCGTCGAATCCGCGGGATCACCACGGTGGCCCAGGGCGACGGCCGCTACGAGCTGGCCCTCCACGTGGTCGTCGCCTGGCCGCCGGGGCCGCTCACGCGCCTGGCCGAGGAGCTCCGCCGCCGGGTGCTGGCCTCCGCCAAGCGCGCCCAACTCGAGGACCGGCTCGGCGAGGTCCACGTCGAGATCGTCTCCATCGACGATCCCGAACCCACCGCCGACAGCCTGGCCCCCGGACGGCTCACGACGGGCGGTGCAGCGTGATCAGGCTCGCCCGCCTGCTCGCCCGGCTGGTCGGGATCGCGCTCTTGTGGCTGACGGCACTGGCGGGGATCGCGGCGGCGATCTTCTCCATCCAGGGCGCTCACGGCACCCTCAGCCTGCCGGGCCTGGCCTCCGACATCCGCCTGCCGGTCGTGCGCGCGCAGGTCGGCGGGTTCCTCGCGCACCTCGCGGCGCCCGGCTCGGTCGCGATCATCGCGCTGTTGTGCGGCGTGGGCGCGATCCTGGCCGGGCTGCTGTTGCTCGCCGGCACCTGGCTCAGCCCGCGCCCGCGGCGCATCGTGCTCGAGCGCACCCGGGCCGGCTCGCTGGGCGCGTTGCGCCGCCCGCTGGCGCTGGCGGCCGCCGCGCGCGCCGAGCAGCCCGAGGAGGTGCGCCGCGCCCGCGCGCGGGCCCGCGCGCGTCGGCGGGGCGACGGCGGGCGAGTGCGCGTCCATGCCCGGGCCGCGATGCCCGCGGGCCGGCGTCAGGCCCGCGGGAGCGCCACCGCGGCGGTCGCAGCGCTCGCCGACGGGCTGCCGCTGCGCATCCGCGTCAAAGGCCACCCTCCGCGCCGGCGGGAACGCCGGCACCCGGAGGCCTTCCGATGATCCGCCAGCGGGTGCGCCTGCGCCGCTTCGGGGTCGCGGAGGCGCTGATGCGGCTGCTGGTCTCGCTGCTCGCGCTTGCCGCGATCTGGTACGGGGCGATGGTGATCCTGGCCGCCATCAAGGTCAGCCCGGACACGATCAACGGCATCTCCGCCTACCGGACCGTCTACCACGTGCTCATCGCGATCGACGCCCGCAGCATCACCGGCCGCGACCGGATCATCGTGGCCGCCGCCGGAGTCCTGTGCCTGCTCGTGTTCGCGCCCGCGGCGTGGCGAGCGCTGCCGCGGCCCTACCTCGCACGCACCGGCATCGCGCTCGGCGACGAGTCCGGACCGGGTGTGACCGAGCTTGCGCCGCGCGCGCTCGAGCGGACCGCCGAGGTCGCCGCCACCGCACATCCACGAGTGCGACAGGCGGCCGCGCGCTATGGCAGCGGCACGGTCGACGTGCACGTCGAGCTCAGCGACGACGACGACCTGACCGGGACGCTGCGCTCCATCCAACACCACGTCCGCGAGCGCCTGCGAGAGCACGGCGTGCCCGACGGACCGGTCGATGTCACCTTCGCCGGACTGTCGACATGAACCCAAAGGAGAAGCTCATGCTCACCAAGACCACCGCCGCGGCGTTCGGGTTCGCGTTCGTCGCCGCATGGATCGCCTGGGGATTCGGCTCAGCGATCCTCTGCCTGATCGGCGCGGTCGTGTTCCTGGCCGCCGCCGCCTTCTGGCAGGGCGAGCTCGACCTCGCCGAACTGCAGGATCGCCTCGGCCACACCACGCCCCGCCGCCGCCCGGACGGCCACCTGAACTGACCACACCCCCCGAAAGGAGCAGCCATGTCCGACAAGCACACCGACGAGGCCAAAGGACGCGCCAAGGAAGCCGCCGGCGCGCTCACCGGCGACCAGAGCCTCAAGAACGAGGGTAAGGCCGACCAGGCCAAGGCCACGATCAAGGACACCGTCGACAAGGCCGCCGACAAGGCGAAGGACGCCCTGGATCGCGACCGGTAGCCCTCGGCCGTGGCGGTGCGCTGCCGGCTTCAGCGCGCGGCCGCGCACCGCGACGGCCGGTCCAACTCAGGCCACACTCCGGTGTGAAACCAACTCGACCGTCACTTTTTCGGTGCACGAGGCATCCGGAGGGGTGGCATGGCACGTATCAGGGGTGCGGGGCCGATTGATCGAAAACGGCCCATGAGGAGGCTTTTCCATGCCTGATCACGATTCTGTGTGGCAGAGCGGCGAGGATGTGCAGCGCGTCGAGAATGTGCTGGTGGACTCCGATGTCGCGCCGGAGACGCGTCGGTTCCTGCTCGGGCGGGCGTCGGCCGGGCTGCTCGGGGCCGGTGGCCTGGCCTCCGTGCTGGCCGGCTGCGGCAGCAGCCACCACTCCAATGCCGGCGCGGCAGCGAGCGGCACGAGCTCGACCGGCTCGACGACGTCGTCGACCTCGGCGTCGTCGGCGAGCGAGATTCAGACGACGATCGACACGGCGGCGACCGCCGAGGCGCTCGCGGTCACCTATTTGACCGCGGTGATCAAGCAGGCGGCCGGGACGCCGCTGGCCAGGTTCGCCGACATCCTCAAGGCCGCCAACGCCGAGGAATACGACCACTACAAGGCGCTGAAGAGCCTCGGCGCCAAGCCGGTGGCCACGAGGTTCTGGGTGCCGAATGACTTCTTTGGCCACAAGTTGTCCGGGGTGCTGCCGACGCTGCATCTCGCCGAGACGCTGTTCGTCAACGCCTACCTGATCGCGATCACCCAGTTCGCCAAGGCGGGCAAGGCCAGCCTGGCTCGCTACGCAAGCGAGATCAGCGGCACGGAGGCCCAGCATCTGGTGCTCGTCAACTACGCCGCCGGCAAGACACCGCCCAACGACCTCGGCTTCACCGACTACTTGATCACCTCGATCCCGGGAATCGTGCGCGCGCTGGAGGGCGTCGGGATCGGCTTCGGCAAGAAGGGCTCGAAGCCCGGGTCGTTCGCCAGCTTCGCGCCGCCGCCGGCCAGCGCGGTGGTGAAGGTCAACCACACGATGCCGGCGTGAGCGCCCGCGAGCCGAAAGGAACGACATGAACACCCATCACATCACCCCCGACGACGTCCAGGTGCTGGAGAACGTGCTCGACGACACGCCGACCCCCGGCGTGACCCGCCGCGCGCTGCTGCACCGCGCCGCCGTCGGTGCCGCGGTCGCCTCCGCGGCCGTGGCGGTGCCGGACGCGGCGCTGGCGGCCGGAGCGGGCGGCCAGGTCACCACGATCATCGACACCGCGGTCACCGCCGAGGCGCTCGCGGTCACCTACCTGACGGGCCTCATCACCCACGCCTCGAAGACCGGCGTGACAAAGCTCGTGCCGGTCCTCAAGGCGGTCAACAGCTCCGAGTACGACCACTACAAGGCGCTGAAGAGCCTCGGCGCCAAGCCGGTGGCCACGAGGTTCTGGGTGCCCGACGCATTTCTTGAGCCCGGCAAGGTGTACCCCACCATCGAAACGCTCGAGACCCTGTTCATCGACGCCTACCTGATCGCAGTCACCGAGTTCACCAAGGCCGGCAAAGCCGACTACGCCCGCTACGCCGGCGAGATCGGCGGCGTCGAGGCCCAACACCTCGCGCTCGCACGGTTCGCCGAAAAGAAGCTCCCCGACGACCGCTCCTTCCAGGGCTACTCGATCAAGAGCATCGCCGGAATCGTGGCCGCGCTCGAGCACGCGGGCATCGGCCTGGGCAAGAGGGGCTCCAAGAGCCCCGGGAAGTTTTACAGCTTCTCCCCGCCGCCGGCGAGCGCCCTGGCCACGATCACGCACAACACTCCCATGTAGGCTTGCCACTGCCACACCGCGGACGGCGCCCAAAACTGCCATCGCACCGGCACCCATCTGCGCGGGCCGGTCGCGGTTGGCGCTCTGCGGCGAGACCCCGCCGGTCTCGCCGAGGCGCCGTCCAGCTACTCGGAGCGCGCTTCTCTCGCTCGCACGGGAACGAGTCGGGGGCCGCGCATGCGGGCCGCCGGGCTCCTCCAGGGCATCGAGCCACCGCTGCTGGTGCATTGCGTCCCGCACGCGAGAACTTCGAATCCCTGCCCGGCCGGGTCGTGAAAGGAAAACCCTCGACCACCGTGGTTGGTGTTGACTGCTGCGGCGCGCCCGGGGCCGCGCCGGTCCGATGCGGGTGTGGAACCCGAGACCTGCGATCTCGCCAAAGCCGCTCGGCCGGGGGAGGTGTGGCGAGACCGCAGAACGACACGCTCATCCCCGCGGAGGCAGCGTCAGCGGACCGTCCGGAGCCCGTCCATGAGAACGTCGAGCAGGCGATCGGCCCTGTCCGCGTGCTCGGGCGGCGGCGCGACCGTGAAGATGCCGACGAGGCCGGCGGCGATGTCCTCGGCGGTGACGTCGGCGCGGAGGTCGCCCGAGGCTCGGCCGGCGTCGAGCATCGCGGTGATCGCCTTCAGCAACTCGGCTCTGGTCTGGGCGTGGGATATGTCCCCCGACCTGATGAGCGCGAGCAGCGTGTCGAGCATGCCGTTCTTGGTCGCGATCCACTCGCCGAACAGGTCCATCCAGCGTCGCAGCGCCTCGACGGGTGGCAGGTGCGCCAGCAGCTCATGGGCACCGGCGAGGAGGCGCGTGACCTGATCGCGGTACACCGCCTCGACGAGCGACTCGCGAGTCGGAAAATGGCGGTAGAGGGTGGCGATGCCGACCCCGGCCTCGTTGGCGATCGCGCGCATCGACGGGGAGCCGTTCCCCGATGCGATGGTCCGGCTCGCCGCCGCGAGCACCTGCTGACGGTTGCGGGCCGCGTCGGAGCGCTGCGCCGAACGGTCCGCGTCAGCCAAAACGGATCACGCTCCGCTTGTGGTAGCGTCGTCGCACGGAAACGGAGCGTAGTCCGTTTCGTTGCGGCCATTCACCCCGAAGGCGAGACAAGGCGATGCACGCGCACGGTGACCAGGTACTCTCAGAACCGAGCCGGGCGGTCAGGCTGGAGGCGTTCGGCGGCCCGGAGGTCCTGCAGCTTCGCGAGGTCGCCGCACCGCACGCCGGGCCGGGAGAGATTCGCGTGCGGGTCACCGCGGCTGGGTTGAACCCGATGGACTGGTTCATGACCTCTGACGCGGCGACCGCCGCTCGCTTCGGCCTGCGCCTGCCGTCCGGATTCGGTACCGACTACGCCGGGACCGTGGACGAAGTCGGTGACGACGTGATCGGCTTCGCGATCGGCGACCGTGTCTTCGGGGGAGCGCTGTCCCGCGCGCTCGCCGACCACGTCGTCGTCAAGCCGACGGCGCCGATCGCCGCCGGCGGCGACGCTCACCGGACGCCCGACGGCGTCGATGACCGCACCGCCGCCACGCTGACGATCGCGGGCTGCACGGCCGCCGCCGCCCTCGCGGTCATCGATCCCGGTCGAGGCGACACGGTGCTGATCGGCGGCGCGGCGGGCGGCGTCGGGGTCTTCGCCGTGCAGCTCGCCCGACTCGCCGGCGCACGCGTGATCGCGACGGGATCGGCGACGTCGTCCGACTACCTGCGGAGCCTCGGGGCCGAGCCCGTCGCCTACGGAGACGGACTCGCCGACCGAGTCCGGGCGCTCGCGCCGGATGGGGTCAATGCGGCGATCGACCTTCACGGCACCGACACCGTGCACGCCGCCCGCGACCTCGGCGTCGCGGACGAGCGCATCACGACCATCGCCGCCCAGGTCGACGGAATCACCCCGGCGAACGGCGCCAACGCGGCCGACGCCGCCGACGAGGTCGCCCGGCTCGTCGCCGCCGGCGAGATCCGGGTGCCGATCGCCGCGAGCTTCCCGATCGAGCGGATCCGCGAAGCGGTCGAGCGACAGGCCGGCCGGCACGTGCACGGCAAGATCGTCATCGACGTCCAGGAGGCCCCGTCGATCCCCTCGCCTCAGCGAAAGACCCGCCGCGGCTGATGCGCGAACCCGGTCGCCTCGAGGTGCTCGCTGATCAGCCCGGCGGGGCGATCCCCACGAGCGGGGCGAGGTTCGTGGGATGACGGCCCTCGCGTGTGACCGTCTTGCGGGGCAGCGCCTCCGAGTCGCGCGACAGTGCGCACCGGGTCGCCGCCACGAGACCCGGCTCGCGCGAGGGGCGCGCATCCCGCATCTGCGAGCCGGGACGGCGGCGGAGCGTGCCCGAGTTTCCCGGCCTGGGCCGCCCGGGTACCGCACGGAGAGCATGGGAGGTTTCGGCACCAATCGCGAGCACCGGGCCTGATCGGGATGACGAGGTCCGCCCTGCGCTCGTCCGAGACGGTCCGGGTGCTCGACATCGATCCGGACCTCGCGGGCCCGCTGCGTGGCGAGCAGCTGGAGGCGGCGCGCAAGTGCTCGCAGGCGGTCGTGCTGGAGGTGATCGGCCCGCAGTGGGACCCGGCTCCGATCCGGGAAACGGCCACGCCGGGGTGGCTCGGCCTCTACCTGATTCGAGGCGTGATGCTCCGCATGGTCCATGTCGGACAGCGGACGGCCTGCGAGCTGTTCGGGCCCGGGGACGTCATCCGCCCCTGGGATGCAGACGGTGAATACGAGCCGCTCGCGATCAGCATGGCGTGGCGCGTCGCGCGGCCGGCCCAGCTCGCGGTGATGGACACCCGGTTTGCGCAATGCGTCGGCGGCTGGCCGACGATCGTCAGTGCGCTCATGCAGCGGGTCGCGACCCGCGGCCGCTCGCTCGCGCTCAGCCAGGCCGTCAACCAGTTCCCTCGGGCCGACGCGCGGCTGCTCGTCACCTTCTGGCTCCTGTCCGAGCGCTGGGGAACCGTCGGCCCGGCCGGCATCACCGTCAACCTGCCGCTCACCCACGAGGTGCTCGCGATGATCATCGGCGTGCAGCGTCCGACCGTCACGCTCGCGCTGCACCGACTCGCGGACGCCGAACTCCTCACGCGACCGCGCCAGGACCGCTGGCTGCTCACCCGCGCGGCCGTCGACTACCTCCACGACCCCGAGAGCCTGCGCCTGCTCGGGGGCGCCCTCTCCCCGGAGGGCCCCGTGCCCGCAGGCTGACGGCTTTCCGTCTTCGCGTCCTCCGCCGATCGGCGAGCGGCTGCAGCCCGCGTGCGCCATCCGCCGCGCTCGCGCCCGGGGCGGTCCGCGCGGCGCGCGTGACCCGGGTCGAGAGCCACCGCGCGTGAGCTCGGCGTCATCGCTGCCGCGCGAAGTGAGCTCGACGTCGGACGGTCCCCGCTACCCATCCTGCCGGTGGAGCGCAACCCGGCCGTTCGGCGGCGAACCCTCGGGGCCGGAACCCGGCTCGCCGTGTGTCGCCGCGGCCGGCTCGGGTAGCAGGCCGGCCATGGCACACGAGGTTGTTGCGATCACAGGCGCGTCCAGCGGGATCGGCCGCGCCGTCGTGCGCCGGTTCGCCGGGCCCGATGTGAGCATCGGGCTGATCGCGCGCAACCGCGAGGCGCTCGAGGTGGCGCGGCGCGAGGTCGAGCAGGCCGGCGGGCGGGCGCTCGTGCTGCCGGTCGACGTCGCCGACGCGGACCGAGTCGACGCGGCGGCTCAGGCGATCGAGGAGGCGCTCGGGCCGATCGACATCTGGATCAACGACGCGATGTCGACGGTGTTCGCGTACTTCTGGGACGTCGAGCCCGACGAGTTCCGCCGCACGACCGAGGTCACCTACCTCGGCAGCGTGTGGGGGATGCGCGCGGCGCTCAAGCGGATGCGCGAGCGCGACCGCGGAACGATCGTGCAGGTCGGTTCGGCGATGGCGTACCGCGGGATCCCGCTGCAGGCGCCGTACTGCGGCGCCAAGCACGCGCTGCAGGGCGTGTTCGAGTCGCTGCGCACCGAGCTCCGGAACGCGGGGTCGAACGTGCACCTGACGATCGTCCAGCTGCCGGGGATCAACACTCCCCAGTTCCTGCACGCTCGCGACAAGTTCGAGACCCGCTCGATGCCGGTCCCGCCCTTCTATCAGCCCGAGGTCGCGGCCGACGCGATCCACTGGGCCGCACATCACCGCCGGCGCGAGGTCTACGTCGGGATGCCGACCGTGCAGACCGTGTGGGGGAACAAGTTCGCGCCCTGGCTGGTCGAGCGGTTCCTGGCGAAGACCGGGGTGAGCAGCCAGCTCACCGACACGAAGAAGGACCCGGATCGCCAGGACAATTTGTTCCAGGCGCCCCCCGGGGACCCGGGCGCCCGGGGCCCGTATGACGAGAAGGCGCATCCGCGCAGCGCGCAACTGTGGGCGACGAAGCATCGCCGCGGGGTGCTGGGAGCACTGACGGGCGCGGCCGCGGTCGGTGCCGCCGCGCTGGCCGCCCGATGAGCCCCGCCAAGGCGCCCGCGTCGACAACGGCCGTGGAGCGGCTCGACGGTTTCTTCCCGATCGGCCGTTACGCCGCCGTCGGCGACGGCCGCACCGCCGCGCTGATCGCGCCCGACGGGTCGGTCGACTGGCTGTGCGCGCCGCGATTCGACTCGCCGGGCGTGTTCGCCGCGATGCTCGACCCGGGTCGCGGCGGGCGCTTCGCGCTCGCGCCGACAGCGCCCTACGAGGCCGCGCGGGAGTACCTGCCCGACACGAACGTCCTGCAGACGACCTACCGCACCGCGGACGGCACCGTTCGGGTCACCGACGCGATGACGCTGGAGGAGGGAGCGCTCCCTCCTTGGCGTGAGCTCGTGCGCCGGGTCGAAGGCCTCTCGGGGAGCGTGGAGCTCGCCTGGCGGGTCGAGCCGCGCTTCGAGTTCGGCACGCGGCCGGCCGGCTTCACGCGCCGCGACCGCGGAGCGGTCGCCTCCGGGCCGGGCGTCCGGCTCGCGCTCGCTGCGTGGGACGCCGGCGAGCCGCAGATCGACGACGGCGCGGCGGTGAGCGGCGCGTTCAGCACGGCCGAGGGCTCGCGCGCGACGCTCGCGCTCGTCATCAGCCAGGACGAGCCGACGATGCTGCCGCACCGCGCGGCGGTCGAGCGCCGGCTCGACTGGACGGCCGAGGTGTGGCGTCGCTGGGTCGGCCGCCACGGCTACGATGGGGCGTGGAAGGAGGCCGTTTCGCGGAGCCTGCTCGCGCTCCGGCTCCTCACCGACCCCGGAAGCGGCGCGATGCCCGCGGCGGCGACGACCTCGCTGCCCGAGGTCGTCGGCGGCACGCGCAACATGGACTACCGCTTCGGCTGGATCCGCGACTGCGGCTTCACCCTGGACGCGTTCATGCATCTCGGCCTGCAGGAGGACGCGCACCGCTCGCTCCTGTGGATGCTGCGAGCCGCCGCCGGCAGCCACCCGCGTCCGGCGCCGCTCTACCGACTCGACGGGTCGGCCGCCCCTTCGGAGTCCGAGCTTCCGCTCTACGGCTACCGCGGCTCACGTCCGGTCAAGATCGGAAACCAGGCACGCAGCCAGCTTCAGCTCTCCGGGTTCGGCGACCTCCTGCAGACTGTCTGGATGCACGTCGAGGGCGGCGGACTGCTCGACGCCGAGACCGGCGAGCGGGTCGCGGACCTCGCCGACGTGCTCTGCGCGACCTGGCGCCATCCCGACGCCGGCCTCTGGGAGCTCACCGACTACGAGCAGTACACGAGCTCGAAGATGGGCGTCTGGGTGGCGCTCCAGCGCACGCTCGACCTCGTGGACGCCGGGCAGGCGCCGGCGCGCCACGTCGATGACTGGACCCGGGAGCGCGACGCTGTCCGCGCGTACGTCGACGACACGCTGTGGTCGGCGTCACGGCAGAGTTACGTCACCCACGCCGGCACCGAGAGCCTCGACTGCGCCTGCCTGCTCGCGGCGCGTCGCGGATTCGTCGACGGACGCGACGAGCGGTTCGGGGCGACGATCGACGCCGTGCTTCACGAGCTCGACGCCGGAGCGCCGTTGCTCTACCGCTACAGCGAGGCACGGGAGGAGGAGAACGCGTTCCTCGCCTGCTCGTTCTGGGCGGTTGAGGCGCTCGCCCTCGCCGGTCGCCTGGACGACGCCGCCGAGCGGATGGAGTCGCTCCTCGGTCTCGCCGGCGACGTCGGCCTCTACTCCGAGGAGATCGAGCCGGGCTCCCGGGAGCTCGTCGGCAACCTCCCCCAGGCGCTCACCCACCTGTCGCTCATCAACGCCGCCGCGCTGTTCGAGAGGGCCGCCGCCCGACCCTAGGACCAGCCCGCCCGCGCCGGGTCGGCTCGGCGCCCCTCACCGGGTGTGACGCGCGGGGCGGCCGCCCCGCACCGACTCGCTCAGACGCACCATGGCGCGGCGACTACCCGGCAACGGCGACCGCAAGTCAAAACCCGTCCCCGCTGTCATCTGACGCACCCATCGGCCCCGGTTGGCCACTCGGAGTGTTACCGCCGGAGCACGCGGGATACCGCTCCGCTCATGACAAGCGATGGCACCCCTCCCACCCGGATCTTCCTGCGGCCCGTCGGCTCTCCGTTGACGATTGCGATGTCGGGGCTCGCGATCGCCTCGCTCGCCCAGGCCGGACTCGACCTGCGCTGGTTCAAGCCGACGCAGGCGCACACGCTCGGGCTGATCCTCATCTCGGTCCCGTTCGTGCTCCAGTTCCTGGGCTGTGTGTTCGCGTACCTGAGCCGCGACGGCGCGGCGGGTGCGACGATCGGCGTCCTCGCCGCGAGCTGGCTCGGGCTCGGGCTCGTGCACCTCAGCTCGGCGCCGGGCTCGCGCAGCGGCGAGCTCGGGCTCATGCTCATCGCCGCGGGCGGCGTGCTCATGCTCTCGGCGATCGCGATGGCGACGTTCAAGCCCCTGCCGGGCACCGTGTTCGCGCTCGCCGGGATCCGCTTCGTGCTCACGGGCGTCTACGAGGTGGGCGCGGGCTCGACATGGGCGCGTGCGGCCGGGATCGTCTCGCTCGTCGTGCTCGGCCTCGCTGCCTACTCCGTGCTCGCGTTCGAGCTCGAGGGCGAGCAGCACCGGCCGGTGCTGCCGACGTTCCGCCGCGGCCGCGCCCGCGTCGCCACGGACGACGACCCGAGCCGCGCGATCGACGGGGTCGCGAGCGAGGCGGGCGTCCGGCAGATGACGTGATGCGCGGCGCGCCTGGCCGCAGGCTCACGTCCGCCGCCGGCCGGCGGCCGCCTCGCTCGGCGTTCCGTCGGCGCGCACGACCTCGAGTTCCCGTGCCCGCAACAGCAGGATCGCGATGTCGTCGGGCAGGCGGGACCCGATCGCCTCGCGCTCGATCTCGTGCACAAGGCCCGCCGCGTCGGGGCCGCTCGCGGCGGCGAGCACCTCTGACAGCCGCCGCTCATCGCCGAGCCGCGGGTTGCGCTCGATCAGGCCGTCGGTGTAGAGCAGCAGCACGTCGCCCGCTGAGAGCTCGACGCTGATCTCGGGGAACAGAGGACCGTCGAAGATCCCGAGCAGCGGCCCGTGAGCGGACAGCGACTCGACCCGACCGTCGGCCCGACGCACGAGCGGCGGCGGATGGCCACCGCAGGCGAGCCGGAGCGTCGCTCCCGCCGGGTGCGGCCGCACGACGCCGTAGACGGCGGTGCAGAACCGGTCGTAGTCGGAGGCGAGCAGCGCCGCATTGACCGTCTCCAGCACCTGGCGCGGCTCGGGCCGGAGCAGCGCGACCGTCCGGGTCGTGTGCCGGGTCAGCGCGGTGACGGCAGCCGCGGCGGCGCCGTGGCCGCGGACGTCGCCGATCACGAACCCCCAGGCGTCCTCGCGCAGCGGGAACACGTCGTAGAAGTCGCCGCCGACGTCGAGGCCGCGGGTCGCCGGGTGAAACGCGGCGGCAACGTCGAGGCCGGGGATCTCGGCGAGCGCGCGCGGCAGCAGGCTCTCCTGCAGCTCCGCGAGCTGTCGGGCGCGAGCGCGGGCGTCGCGCGTGCCCTCGATCGCGACCGCCGCGGTGCGGGCGAACAGCTCGACGAGCCGACGCTCCTCGTCGGTCGGGGCATGCGGCTCGTCGTGGTAGACGGCGAATGTTCCCACGAGCTCGCCGTCGGTCGCCTGAATCGGCGTCGACCAGCAGGCGCGGAGCCCGTGAGTCGCCGCAAGCTCGCGGAAGCGGAGCCAACGCGGATCGGTGCGAACATCCGTGGCCACGACGGTCTCGCCGGAGTACGCGGCGGCGCCGCACGAGCCCGTGTCCGGTCCGATCGCGATCCCGTCGATCGCGCGGTTGTACGCCTCGGGGAGGCTGGGCCCCGCGCCGTGCTCCAGGCGCTTGCCGTCGGCGCTGCGCAGCAGCACCGAGGAGCGGGCGCCGGTCGCGGAGAGCTCGTCGACCGCACCCGCGATGGCTTCGAGGATCCTGGTGAGCGGTTCGCGCCGGGCGACCATCTCAAGGACGTCGCGTTGGGCGGCGAGCAGCCGCTCGATCCGCAGCTGCTCGGTGACGTCCTGCATGACGGCGACGGCGGCGAAGATGCGGCCGGCCTCGTCGTGGATCGGGGCGGCGCTGAGGCGGACGGTGATCCGCCTTCCCCTGCCCGTCTCGTAGAGCAGGTCCTCGTCGCGGACGACCTCGCCGTCGCGGATCGCGCGTGCGAGCGGCCAGCCCCGCGCGGGCAGGGGCTCGCCCGCCGGCGTCAGGCCGCGGTGGGCCTCGTACTCCTCGACGCTCTCCGCCGCGACGAACCGATGGCCGAGCATCTCCTCGACGCGGTCGTTCGCCATCACGAGCCGGCCGGACGGCGCCTCGGCGAGGATCACGCCGACCGGCAGCTGCTCGATCGTCTGCTCGAGCCGGCGGCGCTCATCGCTCAGCGCCGCGCGGGCGTCGCGACGCACCCGCGAGAGCTCGAGGTTCGCGCGCACCCGCGCGAGCAGCTCGCGGCCCGAGAACGGCTTGGGCAGGTAGTCGTCCGCCCCCGCCTGCAGCCCCTCGATCGCCGCCTCCTCGCCGGCGCGGGCCGAGAGCATGATGACCGGCAGCTCCCGCGTCGCCGGGTCGGCGCGCACCGCCGCAACCAGCTCGAAGCCGTCGAGGCCCGGCATCATCGCGTCGGTGACGAGCAGGTCGGGCGGGTTCTCCCGCACGGCGGCGAGCGCCGTCTCGCCGTCGCTCACCGCCTCCACCCGCCAGTGGGGCGAGAGCAGGCGCGTGAGGTACGCGCGCAGGTCCGGATTGTCGTCGGCGATCAGCACCCGCCGCGCGGCGTCGAGCACCCGCTCGTCGGCCGGCGCGCCGTCCGAGGCGATCTCGGCCGCGACCTCGGTCGAGGTGCCGGCGGGAAGCCAGGCGAGCGCCTCCTCGACGAACAGCGACGCGCTCGCCGCCCGCGGGGCGCCGTCGTCGTCATGAACCTGCTCGGCCGGCAGGTGCGCGCGCCCGCGCGGAATACGCACGCTGAAGCGCGATCCCTCGCCGACGACGCTCTCCACGGCCACCGTCCCGCCGTGCTGCTCGGTGAGCTCCTTGACGAGCGCGAGCCCGATGCCGGTGCCCTCGTGGCTGCGCGCCTCCCGGGTCGTCAGGCGCTGGAAGCGCTGGAACAGCTGCTCGAGGTCGTCGGGCGCGATCCCCGGGCCGGTGTCGGCGACGCTCAGCTCGAGCCGGCCGTCGACCGGGCGCAGCCGCACCGCGATGCGGCCCTCGAGCGTGAACTTGAACGCGTTCGAGAGCAGGTTGAGGACGATGCGCTCCCACAGGTCGGGGTCGACGTATGCCGGCTCGGGCAGCGGCTCGCAGTCGATGACGAGCTCGAGGCCGGCGCGGTCGGTCGCCTCCCGGAACGTCCCCGCAAGCTCCGCGGTGAGCGCCGCGAGGTCGACCGGCCGAAACGCGGCCCGCATCCGGCCCGCCTCGCTGCGCGAGAAGTCGAGCAGCCCGTTGACGAGCTTGAGCAGCCGCAGGGCGTTGCGGTGCATGAGCGCAACCTGGCCGGGATCGAGCGCCTCCCCGGCCGCGTGCGCGTCGCCGAGCGGCCCGAGCATGAGCGTGAGCGGCGTCCGCAGCTCGTGGCTCACGTTCGAGAAGAACGCCGTCTTGGCCCGATCGAGCTCGGCAAGGTCCTGCGCGCGGCGCCGCTCGGCCGCATAGCTGCGGGCGGCCGCGATCCCGGCCGCGAGCCGCTGGGCGACCAGCCCCACGAACGCCCGGTAGTCGTCGTCGAGCGGGCGGTGGCGGTTCAGCGCCGCGACCAGGAACCCGTAGGGCCGCTCGCCGCCGGGCTGGAGCAGCGGCGCGGCAAGCGCGCTCGTCGGAGGCTCCCCGCGCGCGCCCGTCGGCAATCCGGCAAAGCGGTGGTCAATCCCCTCGACGATCACCTCGCGCCCCTCGCGCAGCTCGTCGATCGGCCACGGCGGACGCGCTCCGAACGCGGCGATCGCCGTCGACGCGGCCGGGTGGCCGGGATCGATGCCGGTGAGGGCGACCCGGCGGGCGACCATCGCGTCCTCGTCGAACAGGTACGTGAGCGTGAACGGCAGCGAGCGGGGGTTGGCGGCAAGATGGCGCGCGGCCGCGAGCAGGTACTCGTGCTCGTCCTCGACGTTCGGGGGCTCGGAGCCGAGATCGCGCAGGGTCGCCATGCGACGCTCCGCGATCACCCGGTCGGTGTCCTCGCTGACGACGCACAGCATCCCCGCGACCCGCCCCTCGTCGTCGCCCAGCGGGCTGTAGGAGAACGTGTGATACGTCTCCTCGACATAGCCGGAGCGCTCCAGGAACAGGAGGAGCGCCTCGTCCCAGGTCGCCTCGCCGGTCCCCATCACGTGGGCGATCCGCGGGCCGATGTCCGGCCAGATCTCCTCCCACACCTCTCGCGCGGGGCGGCCGAGCGCCCACGGGAACTTCGTACCGAGCGTGTCGCGCCGGTAGGCGTCGTTGCAGAAGAACGTCAGCTCCTCGCCCCAGGCCATCCACATCGAGAACCTCGACGTGAGCAGCACCCGCACAACCGTCCGGAGGCTCTGCGGCCAGCCCTCGGGCGGGCCGACAGCGGTCCGGGACCAGTCGAGCTCCGCGAGGTGCGCGCCGACCTCGCCACCGCTTGCGAACGGCGCCGCGAGCCGCCGCGGAACGACCGGGACCCCGCCCGAACCGTCTCCCTCCGCCTCACCCATGCGCTGCAGTGAAGCGCATCCGGGTGCGGACGAGACGATCGTCCCGCTGGTCGTGCTCCCGACAATCAGGAGCGCCGGCGCAGATACCTCGCCGGCGGACGGGTAGCGCGGGGGGATGATCGTGCTCGCCTACGCGCTCGGGGTCCTCGCGGCGGTGGCCAACGCCGGCTCGAACGTGCTGCAGCGGGCCGCGAACCGCGACGAGCCGGTCGACCTCGAGTTCTCCATGCGGTTGATCGCGCACCTCGTGCGCAAGCCGGTGTGGCTGGCGGGCATCGGGATGATGACGAGCTCGTTTCTGCTCCAGGCGGCGGGGCTCGGGTTCGGGACGCTGGCGGCGGTCGAGCCGCTGCTCGTGCTCGAGCTGCCGCTGACGCTCGTCGCCTCGGCGATCTGGCTCGGGGGAGCGCTTGGCCGGCGCGAGTGGCTGGCGGTCGTCGGCATGACGCTCGGCACGATCGGGCTGATCGCGTTCCTCGGACCCTCGGGTGGCCGCAGCCGCATTCCCGCCTTCGTGTGGCTGATGGCGATCGTGGCGACATCGGCGCTGGCGGCGACGGTGTTCCTCATCGCCCGCCGCCAGCCGGACCGGGGTCGTCGGGCGATGCTGCTCGGGGTCTGCACCGGCACCGCCGACGGGCTCGCCGCCTCGCTGATGAAGGGCATGACCCAGCACTTCTCACACGGCGGCCTCCTCGGCGTCCTGACCGCCTGGCAGCTCTACGGGGCGATCGCCGCCGGGGTGGCCGCGGTGTGGCTGCGCCAGAACGCGGACAATGCCGGCCGGCTCGTCGCCGCCCAACCGGGCATGACGCTCGCCGACCCCTACGTGTCGATCATCTGGGGCGCGACCGTGTTCGGGGAGTCGTTTCGCAGCGGGTTCTGGATCGCGCTGGCGATCCTCGCGGGTGCCGTGATGAGCGTCAGCGCGGTCGCGCTGGCCCGCGCGCCCGCCCTCCACGGCGAGCGAGCCGCCCAGGAGGAGGGCCACCGCCGACCGGAGGGCGCCGACGCGCGAGGATCCAGTGAGTAGCGGACCGGCTCAGTCGCCGCCGAGCTCCTCGACGATCCAGTCGACCATGACCGCGAGCAGGCACGAGGCCGCGCCCAAGAGCAGTCCGATTCGTGCTTCGGTTCCCATCTGCCTTCCTCCTGTGTGGGGGTTCGCTCGACCGCCCTCAGGTCACTCCGCGCGGACGACCGCGCGGCTCGCGGGCGGCCCTCGCAACTGCGTTACCCCGCGATGCCGTCCCGACCACTTCACGAGGTTCGCTGTGAGACACGGAACGCGCCCGCGTGCTCGCCGGCCGTCTCTCAAGGGAGCCACCGGGCGATGAGCAGCGTGTACGCGTACGCGCTCGGCGGAGCCTTCCTGCTCGCGGTCGGGTTCGTCGTGCAGCAGCATGTCGCCGCCGAGGCGGCCACCCCGGGCTCGGACCTGTCCGCCGGGCTCCTCATCGAGCTTGCCCGGCGCCCGCTGTGGCTGCTCGGCATCGCGAGCATGGTCGGCGGCAACCTGCTCGGCGCGCTCGCCCTCGGGCGGGGCAGCCTCACGCTCGTCGAGCCGCTCGAGGCGACGAACCTGTTCTTCGCGCTGCCGCTGGCGGCGGCCTGGCAGCGGGCCCGCCTCGGTCTGCGCGAGTACCTCGGCGCCGGCCTGTTGATCGCCGGGCTCGCGGGCTTCATGGCGGCCGCCGGGCCGGCGCGGGTGGCGCGCGCCGCGGTGCCCGGGCTGAGCTGGGTGGTCTGCGGCGTCGCGGTGTTCGGCCTCGTGATCGCTCTCGTGTGGGGCGCGAAGCGGTTCCCGCTCGGCGAGGAGGCGACCGTCGTCGCGATTGCGGCCGGAATCCTGTTCGGGGTGCAGGACGCGCTCACCCAGCGCACCGTCGACGGCCTCGGTCACGGCGTCGGCGCGCTGCTCGCCTCGTGGCAGCCCTATGCGCTGCTCACGGTCGCGGTCGTCGGCATCGCGCTCAACCAGAACGCGTTCAAGCTCGCGCCCCTGCCGGCATCGCTGCCCGCGCTCACGATCGCCGAGCCGCTCTGCGGGATCGCGCTCGGCGTCGGGCTCTTCGCCCAGCGCATCCGGCTCGCGCCCCTGTTCGTCGGCGTCGAGCTCGTCAGCCTCGTGCTCATGACGATCGGGGTGATCCTCGTCGCCCGCTCCCCGATCGTCACCCGCGTCGAGCGCCGCGCGCCCTCCTGAGAGCGGTTGCGAGGCGGCTGCGAACCGCGAGCTGGGAGAGGCGGCCACACCTGCGATCTGGGAGAGTGTTCGTCGATCCGACGATGTGGTGGCGAGCGCCGATCCTCCCGGCAGGGGGCGCACTGTGAGCGCGACGGCAGGCCGGCTGCGCCGGGAGATCGCCGCGCTCAGCCCGGGCTACGGCGCCTGGGTGATGGCCACCGGCATCGTCTCCACGGGCCTGGCCCTGGTTCGCGAGGCGGCGCTGTCGGATGCGCTGTTTGTGATCGCGTGCCTGGCGTTCGCGCTGCTGCTCGTCGCCTACGTCTGGCGGGCGGTCGGCTACCGGCAGCGCGCCCTTGCCGACGCCCGCGACCCGAGCCGGGCGTTCGGATACTTCAGCATGGTCGCGGCGGCCAACGTCATCGCCGTGCGCCTCGCGCTCGCCCGGGATCCGACCGCGGCGCTCGTGCTCGGCGCCGCGAGCGTCCCCGTGTGGCTCGTCCTCACCTACGGGATTCTCGGCGCGATGGTCATCGGGCGACGCGCGGGCTCGATGCTGCCCGGCGTCAACGGGAGCTGGTTCCTGCTCGTCGTCGCCACCCAGTCGCTGTCGGTGACCTCCTCGATCGTCGGCGCCTCGCACCCGGCGCTCACCCGCGCGATGGCGGCGCTCGCGGTCGCGCTGTGGGCGATCGGCGTCGTGCTCTACCTCATGCTCGCGGTCGTCGTCACGCTCCACCTGCTCGAGCTCGATCACGCTCCCCACGCGCTCAGCCCGACCTACTGGATCTACATGGGCGCGACCGCGATCAGCGTGCTCGCCGCCGCGCGGATCCTCCAGTTCCCCGCCTCGCTGCCCGTGATCGCGGCCACCCGGGACGTCGTGTCGGGGCTCGGGTTCCTGCTCTGGGCGTTCGGCAGCTGGTGGATGCCGCTGCTGCTCGGGTTCGCGATCGGACGCCACGTCATCCTGCACGAGCACCTGCGCTACGAGCCCGCCTGGTGGAGCATGGTCTTCCCGCTCGGGATGTACGCGGCCGCGAGCACGGCGTACGGCCGCACCGGCCACATGGGGTTCATGGTCGACATCGCCCGCGGCGAGGTGTGGCTCGGGTTCGCCGCGTGGCTCGGCGTCGCCGGGGCGATGATCGGCTCGCTGCTCCGGCCCCCGCCCGATCCCTCCAGCTGACCTGGAACGTCGCACGACGGGCGGCCCCCAACGGCGACGATGAACGGGGCGGCCGCCCCCGACGCGCGCCGCCGAGCCGATGCTCAGCCTGCTCCGCGGCTGACTCACGGATCGTGCACCGCGATCCTCGCCGCGAGCTCGTCGAGGAAGCTGTGGATGGCGCGCAGCTCGCGCGGCCGGTAGCGGGTGAGGATCTCTCGTTCGATCGCCGCCAGCGGCCCGAAGAACTCGCGCCCGCGCCGGCGCGTCAGCTCGGTCGCCTCGACGACCACCCCGCGGCGGTCGTCCGGGTTGGGCACGCGGCGGACGTAGCCCGCACGCTCGAGCCGACCGAGGGCGATGCTCATGCCGCCCGAGGTGAGCGACATCGCGCGCGCGAGCTCCGACGGCGACAGCGGTCCGCGGCTTGCGAGCAGGTCGAGGCAGTGCAGATCGGTGCGGTGGACGCCCGCGTACCGCGCCGCGCGCGCGTCGAGCGCGTCGATCTCGGTCGTCAGGCGGCGCAACGCGGCACGCGTCGCCTCGATCTCCTCGGCGCGCCCGGGCTCGATCCCGGAGATGTCGTCGGATGGGGTTGACATGGATGTATCTTTCTGAAAAAGTATCTTGTCGAGAAAGCTATAGTCTATGTCAGAGATGAGTGAGATGCAAACGCGGCCGGTGAGCACCCAGGCGCCTGAGCGGCGGCGGGACGCGTTGGTCAGCTGGACGCGGTGGGTGCTCGCCCATCGTCGCCTCGTCGTGCTCGTCTGGGTGGCGCTCGCCGGGGCCGGCGGCGCGACCGCGTCGCTCACGACGAGCCGGCTCGGCAAGACGTTCGACCTGCCCGGCCGGCCGAGCTTCGAGACGGGCCAGAAGGTGGCGGCACTGTACCACGGGGAGGGCGGAGGCCAGGATCCGACGGTGCCGGTCATCACCGCGCCCGCGGGGCGCTCGCTCGCGGGAGCAGCCGGGCGGGCGCTCCTGCGCCGGGCGGAGACGGCCGCGTCCGACCACGGGCGCCATCGCGTGCTCGGCTACGGGACGGTCGGCAGCGCCCGGTTCCTCACCGCCGGCGGACGTAGCGCGTTCATGCTCGTGTTCACCGGCCAGGCCGGCTTCGGCAGCCCCGACCCGACACCGGCGGTCACCGCCGCCGTGCGCGCGGCGCTGCCCGCCGGATTCACGGAGCGGACGACCGGCATCGACCAGCTGCAGTCCTCGACCGGCCGGCGCGGCGGCAACGGCGTGTTCGTCGAGACGCTGCTCGGCGGACTCGGCGCGCTCGTCGTGCTCGCGATCGTGTTCGCCTCGGCGCTCGCGGTGCTGCCGCTCATCATGGCGGCGGTCGCGATCCCGACGACGTTCCTGCTGCTGCTCGGGCTGACCGAGCTCACGACCGTCAACTTCGTCGTGCAGTTCCTCATCGGCCTGGTCGGCCTCGGGGTCGCGATCGACTACTCGCTGCTCGTCACGACCCGCTGGCGCGAGGAGACCGCGCACCGATCCGCGGACGAGGCGGTCGTGCTGACGATGGCGACCGCCGGGCGAGCGGTCGCCGCCTCGGGCGTCACGGTCGCGATCGGCCTGCTGTCGCTCGTGCTGCTCCCGGTCCCGTTCCTGCACAGCATGGGATGGGGCGGCGTCCTCATCCCGCTCGTGTCGGTCGCCGTCGCGCTCACGCTGCTGCCGGTCTGCCTGGCGAGTCTCGGCCCGCGCCTCGATCGCCATCGCCTCCGCCGCCGCGACAGCGCGAGCCCCCCGTGGTTCTGGTGGGCGCGGCTCGTCGACCGCGCGCACTGGCCGGCGGCGATCGCCGGCCTCGCGATCGTCGGCGCGCTCATCGCGCCGGCGTTGAGCCTCAACATCGGAAGCCCGCTCACGACATCGCTGGCCCGCTCCGGCGAGCCGCGCCAGGGCCTTGAGACGCTCCGCTCCGGCGGCACGCCGACCGGCGTTCTCGACCCGATCATCGTGCTCGTCGGCGCGCCCGGGGACGCGCGCCGGGTCGCGGCGCGCCTCGACCGGGTGCCGGGGGTGTGGGCGGCGCTGGCGCCGTCGGGCCCCGCCGACGCCCGCGGCGGCACGGCGCTCGTCACCGTCCTGCCGCGCCCGGAGACCGGGGCGCGCGGGGGAACCGCGGTGATCGCGCGCGTGCGCGCGGCTGTCCGGGGCGACCGTGCCGTGCTCGGGGTGACGGGCTCGGGGCCCGAGAGCGTCGACTTCAACCACGCGATCTACGACAGCTTCCCGCTGCTGCTCACGCTCGTCGCGCTCGTCACGTTCCTCGTGCTCGCGCGCGCGTTCCGCAGCCTGCTGCTCGCCGCCAAGGCGGTCGTGCTCAATCTCGTGAGCCTCGGCGCCGCCTACGGGGTCCTCGTGCTCGTCTGGCAGGACGGGCACGGCAGCCGCGCGCTGTTCGGGCTGCCGGCGACGGGCGCGATCACGTTCTGGGTGCCGATCGTCGTGTTCGCGTTCCTGTTCGGACTGGCGATCGACTACGAGGTGTTCATCCTCAGCCGCATGCGCGAGGCCTACGACGAGACGGGCGACACCTCGACGGCGGTGGTCGAGGGCATCGGCCGCACCGGCCGGCTCGTGACGAGCGCCGCTTTGATCCTCACGCTCGCGTTCGTCGCGATGTCGACCGCGCCGCTGTCGTTCCTGAAGATGCTCGCCACGGGGCTCGCCGCCGGGATCCTGATCGACGCGTTTCTCGTGCGCGCGCTGCTCGTCCCGGCGCTCGTCTCCCTGTTCGGCCGCTGGAACTGGGTCCTGCCCGGCCCGGCGGCGCGGATCCTCCGCGTCCCCGCTTCGCCGGCATCCGGACCGCGGTAGCCCGGGCCGCGCACACGCCCGGGCCGCGGTGGCCCGAGCCCAACACGGCGCTCACGCGCCGTCAACGTTCCGCGAGCACTCCACGCACAACCGCTGCACCGTTCCAACGGTCGGCTAACAGGGTGAGACCTACGCTCCGAGCGTGCGGCCGCGGACCCGGCGCAGGAGCATGTCGGGGGCACCACAGATTCGCGCGGACGAGGTCCTCGTG